>CAYZHE010000001.1:0-19070 GCA_964478285.1 uncultured Burkholderiaceae bacterium
TAAGCCGCATACTCCCTTAGCAGGGGAGCACCTTCAGCCTCTCGGTCATCGCTCCTGAAGCCGCGTATTATGCCACGGCTTAAATCTGATCCATCTCTTCAGACTGGTCCAGTTCAAAGGCTTTGTGCAGCGCCCGCACGGCCAGTTCCATGTACTTTTCGTCGATGACGACCGACACCTTGATCTCAGAGGTCGAGATCATCTGGATGTTGATGCCTTCGGCGCTCAGACTTTCAAACATCCGACTGGCTACACCAGCGTGGCTGCGCATACCGATACCAACGATACTGACTTTGCAAATCTTGGGGTCGCTGATGATTTCGCACTCCCCCAGCTGAGGCGCGACTTCGTTTTGCAGCACGTCGAGCGCTTTACCGAGATCATTGCGGTGCACGGTGAAACTGAAGTCAGTGAGCCCGTTCTTGGACAGGTTCTGGATGATCATGTCGACTTCGACGTTGGCCTTGGAGACGGCCCCCAAAATCTTGAATGCGATACCAGGTGTGTCGGGCACGCCCAACAGAGAGATCTTGGCTTCATCGCGGTTGAACGCAATGCCAGAGACGATGGCTTGTTCCATGTTGACGTTTTCCTCAATCGTGATGAGCGTACCAGAGGCCGCTTCTTCTGCTAAGTCGATATCCCAGGGCGTGAAGCTCGATAGCACACGCACGGGTACTTTGTATTTGCCGGCAAATTCGACGGAGCGGGTTTGGAGTACTTTGCTGCCCAAACTCGCCATCTCGAGCATTTCCTCAAAACTGATGCGGCTCAGTCGGCGCGCCTCCGCCACGACACGAGGGTCGGTGGTGTACACGCCGTCAACGTCGGTGTAAATCAAACACTCGTCCGCCTTGAGAGCCGCCGCCACTGCGACCGCTGAGGTGTCAGAACCGCCACGCCCGAGGGTGGTGATGTTGTGATCTGCATCGATGCCTTGGAATCCGGTGATGATGACCACCCGACCGGCGCTCAAGTCCTGTCGCACACGGGTGTCGTCGATCGACTCAATGCGAGCCTTGGTGTAGGCAGAGTTGGTCTTGATGGGCACTTGCCAGCCGGCATAGCTGACGGCATCGACGCCTTCTGCCTGCAAAGCAATCGACAACAAGCCAACGGAGACCTGTTCGCCTGTGGAGGCCAACATGTCCAATTCCCGCTGATAGGATTTGCCCGGACGCTCGGGCGCGAGTTCCTTTGCCAAGCCCAATAGCCGGTTGGTCTCACCCGACATGGCCGAGGGAACCACCACCATCTGGTGACCAGCTCTGGCCCATTTAGCCACGCGCTTGGCCACCAAACCAATGCGCTCGGTCGACCCCATCGAGGTGCCACCGTATTTGTGTACGATCAATGCCATGGATATGTCCCGCGCTTCCTCGTCGGATGGAACGGCTTAACCCCTGTGGTCAAGCGCAAAACCTAGCATTATAAATTCGACTGGAAGGCCAATCTCTCGCCGTCGCGTGTGACGTATCCAGCCGACACTTTTAGCTCGATGTCGTGCCCGCGGGTACGACACGCCTCGACTTGCGACAGCAGCGCCTGCAGCTGGGCTTGGGTCGGGGCAGAGCCAGACTCGGCCTTGATCCAGTGGCGCAACAGGTTGCTCTGGCGCGCTTGACTCAACGCCTGCAGAGCTTTTATTTGTGGCGGCAAGCCAACCCTCTGTGCATCCTCGGCGGCCACTTCGTCCAATATGCCTTGGGCTTGAGCCATGTGTTGTGCAGATCGACTGATCGTCGCCGCGATGTGAGGGAAAGCGGCTTTGAGCGTTGGCGTGACCTGATGCCTAATTCGGTTGCGGGTGAAACGCACATCGCTGTTGGTTGGGTCTTCTGCGTACGGAATCTGAGCTGAGTCCAACCAGCTTCTGATCGCTTGGGCCGAGACATCGAGCAGCGGGCGCTCAAACCAAACCCCCTGCAACTCAAAAACCTCTGCCATGCCCGCCAAACCCGCCACGCCGGAGCCTCTGGAAAGGGCTAGCAGCACACTCTCCATTTGGTCGTCCTGGTGTTGCGCCAGCCACACCCGGTCAATGCCATGCTGTCGTGCCATGGCCGTCAAGCCGATGTAGCGGGCTCGCCTTGCAGCGTCCTCCGGACTTTGACCCAGCTGAGGCTGAGCCGCGACTTTGGCTACATAAATGGGTACCCCACATCGCTGACCAAGCGCCGTGGCCTGCTGCTCAAACGCATCTGCCTGCGCCTGCAAGCCGTGATTGATGTGCAGGCCCACCACTTGGCCTGGCCACAACGCGTGGGCACTTAGCAGCAAGGCCGTCGAATCCGCGCCTGCGCTCAGAGCGATGCCGAGCTGACCTCTCACTGGGTGACGCTCCGCCCACTTTTGCAAAGCCTCCCTGCAGGGATTGGCGAGATCGACGGAGCCCGCCATGGTGTGGTCTCGCTTATGCCTTCTCTGTGAACCGACCAAAGCTCTGCAGACGTTCGTATCGGCGCTGCAGCAGCTCCTCGGTCTTGAGGCCAGAGACTTGCCGCAGGGCGTCAGACAAGCCTTTGCTCAGCAGCCCCATCATCGCTTTGTGATCCCGATGCGCACCGCCCGTGGGCTCGCTCACAATTTTGTCGACCAGCCCCAACGCCTTCAACCGAGGGGCCACGATCCCTAGCGCCTCTGCGGCCTCTTCGGCTTTGTCGCTCGTCTTCCAGAGAATCGATGCACACCCCTCTGGGCTGATCACCGAGTAGACGGCATGCTGCAACATGAGGGTTTGATCCCCCACCGCAATCGCCAATGCCCCGCCCGATCCCCCCTCACCGATGATGGTCGAGATGATGGGAGTCTCCAACTGAGCCATTTCGAAAATGTTGCGTCCAATCGCTTCAGACTGACCACGCTCTTCAGCATCGATGCCAGGGTAAGCACCCGGCGTATCGACAAAAGTGAAGACGGGCATACGAAATTTTTCTGCTAGCTTCATCAAGCGCAGTGCCTTGCGGTAACCCTCCGGCTTGGTCATACCAAAGTTGCGCAGCGCGCGCTCCTTGGTATCGCGCCCTTTTTGGTGTCCTAGCACGACACAGGGTTGCCCTTTGAATCGAGCCATGCCCCCCACGATACTCTGATCATCGGCAAAATGCCGGTCACCATGCAGCTCTTGAAAGTGCGTGAACATCCCCTGGATGTAATCCATGGTGTAAGGCCGGTCAGGATGGCGAGCGACCTTGGTCACCTGCCAAGGGGTCAGCTTGGCGTACAGATCCTTGGTGAGCTGATGGCTCTTTTGGGTGAGTTGTTCGATCTCACTCGAAATGTCTACCGCAGACTCGGTTTGCACGAATCTGAGTTCTTCAATTTTGTTTTCAAGTTCGGCAATCGGTTGCTCGAAATCTAGAAAGTAACGCTTTGGCAATTGATGCCCTCCTTCGGCCGGAGCCACTTGCAGCGGCCTACCTGGCACATTTTTGTCATTGTGTCGCGAACCGCTCCACCTGGAGAAATGCTTCTCGAATTAGTAAGCCACGGGTTCCGGTTCCAAACTGCGCCAAATATACCAAGTCGCAACGCTTCGGTACGGCGCCCAAGCTGCTGCTACCTCCCGCAACTCATTTCGACTGACTGCTTCACCCGAAAAATAAAGCTTGCTTACCCCATTGACCAAGCCGACGTCGTCCACCGGCAGGACATCAGGTCGCATCAGGTGGAAAATCAAGAACATTTCTGCGGTCCATCGACCGATGCCCCTGATCGCGACCAGCTCCGCAATGATCTCCTCGTCGCCTAGGTCAGCCCACTTTTTGATGTTGGCGCGCTTATCTAAAAAATGGTGAGCCAAGTCTTGTATGTACTCGACCTTGCGCGCACTCAATCCTGCACCCCGGAGATCCGCAACATCCAGCTTGAGCACTCGAGCGGGGGTCACTTGCGGCAACAGGGTTGCGAAGCGATCCCAGACAGTCTGCGCGGCCTTCACAGAAATCTGCTGGCCGACGATGCTGCGCGCCAGAGTCACAAAGGGGTCGCCCCTGGACTCCAAGTGCACGCCCGCAAACTTGGGCACCAAGCGCCGCATAACGCGGTCCTTTTTCATCAAGTGCGCGCAGGCCTGCTCCCAATAGTCGGGCGTCACGACCTCGGCGCTCATGCGCGTTCCCAAGTCGTACCGGTCGGGCTGTCTTTCAGCACAATGCCTTCTTCCAATAGTTGCTTGCGGATCGCATCGGCACTGGCGAAATCTTTGTTTGCTTTGGCCATTTGACGTTGCTGAATCAAGCTGGCGATGCGCTCTGCATCCAGATCGGCTGCGTCACCTTGTAGGTAAACCTGGGGGTCAGTCTGCAGCAGTCCCAGGACACCGCCCAGTGCACGCAGCCAACCTGCCAGGTGGGTGCTGCCGGTGCGATTCACTTCGGCAGCGAGATCAAATAACACCGCCACGGCAGCCGGAGTAGCAAAGTCATCATTCATCGCGGTCGCAAAGTTGCGGGCGTAATCGTTCGCGTCCCAATCCAACGCGATGGCCTCAGCCTCGACAGACGCGAGCGCGGTGTAGAGCCTTTTAAGTGCGCTGCGCGCATCGTTCAAATGGGCATCGCTGTAGTTGAGTGCGCTGCGATAGTGCGCGCGCAAAATGAAAAATCGAACCGTCTCTGCGTCATAGGTTTTCAACACATCTCTGATGGTGAAAAAATTGCCCAGAGACTTGGACATCTTTTCGTTGTCGACGCGAACAAATCCATTGTGCATCCACACCCTCGCGAGCGGCTTACCAGATGCGCCTTGGCTTTGGGCAATCTCATTTTCGTGGTGAGGGAACTGCAGGTCTGCTCCGCCGCCGTGGATGTCAAAGGTTTCTCCCAACAGCGCGCAACTCATCGCCGAGCATTCAATGTGCCAGCCTGGCCGTCCAGCGCCGTAGGGGCTTTCCCACTTGGCCTCATCGGGTTCTGTGGGCTTGGCGGTTTTCCACAGGACGAAGTCCAGCGGGTCTTGTTTGCCGCCTGCTACGGCCACGCGCTCACCCGCGCGCAACTCGTCCAATGACTTGCCACTCAAGGCACCATAGCCGTCAAATTGACGCACCGCGTAGTTCACATCCCCGTCTTGGCTCTGATAGGCCAAGCCTTTGTGTTCCAGCGTCTGGATCAACGAGAGCATTTGTGGCACATAGTCCATCGCTCTGGGTTCGTGGGTCGGACGCTCGATACCCAAAGCATCAGCATCCTCGTGTAACGCTTCAACCATGCGGTCTGTCAGGGAACGAATCGTTTCGCCGTTTTGGACGGCTCGGGCGATGATCTTGTCGTCAATGTCCGTCACATTGCGCACATACGTCACAGCATAGCCGTTGGCCTTGAACCAGCGCTGCACCACGTCAAAAGCCATCATGGCGCGTGCGTGGCCCAAATGGCAATAGTCGTAGACCGTCATGCCACAGACATACATCTTCACTTGCCCGGGTACCAGAGGTACGAAAGGCTCACTGCGTTTGGTCAAGGAGTTGTAAACGGTCAGGCTCATGGCGAAAGGTCCAGGGGTAGCTGCTTGCTCACCCTGCGAAGAAACTGTTTTTGCGGCAAAGGGGTGGATTCTAGGCTTTTTGTGGGAATCGAGCTCCTCTAGAATATCCCGCACATGATCACCATCTCTTCGCCACCCAACGAAAAGCCAGTTTCTCCTGGTTGGCCAGAATTTAACCCCCGCGCCACCCGACTGCTGGCGCTGCTCGCGCTATTGGTGTCGCTGTGGGGGCTATCTCAAGCCTCACGGGCACAGGAACCCCAAACCAAAATCACGGCGATCGAACAAGCGCTGGAAAAAAAGGACTGGCAACAAGCCGGTGACGCCATTGAACAAGGCCTCGCAGAGCACCCCAATGATGTGAGACTGCAGATGCTCAAAGGCGTCTGGCTGGCGAGCAAAGGCGAGCTCGGTCAAGCAAAACGCTTGTTTGAAGAGATGACCGTTCGATTTCCAGAGCTCAGCGAGCCTTACAACAATTTAGGGGTCGTCATGGCGGAGCTGGGTGATCTGGCTGGCGCCCGCGTTCAATTCAACAAAGCTGTACTGGCTGACCCGTCGAACACTTCAGCGCAGAACAACTTGCGAAAAGCAACCCCGCCTGCCGATCGCTGAGCGGCGCCACTAACTCTATTTTTCCGTCCGAGGTACTTATGAAAATGTCCCTTTCCTTGATCTCGTTGAGCACCATCGCCCTTGCCCTGAGCACCTGGATCACACCGGCGTGGGCTTCCAAAGTGCGCCTGACAACCAATATGGGAGACATCGTGATCCAGCTGGCCAGCGACAAGGCCCCCAAAACCGTCGCGAACTTCGAGGGCTACGTGAAATCAGGTCATTACAAGGGAACGATTTTTCACCGGGTGATTGATGGCTTCATGATTCAAGGCGGCGGCTTCACTCCGAATATGGAGCAAAAGTCGACGATGGAACCTATCTCCCACGAAGGACCCGACGTGGCTGCGCGAGGCGGACTACCTAACGCCCGCGGCACCATTGCCATGGCGCGCACGGGAGACCCCCACTCGGCGACCGCCCAATTTTTCATCAACGTGAAGGACAATGCGTTCCTGAACTACCGTGCCCCCAATGCACAGGGCTACGGCTACGTTGCGTTTGGTCAGGTCACCCAGGGCATGGACGTGGTGGACAAAATCAAATCTGTTTCAACGGGTCGCGTCGGCCCATTTTCTGATGTACCACGTGAACCCGTGGTCATCCTCAATGCCACTTTGGAGCAATAACAATGAGCAACCCCCAAGTCGAACTACACATCACAGGTCACGGCGTCATCACGCTTGAACTCAATGCCGAGAAGGCCCCTGTTTCCACTGCAAATTTTTTGGATTACGTTGAAAACAAACATTACGACGGCACGATCTTTCACCGGATCATCGATGGCTTCATGATTCAAGGCGGTGGTTTCACCCCTGATATGAAGCAGCGTGAAACCATGGCGCCCATCGAAAACGAGGCTCACAACGGCCTCAAAAACGACCAGTACACCATCGCGATGGCTCGCACACAAGACCCGCACTCTGCGACGGCGCAATTTTTCATCAATGTGTCCGACAACGGCTTTTTGAACCACACGGCCCCCTCTGTTCAAGGTTGGGGTTATGCAGTGTTTGGCAAAGTGGTGCAAGGCACCGAGGTGGTGGACCAGTTGCGCTCGGTTGCGACCGGTCGCAAGGGCTTCCACGACGATGTGCCCGTCAACCCTGTGGTCATCGAAAAAGCCGTCAAGCTCTGAGCCACTGCAGATGCAAATCTCCGCTGACGCCCACTGGAAACGTGTTCGAGTGGCGTCGGACTTGCACTTGCATAAAGACGATCCGCAGACCGCGGCGCATTGGCACCAGATGCTCCGCGGCGACGACGCCGATGCTTGGTTCTTGCTCGGAGATTACTTTGAGGTGTGGGTGGGCGACGACTTGCTCGATGCCCCAGCTGCGACCAACGAGGATGGGGAGTCCATCGCGTTTTGGCAGCACTGCGCGGATCAGCTGCATCAACTGAGTGATCGCAAACCGGTCTACTGGCTGCGCGGCAATCGGGATTTTTTGGTTGGTGAAGCCTTTGCCCAACGCACGGGGGTCACGCTGCTGACTGACCCAACGATTCTGCAATGGGGGCGGTCCCGCCGCCTCCTCTCCCACGGGGATCAATGGTGCACCAGCGATGCCGAGTACATGGCATTCAGAGCACAGGTCCGCAGCGATGAGTGGAGGCAAGCGTTCCTCGCGCAGCCCCTGACGATCCGGCTTGCCCAAGCCAGGGCGATGCGCGCGCAGAGCCAAGCCCACCAGAAAGCACGCATGGGCTGGGCCGATGTGACCGAATCAGCGGTGTTGGAAGATGCGGCACGCCTGCAGGCTACAGAAGTGATTCATGGCCATACCCACGAAGGGAGGAGTCACGCCCTCGGGCAATTGCAACGCAATGTCCTCAGTGACTGGAGCCTGGCTGCGGCTAGGCCCCGTTGGAGTGTCATCGAGCTCACTGAGGAGCAGTCTGTTTGGTTGGGATCCACCGCCTGAGCCGACGCCAACGCCGCGGTCGCATAGAGCGGCTTGAGATACACTTACGCCCGTGCGCGACTGGCGATCAGCGGCCCTTGGGGTCGACGTGGAACTGAACCACGAGGAAGCGCACCGCCTCCCTTCGCGGGGTGTTTGTGCCGTTCGCCTGGGTCACCTTGCGTTTGCGCGAGGCATTCATTCCTTAAGGCCCCTTCCATGTTTGACCGCAACCAGACCATTGCCACAGTCGACCCCGAATTGTTTGCTGCCATCGAGGCAGAAAACCAGCGCCAAGAGCAACACATCGAGCTGATTGCCAGCGAAAACTACACCTCGCCTGCCGTCATGGCTGCGCAAGGGACCCAGCTGACCAACAAATACGCAGAAGGTTATCCAGGTCGCCGTTACTACGGCGGCTGTGAGCACGTCGACGTGGCAGAGCAGCTGGCAATTGACCGGGTCAAGCAACTGTTCGGGGCCGACGCCGCCAACGTACAGCCCCACTGCGGTGCATCAGCCAATGAGGCTGTATTTTTGGCTTTCCTAAAGCCAGGCGACACCATCATGGGCATGAGCTTGGCAGAAGGCGGCCACCTCACCCACGGCATGCCCCTGAACATGAGCGGCAAATGGTTCAACGTGGTCTCTTACGGTCTCAACGAGCAAGAAGCCATCGACTACGAAGCGATGGAAGCCAAGGCGCGTGAGCACAAGCCCAAACTGATCATTGCTGGCGCCTCGGCATACAGCTTGCACATTGATTTTGAACGTTTCGCCAAGATCGCCAAAGAAGTGGGCGCGATCTTTATGGTCGACATGGCGCACTACGCGGGTTTGATCGCAGCGGGCGTCTACCCCAATCCCGTGCCCCACGCAGACGTCGTTACCTCGACGACGCACAAGAGCTTGCGTGGCCCTCGCGGTGGCATCATTTTGATGAAGGCCGAACACGAAAAGGCCATCAACAGCGCCATTTTCCCTGGACTTCAAGGTGGTCCCTTGATGCATGTGATCGCTGCCAAAGCGGTGGCGTTCAAAGAGGCCCTCAGCCCCGAGTTCAAGTCTTATCAATCGCGTGTGATCGCCAACGCAGATGCGATGGCCAAGACCCTCGCAGCCCGAGGCTTGCGCATCATCAGTGGTGGAACACAAAGCCATGTGATGTTGGTGGACCTTCGCTCCAAAAATTTGACGGGCAAAGAGGCAGAGGCGATTTTGGGCTCTGTCCACATGACCGTGAACAAGAACGCGATCCCCAACGACCCTCAAAAGCCCATGGTCACGAGCGGCGTGCGCATTGGTACGCCAGCGCTGACGACCCGTGGCTTCGGTGTCGAAGAGGCGACGGCCACAGCCCACCTGATTGCCGACACGTTGGACAACCCACACGATGAGACCAATCTGGCTGCGGTGCGCGAAAAGGTCGCTGCGCTGACGTCACGCTTCCCCGTCTACGTTGGCTGATTCCAGGTCCAACCACAGCCAAGGCGCGAGATGAAGTGTCCTTTTTGTGGTCATGCAGATACCCCAGTCGTGGAGACACGGCTGGCTGATGATGACACGCAACTGCGTCGGCGGCGCAAGTGCAGCAAGTGCGAGCGCCGCTTCACGACTTATGAGCGGCCCGAGATTTCGTTTCCCTTGGTTGTCAAAAAAGATGGCAGCCGGGTCGAGTACGAGCGGCGCAAGCTCGAAGGCTCCTTCCAGCTGGCGCTGCGCAAGCGGCCGGTGAGCGTTGAGCTGGTCGCCGCTGCGATTGATCGCATTGAAGAAAAATTGCTGGTGCCGTCGCTGCGCGAAGTACCCTCTTCGCGCATCGGTCAATTGGTGATTCGAGAGCTCAAGAAAATGGACAAAGTTGCCTACGTCCGCTTTGCCAGTGTTTACCAAAGCTTTGAGGACATCGATGAGTTCAAGGCTTTCTTGGACGACGTCAAAGGCCCTTGATCCCGGGAAATTCCACACGGATTCCCAAGCTTTGTGAAGGCTGGCGCCGCGAACGCCTATCCAAGCTAAGTCGTCCTCTCCTAAATTCGGACCATGAAAGATGGTCCAGACACCCACTGCCAGCGCAAAGCCTCACAAGCCCAGGAATGCCAACGCGGTGTTGCTCTGTTGGAATGGCTGTGGGCGATGTCCATTGCGCTGATCCTGATGGTCGCGGGCATCCCCATGGCCCAAGGTGCGTGGCAGTCAATGCAATCCGCCTCGGTGAGCGAGTCACTGGTGCGCGCCTTGCGTCTGACCCAACAAGAAGCCTTGAGTCGCAGTGCCCGCGTCACACTGGCGCCCTCGCCCTGTGATGTCTCTAGCACAACCCATTGGGCCTGTCCTTGGGTCATCTTCATCGATGTGGGTGGTGATCGGGGCTATGACGCAGGATCCGATGCGCTGATCAAAACATTGACGCCGCCCTTCAATTCACGCATCGCTGGGACCAAACAGTACGTGACTTTTGGACCTTTGGGGACGACCCCACAAGTGCAGTCTTTTTTGATCAACGACCACCGCCGCGTCACGCTCTCATGGGCTCGCATATCCGTCAGTACCGATCAGTGATGACCACGCAACGCGGCATCGCCCTGCTGGAGTTGCTTGTGGGTGCGGCTCTGTTGAGCATGTCCTTGCTGGTCTTGTGGGGCTGGCAGGTCCGCCACTTGCAACAACAAGAAGGCGCCTTACAACAACTGGAGGCATTGGCACTGGCCCACCGCCTGTCTGAACAACTGCAGGGACTTGCTCGTGGCGACGGCCAAGTGACTGCGCTCCACTCCACGGTGTTGGGTTGGACTTGGGACTCGCCTTTGCTAGATCCCATGGATTGTCGAACGGCGCCCTGTGAGGGCCTTGCCTGGCAACAATCGCTGATGGCGAATTGGCAACAAGCCGTTGGCGATGCATTGCCGAGTGGGCAATCTCAGCTCGTCGCCGTGTCTGATTCGGAGTGGTTGATTCAGATCAGATGGACTTCGGTGGGGACACAGAACGCCGGGGCATTGGGCGCAACGTGTCGCGCGCATTCTGCTTGCCTGTCGCAGCATGTGAGCTGGTGAGGTGGCGCCATGCGAGCTGCTGATTTTCATGCGCATCTCCAACAACGAGCCTCGAGAAAAAGCCATCCCCGATCGGGAACCTCCGCCGTCGCTCTGGACAAAATGGCTCGGCGGGCGCGCGCGGCCGACTCCTGCCCAGCGACCGAGCAAGGCTGGATTGTGTTGGATGTCCTTTGGTCAAGCGCCATCACACTGATGCTCAGTACTGCGGCAGTGTTGGCTGCGTTGCACATCTGGCAACACCAGGCGCAACAACAAAGGCGCTGGGAAGCCCAATGGGTCGCCCACACGTGGGTAACTATGCTGGGTCGTCAGTGGCAACAATCGGGCTCTCTGTCGCTTCATGAGAGCGGCTCGGATCAGGTGACCTGGCTGCTGCCGGATACCACTGCGACATCGCCCAGCAGCGCATTGGGAACGCCACAGCTCTCGATGGTCTATGCCACGCCCGAAGGCTTGAGCCATGCCGGCTGCTTGGACTTTCTCGCGACCACTCTAGGGGACCAGGTCAATGACCAAGTGACACTCAAACAAGGTAGCCTGCGGTGTACCAGCCACAGCGTCACGCAACCCATGCTCGGCGACGTCCACAGCTGGCAACTGTCCTGGGCCGTGCAAGTCGGCACTGGATGGCAGTGGCAAACGGTGCCGCCTACCGAGCAACAAATCGTTCAAGCGCTGGAAATTTGCTTGATACAAGAGCATCCCAACTGGACTCGGTCACACCGGACACCCCCTGTTGATTGCGAAGGCCAAGTGCTGGCTGCCAGTTCCGGGGAATACACGCTCACCAGAAGCGTGTTCCACTCACCCGTGGCGTCCTTCAGCACTTGGGCGCCCCCATGAAGCCCCATCTGCGTCCCGTCCAAGGGCGCGCAGTTGGTTGCGCACCGGCCCGCGGCAGCGCCCTCTTGCTGTGGCTTGGCTGGGTTAGTGTGATCGCTTCGATTTTGAGTACCGCACAGCTCGATAGCATGCAATGGCATCGATTGCTTGGTAGCCATGCAGATCAGGTCCGCAGTGCGAAAGCTGTGCAGTCCGCCATGGCACACGCCAAGGCTGACCTCCTCTGTATGAATTGCCGAGCGGGATCTGGGACACCCTGGTCTGAATGGTCAGGTACTTCACCGCCTGATGCGGTGGATGGAGACCCCAACTTTGTAGAACCTTTGAGAGCGCGCTGGGAAGCCGCTGTGTTGGCAACACCGGCAATGGCGACAACCTGTGACCAAGGCTTGTGTGCTTTGGGCAACCCCCTCGTTCGCGAAGCAAGCGATTGGCTTCAAGCCGCTGAATCTCCATCCATCTGGTCCACTGGCAGCAGCGCGGGGATCGCACTGTCGGTTTCGTCGGACTCCGATCCCATGCTGAGTGAGGAGCACACCCGATATTGGATCGAACCATGGCTGGGGACGCCCAGCACAGGCGGCTCTGCATCGGTGTGGCTGTATCGCGTCACGGTCGTATCCAAAGGTCAGCGCGAAGGCAGCGTATCTGCTGCTCAGGCGATTTGGACACCTGAGCCCACCGGCACACTGCGCATGGTCGCTTGGCGATGGCTATCCCAATGAATGGCAAGCCGCGCCACCACCGACTGCGCACGCCTGAAAATTGTGGCGGAGGCACCCTCATTGAATGGCTGGTGGTCATGGCGCTCTCTATCGTGATGGCTTGGGGGAGCCTGGAAATTTTTGCACTGACCCAAGTCGACCAGCAAGTCGAGGAAGCCAAACGCGAACTCAGAGACTGCGCGTTAGAAATCGAAAAATCAGCATGGGACAGCGGTACTTACGCGTCAGTCCAGCTTTCGGTACCGCCATGTGTATCGAGTACCGCCTTGATCCAATGGTTTTGGGAAATCCCCGATGGTGGGCACTTCACGCTGTGGCGCATTGCGCAGAGCGCCCAGGACTCAACGTCCGACTCAACCTGTCGGGGTTGGGCCATCGACCAAGACATGGCGATCTGGCGCGTCGATGGTTCTGGGCGAACCTGTTCCTTCTAACGAACTTCGCCCACTTGGCGCCAACGGTGACACGCCAGCAAGTTGGGTTGGTTAACATTGGCGAATGTCCACCGCATCCTCCAGCCAATCTCTTGACGACGTCAGGTACATGCAGCTCGCGCTCGCTCAAGCTGAGCGTGCCCTTTGCATATCGAACCCCAACCCGCGCGTCGGTTGCGTCATCGTCGACCAACGAGGGCTGGTCATCGGTCAAGGACACACCCAAGCAGCGGGTAGCCACCACGCTGAAATCATGGCAATCAAAGATGCGCAGTCTCAAGGCCATGCGGTGGCGGGTGCCACGGCCTATGTCACGCTCGAGCCTTGTTCACACCACGGTCGGACACCTCCGTGTGCCGAGGCCTTGGTCATGGCCGGCTTGCACCGGGTGGTGCTAGCCATCAGCGATCCGAATCCATTGGTATCTGGACGCGGGATTGCTCATCTGCAAGCGGCTGGTGTCCAAGTTGATGTCGGTGTGTTGGCACAGGAATCAAAGCTGCTCAACGTCGGTTTTTTCAGCCGCATGGTACGGGGACGTCCTTGGGTGCGCCTCAAGATGGCTGCCTCCATCGATGGCGTTAGCGCCCTGGCCAATGGCCAGAGCCAATGGATCACCTCGCCCGAAGCACGTGCGGACGGCCATGCTTGGCGAGCACGTGCCTGCGCGGTAGCAACAGGGATAGGGACGGTATTGAGCGATGACCCTCGCTTAGATGTGCGCGATGTGGTGAGCCCACGGCAACCGCATCTGGTGCTGATTGACAGCCGACTTCAAACCCCAGCTGAAGCCAAGTTGTGGCAACCCGCAAGAGCGGTTTGGCTCTACCACGCCAATGCCAATCCCAAAGCCAATGCTGACAGCGCACCGCTATCGCTGGCCAGCTATGCCTGTGCGTGCCCCAATGCCAGCGGCAAGGTCGACCTCGAAGTCATGCTGCAAGACCTGGGGCGAAGGGGCGTCAATGAACTGCACCTTGAGGCGGGGGCGGCACTCAACGCGTCGTTTTTGCGCGAAGGGCTGGTCGACGAAATGCTGATTTATCTTGCACCCAAATGGCTGGGGCTGGGCACAGGCATGAGCACCTATGGGCCTTTGACGAGTATGGATCAGGCGCTCCCGCTACACTGGATCGAAACAACCCCCATCGGCAGTGACTTGCGCATCCGCCTCAGCGCGCACGAGCAACTGCCTTTTTGATATCGATAAGGCCTCAATTCAATGTTCACCGGCATCATCACTGCGATCGGTCGCATCACCGACGTTGAAAGTCTGGGCGAATCCCAGGCACATGGCAAGCGCTTAACCATCGCCGTTGCCCCAAGCTATCTCGAAGATGTTGGCTTAGGCGACAGCATCGCTTTGAACGGGGCGTGCATGACGGTAACCTCATTCGACGTCGCCAGAGGTCTATTCACCATAGATATTTCTGCGGAATCCCTTGAAAAGACTTGTGGCTTGGATCAGCACAACACGATCAACCTCGAGAAGGCCCTGCGGGCCCATGACCGATTGGGCGGCCATCTGGTCAGCGGCCACGTCGATGGGAAAGGCGTGGTTCGGCAATTCGAGTCGGTTGGAGAGAGCTGGTTGTTGGCCATCGAGGCGCCCAAGCAACTGGCCCGCTTCATCGCCTATAAAGGCTCGATCACGGTCAACGGCGTCAGCCTGACGGTCAATGCCGTATCCGACGAAGGCTCAGGTTGCGTACTGAGCATTAATTTGATCCCACACACCATCGAAAACACCGCTTTGGGACACCTCCAACCGGGCCATGGTGTGAATCTGGAAATTGACCTGATTGCGCGCTACGTTGAGCGAATGTTGAGCCCGACCAACCCAGCCTCTTTGCCTGACTGATCGGCCCCAAAGGGAGGCCCCCAGCCTCTGCTTTTTCTGTCCCACCGAACTTGCGATAATGCAGGCTATTGCCAACTTCGTCTTGGCTCCTATTTGCTCTTTTGGAATACTTCATGAATCCGGTTCCCATTTCTCCCGTTGAAGACATCGTCGCCGACATGAAAGCAGGACGCATGGTCATCCTGGTAGACGAGGAGGACCGCGAAAACGAAGGCGATTTGGTCTTGGCTGCCGACCATGTCACGCCTGAGGCGATCAATTTCATGGCGAAGTACGGGCGTGGGCTGATTTGTCTGACGCTGACCCGCCAGCGCTGCGAATTTCTGGGCTTGCCGCCCATGGCCCGCCAAAATGGCACGGTCTATTCCACTGCCTTCACCGTTTCGATTGAAGCTGCGCAAGGGGTCACCACCGGCATCTCGGCAGCCGATCGTGCCAAGACCATCGCTGTTGCGGTTAATCCCAACAGCACCCCCAGCGACTTGGTACAACCCGGACACGTCTTTCCTCTCCAGGCGGTCGAGGGCGGCGTGCTCATGCGCGCGGGCCACACCGAAGCCGGTTGTGACTTGGCAACGATGGCTGGCTGCTCACCCTCCTCGGTCATCTGCGAGATCATGAAAGATGACGGCACGATGGCTCGCTTGCCCGACCTCCAAGTATTTGCCGCAGAACACGGCCTAAAGATCGGCACCATTGCAGACTTGATCGAGCACCGCAGCCGGAACGAATCTCTGATTGACAGTTTGGGCAGCCGCCCGTTGAAGACGGCATACGGTGAGTTCACCGCGCACGCTTTCAAAGATCGGCCCAGCGGCAAGGTACACCTCGCACTCGTCAAAGGCACGTGGGAGGTTAACGATGTCGTCCCGGTACGCGTGCATGAGCCCTTGTCTGTGCTCGATGCTCTCGAAGTGGGTCGCTCGTTGCACTCATGGCCGTTGGACGCAAGTCTGCGCTATCTGGAACAACAGGGTCGGGGCGTTGCAGTGTTCTTGAATGCGGGTGAAACGGGCACTGAACTGATCGCACAGTTCCAAGGCGTGGCTAAACCTGCACACGGTCCCGCACGCGGCCAAATGGATTTGCGCAGCTATGGCGTGGGGGCGCAGATTTTGCGCGCCTGTGGCGTTCAAAAAATGACCTTGCTGGGTACGCCTCGCAGGATGCCGAGCATGACCGGCTACGGACTTGAGGTCTGCGGCTATCAACACGAACAAGAGTAAAACCCATGCAATATGCAGACCAAGGACAGGCCCCAGAGCTCAATGGTGAAGACCTCATCATCGGTATTGTGCGGGCACGTTTCAATGACGGCGTTACCCAAGCCCTCCTCGACGCCTGCCACGCCGAGTTGATCCGCTTGGGTGTTGATGAAAAAGACATCCATGTATTCGAGGTACCCGGTGCCCTCGAGATTCCTGTGGCACTGCAAGCCCTTGCCAAAGACGACCAGTACGACGCGTTGGTCGCGCTGGGATGCATCATCCGCGGTGAGACTTACCACTTTGAATTGGTGGCCAACGAATCAGGCGCGGGCGTGACCCGAGTGGCTTTGGACTATGAGATCCCGATTGCCAACGCCATCTTGACGGTTGAAGATGACGCACAAGCGCTCGCACGACAGACGGACAAAGGTCGCGATGCTGCCCAGGTCGCGGTTGAAATGGCGCAACTTCTGGACCAAATGTGAGCATGACTGAAGACACCAATCCTCCTAAAAGTCGGCCTGCGATGCGCAAGGCGTCCGACAAGTCAGCGCGAACGCGCGCACGCGAATTCGCTGTGCAGGCGCTCTACCAAGTCCTCATCGGTCAAGACAGCATCGACGGCATCGACGCGTATACCCGAGATCTGACTGGATTCCACAAGTGCGACAGCGTGCATTTCGATGCCTTGTTGCGCGGCTGCGCAGAAGGTCGTGCGTTGTTGGATGCCACCATCGCACCGCATTTGGATCGGCCGTTGGCTGAGATTTCGCCTATCGAGCGCGTTATCCTTTGGATCGGCGTGTATGAACTGCAAAGCTGTTTAGATGTACCGATGCGCGTCGTGCTGAACGAATGCATCGAGTTGGCTAAATCGTTTGGCGGTACGGATGGACACAAATTCATCAACGGCGTGCTGCACCCACTGGCGCCAGACTTGCGCCCTCACGAGGTTGCATGACGGCGGTTGCACCGGACTTCATCTGGCCAGTGCGTGTCTACTGGGAAGACACCGACGCCGGGGGGATTGTGTTTTATGCCAACTACCTTAAGTTTTTTGAGCGCGCACGCACAGAATGGCTGCGCCATTTAGGCATAGAGCAACACGCGCTTCGCGAAGTCAGTGGCGGGATGTTCGTTGTTTCAGCAACGGCTGTTCGGTATCACCAAAGCGCCCGTTTGGATGACTTGCTCGAAATCCGCACTTATTTAAAACAAGGTGGTCGCGCCAGCTTGGTCCTAGAGCAAAGCGCCTGGCGACTAGACGCTGCAGAACCCGTTTGCCTGAGTGAAGGCGAAATCAGAATCGGCTGGGTTGAGGCAAAATCCATCAAGCCAGCGCGCATTCCCTCTTCCATCCTAGAACGATTGAAACCGACATGAATCAAGACCTGTCCATCATTCAACTGTTGCTCAACGCCAGCTGGGTTGTCCAAGCTGTGGTGCTTTTGTTGCTGAGTGTCTCGGTGACCAGCTGGGCTGTGATTTTCGGCAAGAGCGCGACGCTGCGGCGGCTAACGAATTGCAACGATCAGTTCGAGCGTGAATTTTGGTCGGGTGCCAGCCTGAGCGATCTGTACAACAACGCCCAGGCGACTGAGGGAGAAGGCGGCTCCTTGCAACGCGTTTTTAGCGCTGGTATGCGCGAGTTCTTGAAGCTGCGCGAGCGCCGTGTGCAAGACCCGGCCGTTTTGCTCGAGGGCGCGCAGCGCGCGATGCGAGTGAGCAATCAACGGGAAATGGATGCGCTCGAGTCGCATTTGTCCTTTCTTGGATCAGTAGCCTCGGTTTCCCCTTATGTAGGTCTGTTCGGTACGGTTTGGGGGATCATGCACGCCTTCACCGGTTTGGCAGCGCTACAAAACGTCACTCTGGCCACCGTCGCGCCTGGCATCGCTGAGGCCTTGGTGGCCACCGCCATCGGTCTGTTTGCAGCCATCCCAGCGGTGTTGGCATTCAACCGATTCAGCGCACAGATCGAACGCATGTCGAGCCACATGGACACATTCATGGACGAGTTCTCCAACATCCTCCAACGCAACTTGAACGCCCAAGGCGGCGCTTGAGCGCACGAGGGAGAACCGATATGCCGCAAGTCAGCTCGGGGCGAAAGAAGCGCCGCACCATGAACGAAATCAATATGGTGCCTTTCATCGATGTGATGCTGGTGCTGTTGATCATATTTATGGTGACAGCGCCGTTGATCACACCTAGCGTCATCCAATTGCCAACCATGGGACAAGCGCCTCGGCAACCTGACCAAGTCATTCAAGTCATCGTCGATGCCAATGCGCAACTTGAAGTGAGGGAAGGGAAAACCAAAGTGGCAACCACCCTCAATCAAGTCGCCGCTCAAGTGATCGCCATGCAGGACCGGATCCGCGAGACCCAAGTCGGCAACCCCAGCACAGCAGTGGTCATCAGCGCCGATAAATCGGTCGCTTATGAGCAAGTCGTCAACGTCATGGACGCCCTCCAACAGGCGGGTATTTCTCGTGTGGGTCTCTCTGTGACCACCCGACGTTAATTGCCACCCATGCCTGACGCCTTGAGCGCACCGAATAGCCGGGTGATCGAATCGGCCGCATTGGATACCCAAATCCAATGGCCCAAGGCGCTCGCCGGTGCGGTCGTTGCGCACCTTGCACTGATCATTGCACTAACTGTCAGCATTGACTGGAGGCAGACGGAGCAATCTGTCGTTTTCGAGGCAGAGTTGATTTCACCGGTAATCGAAGAAGCAGCGCCCAAGCCCACTCCGCTTCCAGAGCCTCAGCCTAAGCCAGAGCCTGAGCCTGCCCCTCCACCGCCGCCGCCAGCACCCGAGCCGGAGCAGGTCGCGCCGCCGGCTCCGAGTGCGGCTGATATTGCACTGGCCGAAAAGAAAAAGGCCGAAGAAGAAGCGGCCAAGGAAAAGGCAGCTAAGGAAAAGGC
>CAYZHE010000001.1:19170-174646 GCA_964478285.1 uncultured Burkholderiaceae bacterium
AAAAGAAAAAGGCCGAAGAAGAAGCGGCCAAGGAAAAGGCAGCTAAGGAAAAGGCTGCCAAAGAAAAAGCTGAGAGGGAAAAGGCAGCTAAGGAAAAGGCTGCCAAAGAAAAAGCCGAGAGGGAAAAGGCAGCTAAGGAAAAGGCAGCTAAGGAAAAGGCAGCTAAGGAAAAGGCAGCTAAGGAAAAGGCAGCCAAAGAAAAAGCTGAGAGGGAAAAGGCGGCCAGAGAAAAGGCGGAAGAAGAGCGCCAACAAGCCATCTTGAAACAAATGCGGGAGGATCAAATAGCCCGCACAGCTGGCTTGGTCGGCCAAGGCAACAACCCTGCCTCCAAAGGCACGGCGGCCGTCTCCAAAGGTCCTTCAGCGAGCTACGGCGCCAAAGTGGATGCCACCGTCAGACCCAACATCGTGTTCGCAGGCTCAATCAATGACAACACGCCCGCCTTGGTCGAGGTTGCCAGCGCGCCAAATGGTGAAATTTTGGGTCGCAAACTGGTCACGTCCAGTGGCAATCCTGCTTGGGATCAAGCGGTCCTGCGGGGCCTTGATCGAACTGGCCGGTTGCCGAAAGACGAAGACGGCTCCGTACCCAGCCCCCTGCGCATCAACTTTTACCCTAAAAAGTAAAGTCCCGAAGGCTAACGACAGTCGGCAGCCCTGTATCAGGCCGTGTGGCTATTTGGCACGAGTCCTCGCGTGAATCGCAAGCTTTGCGCGCGCGACAAACAAAACTGGTCAAAATTAGCTATGCTTCGCAGCACATCGCGTCAAGTGGACTCGTCCGCTCAACGCTCAGATTCACATCTTCCATTTTCGCCATGAAAAACCGCCAGTGCTTCTTGGGATTCCTCGCCATCGTGTTCACCGCCTCTGCCTGGGCACAAGCGCCCAAACCGGCAGAAGGAGCGGCCAGCGAGAAGGCAAAGCCCGGTTCGCCAGCAGCGGCCAACAAAGGCCCGGGAGGCGCTCCGAGCGGCCCCCCCAAGAAGGCATTCCCTCCCTCTGCAGTGACCGTTCACACGGTCAAACTGGAAGATGTCGCCCAATCATTTGCGGCTACAGGACACACTGCATCGCTGCAAACGGTCGCAGTCCGCTCCCAAGTCAACGGCTTGGTTGCAGAAATCAAGGTGCGCGAAGGCGAGACCGTGAAGCGCGGTCAAGTGCTGCTGGCATTGGACAGTCGGGTGGAGCGTGCCAATTTGGCCAAAGCGCAGGCCAACCTAGCCAAGTCTCAAGCCAACTTGATGGAGTTGCAGCGCCAACTCAAGCAATCTCAATCCTTGTTAGATCAAAACTTTGTTTCACCCAGCGCGACCAGCAACTTGGCTGCCCAAGTCGATGCACAGCTGGCCCAAGTCAAAGCCGATGAAGCCGCGCTCGCGGCTCAGGAAATCCAGGTCAGCCTGTTCACCATCCAAGCACCCATCAGCGGCCGGCTGGGGCGCATCGAGGCTGTTCCAGGAACTTTGGTCAGCTCGGGAGCATCCGCTGTCGCTTTGATGACCATCACGCAATTGGATCCGATGGGCGTTGAGTTCAGCCTGCCGCAAGCGCAAGTGCAGGCCGTTCGAAGCGCGGGGGTCGGAGCATCGGTCAATGTGCAGTTGGCCGACCTCGATCAACAGCGCAAAGGGGTGTTGACCTTCTATGACAGCACAATCGACGCGGCCACTGGGATGATGAGTCTGAGGGCCAAAGTGCCCAACGCCCAGCAAGACCTCTGGCCAGGCACGGCGGTGCAAGTATCCCTGGAGGCAAAGAACCTGCCACAAGTGGCTGTCATTCCTCAAGCGAGCTTGGTGATCAAGGACACGACCCGATCCGTGTTTGTAGTCGGGGAGGATGGTCTCGCAAAGCTGCAAAAGGTGACCCCATTGACCAAGATGGGTGAATTCGTTGCAGTGCGTGGGCTCAAGGATGGCCAAAAAATCGTCGTTGACGGTCGCCAAAATGTGCGTCCCGGCGCCAAGGTTCGCGTCGTCGGACCTGCGGCTGTCTCCAGCTCGAGGGAATAAACCATGCGCGCCACCGAGCTCTTCATTCGCCGTCCGGTGATGACGGTGTTGCTCAACATTGCCATTCTGGCCTTGGGCGCCTCGGCGCTGAGCAAAATCCCCGTTGCGGCCCTACCCCGCTACGACACCCCAACCATCAATGTGACGGCCAACCTCTCTGGAGCCAGCCCAGAGTCCATGGCGCAGTCTGTCGCGTTGCCTCTTGAAAAACAGTTCTCAACGATTGCTGGCATCAAAACAATCACTTCATCGAGCAGCTTGGGTCGGACGTCCGTCACGCTTGAGTTCAACGAAGACAAAGACATCAACGATGCTGCAGCCGATGTGCAGTCCGCCTTGTTGCAGAGTCAACGTCGGCTGCCTTCTGAGATGACCGAATTGCCGTCTTACCGCAAGGTGAACCCGGCAGATTCGCCTGTGTTGATTTTGGCTTTGAGCTCAGACACCGCGGATTTGACTCGCGTGTCCCAGTTTGCAGAAAACTTGATATCCCCCTCGCTCTCCACGATCGAAGGCGTCGCGCAAGTCATTGTTTACGGTGCTCGCCGCTATGCCGTGAGAGTCAAGGCCGACCCCCAATCATTGGCAAGCCGCAACCTCACCCTAGATGATCTGGCGAACAGTTTGAGGGCCGTCAACTCCACCACGCCTTTGGGGGTGATTCAAGGTGAGAGCCAATCTCTGATCGTGCAAGCCAACACGCAGTTGAGCAGCGCCAGGGAATTCTCTAACCACATTGTTGCCGTGCGCAATGGAGTCCCCGTTTACTTGCGAGACGTGGCGCAGATCCTTGACTCGGTTGAGGATGAAACTCGGATCAGTCGCTACAACGGTGTACCGTCCATCATCCTTGCGGTGCAGCGACAGCCCGATGCGAACACCATTGCGGTGATTGATTCCATCCAAAAAGCGTTGCCTAGCCTGCGCGAGCAATTGCCACAGGGGGTTACTTTGCAATCGTTGAATGATCGCGGCAAGTCTATCCGCGAGGCCCTCGACGACATTTATTTCACGCTGGCACTGACCATTGTTTTGGTGGTGCTGATGATCTTTTTGTTCTTGCGGCGGATTTCTGCCACCATCATTCCGACCCTGTCGATACCAGTTTCACTGGTGGGCGCCATGTCGCTCCTTTACGTCATGGGCTACAGCTTGGACAACATCTCCATGCTTGGCATCACGCTCGCAGTCGGTTTGGTGGTTGACGATGCAATCGTGATGTTGGAGAACATCGTTCGGCATATCGAGGGCGGCATGAAGCCGTTCGAAGCAGCAGTGCGAGGAGCACGCGAAGTCTCGTTCACGATCATTTCGATTTCGATTTCATTGGTCGCCGTGCTGATTCCGATCTTTTTTATGCCCGGGACCTTGGGCCTTTTGTTCCACGAGTTCGCAGTGATCGTTGGCCTGGCAATTCTGGTCTCTGCAGTGGTTTCATTGACACTGGTGCCAATGTTGTGTAGCCGATTCCTGCGGCACGAAACAGATGCGGTTTCTCAGCGCAAGAGTCTGACACTGGCCATGACGGCTTGGTTTGAATGGGGCTTTCAAAGGACCTTGAGTGGCTACCGCCGCTCTTTGGACTGGACTTTGCACCACCGCTGGGTCATGCTGGTGGTGACCTTCGCCAGCTTTGCGCTGACGGTTTGGCTCTTTGTGATCATGCCCAAGGGCTATTTCCCTGAGGAAGACATCGGGCAGGTGATGGCCACCATCACAGGACCACAAGACGTTGCTCCTAAAACCATGCAGCGCATGGTGGACGAAGTCGCTGCCATCACCCAGCAGAACCCCGCCGTCGAGAGCATGGCTGCGATCATGTGGGGCGGCAACAATGGGCGCATGTTTTTGACGCTCAAGCCCCGTTCAGAGCGACCTGCGATCAAGGATACTCTTGCTGAGTTGCGCAAAGCAACCTCTTCCGTAGCGGGCGTTCGGGTGTTTTTCCGCCCTCTCCAGAACTTGCAAGTGGGCGGTCGATTCAGTCGGGCGCGCTACCAGTACACGCTGCAGAGCGTGAGTGGCGGTGACTTATCCAATTGGTCCGAAAAGGTCATGGCTGCCATGAACAGCGATGAGCGCTTCACCGACGTCAATACCGATGCCGAGAACAAGGCACTTCAAGCAGAGCTCAAAATTGACAAGGTACAAGCGCAGTTGCTCGGCATCGACATGGCCTCGCTGCGAACGCTGCTCTACAGCGCCTATGGAGATCGCCAAGTGGCCAGCATCTACACTGATGCGGGAACCTGGCAAGTGATCTTGTCGGTGCCGAACGATGGCGGGCAGGCGGAAGACAACCTTATGGACATTTTCGTGCGCACCAAGGCGGGGGCCCTTGTGCCGCTGTCCTCGTTTGCGACGGTTGAACGAACGCTTGGTCCGGTTTCTATTCAGCACCAGGGGCAACTGGAGGCTGTGACGCTCTCGTTCAACTTGGCGCCGGGCGTCCCACTGGGTGTCGCAACGCAGGCGCTGGACAAAATGGTGGCAGAGCTCAAACTGCCGCCGACCATTCTGACCAGCTACGGCGGTGACGCGGCGGTCTTCCAGTCTTCGCAGGCCTCGCAGGTGTGGTTGCTGATCGCGGCGGTCATCGTGATTTATATATTGCTCGGCATGCTGTATGAGAGCTACATCCACCCGCTCACCATCCTCGCGGGGCTGCCCTCTGCCATGGTTGGTGGGCTACTCACGCTTCAGTTCTTCGGAAAGGACCTCACCATCATCGCGGTGATTGGTTTGCTGATGCTGATTGGTATCGTCAAGAAGAATGCGATCATGATGATTGACTTCGCGCTGGATGCCCAGCGCAACGAAGGGCTAACACCGAGGGACGCCATCCGGCAGGCTGCGATTCTTCGTTTCCGTCCCATCATGATGACGACTTTAACGGCTGCTATTGGTGCGTTGCCCATTGCGATTGCGCATGGTGCTGCAGCAGAGTTGCGGCAACCACTGGGCTTGGCGGTAGTTGGAGGCTTGGTCTTGTCTCAAGCCGTCACGCTCTACATTACGCCGGTGATCTACATTTGGCTGGAGCGCTTCTCTGGCTCTGGGCCCATCACAACCCGTGTTGAGGCGACAACCTCGCGGCTGTAACCGCCGATAAAAAAGCCCACCTCATGGTGGGCTTTTTTGATTCAGTTCTGTGCGGAGCCGTAAATCACTTTGGCTTCTTGTCCATGTGCTTGGGACAGCCACCCTTGCAACGCCGCCTCAGATGGGTAAAACATGGCTCGCTCGTCCAACTCGATATCAGCCTCTGCCTGATCTCGAACCACGTGCAGCACGACCTTCAAACCTCGAATGCGCTCACCTTCCTCTGCCCATTCCCGTTTGGGAGGGTATTGCTCAACCAGCTGAGGCAAGTTAGGCATACGGTCACGGACCTCTACCCGCAAATGCTTGCCAAAGCGGCAACGTGCTTGCGCCAAATTCCAAATCCGCTGCACCTTGAGGCGCAGGCCTCCTGACATGCGATCAGGTTGTGGGACGACTTGCAGAATCACAAGCTCATCGTCCTTCAACGTCTCTTTGTTGGCATTGAAAAGACCCTCGTCGACCGACGCGTCTAGACTCTTGGTCTTATCATCCAAGCGAAAAATAATAAGCTTGCCGCGCTGACCGTTGATGACGCGCACATCACTGACGATACCCGCCACCAATACGGGGTCGCGGCTGTCGACCAAACCATCCAAGGTGGTTTTCGCAAATTGACGGACCTCTGCGCTGGCTTCATCAAACAAGTGGCCTGACAAAAAGAAACCGAGGGCTTGCTTCTCTTGCATCAACTGCTCACGCACACCCCAAGGTAACGCGTGAACCAGTTCTGGCACCTCATCCGAAGCGCCTGGGGCATCAGACATCATGTCAAACAAGCCGACCTGATTGGCATTCGCCGCTTGGGCTGCAGCATAGTCCATCGCACGCTCCAGGCTGGCGAGAAGCGCTGCCCGATTGCGCTCAAGTCCGTCCATTGCACCTGCTCTAATCAAAGCTTCGATCGTGCGCTTGTTGACTTTAGATTTATCAACCCGAGCAGCAAAATCAAACAGCGACTTGAATGGACCACCCTCATCACGCGCAGCGACGATGGCCTCAATGGCTTGCTCCCCTGAGCCGCGAATGGCCCCCAAACCATACCTCACCACCTTGTCGCTGACCGGGTGAAACCGGAATGTGCCACGGTTGATGTCTGGGGCTTCAAATTGAATACCCATCGCCTGCGCATCTTCGACCAACACCCTGAGTTTGTCGGTATTGCCCATTTCAATGGTCATGTTCGCGGCGTAAAACTCCGCTGTGAAATGCACTTTTACCCAGGCCGTGTGATACGCGAGCAACGAGTACGCTGCAGCGTGCGACTTGTTAAAGCCGTATCCAGCGAATTTCTCCATCAAGTCAAATACTTCGTCTGCTTTGGCTTGATCAATGCCTTTTTCAGCAGCGCCGGCTCGGAATATTTCGCGCTGCTTCACCATCTCCTCGGGCTTCTTTTTGCCCATCGCACGGCGCAGCATATCGGCGCCGCCGAGTGAGTAGCCGGCCATGATCTGAGCGGTCTGCATCACCTGCTCCTGATAGACCATGATTCCATAAGTCTCAGACAGCATCTCCGCTAGTGAAGGATGGGGATAGACCACTTCCTCACGACCATGTTTTCGGGCCACGAAAGTTGGAATCAAATCCATCGGTCCTGGGCGGTATAAAGCATTCAGCGCGATCAAGTCCTCGAGACGGCTCGGTCTCGCGTCCCGCAACATGCCTTGCATCCCTCGGCTTTCAAACTGGAACACCGCTTCCGTCTGTCCGCGTGAGAAAAGCTCGTAGACCGTCGAGTCGTCCAACGGAACGCGCTCGAAATTAAAATCGCGCTGCGACTCATGGCGCGCACGAATAAAGTCACGCGCCAATTCCAAAATGGTCAGCGTTGCCAAACCCAAAAAGTCGAACTTGACTAAACCGGCTGCTTCAACGTCGTCTTTGTCAAATTGGCTGACTGCCGATTCGCTACCTGGCTGCTGATAGAGAGGGCAAAAATGGGTCAACTTGCCAGGAGCGATCAGGACACCGCCCGCGTGCATACCGACATTGCGAGTCATGCCCTCAAGCTTCTGGGCCATCTCAAGCAGTTGGCGAACCTCTTCTTCTCGCTGCACCCGCTCTTTCAGTATCGGCTCTTGCTCGATAGCCTCAGCGATCGTGATATGCGTACCGGGCTTGTTGGGTATAAGCTTAGAAATACCATCACAAAAGCCATAACTGAAATCGAGGACCCGGCCCACGTCACGCACCGCAGCTCTGGCAGCCATGGTGCCAAACGTCGCGATCTGGCTGACCGCATCGCGCCCATACCGCTCCTTGACGTAGTCGATCACACGATCACGATTCGTCTGGCAAAAATCAATATCGAAGTCGGGCATGGAGACCCGCTCAGGGTTCAAGAATCGCTCAAACAGCAGGTTGTAACGCAGCGGATCAAGATCTGTGATCTTGAGTGAATAAGCCACCAACGAGCCCGCACCCGATCCACGCCCTGGCCCCACTGGGCAGCCGTTGTTTTTAGCCCAATTGATGAAATCGCCCACGATCAAAAAGTAACCTGGAAATCCCATACCCAAAATCGTCTCGATTTCAAACTCCAGGCGTTCAACGTACCGGGGTCGGGCTGCCATGCGCTCTTGTTCATCGGGGTACAGCAGCTCTAGGCGCTCCTCGAGCCCCTCAAACGACAACTGACGAAAGTAATCCGCCATGGGAAGCGGCTGGCCATCCACCACCGGAGTCGGAAAATCAGGCAGCTGTGGTTTACCAAGCTCTAGGTTCAAGCTGCAACGCTTGGCAATCTCACCCGTGTTTTGGAGTGCACTGGGCAGATCAGCGAATAAAGCCTCCATCTCTGCCGAGCTCTTGAAGTATTGCTCGGGGGTGAAACGCCGAACTCGGCGGCGATTTCCTAAGATCTCACCCTCTGAGATACAAACCCTCGCTTCATGGCTCTCGTAATCATCGGCGGTCAAGAACTGAATGGGGTGCGTTGCCACGACGGGAATACCTAAGCGTGCCGCCAATTGCGCCGCCAAGGAGACATGGCGCTCATCGTCGGAGCGCCCCGCTCTTTGCAACTCAATGTAAAAACGATGGGGAAACAGCTTGGCAAAACCCAGGGCAGCCTCGGAAGCCTGCGCGGTATCCCCCGCAACCAACGCCCTCCCCACAGGGCCAGCTTGTGCGCCGCTCAAGACCAACAACCCCTCCGACAGCTCCTCAAGCCATGCCCACTTCAATTGGGCTTGATCACGCTGCACACCCTGCGTCCATCCTCGCGCCAACAGTTCACATAGGTTTAGATAACCTTGGTGGTTTTGCACAAGCAACACCACTTTGGCTGAGACGGCGGCGCTACCAGCCGCACCAAGGTGGACACTTTCAGCTGGTGAGCCAGGCCAGTCCTGCAACATGACCTCGGCCCCCAAAATCGGCTTCACTCCTGCCCCTCGAGCCTTTTTATAGAACTTGACTGCCCCAAACATGTTGTTCAAGTCAGTCAGGGCCAAGGCGCCTTGCTGGGAGGCTGCGGCAGCCTTGACCGCCGCTGGAATTCGAACAGCTCCGTCGACGACAGAAAACTCAGAGTGAAGGCGCAAATGAACAAACATAGAACCCATTCTATGCAGTCGATTCGCCTGAGCGGCTTCGCTCGAGCAATTTAAATTAAATTTTCTGGGCCTGTTCTTGCGGTGTCGCCATACGCCGTTTCATGAAGCGCAACACCGCGCCAAAAAGAGGCCATTTTTCGTACAACTCTTCCGCAGTATCCCAATAGTCGCGGTGGTCTTGAATGCGCCATTCGCCGCCATGCTGCGCCCATGTCAAATGGGTAGCGCCATGAATCGATTGGGCGATCACCTTGTTGCGGAATCGAATGCCAAACTTAAAATCCCACAAGAGTACTGTCTGTTCGCCTTGATGAATGCGTTGGCGAATCAAAAATTGAGGTGCCTCCAGCACTTCAAACATGTGGGCATAAATGGCGCGGATGCCGATCAAGCCACGCACCTCCTGAAAGGGGTCTTTGAAGCGTGCATCTGAGGCATACCAGTCAGCGATTTCGGCTAGGGTCGCTGGTGTGAGCGAACCAAACCACGCTGCTGCACGCTCAACCACCGGTTCTGGAACTGAGAGCAGGGACAGCACGAAAACTCCTATGCATCGACTCGGCGCATGAGTGAAAAATACCAACGCCAGGGCAAATAGGATAGCGCCTTCATGATCAGCGTAAAGCGCTTAGGGAAGTGGATCTCAAACGACCCCTTGGCCCAGCCGGCTAGGATTTCACGCGCCGCTTCATCAGGCGAGATCAGCGCCGGCATTTTGAAATCGTTTTGTGCAGTCAAAGGCGTACTCACGAACCCAGGATTCACCAAGCTCACCCCAATGCCCTCGCCCCTCAAATCAATGTATAGCCCTTGCATCAAGTGAGACAAGGCGGCCTTGGTCGGTCCGTAGGCCAGTGCTTTGGGTAAGGCCCTATAGCCCGCCACACTGCTGATCGCGCAAAGATGTCCCTGACCGCGCGCCCTAACGACAGGCAACACGACATCCAGCACATGCCACCAGCCTTGGACGTTCACTTCCCAGTGCCGTCGGCACTCCTCGCCGCTCCAAGCCGCTGCACGCATCGGCTTGTAATAACCAGCGCAGAACACCACAACGTCGAGTCCGGTGTCTCGCTCGATCTCGGACGCCACTTTGGTCACCGCGTCAGCGTCCGTGACGTCCAAAGGCTTCGCCAACATCCCCGGGTAGTCCTTGCACAACGCATTCAACACATCCACTTTTCGAGCGGACACGATGACTTTCGCCTCACGCTGATGCAAGGCTTTGGCCAAGGCCTCACCAATTCCGGTGGAGGCCCCGACCAGCCAAACGCGGCGACCTCGCCAATCAGCGATGGGCGAGTTGAGTTGCAATCGTCGCCACATCAATGGTGCTTTTTCTTTTGCAGTGTGTACTGCAACACATCCACGTCACCCGCATCAAATCCTGCCTCGCAATAGGCGAGATAGAACTCCCATGTGCGCACAAACAAATCGTCAAAGCCCAAGGATTTGACGTCGCTCACCTGGTTCATGAATGCGCTGCGCCAGCGCCGCAATGTTTCCGCATAGTCGGCGCCAAACGCAAACGAATCGATGATTTCAAGACCAGCCGCCTCTGCTGCAGCCTTGAAAGCACTGGGGCTTGGCAGGCATCCTCCGGGGAAAATCATCTGCTGGATGAAATCTGAGCCTTTGACGTAGCGATCAAAATGCTGGTCATCGATGACGATCGCTTGAATACAAGCTTTGCCACCGGGCTTCAAGGCCTTGGCCACAGTTGAAAAATACTCAGGCCAATATTCTTGACCCACTGCTTCGATCATTTCAATCGAACAAATCGCATCGAATTGCTCGCCGCCGAGATCGCGGTAATCTTGCAACCTCAAATCTGCCGCACTGGCCAAGCCTTTGGAGACGAGGCGATTTTGGGCAAATGCCAGCTGCGACGGACTCAAGGTCAGCCCAACGATTTCAGCATCAAACTCTTTTGTCGCCATCTCAGCCAAGGCACCCCATCCGCAGCCTATTTCCAATACCCGTGCGCCTGCCTTGACGCCAGCCATGTGCAGGGCCCTGCGCACTTTGGCGTGCTGAGCCTGAAACAAGTCCTTGCCAAAATCGCCGTCAAACACAGCCGACGAGTAGTTCATCGATGCATCCAACCAAAGCCGGTAGAAATCGTTGCCTAAGTCGTAATGTGCGGGGATATTTTTTGCGCTGTTGGCTTTGCTGTTGCGGCGCATCCAGTGGCGCAACCTGTAGACCAATCGCGCCGCCCAGTGGCCATAAATTGCCTGATCCAACGCCTGTCGATTGGCCAATATCAAACGCAGCAATCCAGCCAAATCAGGTGTGTGCCAATGTCCGTCAATATATGCCTGCGCAAACCCGATATCGCCTGCCCGTAAAGCCTGATGAATCGGCTCCCAGCTGGTCAGGGTCAACGAGGCATGGGCTTCGATCGCATCTTCGCCAAAGTGAGTGGTTTCACCGTTGGGCCAGTGCACAGTGAGCGTACCGACTTTGAGTTTGTTCAACATCGAGATCGCACGCTTGGCAACCCAAGGCCAGTCGACTTTTGGGCTGTGTCGCTCCTGAGATTGAACCGTGGTGGTATTCATGTAGATCTCCCGGTGGAATGCGTCTGTGTGACGCTTGTTGTTGGCGCTGGGGGTTTGCTAAAAAAGGGAACGCGCTTGAGCCAAAGCTGGAGGGCTTGCCAATGAATGCGCCAAGTGACCATCCAACTGAGAAGCGGGTAACGCCACGCCGCACGGCGTGCGGCCGCTTGGGAATAGGGCTGAAGCTGTCCGCTCCAGTGGGTAGTGATCAACGGTCCGTGCTCGTCGTCATGGTCAACACTTGCGACACAGTGATCCCCACGCCACATAAACCTGAAACGGTACTGACCGCGGACTTCGCAAAAAGGACTGACGTGAAAACACTTGTCAGCAACAACTTCTTCACCCCACTTCGGTCGCTCAATCAAATAGCAATGGCGCTCGCCGAACGTGTTGTTGACTTCGGCCACCACCGCGCACAGATCACCCACAGCATTGGCCGCGTACCAGAAACTGACAGGCTTGAAGTGATAGCCAGCGATGCGCGGATAGGTTTGTAACCAAATCTCTTCGCACGGCTCATCAATACCCGCTTGGATCAACAGTTCTTCAAGCCAGGCCAAACATCCACCTTCGCTGGGCGCGCGACCATCTCCATGGTCTACATCAAAAAAACTCAACCATGCCCGCCGATTCCAGGCCAAGTCTCCGCTGCCGGCGCGGCTGATTGCTCGCATGGGCAGCATCAAGAAGTAGGTGCCGTATTGAAACTGGTGGCGCGCAGGTCGCAATCGCTCATGCGCGACGCGACCGGTTGCGAGATACGGTCCACTTGCCAAGGGCAAACGAGAGGCTATCACGAGGCAATTGCTCCTTTCGCTGCCTGCTTGCCAGCCTGGAATCCATCCTCGTGGAACCCATAACCCATCCACGCGCCGGCGAACCACACACCGCCTTGCCCTTGCAGCTCTGAAACTCGGGCTTGTGCGCGGATCGCAGGACCATCAAAAACAGGGTGTGCGTACGCGTAGCGGCCCAAGATCTTTCGCTCATCCACTGCCCCAAGCGGGTTCAAGGACACAATGACTGGCTGGTCGAACGGCAGGGGCTGCAACGCGTTCAGCCAATAATGCAAACACACTCTGGTGCTTTCTTGCCCCATCGAACTCGCACGCTCATAGTTCCATGCAGACCAGGCGCGTCGGCTGCGAGGCATCACACTATCGTCGGTGTGGAGGACGGCCTCGTTGTCTTGGTAGCGAATCGCACCCAAGATGGCTTGGTCTTCAGCCGTAGGCTGCGCCAGCAAGGACAAACTTTGATCTGAGTGTCCAGCCAAGATAATCGCATCAAAAGGGACGGACTCTCCATTGACGCGCAAGGTTGCACTGGGCGCTGATGGGCCACCGCGCACCACCGCTTCGACCGGGCTCGAGGTATGAATCACGTCGATATGCTTGGCGATGCGATTGACGTACTCTCGCGAACCGCCTTCTACCGTCCACCATTGAGGGCGGTCGTTCACTTGAATCAATCCATGGTTGTGACAAAACCGAATCATGGTTGCCACAGGGAACTCCAACATCTGATCTGTCGGACAGCTCCAAATACAGCCCAACATCGGCAACAAATACCAATCTTGGAATGCACTCGAAAAACGGTTGTTGTGCAAAAACTCTCGAAGAGGCTGCTGCAGCTGATCCGCTTGACCGGTCGCTGCGAGTTCAGTGGCGACCCGATTGAATCTCAAAATATCCCGGAGCATCCCCCAGAATTTGGGTCTAAATAAATTCATTCTTTGAGCGAACACGCTGTTCAGATCAGCACCGCCCCACTCCATCTGATTTGCTCGCCCTTGCATCGGGATTTGCGCCGAGAAGGACATATCCGACCGCGCAGTCGCCACCCCTAATTCGCTGAACAGCCCGATCAGTCCCGGATACGTTCTTTCGTTGAAAACCAAAAAGCCAGTGTCCACGCCATGCGTCACATCTCCCAAGTCTGTTGGCAGAGTGATGTCCACGGTATGGGCATGCCCGCCCAAGCGCGCATCCTGTTCGAATAGCGTGACATGGGCGTGGCCCTTGAGGTGGTGAGCGGCCGACAACCCGGCCACCCCGCTGCCGACAATCGCGATGCGTCTGGTCATTGCCATGCCTCTGCTGAGAGACCCCGTCGGAGAGCCCCGGATAACATCGACCTAGACAAACTACTTAAAACCATCATAATCCTGTGATGAAGACTCTCAAAGACCCTGTTTTAACGCATTATTGAATCCAAAAATAAAATTGTCTAGAACAAAATGGAAAACTTCACTGTTCCGCCGTCGAACCAATCACTGCACATTGCCGAGGTAGAGCGTGAGACTGGTCTGAGCAAAGACCTGCTCCGAGTCTGGGAACGCCGCTATGGTTTTCCTAAACCGCTGCGCGATGCCAACGATGAACGTGTGTATCCTGTCGATCAGGTACAGCGGTTGCGCACGCTCAAAAGACTGATCGACCAGGGATTGCGTCCTAGACATATAGTAGGTCTGCCCGCTGAAGAGCTGGCTCGATTGGCGAGTCCCACTGCATCTGAAAGGGCTGCCAACGACGCTTCTGTGCTGCCAGCTCAATTGCAGGTGCATTGGAAGGCGATCAAAGAGCACCAAGCGGAACAGCTCAAACAGGCGCTGCTGCGCGACCTCGCCAAGTTGGGGGTCATGGGGTTCATCACCGACGTGGTCTCCCCGCTCAATGACGCCGTCGGCGAAGGCTGGGTTCAAGGCAACATCGAAGTATTCGAAGAACACCTCTACACAGAGACCGTACAAGGTGTGATGCGCTACGCGATCAATAACATCCAATCCAACCAGGAAAGCCACCGTCCGGTGGTCTTGCTCACCACGCTACCAAGCGAGCCTCACAGTTTGGGTTTACTCATGGCGGAAGCCGCCCTGAGTTTGAGTGGCGCTCGCTGTGTGGCATTGGGCCCACAAACACCGGTACACGACATCATCCGTGGAGCGGCTGCTCACAAAGCAGACATCGTGGCGTTGAGCTTCTCTACGCATCCCACGGCTAAAAGTGTGCACGACGGACTGGCGGCTGTCCGTGCGGAGTTACCTGAAACTGTGGGCATTTGGGTGGGCGGATCGCATCCCGCACTCGAACACATTCGCACAGCCGGCATCGACTCCATGAACGGACTGCACGATGTTGATATGTCGATTCAAGCTTGGCGGGACAAACACGCGGCGTAAATTGTTCCAAGCCGCGCGCATTCATGGTCCCCTTGGAAGGCGGCAAAGCACTCACTTGGCTTAGGGGCGACCGGCCCGATAGGGAACAGGAGCGCGGGTGCGGATCCCCCAGATCGCTTTCGCAACGCTAGGCAGCACCTCCATCCACCTAGCTCAGCCACGCCTTGGCAACCAAGTCTTTGGCCGCAACGGGCTCGCGCCCCAAAACCTGCTCCCACGCCTCAACGGGCGCGACGTTGTCGCTGCCCAACATTGCCAGTGTTTCTGAACACCAAGGCACGCCCGGGACCGCGTCTCCCATCTTTGCGCTGAGCCGCGTCAAGGGCATTGGCAGGGGGAGCATCCACGCCCGGGACTTGCCCAACTGCTGGCGCAGACTAGCAATCCAATCACTCATGCCCACCTCATGCGCACCCACAGCCGCCAAGACGCCGGCGGTGCTCATGTGCTCACCCAAAAGCTTAGCGACCCCGTCTGCCAAGTCGTCAACCGCAACCGGTTGAACCCGTGCGGTAACCATGGGCGCGGGCAAAACCAACACAGGGAGGTTTGCGAGGGCCATAAACAGCGCTGAGCTTGCCCCTCCTCTACCAAAAACAACACTTGGACGAACGACCACAGCGCTGAAGTTTTGACTTTCAGCGAGTTCGAGCAACCGCTGGTCTGCAGCCAGCTTGGTCTGTGCGTATACCGTCGACGCATCCGCCACGCCGAGGGCGGAAATTTGCACGACACGCCGAACCCCACTCTGCGCACAAGCTTGCCACAAGGCCTTGGGAGCGTCCTCATGGACGCGCCGGATCGGTCTCGAACTGCTGTCTCGAAGCACGCCAATGGCATTGACCACAGCGTCAACACCATCGAGGCGAGGCAACCAGGACTCAACTTGGGTATCTGTCGCGTAATCGATCGCCACATCATTCGGACCGACCGCCTTGCGCCGAGAGACCCCTCGGACCACTTGATGCCCGTCGCGAATCAGACTCTGCTCTACCCTAGAACCAATAAACCCATTCGCACCACAGACTAGGACTCGCATCTTGAAACTCTTTTCTGACCTTGCGGCCGATCAATCCGTCAACACATCCAACACATCAGATTGAAACTCACGGCGGTAGATCACAGTCACCACCAACAAGGTGGCCACCATGAAAGCGGCAGGTGAGAAGAACCAACCAATCACCGCAAAACTCATGTAATAGGCACGCAACCCGCTGTTAAAAGCTTCGGCTGCCAAACCGACAAGCCGACTCGCACGCTGTACGTGCATGTTTCGCTCAAACTTGCCTTGCTCGAAATCTTCCGCTGGCGGCATCGCTCCGATTGCCAAAGCCACAAATGTGTGCAAACGCATTGACCACGAGAACCTGAAAAAAGCATAAATAAATATGCCCACCAGCAACAACACTTTGGCATCGAAAAGCATCACTGGCATCGGCTGAGAAAACGGCATTTCACTCACCAACTCATTCGCCTTATCGGTGACGCCGAGCAGGGCGAATAGACCGCCGACCACAATGATGGAGGTCGAAGAAAAAAAGGCAGGTGTGGCTGACAAGGCTTGCGTAATGATGCCATCCAACATGCGCGGATCACGGTAAGAGGCCTGCCACAACCAAAAGCGGCGGTACTGATTGGTGCGCGCCAAAAGCGTTGAACCGCCCCGATGTCCCCGCTCGGCATACCAAGCATAGCCCAGCCAACTGGCGAAAAACAGAACGAGTGCAGCCCAGTCAAAAGCTGGCATCAAGGTCAAAATATTCATGAATGGATGCTAGCCGAAAATCTCCGCACGCCAAAATGAAACAGGGCCAACGCTGCCACACGTTGGCCCCATGCCTCGCCCGCTTGGCGAAACTGAAGGTCAGTTGCCTTGGGTTCGTTGAGCCAAGCTGAGGACACGAGCACCATACGCGCGTGCCATTTCCAAATCGCCCATCGGGATGTCAGCAGCAGGACTGGCGGGACCGACTTGGGCCATCACACCGCTGTTGGAACCGAGCCGATTCACCTGACCGTCGCTGCGTTCGGGCTGCCCAACCCAAATCATGCCGTGCTGCATTGCCAGGGTAATGAAGTACTGAATGGTTGACAACTTGTCTCCGCTGGGGGTACCGGATATCGTGAAGCCACCTGCTACCTTGTCGCGCCAGGCGCCTGCGAACCAACGCTTGGAGCTCAAATCCGCAAATTTCTTGAACTGCCAAGAGGCCATACCCATGTAAGTTGGCGATCCAAAAATAATAGCGCCCGCAGCATCCAGCTTGTTCCAATCCTCTTCGCTGATATCGCCATTGGCATCAATGGCAATCAGCTCAGCCTCAGCGCCTTCCGCCACAAACTCAGCGACCCGTTGGGTGTGTCCATATCCTGAGTGGTAAATCACCACAGCTTTTGTCATTTTCTTTCCTTTTATAAAAGCAACAAACAGTTGCAACTTTCCAATGGCGTTCAAGGCGCCAAATCAAACCAAATCAATTCAGCATTGCGTGCGTTCGAAACTTCGACCTGCGGTTCATCTTCAACCAGCAGCGCATCACCAGACTGGAGCTCATGCCCCGATGCTCGAACGTCACCCTTGACTAGAAACAGATACCCTTTGCGGTTCGCTGGCAATGTCAATGTGAGCGCCTCATCGCCATTCAGCAGGCCAGCATAGATGCGGGCATCTGCATTCAACTTCACACCACCGATCCCTCCCTCAGGGCTGGCAACCAAGCGCATCTGTCCTCGCTTCGACTCAGGCTCAAAATGCTGCTGTTCATAGCCTGGAACCAAGCCGCGCTGGCTGGGCAAAATCCAAATTTGTAAAAAATGTGTGACTGCATCGGCAGCGTTGAACTCGCTGTGAACCACACCTGTACCCGCTGTCATGCGTTGAACATCTCCGGGCTCAATGCGTGTGCCGTTGCCCATGCTGTCTTTGTGGGCCAACGCTCCGGTCATGACGTAGCTGACGATTTCCATATCGCGGTGCGGATGAGCGCCAAATCCTTGATCCGGAGCAATCCGATCCTCATTGATGACCCGCAAATTTCCCCATCCCATATGGCGAGGATCGTAGTAATCGGCAAATGAGAACGAGTGATAGCTCTTGAGCCAACCATGGTCGGCGAAGCCGCGCTCGTGTGACTTTCTGACATGAATCATGTTGTACCTCTGGCCAAGATCTTAGGATCTATTGATCCAAAAATGGCAGAAAAGCTTCGGATGATATATTCTAATTTTTTGAATTAATACGGCGTTTGAATGCAAAATAAAAAAATCCTCATGACCGCAGAAAGTCTCCAAATGCTGTCCGTCATTGAGCGCACGGGGAGCATGGCTGCGGCGGCGCGCGAGTTAAATTTAGTACCCAGTGCGCTCACTTACCGGCTGCGTCAACTCGAGGACGGACTCGATGCGTTGTTGGTCCAGCGCAGCTCTAAGAGAAGCCTGTTGACGCCCGCAGGCGCAGAACTTGTGCGGGCCGGGCAGCCTGTCGTGCAAGAGCTAGAAGCGATTGCGAGCAGGGTGAAGCGGATTGCAACGGGATGGGAGCCAGAATTGGTGATCATTGCAGATGCGCTCATCAAACAAGATGTTTTGCTCGACCTGTGTCAGGCTTTTTATAAACTCAACGCACCGACCCAACTTCGACTGCAGCACGGCACGATGAATGGGACGCTGGAGTCCCTGGTCATGGGCAACGCGGATTTGGCGTTGGGTGTATCCAGCGACAATGCTCAATTCGCGGGCATTCAAACCATGCCGTTGGGTCAAGTGCCTTTTGTATTCGCAGTCGCTCCGTTCCACCCTTTGGCGCAATTGGCGGCGACTGGGCGCCCAGTCACTGACGCTGATCGAGCCCAGCATCTGGCTGTGGCAGCGGCTGACTCCAGCAGGCGGCGCAGCGGCAGTGTTTTGGGCGTTGTTGCCGGCCAGCCTGTGTTCACCGTTCCAGATATGCCGACGAAGCTGAAGGTTCAAGTTGCAGGCATTGCCTGTGGGTTTCTGCCCATGCCAATGGCCAGGGAGCATCTGGCGAGTGGGCAACTGGTGGCCATACCGTTGGCACAAACGCAGCGCAATGCCAAACTATCAGCGGCTTGGCGCGAGGGTACCCAGTCCGCAGGCCAAGCACTCAAGTGGTGGCTAAAGCAGCTGCAGTCCGTGCAGACCCGCCGCGCACTCGTCGGGCAGGAGTCTTGATCGCCCTCAGTTGTGATGCATGGGCGCAAGAATAGGTGCATTTTGCGCAGACAATGGAGGTCTCGATCTCACGCGGTCTGCGCTCACTCCGGTTATGGCATTTGCTCCAATCCTCGATCCTTGGTTTTACGTCGCAGCCGTGCCAGCCGTGTTGTTGCTGGGGGTCAGCAAAAGCGGTTTTGGTTCCGGATTTGGTTCTCTGGCAGTCCCCATGATGGCCTTGGTGACGACGGTCCCGATAGCCGCCGCGATATTGATGCCCGTGTTGTTCGTGATGGATGTGTTGGGCATCGTGGCTTACCGCCGGGACTTTGACCGCACACTGTTGAGATTTTTGATTCCCAGAGCCCTGCTCGGAATTTTGGTGGGGGCTTTGACTTTTCATTTTCTAGAGGCCAAAACAGTGGCTGGGCTCGTCGGTATATTGACGCTGCTATTTTTGGCACTGCGCGTGCGTCAACGAAAACAAACCAGCGCTGCTGTGTTGCCGCGCTGGGTGGGGGGCTTGTTGACGGCGACGTCGGGATTCACCAGTTTTGTCGCGCACGCCGGCGGCCCACCGGTGAACGCCTACCTTTTGCCTATGCGTCTGAGTCCTGTGACCTACACGGCAACGATGGCGTATTTGTTTTTGGTTGTGAACCTCAGCAAATGGCTCCCCTACAGCATGCTGGGTCTGTTGAACATGGAGAATTTCGCAACTTCAGCGGTTTTGCTACCACTTGCCCCATTAGGGGTGTGGGTTGGCGTGCGACTGGCCCGCAAAATTGACCCAGTCCTTTTTTATCGCGTGGCCTATGTAGGCATGGCGTTGACGGGTGTCAAATTGACGTGGGACGGCTGGCTGGCTTGATCCGAATCTTGAGCGCTGGGAAAAAATGCGCGACGATGACAAAACAGAAGACCCCAACTGCGTCGGCAATCCAATCGTTGAAGTCGCCGCTGCGCCAAGGCAAAAACGCCTGCACGATCTCGATAGCGCCACCATAAATCAACATCGCTCCAGCTACACGAGCCATTTGAGCTTGCATCCACGCTGAGACGATTGCCAGTCCCGTCAATACAAAGAACGCGAGAGCATGCTGCGCTTTGTCCCAAAATTGAAATGCCGTTGGCATCTCGTTGCCGGGTATCAGCATCAATACCGTGGCGGCGCACCACACAACATAAAAGACAAACCGAAGCATCAATCAAGCGTCCATGCGACCGAACTTACCCGATTCGAAATCACGCATGGCTTGCATGATCTCTTCACGTGTATTCATCACAAAAGGACCGTAGCCAACCACAGGCTCATGGATGGGCTCCCCAGCCAATAGCAACACACTGGCATCTGTTTCGGTGTGGATCAAGACATCCTGCGATTCGCGCTGGAAGTTGATCACTTGTGCTGGACCAACAGATTTGTCGGCCACGCGCACCTGGCCCTCTAACACCACGATTTGAGTGTTCCATCCAGCCGGTACCGTGAAGACGACCTCTTTGCCTGCCTTCAGCTTGGCATCGGCCACACACAGGGCCGAGAAGGTTCGGGCCGGTCCTTTGTGTTGCCCATAGTGCCCTCCAATCAACCGCAGGCTCCCCGCCGCATTGGGAAGTTCAATTTGCGGGATCTGCTCAGCCAAGATCGATTGGTATCCCGCAGGTGTCATCTTGGAAGAAGCAGGCAAGTTCACCCACAGTTGCACCATTTGCAGGACACCGCCACGTTGGGTAAATGCCGGTGAATGAAATTCTTGGTGCAGGATGCCACCGCCCGCAGTCATCCACTGGACATCGCCTGGTCCGATCGTACCGCCACCGCCACTGGAGTCCTGGTGAGCAACTTCGCCTTGGTACACGATGGTGACTGTTTCAATGCCTCTATGAGGGTGGACCCCCACGCCGCGTGGCTGGCGCGCAGGTTCAAACGCATAGGGGCCCGCAAAGTCCAACAGCAAAAATGGACTGATCGCATCGGTGTTCTCGTGATAAGAGAACAAAGAACGCACAGGGAAACCATCGCCAACCCAGTGTCCTGAGGGAGGATCGAATACGCGGCTGACTGCTTTCATATGAACCTAACAAACCAAGTGAAGACAGCCTCTATTTTGCGTCAGTCCCACCTCCCTCGCACCACACTGGCATCAAAACCGTCCGCAGTATGGGGGGACGATGCGCTAGATAAAGACCAAGAGGCAAACCATGCGTGCCACCCTCACTGCCCAACTTGCGCAGCACTCAGAGGAAAAAATCTCGGTGCAGCTTGCGTTTGAATGCCCGCAAGTGAGTCTTCGAGAAAGAGACCACGCGCCTTGTTGTGAGGATGCTGTGCCGCCTCAGCGAAGGTCAACACCGGCGCAAAGCACACGTCTGTGCCTTCCAATAAATGGCACCAGTGCGCTTGGGGCTGCGTCGCGATTTGGGCTTTCAAACGGGCTTTGAGTGCAGGCCAAGTTGATTTGTCGTATTGCGATGCCGGATCAACATCAGTCCACCCCATTTTTTCTAACAGCAGGGCATAAAACTGAGGCTCCAACGCACCCAGGCTGATATCCCGGCCATCACTGCACCTGTAGACGTCATAGAAGGGAGAGTCGTGGAACGCGCTGGGCTCTGGTCCACCTAAACCACCACTCGCCGCGACCCATTGCGCCAAACCTCCGAGAGCTGCCATGGTGTCGAGAATCGCGGCATCGACCACGCACCCTTGTCCAGTCGACCGCGATTGCCACAACGCGCTAACAATGCCAAAAGCCAACGCCAATGCCCCCCCCGCGTCACCCAACACAGTGGGCGGGATAATCGGTCGCTCATTTGGGCGAGCAGAAATGGAGAGTGCTCCACTCAATGCGACGTAGTTGACGTCATGGCCGGCCGCATGGGCCAGTGGGCCCGATTGTCCCCACCCCGTCATGCGCGCATAAACCAACCGGGGATTCGAAACCGAGAAAACGTTTGGTCCGAGACCCAATCGTTCCATCACGCCAGGTCGATTGCCTTCGATCAGGACATGAGCCCCATCCACGATGGTTTTTGCTTGGGCTTGATCTGTCTCATTCTTTAAGTTCAACTCAATCACTTTTTTCCCGCGGCGCAACGGGTTATCAACAGCACTTTTGCCCAGTCGCTGATTGATCACACCAGGTCCTGGTCTTGCAATCACGGTGACATCAGCGCCCATGTCGGCCAACATCCTGGCGCCCAGGGGACCAGGACCAATGCCTTCAAATTCAATGACACTCACACCAGACAATGGCTTCATATGCTTATCCCCTGCAGTTGACTTTACAAATGTTCAATGCATGGATTTCATGGCATGACGCGTCTCGCCTCGTTGCCCTGTGCGACACCTCGGATAGAGCCCTACTTAGCCTCAAGCGACAACAAAGCCTCTTTGCGCCATACCCCCCCGGCGTAGCCAGTGATAGCGCCTCCAGCACCCAACACGCGATGGCAGGGAATAAAAATAGAAAGAGGATTGCGCCCAATCGCTGCGCCGACAGCACGGGCAGATTGAGGCCGCCCAAGGGCTTGAGCCAGCGCGCCATATGTCGAGGTAGAACCGGTTGGGATCGCTTGGAGCCGGCGCCAAACCGATTGCTGGAACGGCGTCCCCATCGAGAGGTCGAGCGGAGGGATCTGCACCGAAGCAGATCGATCGGTGAAATAGCCAGTCAACCAAGCCTCGGCTTGGTCCAACCATGGGTGTGTCCCCTCTGGCCCAAGGGAGGTCGAGATAGGCGCATGGGCTTGGTCATGAAACCAAGCGCCACCCAAGCCGACAGGCGTCACCCAAAGGGTCATCTCTCCCAGCGGGGTCAGAACCAATCGGCGAATGCCAGGATGCATAAGGGTTACTCCAAAAGACAAGCAAAAATGGCTGCAGGCACGATTCACGCTCGTCAAACACGACTGGAGGGCAGCGTTTAACAGAACCTAGGCAATATCGTCACCGAGCGACCGGCATGAACCCAGTCAAGCGGCGCCCAATCATAATCACAATCATCGTGAACGCGATACCCGACACATCCCCCATGGTCATCGACCAAACGCCTTTCAGCCAAGCGGTGTGAGATTGGTCTACGAATACCAAATGGGTCTGGTTTACCACCGCACTGATGAGCGAAGTCACCATGGCCATCGCAATCAAATGAACTGTCCTGAGATTAGACAAGTCGTCTGAGATGCTGAAATAGGTCAGCACCAATTGCAAAGCAACGAACGCCGGCAGTATCCAAATGAGCGGATGCGTCACCAAGATTTCGAACGTGAATGGCGCGTCTAAGAGGAAGAAGTCAACAGCGAGTTTGCCGAGGTAAAGCCCCAATAGACCATGCCAGCGCCCCGACAGCATGGCCAAAAGCTTTACACCTGCTGGCAAAAAAAGCAGGCTTGCACTCGGCAAAAATTCAAAATCCACCATGACACTTGCCTGGAAAGCGAACACCAGAAAATACGCGATGGCGAATAGAAGAATGGCCACAAAACGACTCTTGAGAAGCGATGTGAATCATTCTATGAGATCACACAAAGAAATCCACCCAAAAAAGTGATGGAGCTTAGTCCGGGGTGGTCGACAAACTGCCGCCTTGCAAAAGTCGAGGCCCGGCTCTTCGCCGATGCGCATGTCGGCATAGACCGGTATTTGAAAAGGCCGCTGGAGAATCCCAACCATCTTGGCCGCAGGCCTACGCCGCCAGATTGACTGATAGGAGCTGGTGCAAAGGGCACTGCGCTAAAGGTGCTGGTGCCCTAGGACCAAGGCGAAATTCAATGGTGCCTCGAACCGGAATCGAACCGGTACGCCCGTTTAAAGGCGGCAGATTTTAAGTCTGCTGTGTCTACCAATTTCACCATCGAGGCACTGCCAAGATTATCGCTCATCTTGTATCGGCACTCAGGCAGGCCTCTGAGCGTGCATCGCTTCAACGCATACCGATGCGGATGTTCCCAAATATGTCCTTAGCGCGGGCTGGCAGAGACCGCAAATACGGCGAACTAGCCGATACGCGCCCACCCAACTGGGCCGCAACTTCCCATGGCCAGCGCGGGTTAAACAACAGGGCGCGAGCCACCGCGACAAGGTCACATTGGTCCTCATTCAACGCAGCCTCCACTTGCCGTGCCTCGGTGATGAGTCCAACACCAATCGTAGTCATGCCAGTGGCACGCTTGACCAGCTGAGCAAAGGGCAACTGGAAACCAGGCGCGGCAGGAATTTTCTGCAAAGGCGACACACCTGCTGTTGAGATGTGAGCGTAGTCCGCACCAGCCTCCCTCATATCCTTGGCGAGCGCAATGGTGTCATCGGGTGTCCAGCCTCCATCGACCCAGTCTGTCGCGGATACTCTGAAGCCAACTGGCCCATTGAACACTGCCCTCACCCGCTTCATGACTTCGATGACAAATCGTGTGCGCCCTTTGAAATCACCGCCATATGCATCCGTTCGGTGGTTTGACAACGGCGATAAAAACTGGTGCATCAAGTATCCATGAGCAGCATGCAACTCAACAGCGTCGATGCCCATCTTTTCCGCACGCTTGGCCGCTTGGACAAACGCCTCGATCGTCTTTTCGATGTCAGCCGTCGTCATTTCTGCTGGGGCAACTTCACCCGCGGCGTGTGGCACAGCTGAGGGCGCCAGCGTTTCCCAGCCGCCTTCAGCGAGGCTCAACTGAGCACCACCTAACCAAGGCGCTGCGCTGCTGCCCTTGCGCCCCGCGTGACTCAGCTGAATACACACCGGAACAGAGGGCGCTTGGGCTCTCGCCCGCTGCAAATGTTCAGCGAGTGCGTCGGCCGTTTGATCGTCCCAAAGCCCCAAGCAGCCGGGGCTGATGCGCCCGTCTTTGGTGACCGCTGTCGCCTCGATGATGAAAAGTCCAGCACCACTGTTGAGCATATTGGTCCAGTGCGTGAGGTGCCAGTCGTTGGCCTTTCCCTCGACCGCTGAGTATTGGCACATGGGTGCAACAACCAGGCGGTTGGCAACGACCAAGGGCGGCCCAAATGCACCGCCAAGTTTCCATTCAGTGAAAGTTTTGCTCATTATTGATAGACCTATGGCGATTTGTAAGTGAGCGAGAAGTATTTGTCAGTCCAGACACAGAGACTGCTACATAGGTGACTGAGATATTGGTGTTTGTGCCTTTTACTCTGCATTGGCAACACGTAGGCCCCTTTGCACTCACCATTTCAGGAGTTCATCATGCTTGATCCGCAGGCTCAAAATCTACTCAAACTCATGGCTGACAAAGGCATCGCACCGATCCATACCGTCGCACCGCAAGAAGCTAGAGACGCGTATGTGCAGCGGCGATTTGCCACTCAAAACCAGCCAGCTGAAGTGGCTGAGGTGACCATGCTTGCAGCCCCCGGACCGCACGGCGATGTACCCATGCGCATGTATCGACCCGCCACGGTGACAAGCCCGCAATCAGGCGCACTGGTCTACTACCACGGGGGTGGTTGGGTCATCGGAGATTTGGATACCCACGATACGCTTTGCCGCGATTTGGCACTTCAGGCGCAGTGTGTGGTGATCTCTGTCGACTATCGATTGGCTCCCGAGCACCCGTTTCCTGCTGCAGTGGATGACTCCGTGGCTGCGTTTCAATATGTTGCGGCGCACGCGAGAGAGCTTGGCGTCGATGCCAACCGGATCGCAGTCGGAGGCGACAGCGCTGGCGGTAATTTGGCCGCAGTCGTCTGTTTGATGCAAAGAGATGCGGCAGCCAAGGAGCCGAATGCGCCACAGCCGTGCTACCAGCTGCTGATCTATCCTGCGACCGATATGCGGGCGGTCTCGCTCTCACACCAGCGAAATGGGCAAGGTTACTTGCTGACGTCAGACACGATCCAATACTTCCGCGGACACTACTGTCCTGAGCCGGCGCAATGGCAAGACTGGCGTACATCTCCCCTTCTCCATCCCAACCTCAAAGGCTTACCGCCTGCGCTGGTGCTGACAGCAGGCTACGATCCTCTGCGGGATGAAGGTCTGCAGTTTGCCAATGCGCTATCCGAGCACGGGAATACCTGCCAATACGTGTGCTTTGAGCGCCAACTGCACGGATTTGTGCCGATGGGCAAGGTTTTAGATGAGGCCAATACCGCCGTCAGCCTTTGCGCATGGAGTCTCAAAAAAGCCCTGGCTTAATCAGCACCTCTGGCTCACATTTCCAAAGCCCCTGACTCGGAGCTTAGATCTTTCCTTGTAGAGCCGCGCCAGCTCAGTGCAGATGGCGGGGCTTTCGACCAGGCCCGTGGCCACCGCCAAAGCCGCGCGACGGTCCACCCCATTGGGTTGCATCGACGAGAGCTTTGTAGCGTTGCTCGAACAGCTGGTCGATCGCCATCACAACGCCACCGAGTTCCGACCCATCAAAGTGACGCTCCATCATGTGCACCACATCGTTGACCATCATATCGCGCTGGATTTGGAGAATTGCTGCCGGTGAAGGTCCCACAAAACACATCAAAAAATCGTCTCTAGACTCTTCACTGCTGGACGCTGCCTCCTCATCGAAATCGGCGTCATAGAAAGAAACCTCAATCGCTGCGCCGCGTTCAGCCAAATCGTTGAGACTCATACAAGCCTCTTCCATGACCTGCCGAAAGTCCTCGTCACCTGATACCGTCCAGCACATCCGCAGCGCGTGTGACTCAGGGTCCCAGCGCATACCAGGCTCTTCTTCATAAGAACTGCGCGAACCCTCAACAAACGTCTCGTCGCCGGCGTAGCTCCAAATCGGCTTGAGCGCCTCCTCGACTTGGGCCAATGTGACATCCGCACGCATCGGTACATCACCATGAACATGTATGTCTAAGGGGCGTTGGGAGTGAGACATGTCGAAAAGCTTTTTTGAAGGACGTGAGCCACATCTTACATGGATGTCCGTCGCTCAGAACCTTCTGAGACAGGAGCAAAAATGAAAATGCCCCTGAGCAGGGGCATCGGAATAGGTTGGAGGCGCGACCCAGAGTCGAACTGGGCTAAACGGATTTGCAATCCGCTGCATAACCGCTTTGCTATCGCGCCTCAAATGCAGTTTGTTTGCACAAACAAGGTTTGTGCTTGCGGCCAGTCAAACACAGTGGTCTTCTCATGACCAAGAAATGCCTGTCAAACGGGCCGAGCCCATGATTATAAACAGTTTTAAAAGTCCCCTGACGTCTGCTTTCGCCCTACGCGTCAGTGTTTGATCGCCGTCGCGCCACCGCGCTTCTTCGGCGGCGGGGCGGCGTCCGAGACCGCGGCTTCAAGCGGCGCGGGCAGGCGCACCAGCGCCAGCTCTAGCACGCGGTCAATCCATCGCACGGGGATGATTTCAAGACCTTCTTTGACATTGTCGGGAATCTCTTCCAGATCTTTCACGTTTTCCTCAGGGATGAGGACTGTTTTGATGTCACCGCGCAAGGCAGCGAGCAACTTCTCTTTGAGTCCACCAATGGCCGTCACCTCACCTCTGAGGGTGATTTCCCCCGTCATAGCGACCGTGGCTTTGACGGGTATGCCAGTCAAAGCAGACACCATCGCTGTCGTCATGGCCGCCCCCGCGCTAGGTCCATCCTTGGGCGTCGCACCATCGGGGACGTGGATGTGAATATCTTTCTTCTCAAACGCCTCTTCTTGGATTCCAAGGCTAGCTGCACGACTGCGCACTACGGTGCGAGCCGCCTCGACAGACTCCTTCATCACATCGCCCAGAGAGCCGGTGCGAGTGATGACACCTTTTCCAGGTGCTGTTGCCGCCTCGATGGTAAGCAAATCGCCTCCAACCTCGGTCCATGCCAAGCCGACCACTTGACCCACTTGATCTTGCTGCTCTGCGCGCCCAAAAGTGTACTTTTGCACGCCCAAGAATTCAGCCAGATTGGCGCTGTTGACGACAACCTGTGCGTGGAGCTTTTTCAATAGCAAGCCCTTGACGACTTTGCGGCAAATTTTAGAAATCTCACGCTCCAAGGAGCGCACTCCAGCCTCGCGCGTGTAATAACGCACCACGTCACGCACGGCCGATTCCTGGACTTCGATTTCTGATGCCTTCAATCCATTGTTTTCAATTTGCTTGGGCAGCAAATACTGCATGGCGATGTTGACTTTTTCGTCTTCGGTGTACCCAGACAAACGAATCACTTCCATGCGATCCAACAACGGACCGGGGATGTTCATCGAATTGCTGGTTGCCACGAACATCACATCACTCAAATCGAAGTCCACTTCAGCGTAGTGATCTTGAAAAGTGTGATTTTGCTCAGGGTCCAAAACCTCGAGCAGCGCGCTGCTGGGATCGCCCCGAAAATCCGTGCCCAGCTTGTCAATCTCGTCCAACAAAAACAAGGGGTTGCGTACTGATACCTTGGTCAGACTCTGCAACACTTTGCCGGGCATCGCACCGATGTAAGTGCGGCGATGGCCTCGGATCTCCGCCTCGTCGCGCACACCACCCAGTGCCATTCGAACGTATTTGCGGCCCGTCGCCTTCGCAATGGACTGCCCCAACGACGTCTTACCCACGCCAGGAGGCCCGACCAAACACAAAATAGGAGCCTTGACTTTGTCAACGCGCTGTTGGACCGCCAAATATTCAAGAATCCGCTCTTTGACTTTTTCAAGCCCAAAGTGATCTGCATTAAGAACGTCTTCAGCTGCGGGCAAATCATGTTTCACCTTGGACTTTTTCGACCAGGGCAAACCCAACAGCACATCTAAGTAGTTGCGCACCACCGTTGCCTCAGCAGACATGGGCGACATGAGTTTGAGTTTCTTCAGCTCGGATTCACACTTTTTGCGCGCCTCTTTAGAGAGCCTAGTCGACTTGATTTTCTTTTCAAGTTCCTCTAAGTCCGCGCCCTCTTCGCCCTCACCCAACTCCTTCTGGATGGCCTTCACTTGCTCATTCAGATAAAAGTCGCGCTGGTTCTTTTCCATTTGACGCTTGACACGCGACCGGATGCGCTTGTCAACATTCAAAATGTCAACTTCTCGCTCAATTTGCGCAAACAGATTGTCGAGCCGATCGCGCACGCTGATCAGCGCAAGGACCTCCTGCTTACCATCCAATTGCAAAGGCAGATGCGCCGCAATGGTGTCGGCCAAACGGCCCACTTCATCGATGCTGGCGATGGAATTGAGAATTTCCGAAGGTATTTTTTTGTTGAGTTTGACGTACTGGTCAAACTGCTGCATCAGTGCGCGGCGCAATGCCTCGACCTCTGAAGACTCTGAGTCGACTTGATCGGGCGAGACTGGCGTCACCGAGGCTGTGAACTGCTCACCATCTTCAGAGACTTCTTGCACAAGGGCTCTCTGCAAGCCCTCCACCAACACCTTGACCGTGCCATCAGGCAACTTGAGCATCTGCAAAATGTTCGCCACACAGCCCGTGTCAAACATGTCTTCAACCGATGGTTCATCCTTGCCCGCCACCTTTTGGGCAATCAGCACAATGCGGCGGTCCGATGACATCGCCGATTCAAGCGCCTTGATGCTCTTGGCTCGGCCCACAAACAGAGGGATCACCATGTGCGGGAAAACCACCACATCGCGCAAAGGCAAGAGCGGCAATTCAATTGGAGTGGAGGGCAGAGGTTCTTGACCAGACATATTTGATTCCTTGACTCAAGGCCTTGCAGTTGGGGATGTGTTTGGTTTTTTCAAGTTAGATCCAAGGGGACCAAGCTCTGATCACGCCTTCTTCGCAGTCTCACGATAAACCAACAATGGTGCCTGACGCTCCGTGATGGTTGACTCATCAACCACCACCCGTTCAACGTTCTTTGAGCCTGGCAGGTCAAACATGGTGTCTAAAAGCGCCTCTTCCATCAAAGACCGCAGTCCGCGCGCGCCTGTCTTGCGCGCAAGCGCCTTGCGAGCCATGGCCTTGAGCGCTGCAGGACGGATTTCCAACTCCGCTCCTTCGAGCGCAAAAAGCTTGCCGTACTGTTTCACCAGCGCATTTTTGGGTTCAACCAAAATTTCGACCAATGCCTCTTCCGTCAACTCAGCCAAGGTTGTGACCACAGGCAGACGTCCAACCAGTTCAGGGATCAAGCCGAATTTCACCAAATCTTGGGGCTCGACCGCTTTGAATGCGTCGCTCAAAGAACGGCTGCTCTTGCTCTTAACATCAGCGCCAAAACCGATGCCGGATTTCTCTGTTCGATCTTCGATCACTTTTTCCAAACCGGCAAATGCGCCACCGCATATGAACAAAATGTTGGTGGTGTCAACTTGCAGAAAGTCTTGGTTGGGGTGTTTGCGGCCACCTTGAGGAGGGATGGAGGCCATCGTTCCTTCGATGAGTTTCAGCAAGGCCTGCTGAACCCCTTCACCCGAGACGTCTCGCGTGATCGATGGGTTGTCAGATTTGCGTGAAATCTTGTCGATTTCATCAATATAGACGATACCTCGTTGGGCAAGTTCAACGTTGTAATCGCAGGCTTGCAACAGCTTCACGATGATGTTTTCAACGTCCTCACCCACATAACCGGCCTCGGTCAACGTGGTCGCGTCAGCCATGACAAAAGGCACGTTCAAAGACCGTGCTAGCGTTTGGGCCAACAGCGTTTTGCCTGACCCGGTCGGGCCAATCAACAAAACGTTGCTCTTAGAGAGTTCGACGTCGTCCTTGCGTTGGTCACTCTTATGACGCAATCTTTTGTAATGGTTGTAAACAGCGACGGCAAGGGATCGCTTGGCCTTTTCTTGACCAATCACATACTGATCGAGGTGCTGCTTGAGTTCTGCAGGTGTGGGCAGCGAACCCTCTTGCTGAGCATTGCGAAGGTCCTCGACCGGCAACTCATCCCGAATGATGTCATTGCACAATTCGACACACTCATCACAGATGAACACGGATGGCCCAGCGATGAGCTTTTTGACCTCGTGCTGACTCTTGCCACAGAAGGTGCAGTACAGGTTCTTTTCTTTGGTGCTGCCTTTTTTATCCGACATTCGCTTTTGCCTATTTTTATCTCAGTGAACTCGAGACCATGATAAGTCACGAGCGCACTGATCAACGTTCACTGCGGCCACAGGGCAACGCCTTTTCATGGAGCCCTGGGTCAATCTGCCTTGCCAGCGTCTGCATTGGTCACAGCACTGCGCTTGTCAATGACGCGATCGACGAGACCATACGCATGGGCCTCCGCCGCAGTCATAAAGTAGTCTCGCTCTGTGTCGTTCTCGATCCGATCTAGAGTTTGTCCGGTCCGCTCTGCCAATATTTCGTTCAACAAGGCTTTGATTCGCAAAATTTCCCGGGCGTGAATCTCGATGTCCGTGGCCTGACCTTGGGCACCACCCAGCGGCTGGTGAATCATGATGCGTGAATTAGGGAGCGCAAATCGCTTGCCTTTCTCGCCAGCTGCCAGCAAAAAGGCCCCCATGCTGGCTGCCATACCCATACACAGCGTCGAGACATCTGGTTTGATGAAGTTCATCGTGTCATAGATGCTCATGCCAGCGCTCACTGAGCCGCCTGGCGAATTGATGTACAGATAGATGTCTTTGTCTGGGTTCTCGCTCTCGAGATAGAGCATTTGAGCGACCACCAAATTGGCACTTTGGTCATTGACTGGTCCCACCAAGAAGACCACGCGCTCTTTCAATAGGCGGGAATAAATGTCGTAGGCACGCTCGCCACGACCTGATTGCTCGATCACCATGGGTACCATGCCCAATGCTTGAATATCTGTTGCGCTCATGAAAACCTTCTCCACTCTGGGTTGCAATTCGACATTAATGCTTGCCCCATACTCTACACACAATCAACGCCCCTTCGCCGGGTGCGGACAGTAAAAAAGGCGGGGTGCCCCGCCTTTTTTTTGCTGACCGTCACTTCGACGACAGACTTAAGCTTGGCCCATCAGCTCATCAAAATCCATGGTCTTCTCGGTGACCTTCGCCTGGCCTAGGATGAAGTCAGTCACGTTGTTTTCCAAGACCACTGCTTCGATTTCAGCCATGCGGTTCGCATCGCTCTTGTACCAGCGAACCACGTCAGCAGGTTGCTCGTAGCTGGCAGCCAGCTCTTCGAGGTGCGCCGTCACTTGTTCGGCTTTGGCAGACAGATTGTTGGCCTTCACTACCTCAGCCACAACCAGACCCATGCGAACACGTTGTTCAGCTTGCGCTTGGAACAACTCTTGAGGGATAGGGGCTTTGTCCGCGTCTTTGACCCCACGCTGTTTCAAATCGGCGCGAGCACCTTCGATCAGGCGATCAATCTCCGAAGCCACGACAGACTTGGGCAGCTCCAGTTCGCTGACCTTCACCAAGGCATCCAACGCCGCCGATTTGTTGCGATTCAAAAGGCGTGCTTTGACTTCGCGCTCGAGGTTCTTGCGCACGTCTGCACGCAGGGCGTCGACGGTACCCTCTTGAATACCCAATGACTTCACAAACTCGTCATTGATTTCAGGCAGTTGGGCTGCCTCGACCTTGTGCACAGTCACCAAAAAATCTGCGGTCTTGCCAGCCACATCCTTACCGTGATAGTCCTCCGGAAACGCCAGCGGGAAAGTGGTGCTCTGTCCCACTTGCATACCGCGAACTGCGTCCTCAAACTCTTCCAACATTTGGCCTTCGCCGACCAAAAACTGGAAGCCCTCGGCTTTGCCGCCGTCAAAAGGGACACCGTCGATCTTGCCTTCGAAGTCAACCGTCACACGATCTCCGTCCGCAGCGCCTTCCGCCTGAGGACGCTGTTGGAATGTACGGCGCTGCTTGCGCAAGATATCCAAGGTGCGGTCGATCGCACCCTCAGTGACCTCAGTCGTCACTTTTTCGATTTCTGCGGAGGCCAAGTCGCCAATTTTGACTTCGGGAAACACTTCAAACACGGCGTCAAATTGCAGCTCTCCCTCGGGAGCGCCCTCTTTTTCGGTGATTTGAGGCTGACCAGCCACGCGCAAATTCGCCTCAACTGCAGCCAAGCTGAAAGCCATGCCGACTTTATCGTTGGTGACCTCATATTGCACGGACATACCGTAAGACTTGGCCACCACGCTCATGGGCACTTTACCAGGGCGAAAGCCAGCCATTTTGACGGTCTTGGCCAGGCGCTTCAGGCGACTTTCGACTTCTTGGTTGATTTCATTGGCCGACACAGCCAACGTGATTTTGCGTTGTAAGCCTTCCAGCGTCTCAACGTTTATCGCCATGGTTATTCTCCTAATTGGGAAGCTTCTCTCGATGGTCGCGGCGGGCGACCATCCAGGCAAATGAATACAGTGGTGCGCGGGGGGGGACTCGAACCCCCACACCCTAAACGGGCGTCAGGACCTAAACCTGGTGCGTCTACCAATTTCGCCACCCGCGCATCAGCCATCTCTGGCTCAAAATTGAATGCCAACGGAATCAGCCCGCCAGCACGCAAACCGCGTATTGTATCTGCTCCGAGTCGCTCCCAATTGCAGGCAAAATGAGAACCATGCCAACGGCCCCCATTGAGCATTACGAAAATTTCCCGGTTGCGAGCTGGCTTTGTCCCGCAGAATGGCGCCCCGCCGTGTCGGCGCTGTACCACTTTGCGCGCACAGCAGACGATTTGGCCGATGAAGGCCTGGCGCCTTCGTCAGAGCGTTTGCACCAGCTGGCCGACTTTCGGCGAGACTTGCTGCGAGCCCAAAATGGGCAACCACTGCAGTCGCCCTGGCAGCACACGATTGCTGCGGTCGCTGGGTATGCCCATCGCTTGCACCTCGACTGGGAACAGCTGTTTTTTTTACTGGAAGCCTTTGAACAAGACGTGCGCTTTACGGCATCAGGTCGAACTTACGCCGACATGGAAGAGTTGCTGCAATACTGCCGTCGCTCAGCAAATCCAATTGGACGGTTGATGCTGCAAATCATGGGGCAAGACTCTGCCGAGAAAAGGGAGGCAAGCGATCACATCTGCACCGCACTGCAATTGATCAACTTTTGGCAAGACTTGGGTGTGGACCTGGCCAGAAACCGACACTACATTCCAGATGCAATCTGGCTATCTCGAGGTCTACCAACACACACAGATATTCGAAAGATAACTCTGGACCTTGCCCAAAGCGTCGTGGCTGAATTGGTGACACATGCACGCCAGACGATGGAGCGTGGGGCATGGCTCCCCAAGGCAATCCCTGGTCGAATGGGCTGGGAGCTGCGCGCGGTAGTACTCGGCGGCTTGCGAGTGATCGAGCACATCGAATCACAGGGCTTCTGCAGTTGGACCAATCGACCTGTCGTGACCCGGCTAGATAGCGCGGCCATTGCCATGCGGTGCCTGTTTTACCCTTACGCTAGAAAAGTGGCAGTTTGAGTGGCGGTTTAATTGCCCTACTGTTTGGCGTGCGCACTACACGTCAATGCGCCGACTCTTAGTGGTGTCATCTCGAGCAAGGCACAATTGGAGCATTCAGCCGGTTCCTGACGAAGGTTTGGCGTTTTAGAAATCCACGTGACCGAGCACCCCTTCATTTCGAATTAAAAGTACTCCATATGCCCTTTCGCACCTGTATCAGCTCTCTTGTTCGTGACCTTCATTGGCACCGTTATGGCATCGCGCTTTTCGCCGGCATGTGGCTGGCATCTGCGGGGCACGCTGCACCAACCATTGAGACAAAAGCGCTTGCTGACGTCGTAATTTATCCACAACATACAGTTAGTGCTGATGTGGTCGCACAAAACCAGGCGCGCATATCCGCTCAAGCCAGTGGAGTGATCAAAGCGTGGAAAGTGGACGTTGGGGCCATCGTGAACAAAGGGGCCACGCTCGCGGAAATAGACGACACCGATTGGACGCTGGCTCGTGACCTGGCTCGAGCTCAACTCTCTGCAGCGCAATCCCAACGAGCCCTCGCCGAACAGCAATGGAAGCGCGCACAGGGGCTCAGCGCACAGGGTTTTTACTCACCGGAAGCCTTGCAACAATCCGAGACCCAGCGCCAGGTAGCTCAAGCTCAAGTCGAGGCTGCTCAGCTCCAACTCGACCAAGCGCAGCGAGCGCTGGATAAAACCCAAGTCACAGCACCATTCAGCGGTGAAATCACCGCGCGCTTCGCTCAACAAGGCGAAACCGTGGCCGTTGGAACACCACTTTTTCAAATCGTTCAATTGGACGGGCGCGAGTTGACTGCATCCATGAGCCTTAACCAAGTCGGTGCATTGCAAAAAATGAGCAGCGCTGAGTGGGTCTATGCAGGCGGCAAAGCCGTCATTTCTCTGAAGGCGGCTCGGATCAGCAAATCTGCCGATAGCAAGACAAGGCTGTATTCATTCCGCGTCCCATTGCCACCGGCGATCGCGGCGGGTCCAGGCGTGACCGGCAGCTTGCAATGGAGAGATGCTCAAGCACACATTCCAGCCAACCTGCTGGTCAGACGCGATGGGCAGCTCGGCATATTCATTGTTCGCAATCAAAAAGCGGAATTCCACAGGCTGCCGATGGCGCAAGAGGGGCAACCGGCCCTCAGCGATCTGCCACCGGATTCGCAGATCGTGACCATGGGGCAACAAAGCTTGCAACACGGCCAGTCGGTCCAGCCGTAAGGGGCAACAAACATGAAGTTTTACGCCAAGCTGTTGGCCAACCACCCGTTGGCCAACATCGCCTTTTTTGTGACGATGGTATTGGGCATCCTGAGTTACTCCTCGATGCCCAGAGAACAAGACCCTGAAATCAATTTCAACTGGGTCAATATCACGACAGTCTACCCAGGTGCCACCTCAGACCAAATCGAACGCCTCGTTACCAACCCACTGGAAGATGCCATCGATGGGGTGCGAGATGTCCGCTTTGTGAGTAGCAACTCCAAAGAAAACGTATCCAGTATTTTGGTGCGCTTCTATGACATGAGCGAACGCGAGTTCGACAAACGCATCAACGATCTGCGTCGCGAAATTCAGAACAAAGCGGCTGCTGAATTGCCGAGCGTGGTCGAAGAGCCGCGGATCTTAGAGATCACGACCTCGAACGGCTTCCCCACCGCTCAGGTAACCATAGAAGGACAAGCCGACGACGAAGTGCTGCGTTTGACTGCACGGCGCGTGCGCGACGATTTAGAGGCCATGCGAGGCATTGATCAAGTTTTTGCCGCAGGTTTGCGCGACCCTGAAATCAGAGTCCTTCCAGATCCGAGCGCACTGGCGGCGCGTGGTTTGACGGTGGCAGATGTCGCCGACAGTTTGAACATCTGGTGGCGCGACACGGCTGCTGGCACCTTGCAAACTGACCAAGGTGCTTGGTCAATCAGCATCAAAGGCATCACTACCGATCCCTCTGAATTGATGGGTGTCCCCTTGATCAAGATGGGGCAGACCTTGGATATCAGGGTCGGTGACGTGGCCAAAGTCGAGCGGGCTCGTGCGCGAGCCACTCAACTGGCATCCATCAAAGGCATGGCCGCTGTCAGCCTAGCGGTCACCAAAAAGGCGAAAGTCAACACCCTTGACTTGGTTGAAGACATTCAGTCCTACATCGCTGAGAAGACGCCGATGTGGAGCCAACAAGGCATCAAAGTCTCGCTGAGTGATGACCAAACCGTCCCGACCCGCAGTGCGATCAACGTGATGGAAACCAATGCGCTGTATGGCGCTGTTTTGGTGATGCTGGTGTCTTGGGTATTTGTGGGCTGGCGTGTCGCACTTCTGATCACATTGGGCATCCCTTTTTCTTTGTTGGCGACCTTTGCGATCCTCAATAGCTTGGGCTCAACCGTCAACGTCAGTGTGTTGCTCGGCGTCGTGATCGCTTTGGGCATGCTGGTGGACGATGCCGTCGTGATGGCTGAAGCGATTTATTACCGGGTGTCGCGCGGCGAAAACGCGATGCAAGCGGCCATCAACTCATTCCGCGAAATCGGTGCACCCGTGGTTGCCTCAGTGGCTACCACGATGGCTGCGTTTTTGCCACTGATGCTGTTGCCCGGCATTGTGGGCAAGTTCATGTTCATCATCCCGTTTGTTGTGACGCTGGCTTTGGCCATTTCGCTGATCGAGGCATTTTGGATGATGCCCGTGCACATTAGCGCCATCGGTCTGCAGCCCTCTGCTCATCAAACGACCTGGCACGACCGCTTGAATACACGGATTCGAATGGCTTACGGTAAGGCGTTGGCTTACGTGTTGCGGCGTCCTAAGCGCTTCGCTCTCGTGGCGCTTTTATCGATCGTCGGCGCCGTTGGTCTGATTGGCTCTGGCGTCGTTCGCGTGCAGTTTTTTGCGTTCGATCCTATCCGCGTCATTTACGTCAACGTAGACATGCCAAGCAGTGCATCATTGGATGACACCTTGCGAGCCACCCAAGCTGTCGAAGAAGAAGTACTCAAACGGTTGCAAGGCGTAGGGCCAAACGCCGAAGCGAGGTCGGTCATCAGCCGCGCCGGTCTGAAGTTCACAGACACCGAGCCCTTGTATGGCGATAGTTATGGTCAGATATTGGTCTCCCTGAACCCACGCAGCGATAAATCCCGTGAGGTGATAGATGTAGTGGAAGGCATGCGCAAAGACATCGAAAACTTGCCTGGTCCTGGGGTCAAAAGCTTCACTGTCCTCTCAGGCGGTCCGCCAGCTGGCAAAGCCATCAACATCAAAATTCGCGGCGAGCGCTTTGAAGATTTGGAACGTGCAAGCGAGGAACTGATTCGCGTTGTGTCGGCGGTTCCTGGTACCCAAGACGTCCAGGATGACAATTTACTGGGTCGGCCTCAAATGGTTTTGGTGCCTAAAGCTCAAGTGATGAAAGATGCCGGACTCAATGCAGCAGCAGTGGCTCGTCTGATTCGGCTTCAGGTCGACGGCGAAGTCATCGCTTTCACGCGTGAACAAGGCGACAAGCTTGAGCTGAGAGTGCTTGGGCGAGACAACCAAGTGTCCGCGGCAAGTACCCAAGCGCTTCTGGAGAGCGAGGTGGCACTGCCATCGGGCATGACCATGCGCTTGGGACAATTGGTTGAGCCACGCGCGGAGCCCACACGCGCGGCAATCAGGCACTACAACTTGATGCGCACGATCACGGTTTCTGCAAATCTGGACAAGACCAAGACCGACACTGGTGCAGCGAATGATTTAATCAAAGAAGCGTGGCAAAAAATTGCTGGCGAACACCCCAACGTGTCTTTGGATTTCTCTGGCGAGCTGGAGGATATTCAAGAAAGTTTGGACGCCATGAAGGTGCTGTTCTTGCTGGGTCTCGGACTGATTTATCTGATCCTGGCCGCTCAATTTAGCAGCTACTGGCAGCCGCTGATGATCCTGGTGACTGTGCCTTTGGCGTTCACAGGGGTCGCATTTGGCCTTGCTGCTTCCGGTAATCCACTCTCCCTTTATACCCTCTACGGCGTCATTGCGCTGACTGGTATCGCGGTCAATTCAGCCATCGTGTTGATCGATGCGGCGAACTCCCGGCTGAAAGCAGGCATGGCTTTGATGCACGCCATCATGCATGCGTCGCGTCGCCGCGTGATCCCCATATTGATTACCACCACGACCACCATTGGCGGCTTGGGCTCCCTCGCCTTTGGCCTGGGAGGCAAGAGTCTGCTGTGGGGTCCAGTGGCGGCCAGCATTGTTTGGGGACTTGCGTTCTCAACCATACTGACTTTGTTTGTGGTTCCTCTGCTGTACATTGCATTCATGAGAAGCAAATCGGGAAGCAAAGCTTCCTAATCCTCATCCATGACGCCTGAGACCTACGTGCAAGAAAAGGCTGCGGGCTCCGGCAGCAGCTTTTACTACGCCTTTTTGTTCTTACCGAAGCCCAAGCGTGCTGCCATCACAGCTTTTTATGCGTTCTGCCGCGAAGTGGATGACGTGGTGGACGAGATTTCAGATCCTCAGATAGCCCACTCCAAGTTGGCTTGGTGGGAGCAGGAGGTCATGAATCTGGCCAATGGACAGCCCACTCACCCAGTGATGCGCGCCTTGCTGCCTCACATGGCGGTTTATGGCATCGACACGGCGCCCATGCGGCAAATCATTGAGGGCTGTCGCATGGACTTGATGCAGACCCGTTACCTGGATGAGCTAGCGCTCACGCGCTACTGTCATCTTGTCGCGGGCGTAGTGGGCGAAGTAGCCGCAAAAATTTTTGGTCAGACAGACCCTGAGACCACGCAATACGCACATGCCTTGGGACAAGCACTGCAGTTGACCAATATCATCCGAGACGTGGGTGAAGACGCGATTCGCGGGCGGATTTATATACCTATGTCAGCGCTACAAGCTCACCAAGTGACGGCGCAAGAAATTTTGAATCGACAGGATTCCGACCGGTTCAGAGCCTTGATGGCCGAGCAAGCGACACGCGCCCATGCGCTTTATGAAACTGCGCTCGAACGCCTTCCTGCTGCTGATCGACGTGCACAAAAGCCGGGACTCATGATGGCTCACATTTATCGCCAACTGCTGCGTGAGATCGAACACTCAAACTTTCAAGTGCTGAATCAACGCATTGCACTGACTCCCCTGAAAAAACTATGGCTGGCGTGGAAAACCCAGGCTTTGGGCACAGTTCGCTAGGTCCAACAGGCCATTGGGATATTCTGATCATTGGCGCAGGCTGGGCTGGCGTCAGTGCCGCACTTCGTGCGGCGGAGGCCGGCCATCGAGTTGCATTGATCGAAGCCAGTCGCCAACTTGGGGGCCGCGCGAGATCATTGCCTGCTTTTCGCTATCGCGAACAGGATTTGCGCCTTGACAATGGTCAGCACCTGCTCATGGGGGCCTACAGCGAGACGCTTGGATTGATGCAAAAAGTAGGTATCGAGGCGCACAACGTCTTGTTGGATGTGGGATTGGATTTGCGACTGCCCAATGGACAAGGATTGGCACTGCCTGCCGAGGTGAGTTCCTGGCCTTCAAAGTGGTTGATGGCCATGAGTATTTTCAACGCCTCCGGTTGGAGTTGGCGAGAACGACTAGGTATGCTCAGTTGGGGCTTGCAATGGCAGCGGCGGCACATGCAATGCAGCCCTGAGTCCTCCGTTGCAGATTTGTGCGCAAACTTGCCAGCTCGTCTCATACACGAATGGATTGAACCTCTTTGTGTCAGTGCTTTGAATGTGCCGCCCTCAAGGGCGTCAGGACAGCTTTTTTTGAATGCACTGGCGGATACGGTATTTGCCGATCAAACCCAATGGCGTGGTCTGATACCTCGCGTCCCCTTGGACGAGGTTTTTCCCAGTGCTGCGACCTCTTGGCTCTGCGAGCGCGGCCATGCGGTTTATTTGGGTCAGCGGGCTTCAAGCCTTCAAAGGACTGGCGAAGGTTGGATCGTGAATGGCGCACTCAGAGCATCCCACGTCGTGCTGGCCTTGCCTGCGCCTGCTGCGGCCGATTTAGCAAAACAAGTGGAACACACAGCAGCGCAGGCTTGGGCGGCGTGCGCCAGCAGTCTTGAACATACAGCCATCGCCACGGTCTATCTATACACCAATCAAAAGCGAGGGTCTAAGCTGATGCAGGCTTTACCGACGGCGCATCCATGGGACGCACAGTTCGTCTTTGACTGGGAACGCCTTGGCCGAGCCCATGGCGTGCTCGCAGCAGTGCTCAGTCACGCCACCGGTAACGCAGATGAACTGGGCCAACACGTTTGTGCGCAGGTCAAGTCGGCGCTTGGCTTGAGTGAATTGAATCTCATCAAATCGGTGGTTGAGAAGCGCGCCACATTTGCTGCAAAACCTGCTGTTAAGAGGCCGCCAAGCGAAGTGGCACCGCGACTGTGGGCTTGTGGAGACTACATCGAAGGCCGCTACCCAGCCACCATTGAGGGTGCTGTGCGCAGCGCCGCACGCATCCCTTGGCGCCAACTCAGGGGCAGGTCTAATTAAAGCCTGCCCTGTTGTCGATGGAATCAAACCTCCGCTGGCGGGACCATGGCGGCAATGATGTCGTCCATACTGATCACACCCATGTGACGGCCTTTGCGATCGATGACGTTGGCGACCGATAGGCTTTGCGCGCTGAGTTCGCGTGCAGCTTCTTCGATCACCCAGTTGCTGTCCAGATTGGGGCCCTCCACCGGAGGCAGTGCCTGCATCAAAGTTCTGCAACGCACCACGCGCCCACGATTTACATCTTTGATGAAATCACGGATGTAATCGTTGGCTGGCTTCAATACGATGCTCTGACCAGTCCCCTGCTGTTGAACCGCACCCTGTCGGAGAATCGCGATTTGATCCCCGAGTCTCAACGCCTCGTCCAGATCGTGCGTGATGAAAACAATGGTTTTCGCCAGCTCCTGTTGTAAATCCAGCAGAACCGACTGCATATCACTGCGAATCAATGGATCTAAAGCTGAGAAGGCTTCATCCATCAACAGCACCGGCGCATCATTCGTCAACGCTCGTGCTAGTCCAACGCGTTGCTGCATGCCACCAGAGAGTTGATTGGGGTAGTGGTCCTCATAGCCCTTGAGGCCGACGCGCTCGATCCACCGCGCTGCCGCGTCCTGACGCAACTTTTTGTCTACTCCTCGTACGTCCAAGCCAAACATGGCATTTTCCATGACGGTGTAATGCGGGAATAACGCGAATTTTTGGAACACCATCGCTGTCTGAACTCGTCTAAATTGGCGCAGTTCCCTCTCACTCATCCGGGTCACATCCATGCCACCGACCTCTACGACTCCATCGGTTGGGTCAATCAAGCGGTTGATGTGCCGAATCAGGGTACTCTTGCCCGAACCCGACAATCCCATCACCACTTGGATCTTCCCAGGAGCCATGCTGATGTTGATGTCTTGAAGACCGAGAACATGCCCGTGTTTGTCGCGCAACTCGTCTTTCCCAATGCCTTGTTCCTTCACCAGAGATAACATCGCTTGTGGATTGGAGCCAAAAATTTTGTAGAGGTGCTTGATTTCGATGCCAACGGCTTGAGCCGCCACATCGCTTTGAGTGGACTCAACCATGAATCACCTCCAAATGTTTTTGAAGCCGTTTGCCATACGCTTGCGTGGCTCGGTCAAACACAATCGCAATGCCCACAATCGCAAGCCCATTGAACAAACCCAATGCGAAATATTGATTGGTAATAGCCTTCAAGACCGGTTGACCCAAGCCTTGCACACCAATCATCGAAGCGATCACGACCATCGATAACGCCAACATGATGGTTTGATTGATACCTGCCATGATGGTTGGCAATGCCAGTGGCAACTGCACTTGAGTCATCCTTTGCCAGGTTGAAGAGCCAAACGCATCGGCTGCCTCCAGTACGTCAGCATCTACCAAGCGGATGCCAAGATTGGTGAAACGGATCATGGGAGGCAAGGCGTAAATCACAACCGCAATCAAGCCAGGTACCTTGCCAATCCCCAACAACATGACCACAGGAATCAGGTACACAAAGCTCGGCATCGTTTGCATCACATCCAACACCGGGTTGATCCAACTCTGCAGCCGATCTGATCTGCTCATGGCAACCCCAATCGGCAAGCCAATCGCGATGGCTACCAAAGTGCTGACCAAGATCATCGACACCGTTTTCATGGTGTCCTCCCACATACCCAAATACCCCATCAAAAGAAACGAGATGGCTGCGCCCGCCACGATTCGTCCAGAGCGAGTCGCCCACCAAATCATCAACAAAATGACACCCAGCACCGCCCACCAGGGCGAGGTTGACAGCAAACGTTCACAAAAAATCAGAAATGCCTTCAGCGGCTCAAAGAGGTTTTCAATGGACTCGCCCCATTCCCGCGTGAAATCGCGGAAGCCAGAATCAATGCTCTTTTTCAAAAGCCGCAGTGACTCTCGACCTAAGGTTGGAAAAGTGTTGATCCAATCCATTTGTCATCTCCCTTGGCAAATGCATGAGTTGCAGGCGCTGCCCAACAACATCAAAAAATCGCCTGCTTGGGCGAATGTCCCAAGCAGGCGTTGCGCGGAGCGACTGCGTTAAAGAGCCTTCCGCAATGAGGTCCTGCTGATCAACGCTGATCAAAGAGCCTTTTGGATCTTGGCGGCTGCATCTGCGCTCACCCAAGACTTCCACACCTGCGGGTAGTTCTTCAGGAAATGCGCGGCGCCATCCTCCCCTGTGGCTTGGTTATCTGTCATCCAAGCCAATAACTCGTTAACAGTGCCGTTGCCCCAAGCACGTTTGGATAGGTACGTGAAGGCATCGCCACCGCGCTTTTTGAAACTGTCGGTAACGATCGTGAAGACCTCAGCCCTCGCCCAATCGTTTTTCTGGGGATCAGCGCAATCCGCCTTGCCGTTGCAAGCTGTCCAGGCGGCTGGATCGTGCTTTACCCCTGCGTCCAATTTCTGCATGGGGTACTTACCAAGGATCGAAGTCGGTGCCCAGTAATAGCCCAACCACCCTTGTTTTCGCTCGTATGCCTTGGCAATTGAGCCGTCTAAGCCCGCCGCAGAACCCGGATCGACAAGTACAAACCCCTTGTCTGCTGCACCCCAAGCCTTGAAAGCGTTGGCTGTGGTCAACTGGCAGTTCCAGCCTGAGGGACAGTTGTGTACCGCGCCTTTGGTTTTGTCTTCAGGTGCAGGGAACAGCTCAGGGTGCTTCAACGCATCGTCAATGGTCTTGATCTGCGGATTGGCCTTTGCCAAATACGCTGGAATCCACCAGCCCTCGAGGCCCCCATCTTTGAGGGACTGCGCGGCGTAGTGCAAACGCCCTTCTGCAACAGCCTTGTCGATGGGCTCCCGCACACTGTTGATCCACATCTCAGGTGCCACGTCTGGTTGACCCTTTTCGGTCATCGAGGTCATGGTGGGCATGGTGTCACCGGGGACCACCTCGACAGCGCATCCATAACCCTTTTCGAGGACGAACTTATCAATTTGTGCCATCACTTCGGCTGATTGCCAGTTCATGCTGGCCACGCTAACTGAACCACAAGCGGCTTGGGCTTGAGAGGCAGCAACGAGCAGGGCTGCACCCCAAGTCATTTGTTTCCATAGAGGACGTTTCAACATCAGTTTTCTCCGTTCATGAATGGTTGATTCCGTTCGGTGAGTGCAAAGCAAGCAACCTTGAGACCTTGACAGGGCGCTGTGTTCACCGAACCCACACTCTTAATATATAACAATGTCTAATTCTCAGTTTTTTAGTACGTTTTTAGATATAAGAAGCTTTTCTCAGGAGAAATCCCTAGGTTTTCATCGGATCGAGTCTCCTGATGCATCGGCTCACCGCCTTTCAGAGACAATGGCGCATGGCTTTTCAAAAAGAACCCCCCTATCAGCATGGTCAGGCAGCCAAGACTGCCGTCGTTCTATGCAATCTCGGCACGCCCGAGGCGCCCACCGCCAGCGCCGTCAGACGCTACCTTGCAGAGTTTTTGGGTGACCCCAGAGTGGTCGAAATCCCCAAACTGATTTGGTGGCTCATCCTTCACGGGATCATCTTGCGTGTGCGGCCGGCCAAGTCAGCTGCAAAGTACGCATCGATTTGGACACCAGCGGGCTCCCCACTGAAAGTCATCACACAGGCCCAGGCTGATGGTCTGCAGCGGCAGCTCAATGCATGGGGTCATTCAGTTGTGGTCAAGATGGCTATGCGCTACGGCCAACCCAGCGTCGCCAGCGTGATGGATGAACTCAAAGGCCAAGGCGTCACCCGCGTGCTGGTGATGCCCGCATACCCCCAATACAGCGGCACGACCAGCGCCAGTGTGTTCGATGCTTTTTACGCATGGGCACAGCGCACGCGTTGGGTGCCAGAGTTGCGGTTCATCAACCAGTACACCGATGATCCTGGTTATATCTCTGCATTGGCGGCCAAGATTCGCGCCCATTGGGAGGTCCATGGGCGCAGTGAACATTTGCTAATGAGCTTTCATGGTGTGCCGGAGCGCACACTCCACTTGGGCGACCCTTATCACTGCCAATGCCACAAGACGGGTCGTTTGTTGGCTGAAGCACTGGGGCTTACCCCAGACCAATGGACCTTGACTTTTCAGTCACGGTTTGGCAAAGCCAAATGGTTAGAACCCTATACCGAGCCCACCGCTTGCGCCAAAGCGCGGGATGGGGTGCGTACGCTAGATGTCGTTTGTCCAGGCTTCACCGCAGACTGTCTGGAGACACTGGAAGAAATCCAAGAGGAAGTCGCCGAGGCGTACGTCGCAGCGGGCGGTGAAACACTGACTTACATCCCCTGTTTAAATGAAGACCAAGCCTGGATCGAGGGCATGAGCGCCTTGGCTCTGGCTCACATGCAAGGCTGGCCGTTGACCAGTGTGCCAGACGCGCATAGTCGGACAAGGGCACTCGCCAAAGGTGCAACTCAGTAGCGCTGTCATTCCATGCCCAAAGGTAAGGTCGATGAGCAAGCCAACCTGCACGCCATGCGCTTAGACAAATGGTTGTGGGCCGCCCGCTTTTACAAAACACGCAGCCTGGCTGTTGAAGCGATCGACAAGGGTCATGTCACCGTGAACGGCAGCGGCGCTAAAAAGAGCACCGATGTGAGTGTTGGTGTGAGCGTTCGACTCAAATCAGGCTGGCAATTTCGGGATGTTGAAGTTTTGGCCCTGAGCGCTGCACGTGGTCCAGCACCGATTGCACAAATGCTGTATCGAGAGACCCCTGAGTCAATCACCCAACGGGAGACTCAAGCAGAGGCCCGCCGTTTGGCACCTGAACCCGCTTGGCAACGCGAACAAGGGCGACCGACCAAACGCGATCGCCGCCAAATGCAAGACCTCCAACAGCCCCAGTCTCAATGGAATGACCGCTGGTCTGCGCACTGGGATGAGTAGGGCCGCAACGCGTACCGTCGGACGGTTTGCGCCGTCTCCCACCGGTCCTCTGCACGCGGGTTCCATGGTGGCTGCGCTGGCTAGCTGGCTTGACGCTAGGGCGCGAGGCGGATCATGGATCGTGCGCATCGAGGACACCGATGTGCCGCGGTGTGATGCCAAGTATGGGCATCTGATCCTTCAGCAATTGAGCGCTTGCGGACTTCACTCGGATGCTCCCGTCGTCTGGCAATCACGCCGCCACGATCTCTACCAATCGGTTCTGGACCAGCTCTTTGCGGCTAGAAAAGCCTACCCCTGTCGATGCTCTCGGCTGCAGATCACCCAGCACTGGCAATCTGCAGGTCAGATTTGGGGGCGCCACCAGGAAGTACCCTACCCCGGCACGTGCCGCTCAGGCCTCGGAGAGAAGACCCCAAGATCGATTCGGTTCTTGACGCAAGGGGCTGGGGTAGTGAAGTGGAACGACCGTCGCCTGAGCAGCCAAGCCCAAGACGTGGAACGGTTCGCGGGAGATTTCGTCCTCAGGCGCGCAGATGGGTTGTGGTCATACCAGCTCGCAGTGGTCGCAGATGATGCCTCGCAGGGCGTCACCCACGTCGTGCGCGGAGAGGACCTAGCGGACAACACTGCTCGGCAAATTCTGCTGCAGCGGGCACTTGGCTATGAGATCCCTGAATACTTGCACACGCCCATCGTCAGGGACAGCTACGGAGAAAAGCTTTCAAAGCAAACGGGGGCACCACCCATCGACACCACAAATCCAATGCAGGTGATTCACCAAGCCGGTGCGACATTGGGACTAGACCCAGACCAAACAAATCTCGCTGATCAATTGGCGACTTGGGTGAACGCGTGGCGCCAGTTGTGGCCATCATCCACCAGATCTTAAGCAGCGGACTCAAACACCGAGTTGATCTGCCAAGTGCAAAAAATCTCTGGCGTGCCACGTGTTGTCTTCGCAAGGCGAAATGTCCTTGGGCATATCCCTTCCGAACTCGTGAACGCGTTCAATGTAAGCCGTCTTTAGCCCACAAGTCCGGGCTGCCGCGAGATCGTCTTGGTGCGCCGCAACCAGAGTCACCGATGCGGGCTGCACATCGAATAATGTGGCCACACCTAGGTAGGTCTTGGGATCTGGTTTATAGGCTTGGAACACCTCTGCAGACAACACGCAATCCCAAGGCAGCCCTCCATGCTTGGCCATATTCGTCAACAAACTGATGTTGCCGTTGCTAAGGGTGCAGATCACATATTTTTGCTTCAAGCGAGTCAATCCGCTCACGACATCGGGCCAAGGATTCAAGCGATGCCACACTTGATTCAAATGTGCTCTCTCATCCTCACCGATGTCATCCAAGCCAAAGTCTGGCAGGATGCCGTCCAAGATGATTCGGTGCAAATCATCGATGCGCGTCCAGCCCAACTCGCCAGAGCGCACCCGCTGCATGGCAGGCTGGTAGCCAGCGCGCCAGGCACGTGCGAAAGCACTGGCGTCCACAGACGGATACAAGGTCTGTACCTCTGCCGATATCGAGCCGTGCCAGTCGACCACAGTACCAAACACATCAAAGGCCAAAATTTTGGTGGAGTTCATGACAAGATTCTCCATGGTTCAGAGGGCGAGCTGTGTCACCTAAAATCTGTCTCCACCATGAACGAACAATCACCCCCCCCATCCGGCCAAGCGCCTGCCCACGTGGCGCATCCGCAGACCATCCGGTCTTTCGTGCGGCGTGCTGGTCGCACCACCACGGGTCAGACCAAGGCTTTGCAAGAGCTAGGCCCGAAATATATCGCTCCATTTGCTGAGGCCCCAGTCGACTTCAATCGGTTGTTTGGCCGCGATGCCCCTGTGATTTTCGAGATCGGTTTCGGCATGGGCGAAACCACTGCCCGGATCGCCCAAACCAGACAAGAGGACAATTTTTTCGCTTGTGAAGTACACGAACCCGGCGTTGGCGCCCTGCTGAAGCGCATCGGAGATGAGCAGATCGAAAACATTCGCATCGTCTCCCACGACGCGGTCGAAGTGCTTGAGCACATGATCCCAAAGGGCAGATTGGCTGGGGTTCACATTTACTTCCCAGATCCATGGCACAAAAAAAAGCACAACAAACGCCGACTGATTCAGTCACCGTTTGTCGCCAAGCTGGTACAACACATAGCGCCCGGGGGGTATCTGCATTGCGCGACAGATTGGGAGCCCTATGCCGAACAAATGCTGGAAGTCCTTCGGGCGGAAACAATGCTGGTGAATGACAGTCAGCGCCAAGATGGCTACGCTGACAAACCCGGTTACAGGCCACTAACCAAGTTTGAAAATCGCGGCTTGAAGCTGGGCCACGGTGTGTGGGATTTGGTATTTCGCAAGCGCTAAGCGGCGTTCAATCTCGCGGCGCCGCCTTGCGAAGTTGCTGCCCATCAAACCTGACGCAGCCATGAGGGATCTGTGGATTCCACACTCCAGCATCCGTTTCGCCGCGCACCGCTGTGATGAGGCCTGCAAAATCGAGGCGACACGACTGCAAAAACTCAACCGTCTAACGCCCAGCGACAGTGCGCACCAATCAAGTGGTCAGTCGCTCACGCCCAAACCTGTCAGAGTCGATCCTTGACCCACGCCATGACGCTGTCCAAGGCTTGAGGCAGCGCCTCGGGGTTTGTCCCACCCGCCATAGCCATGTCCGGCTTGCCACCGCCTTTGCCACCCACTTGCTGAGCGACCATGCTGACGAGTTCGCCGGCTTTCACTCGATCGACCATATCCGAGGTCACGCCTGCAGCCAGCTGGACTTTGTCTCCTTGGACGGTACCCAAAACAATCACCGCCGACTTGAGCTTGTCCTTCAACTTGTCCATGGTGTCGCGCAACGCCTTCGCGTCAGCACCATTCAATGCAGCGGACAAAACTTTGACACCGCCGATATCCACGGCCTTCTCAACCATTTCATCGCCTTGCGCTGAGGCGAGGCGGCCTTTGAGCGCGTTCAGCTCTTTTTCGAGTTCTCGCACTTGATCAATCATGGCTCCAACCCGCGCAGGAACTTCGTGCGGCGTCACGCGCAGAGTCCCAGCAACACCGCCGAGCGTACTTTCCATCCCTTGCACATAGTTCAAAGCGACGGCACCGGTGACTGCCTCAACGCGCCTCACGCCAGCCGCAACACCGCCTTCGGCGGTGATCGTGAAAAACCCGATGTCTCCAGCACGTGAAACGTGCGTACCGCCGCACAATTCGCGGCTGCTGCCCACGTCCAATACGCGCACGGATTCTCCATATTTTTCGCCGAACAACATCATGGCGCCAGTCGATTTGGCCGACTCAATGTCCATCACACGAGCCTGCGTTTGCGCATTGGCCATGATCTCCGCATTGACGCGTCGTTCAATTTCCCGGATCTGTTCGTCACTGACTGCAGCGTTGTGGGTGAAGTCAAACCGTGTTTTCTCGGCGTCGACCAAACTTCCTTTTTGTTGAACGTGATCGCCCAAGACCTCGCGCAACGCCTTGTGCATCAGGTGCGTCGCCGAGTGGTTGCGCGCAGTCGCCTGGCGACGCTCCATGTCGACCCTGGCATCCACAACGTCACCCACTTTCAATTCGCCTGATTGCAGTACCCCATGGTGTGCAAAGACATCTGCTTTGATTTTTTGGGTGTCCTCCACCGAAAACTGCCGGCCGCCAGCAACCAAAATGCCCGCATCGCCCACCTGTCCGCCAGACTCTGCGTAAAACGGCGTCGCATCCAGCACGACCACGCCAGCCTGCCCTGCGGTCAAGACATCGACCGGCGCGCCTTCTCGGTATAGCGCAACCACAGTCGCCTCATGATTCAGTGCCGAGTAGCCCACGAACGCATTGGCAGCACCGTTGTAATCCAGCGCCTTGTCCATCTTGAATTTGCCAGCGGCACGCGCTTGGCTTTTTTGCCGTCCCATGGCGGCACCAAAACCCGCCTCGTCAACTTCCACCGCGCGCTCGCGGCAGACGTCTTGGGTCAAGTCGAGCGGGAATCCATAGGTGTCATGCAGTTTGAAGGCAACTTCGCCATCTAAAGTTGTGGCTCCGCCAGATAGGGCACTGTCCAAAATGTCCATGCCGTTGGCCAGCGTTTCATAAAAGCGCTCTTCCTCCGTACGCAAAATCTCCATCACGCGCTGAGATTGCTCTTTCAAACGTGGATACGCGTCTCCCATCAAAGCCACGAGATCAGGCACAAGCTTGTGGAAGAAGGCCTGTTTTTGACCCAGCTTGTAGCCATGGCGAATAGCTCGGCGAACAATGCGACGTTGCACATAGCCGCGCCCTTCATTGCTGGGGATGACGCCGTCGACAACCAAAAACGCAGTTGCACGGATATGGTCGGCAATGACTTTCAACGAGGGATTGTGGATGTCCGCACAACCCGTCTCACGCGCGGCCGCCTTGATCAGTTGATCGAAGAGGTCGATTTCATAGTTGCTGTGAACCCCTTGCAATATCGCGGCGAGGCGCTCCAATCCCATCCCAGTATCGACACAAGGGGCTGGCAAAGGTGAGACCGAACCGTCCTCGGCCATCTCAAATTGCATGAACACGTTGTTCCAAATTTCGATGAATCGATCGCCGTCCTCATCTGGGCTTCCAGGAGGACCTCCTGGGATCTCTGGTCCATGGTCATAAAAAATTTCTGAGCAAGGTCCACATGGCCCGGTGTCAGCCATCATCCAAAAGTTATCGCTCTTGTAGCGGCCACCCTTGTTGTCACCGATGCGGATCACCCGATCAGGAGGCAGGCCGATTTCTTTGGTCCATATGTCATATGCCTCATTGTCCTCGGCATAGACCGTGGCCAAAAGCCGATCCGCGGGCAAGCCAAACACTTGCGTCAACAACTCCCATGCCCACTTCAAACTGTCTCGCTTGAAATAGTCCCCAAATGACCAGTTACCCAACATCTCAAAAAACGTGTGGTGACGCGCTGTGTAGCCAACGTTTTCAAGGTCGTTGTGCTTGCCACCCGCGCGCAAGCACGCCTGCACTGACGCAGCGCGAACATATGAACGCTTATCAGTACCCAGAAAGACATCTTTGAACTGAACCATGCCCGAGTTGGTAAACATCAACGTCGGATCGTTGCCAGGTACCAAGGGACTAGACTCGACCACCGTGTGACCGCGCTCCGCAAAAAACTCGAGGAATGTGCGGCGAATGTCTGCCACAGACATATTGAGAGGGCGATTGGCGTTGTTGCTCATGGGGCGGTACGAACTCTTTGGAAGGGATCGGACGGACTCAGCCTGAGTCCGGTCTGAAGAACAGCCTTAAATTATAGGTTTCCCTCCGGGGGTTGGCAGACGTCAACCACATGACAGCAACACCGCAATGACTTGGTGCGATCGAAGCGCGGGCGCGGTATGCTTGTTGCCTACCTTGTCGAACACCAGCGGAGAAGAACCATGGACATGAAAACCAACCCTTTGAGCCTCCTCAACGACCCTACTTTGCTGAAGACGGACGCCCTGATCAACGGTCAGTGGGTGAGCGGCGCTGGCCGTTTCGCGGTGACTGATCCAGCCTCTGGCATGCATCTGGCAGACGTCGCAAATTTGAGCAGCGCTGAGGCGGAGGCTGCAATTGACGCAGCGAACCAAGCATGGCCCGCATGGCGCAAAAAAACGGCAAAAGAGCGCTCCATCATCATGCGCAAGTGGTTCGATCTCTTGATGAGCAACCAAGAGGATTTGGCGCGTTTGATGACGGCAGAAAATGGCAAGCCCATGGCTGAGTCCCGCGGCGAGGTCGCCTACGGCGCGAGCTTTGTCGAATGGTTTGCTGAGGAAGCCAAGCGGGTCAATGGTGAAACCCTACCAACCTTCGACAACAACCGACGACTGTTGGTGGTGCGAGAGCCCATCGGCGTGTGCGCGGCGATCACTCCCTGGAATTTTCCCCTTGCAATGATCACGCGCAAGGTCTCACCCGCATTGGCTGCAGGCTGCCCAGTGATCATCAAACCTGCGGAGCTCACGCCCCTGACCGCATTGGCCGCAGCTGAGCTCGCGATTCGCGCAGGCATACCCGCTGGAGTCTTGAACATCGTGACGGCCGACGCTGACAACAGCATTGCGGTGGGTAAAGTATTTTGTGCATCCAACACTGTTCGTCACATCAGCTTCACAGGCTCCACCGAAGTCGGACGTATTTTGATGGCTCAGTCAGCCCCCAGCGTCAAGAAAATGTCACTCGAGCTAGGTGGCAACGCCCCGTTTATCGTCTTTGACGATGCGGACATCGATTCCGCGGTAGAAGGCGCTTTTGCGAGCAAATATCGCAACGCTGGACAGACCTGTGTTTGTTCCAACCGGATCTATGCTCAGGCGGGTATTTACGATGAATTTGTCAAAAAATTTGCTGCCAAAGTCGGGACTGCCAAGGTGGGCAACGGGTTTGAAGACGGCATCAACCAGGGTCCTCTGATTGAGGAGTCTGCTTTAGAGAAAGTCCAGCGGCATGTCGAAGATGCGGTCTCCAAAGGCGGCCGCATTGTGACGGGTGGCAAGCGCCTCACCCACATCGGCTCTGGTCAGTTTTTCGAGCCCACAGTCATCGCAGATGCGAATGCTGACATGTTGTGCGCTCGTGAGGAGACGTTTGGCCCCTTCGCACCGGTTTTCAAATTTGAAAACGAACAAGATGCCATCGACGCGGCCAACAACACGGAATTCGGGCTGGCCAGCTATTTTTACAGCCGCGACGTGGGCCGCATTTTCCGGGTCGCTGAGGCTCTGGAGTACGGGATGGTTGGCATCAATGTCGGCATCTTGGCAACTGAGCACGTCCCCTTCGGCGGTGTGAAGCACAGCGGCTTGGGCCGCGAAGGTTCACATCACGGCATGGACGACTATGTTGAAATCAAATACCTGTGTGTTGGCGACATTCTGAAGTAATGGCAGCCCGTTAGGCGCCAGAGGTTTGGGCGGTGCACTGGGTCCTCAATCGTTGGCGCCGCCTTCGATGTCATCTGAGCTGAGGACTTTGGCCCGCACTTCCTCAATCCGATGTCCATCGACGCGCATCACTTCAAACTGCCAATCACCAACCTGCACGACATCATGAGGCGACAGCATTTGGCCAGCCTCGGCCAGCAGCAGCCCCGCCAAAGTGTTGTAGCGCCCCTCAGCTTCATCTGGCAAGTGCTCGATATCTAGCCGAGATTTGAGCTCAGCGATGGGCATACCTCCATCCAACTGCCAGGTCCCATCCTCGTCTGGGATCGCCCAGGCGTCATCTGCCTCGGCACTTTTGAGCTCTCCTGTGATCGCTTCGAGCAAGTCACGCGGCGTCAGAAGTCCCTGTACTACACCGTATTCATCCACGACCAAAGCAACCCGCATATCGCTGACGCGGTACTGTTCAAGAACCTCAAAGGCGTTCAGGGTCTCTGGTAAATATACGGCAGCAACCAAATGGTCCCCAACCGCAGTTTGTGGGTCGGACTCCGCTAAACGCAGTAAGGCTTCAACATGGATCACGCCCTCAACTTGGTCTAAGTCCCCTTTGCACACCGGATACCACGAATGACCGAATTCACGTACCGTTTGTAATGCGAGCGTCGGCGTGTCCTCAACCTGCAGCCATACCAACTCATCTCGGGGACGCATGATCGACGCCAGCGAGCGCTTGTCCAGCTCGAGGACATTCCGCACCATTTGGTGCTCGTGCTCCATCAACACACCCGCGCCGAGCCCCTCGGCCAGACTGGCTTCAATTTCCTCTTCGGTCATCACTTGAGAGGCGCCATTGTTAACCCGTAGTGCGGAGAGAATGGCGCGGGTTGTACCAGACAACAAGGCCACAAACGGACGTGCAGCGACCGCCACCGCCGTCATGGGGAGCGCCACCATCCGAGCGACGACTTCGGGGAACAGCTGGCCAATCCGTTTGGGCACCAATTCGCCAAAAACGATGGTGACATAGGTGATGATGGCAACGACCACAGCTGTCGCCAGCACACTCGCTACACCTTCATCCAACCCCCAGCCCTGCATCCTCACCGAGAGATCAACGCTAAACGCTGCCTCACCCAAGATGCCGTTGAGTAGACCGATGGAAGTGATGCCGACCTGGACTGAGGACAAAAATTGAGTGGGATCGTCCAGCAGCTTCAAAGCGGCGCGGGCACCACGATCGCCAGCATCTGCGAGCTTTTGCAGTTTGACGCGCCGGCAAGAGGCCAGAGCCATTTCTGACATGGCGAATATGCCATTCAGCAGCGTGAGGAAAAGAATGATGAGTAATTCCATAATGCGTCATGGCACTTTACATGATTGGCGACATACAAGGATGCGCAGACCCGCTTGGGCAACTGTTGCGCAAGGTGAATTTTTCTCCGAGCCGAGACACGATTTATGTGTTGGGTGACCTCGTCAATCGAGGTCCTGCTTCGCTTCAAGTGCTCCGGCAGCTCAGGGACTGGGGAACATCCGCCCAGTGCCTCTTGGGGAACCATGATTTGCACCTGTTGGCGATCGCTCATGGACATGGTCGACTCAAAGCGACGGACACCTTGGATGACATCTTGGCGGCACCAGATCGCAGGGAACTGCTCTCCTGGCTGCAAACGCGGCGACTGGCGTACCACGAGCACGGCTGGTTGATGGTGCACGCGGGCGTTTTCCCGCAATGGAGCGTCGCCCAAACTTTGTCTTTGGCCCAGGAAGTAGAGACCGTTCTGAAAGGTCCTGACGCCCCCCAATTTTTTGCCAATATGTACGGAAACTCTCCGGATCACTGGCGCGACGACTGGCGAGACCTAAGTCGGCTGCGCTGCATTGTGAATGCACTCACTCGGATGCGTTTGGTCAATGAACTGGGTGTCATGGACTTTCAAATCAAGGGCGATGCGTCTCATGCCCCCGCTCCCTGGATGCCTTGGTTTGAACACCCTCAACGCCAAACCCAAGGGCAGCCGATCGCGTTCGGCCACTGGTCGACATTGCAGGCGCACCGACGCGAAGATGTCCTACCGCTAGATACTGGTTGCGTCTGGGGAGGCTGTCTCAGTGCCGCAAGGATTGTTGAGGGCACATCGGACGTGGAGTGGATTCAACAACCTTGTCCCCAAGCGCAATCACCGGGAGATTGATTCAGCTCAAACCTCTTGGGGCTCGCTGGCTGGCAGCTCTGAAGATTGCATGTCTGATGGCGCTGCAGCCCTGAATAACGCTGGCATTTTCGGCTTGCTTTTGATGTTGGCAGAAAGTCCGCGTGGTTTCGCGATTGGCGCCTTCGCCGCATCCCAGGCGGGGGCATCTCCACTCGAGACCGATGGCTCATAGGGCTTATCGAAAAACGGATCACGAGGCGCCATCCTCGGCGCACGATATGCCGCTTTGTCCAATGCGGGCTCGTCCTTGGGCTCATGCCAGCGACGCTGGCCATCGTTGCGTGCGTGCCCGGGACGATCGGCAACGGGACTGATGGTTTCGACTTCTGCTTTGATGCGGATCAACTTTTCGATGTCGCTCAGCAACCGATTATCCGAAGGTGCGACAAAAGATACCGCCATGCCTTCAGCCCCTGCCCGTCCAGTGCGCCCGATGCGGTGGACGTAATCCTCAGCGTTGAACGGTAAATCGACGTTAAATACCACCGGCACGTCCTTGATATCCAAACCTCGGGCGGCCACGTCAGTACACACCAACAATCGAACCTCGCCGCGCTTGAAGGCTTCTAGAGCCTTGAGACGCTCATCCTGGCTCTTGTCACCATGCAAAGCGGCCGTGGTTATGCCATCGCGCTCGAGCGCCCGAGCCAATCGGGCGCAGCCCAACTTGCTGTTCACAAAAACAAAGGCTTGCTTCACGTTCAACTCGTGAACCAAGTGGCGCACGGCCTCTCGCTTGCGTTCACCTTCCACGGCAAAAAACCGCTGCGTCACGGTTGCTGCTGTCTCATTCGAGCGCGCGACTTCCACCGTGACTGGGTCTTGCAAGTAGCTGTTCGCCAATCGCTTGATTTCAGGGGAAAACGTTGCGGAAAAAAGCAAAGTCGTGCGCTGCTTGGGCAGGTAACTCAGGATGCGCTGCAGGTCAGGCAGGAAGCCGATATCCAGCATGCGATCTGCCTCATCCAAGACCACGTACTCAACTTGATTGAGAGCGCATGACTTGCTCTCGATGTGATCGAGCAATCGGCCAGGCGTCGCCACCAAAACTTCAACCCCTTGGCGCAACTCTGCGATTTGAGGTTTGATATCCACACCACCGAAGACCACTGCACTGCGCAAATTGGTGTACTTGGCGTACTGCTTGACTTGCTGAGCAACTTGATCTGCCAACTCGCGCGTGGGGAGCAAAACCAATGCACGCACTGGATGGCGAGCCGGAGACGCGGAATGATTTTCGTGCTTGAGCAACCGCTGGAGCAGCGGAAGAGAGAACGCTGCTGTCTTACCAGTTCCGGTCTGCGCTGCGCCCATCACGTCGCGCCCTTGCAAAACCACTGGAATAGCCTGCGCTTGGATCGGCGTCATGGACTCATAGCCCATTTCGGCGACAGCTTTATTGAGATTAGGAGCGAGATTGAGTTCTGAGAATGCGAGTACGGTCACTGAGTGGTTATATCCATTGGGGAAAGTTCGATTGTCGCACTGTGAAACGGCCTACGCCTCTTGCGTTCCCTCGGTACAACACCCAAATCTCAGAGATGGCGCAGATTCAGCTCTAGGTTTTGGGCAAAGTCACGCCATGCTGACCCTGGTATTTTCCTCCACGGTCTTTGTAACTGGTCTCGCACACCTCATCGCTTTCAAAGAACAGGACTTGAGCACACCCCTCGCCCGCATAAATTTTGGCTGGCAAAGGCGTCGTGTTGCTGAACTCTAAGGTGACGTAACCCTCCCACTCTGGCTCGAACGGCGTCACGTTGACAATGATGCCGCACCGCGCGTAAGTGCTCTTACCCAAACACACCGTGAGGACATTTCTCGGTATGCGAAAGTACTCTAGAGTCCTTGCCAGGGCAAAGCTGTTGGGGGGAATGATGCAGACGTCAGACTCGATGTCGACAAAACTCTTTTCATCGAAATTTTTCGGGTCAACCACCGTACTGTGGATGTTCGTGAACACTTTGAACTCGCGAGCGCAGCGAATGTCATAGCCATAGCTGCTGGTGCCGTAACTGACAATTTTCTGTCCTGTCGCAGACTGGCGTACCTGCCCTGGCTCAAACGGTTCGATCATGCCGTGTTCCTCAGCCATACGGCGGATCCATTTGTCGCTCTTGATTGCCATGATTTGACCCTTGTGTCGCTGTTAACCAGATGGCGCATTGTAGGCAAGAACGATGCCCTTGCTGATCAGCCCTTGTTCAGCCCAATGCATCTGTCGGCCCTGTAACCCAGAAAGCTAAAAAAAAAGCGCCCCAATCGGAGCGCCTTTTCTCATGAGCGACCACCTATTGGGGCCGACTCATTTGATTCACCATCAAGACATCAGTTACCGCTTGGCACTTTGCCATCTACGCCCTCGACGTAGAAGTTGACACCGCCCAAGAAGCCATCGTCTGCGACAGCACCAGCCGCCAGCGCCACTTTGCCATCATTGGTCTTGATCGGGCCTTTCCAGATTTTGAAACTGCCGTCCTTCAGGCCTGCTTTGACTTGGGCCAACTTGGCTTTGACATCGGCAGGCACATCGTCTGCAACCGCGACCATGTCAATTGCGCCTTCTTTGACACCCCACCAAGACGCACCAGTACTCCATTTGCCATTGAGTGCTTCGCCAACCGCTTTGACGTAGTAGGGTCCCCAGTTGATCACTGCAGAACCCAAGTGCGCCTTGGGCGCATATGCCTGCATGTTGGAGTCCCAACCAAAGGCACGCTTGCCGTTCTTCTCGGCAGTCTGCAGCACCGCTGAAGAGTCTGTGTTCTGCATCAAGACATCAGCGCCGCTGTTGATCAATGACTGGGCTGCTTCGGTTTCCTTTGGTGGATTGAACCACTCGCCGACCCAAACGACTTTGGTCTTGACTTTGGGGTTCACAGACTGCGCGCCCATCGTGAAACTGTTGATGTTGCGAATCACTTCAGGGATAGGGATTGAGCCCACCACGCCCAAAGTGTTTGATTTGGTCATCGCGCCAGCGATCACGCCGGCCATGTAGGCGCCCTGGTAGGTACGGCTGTCATAGATGCGCATGTTTTTGCCGGTTTTGTAACCAGTCGCATGCTCAAACTTCACTTTGGGGAAATCACGTGCCACTTTGCGCATGGGCTCCATGTAGCCAAAGGTCGTACCAAAGATCAGGGTGTTGCCTTGCTTGGCCAGGTCACGAATCACGCGCTCCGCATCGGCGCTTTCTGGGACATTTTCAACGTAAGTGGTTTTCACCTTGTCACCGAAAGCAGCCTCAACTGCCTTGCGTCCATTGTCGTGCGCAAAGGTCCAGCCGCCATCACCCACGGGGCCAACGTAGGCAAATGCCACTTTGAGGGGCTCTGCTTGGGCAGACGCCGCAAAACCGACAGCAGCCGCAGCTGCCAATAGGGAACGTTTGATCGCTGTTTGACGGATCATGATGCACTCCAAATTGATGGGAAAAAAAGCCAGCTTCATTATGAGCCTGGATGAAACGGTTTGCCAATAGACTGAGGCATGTTGACACGTATCCACTGAGGATTGCGGGAAATCAGTGCCAGCACCACCACGGTAGCCACGTAAGGCATCATATTCAAAAATTGGGCTGGAATCTCGACGCCCATGCTTTGAAGGTGAAACTGAAGCATGGTGACGCCTCCAAACAGATATGCGCCCAACAACACCCTGGCAGGTCTCCAAGTCGCAAAGGTGGTCAGCGCGAGGGCGATCCAACCCTTGCCAGCGATCATGCCCTCGACCCACAAAGGCGTGTAAACGGTTGACACATAGGCGCCGGCGACGCCGCAAAGTGCGCCCCCAACCATGACTGCCAACCACCGAATGCCGCGCACGTTGTAGCCCAACGCATGGGCAGAACTCGGCGATTCACCGACTGAACGCAGGATCAGCCCCACTCGTGTTCGATTGAGCGTCCAGATCAAAACCAGCGCCAAGACCATAGCGAGATAGACCACTGGGTGATGCCTAAAAAACGCTGGGCCAACGAAAGGCAGGTCCGCCAAAAATCCCAGAGACAGTTGTCCAACATCGGGGAGCTTCTCTTGAACGTAACCGGTCCCCATAAATGCAGACAAGCCTGCACCAAACAGTGACAACGCCAAGCCGGTGGCGTATTGGTTGGTGTTGAGCCAAATCACCATCCAGCCAAACAGACCTGCCAGCAAAGCTCCCGCAGCCGCCCCTGCAGCGAAACCCAGCCACGGATTACCAGTGTGAACCACCGCGGCAAATCCAGCGAGCGCGGCGCACAGCATCATGCCCTCTGCACCCAGATTCAAAATGCCCGCTTTTTCGTTGATCAACAACCCAAGGCTGGCAAGCGCCAAAATTGTGCCTGAGCTCAGTGTTGCAGCAATCAGCAATTCCATCACGCACCCGCCTTTCGGCGCACCACGCGGTAGGCAATCAGCGTATCGCAAGCCAACAGTGCGAACAACAACAGCCCTTGAAATACACCCGTGATGCTCTTAGGCAAGCCCAAACGCGACTGGGCCAATTCACCGCCGATATAAAACATGCTCATCAACAACGCCGAAAAAACCATCCCCACGGGGTGCAAACGGCCAACGAAGGCCACGATGATGGCAGCAAAGCCATATCCAACTGGGACGTAAGGGGGCAACTGCCCGATGGGCCCAGCCACCTCGAGTGCCCCGGCCAACCCGGCTGCGCCGCCACTGCCAAGCAACGCGATCCAGAGGGCCTTGCGTGATGAAAATCCAGCGTACCTCGCAGCTGCCGGCGCCATGCCCCCCACCACTTGAGCAAAACCTGCATAAGTGCGAAACAAAAACAGCCAAACACCGCCGACGCCGACAAGCGCCAAGATCAAACCAATGTTGACGCGTGAACCTTCAAACAATCGAGGAACCATGGACGGCTCTTCAAATGTTTTGGTCTGCGGGAAATTAAATCCATCAGGATCTTTCCATGGTCCGTACACCAAGTAATACAACAACTGAATCGCCACGTAAACCAACATCAAACTGGTCAAAATTTCGTTGGCATTGAAACGGTCCCGCAACCAGGCAACCAGCGCCGCCCACAGCATGCCGCCAGCAATACCGGCCAGCAAAATCGGCAACACGATCCAAGCGCTTGTGTCTTCGTTGGCCAACAAAGCGATGCCGCCGCCAGCGATGGCACCCATCACGTATTGCCCCTCAGCACCAATGTTCCAAACGTTCGAACGGAAACACACTGCCAAGCCCAGTGCAATCAACAACAGCGGGGTAGCCTTGATCAACAACTCGCTGATCGCGTCTAAGCCGTTGATCGGCTCCCAAAAAAACATCAACAATCCTGCGATCGGGTCCTTGCCCAACGCGCCCAAGAGCATCACACCGACCGCAACAGTCATCGCGAGAGCCAACAAAGGCGACCCTAAACTCCAGGCTCTCGAAGGCGCAGAGCGCGCTTGCAGCTTAAACATGTGCGCGCTCCCATAGGCCGGACATCCACTCTCCGATGCGGGTGGCATTCGCTTCGGCGCGGACCATGCTCGGCGAGACCCGCCCCTTGGCCATCACCACGATTCGATCACTCAATTCCATGAGCTCGTCCAATTCTTCACTCACAACCAATACCGCACAGCCTGCATCGCGCAATGCGACGATGGCTCCTCTGATTTGTGCAGCAGCGCCCACGTCGACACCCCAGGTTGGTTGACTCACGATCAACAACTTGGGCTGCGCGTCAATTTCACGACCGACGATGAATTTCTGCAAGTTACCACCGGATAACGATTGCGCCAGCGCCTCAGGGCCCGCCGCCTTCACCCCAAAACGCTGAATGATCTTATTGGCTTGCTCATTCAAGCTGCTCAAGTCCAACATGCCCTTGCGAACGGTCTCAGTCCGCGTCAGCAGCATATTCAATGCCAGCGACAGTCCGGGAACCGCACCGCGCCCCAAACGCTCCTCCGGCACGAAGTACAAACCCAGCTCGCGGCGCTGGGCAGGACTCAATGGATCAAGACCCACGCCACTGAGACTCACCGAGCCTTGGTGAGTGCGTCCATCTTCGCCAGACAGCACCCGCAGCAATTCCGTCTGCCCATTTCCAGAGACGCCCGCCACGCCGACAATCTCGCCAGACCGGACCTCAAAGTGAATGTCCTGAAGGTCGACCCCAAACTGATCCTCTCGCTCAACATTGAGTCCAGCAACCTGCAAGACCGTATCCCCCGGATCGCGATCCACCGCCTCAATGCGGGGTGCTTCAGCACCAATCATGAGTTGGCTTAAGCTTGCATTGCTTTCTTGTGAAGGATCGCAGTAGCCCGTGACTTTGCCCGCGCGCATCACGGTGCAGGCATGACACAAACTGCGAATTTCGTGCAACTTATGGCTGATGTACAGAATGCTGCACCCTTCGGCCGCCAATTGGCGAAGGACGACAAACAACTTGTCGACAGCTTGAGGGGTCAGCACAGAAGTTGGCTCGTCCAAGATCAAAAGTTGGGGTTTTGTGAGCAAAGCTCGAATGATTTCAACTCGCTGCATTTCTCCCACACTGAGCGTGTGCACTGGCCGCATTGGATCAATGTCTAGCCCATAAGCGCTCGCCGTTTCCGAGATGCGTTGGACGACTTCTTTCAAAGCCAGTTGGCTTTCCAAGCCGAGCCACACATTTTCTGCCACAGTCAGAGTGTCAAATAGACTGAAATGCTGAAAAACCATCGCGATGCCCAATGCTCGGGCCTCTTGTGGGTTTGCAATGCGCACGGGTTTACCGTTGAAAACCACCGCCCCGGCATCGGGCTGTACCGCGCCGTAGATGATTTTCATCAGCGTGGACTTACCCGCCCCGTTTTCTCCAAGTACCGCGTGAATTTGACCGGGCTCAACTTGCAAGCTGACACCATCGTTGGCGACCACGCTGGGGTAACGCTTGGTGATGCCTTGCAGGGACAAACGGGGCAAATTCATGACTTGGGAATCCTCAAACTTGTGCGGCCAGTTCTGAGACGCTGACAACAGGCAAGAATGTAACACCGGGTGTCGCAAATGCGGCTGGACGCCGCTGAGCTTTCGTCGCAAGATGTTATTTTGAACTGCAAAGGCTCTAGCCCGTCAACACCATGCAGCCCCGATTTGAAACCAATACAGACGCGCTCGCCCGGCACATCCCAGACGGCTCGAGCATCACGGTCAACAAGGGAGACGAAGCGGACGTCCCGATGGCGCTCGCCTTCGCGATGATCCGAAAGGGTTTGCGCAACCTCCATATCGTGACGCTTCCCACCTGCGCGTATCCGGTGAGCGGCATGATGCTCGACTTGCTCATCGGCGCAGGATGCGTCGCATCGGTTGAGACGTCCGGCATTTCCCTGCACGAATTGGGACCTGCTCCGCGCTTTTCAGCGGCGGTCAAAAGTGGTCACTTGCGGGTCATTGATGCCACCTGCCCCGCGGTCTATGCAGGCTTGCAGGCGGGCGTCAAGGGGCAACCATTTGCGCCGCTTCGAGGCCTGATTGGCAGCGACGTGCAACGCCACCGACCGGACTACAAGATCATTCAAAATCCGTTCAACGAGGCGACGGATCCCATTGTGCTGGTACCAGCCATTCAGGCCGACGTCGCGATCTTTCACGCATCACTGGCGGATACCGAAGGCAATATTTGGATCGGACGCGACCGCGATCGCGTGAACGCTGCGCAAGCGGCCTCCATGACCCTGGTGACGGTAGACGCCATCACAGAGGTCAACTTGCTCAAAGACCCCAACCGCTGTGGTGGCGTGATATCGGCGATGCACGTGGACGCCATTTGCGTCGCGCCGCAAGGTTGCTGGCCTATGGATTCCAACGGTCAAACCGACCTCGCGGCGGTGCGCGCCTACCAAGACGCTGCACGCTCAGAGGACGGGTTTGAGCGCTATCTACAGCAACACGTTCTGCAGGCCTCCGCCTACCTCACTTCATGACGCCATGATCAACCCAGACGACTGCCGCCCTGAAGAAATATACGCCGCCACCATCGCGCGCCTCTTACGGGGTGTCAATCATGTTGCTGTCGGTATGCTGTCCCCTATTCCAGGGGCAGGCGCCTTGTTGGCGAAAGCCACCAGTGATTCGCCAGTTCGCGTGTCCATTCTTGGAAGCCACCAACACAACCCTTGGACCAATGGCGGCAATGAGTTATTTGATGTGGCTGGACGAGGTGGGATCGGCGCATTTTTCTTAAGCGGCGGACAAATCGACGGCCACGGCAACATCAATTTGGTCGGCGTCGGCGACTACCCCGCGACGTCAGTGAGGTGGTCTGGCTCATTTGGGTCCGCATACCTGTACTTTTTAGTCCCCAAGGTGATCCTGTTTCGTTGGGAGCATTCCCGCCGCACACTCGTCGATCAAGTGGACTTCATCAGCGCACCTGGCCGATCAGAACCCGGGGTCTATCGTCCTGGTGGTCCAGTGGCCCTGATGACGAACCTGTGTTTGTTTTCCTATCAAAAGGATCAAGGTCGATTCAAGCTTGAAAGCGTTCATCCTGGGCATACCCTCGAGGAGGTGCGTGACCAGACGGGCTTTGACTTTGATGTGCCTTCACATGTGCCGACTACTGCGTTGCCCACCTCCGATCAGCTGGCATTGCTCCGAGGACCTGTTGCGGACCAAATGGTAGAGATTTACCCGAAGTTTGCAGCGGAGGTGTTTGGCCGTGTCAAACAGGACGCACTCTGAAGCATTGGCGGCCCGTGCATGACCTGAATGGACGGTCGGCCGCGCCAGTCAAGGGGGTATGACTGGTGCAAACGGCGCCAGCCATCCTAGCCCCTCTTGGGTTGACTTCAGCGGGATGTATTCGCACCCAACCCAGCCTCGGTAACCCATGTCATCGAGAGCCTTGAGCCACCAGTTGTAGTTGATTTCTCCCGTACCAGGTTCATGGCGCCCTGGGGTATCGGCGATCTGAATGTGCCCAATGTGGGGGAGATGATCCCGCACCGTTTGCGTCAATTCGCCTTGCATGCGCTGCATGTGGTAAGCATCGAATTGGAGCCAGACATTGCCTACCCCTGCATCCGCGATCAGTCTCAACCCATCCGCGGCCGTGTTCAGAACAAATCCTGGAATGTCCTTGTTGTTGATGGGCTCGACCAACAATCGAACACCCGCCTCCGCCATCAAAGGCGCAGCCCACTGAACGTTTTCCACTAGAGTCCGATAAGCCTGTTCATGGGACACATCCGCTGGCACGACACCCGCCAGCACATTCAGACGCTTCACGCCAAGGGCCTTGGCATAAGCCAGGGCTAGCGGAACGCCATCCCGAAACTCTTGGACGCGATTCGGATGGGCTGCAATGCCTCGGTCTCCCGCCTCCCACCGACCAGCAGGCACGTTGTGCAGCACCATTTGAAGACCAGCCAGTTCAGCAGCGCGCGCAATTTGTTGCGCTTCGAACTCATAAGGGAACTGAAATTCGACAGCTTGGAATCCAGCCCGTGCCGCGGCACCGAACCGATCCAAGAATGGAACTTCTGTGAATAGCAACGATAAATTGGCAGCGAAGCGAGGCATAGAGATGTTCCTCCTATCTAACCCTGATTGGCTTCATCAAGTAGTACACAATAACCGTCTGTTTGACTCTATTCGACAGTATCTCAAATGACAACGCTACTGATTCATAACGCCGATGCAATCGCCACGATGGACGATCACAACCATGAGCTCCAACATGCCAGCATCTTGGTGCGAGATGGGGTGATTGAAGCGGTTGCGCCAGCAACCGATCTGGCACACTGGTTGCCCCAAGTGGATGAGGTCGTGCAGGCTGCCGGGCATGTCGTTATCCCTGGGATGATCAACACCCATCACCACATGGTGCAATGCCTCACGCGCGCCATCCCAAGTGTGCAGAATTCAGAACTGTTTGGATGGTTACAAGGCCTTTACCCGATTTGGGCTGGCTTGACCCCAGAGATGGTGCACACCGCCACTCAAGTCGCCATGGCGGAGCTTCTGCTGAGTGGGTGCACCACGAGTAGCGATCACCTCTATATCTACCCCAACGGCTGCCGACTGGACGACAGCATCCAAGCCGCCAGTGAAATCGGTATGCGTTTCATGGCCACGCGGGGCTCCATGAGTGTTGGAGAAAGCGACGGCGGACTACCGCCAGATCGCGTCGTGGAAAAGGAATCCTCCATACTGAAAGACAGCCAGCGTTTGATCGAGACTTACCATAATGCATCGGAAGGCGCGATGATTCAGGTTGCCTTGGCGCCCTGCTCCCCCTTTTCAGTAAGCCAAGATTTGATGCGAGAGAGCGCGCTGCTTGCACGCAGCTTCAAAGGGGCTGGCGTGCGTTTGCACACCCACTTGGCCGAAAATGACCATGATTTGCGCTACACGCGCGAACAGTTTGGCTGTACGCCAACAGAGTATGTGCAAGAGCTTGGATGGCTTGGCGACGACGTCTGGCACGCCCATTGTGTGAAACTCGATGATGAGGGCATCAGCCTGTTTGCCGCCACGCGCACAGGCGTCGCGCACTGTCCCTGTTCCAACATGCGATTGGCCAGTGGTATCGCACCAACCAGGCGCATGATTGACGCTGGTGTACCCGTCGGCCTTGGTGTCGACGGCAGCGCCTCGAATGATGCAGCCCACATGTTGAACGAGGCGCGCCAAGCGATGTTGTTGGCTCGTGTTGGTCGTGCCATGCAACCGGCTGAGACGAGGAACGGTCAGACCTTCTTTGGCTGTGATCTCGGACCTGCGGAGATGGGCGCACGCGATGCTCTGCGCATCGCGACCCGGGGCGGAGCTGAAGTGCTCGGTCGGCGTGACATCGGTCAGCTCGGCCCAGGCAAACAAGCTGACATTGCGATCTTTGATACCCGCAGCCTTTCATTTGCGGGCGGTGCGGTCCATGATCCTGTTGGCGCCTTGATGTTCTGCGCCAGCGTCAATGCCCGACATACTCTCGTCAAGGGCAAATTCGTGGTTCGTGATGGCCAGCTGACCACTGTTGATCTCGGACCTTTGGTGGAGAAACACAACCGCTTAGCCCGCCAGCTTGCGCAAGCGGCGAGCTGAGTGCCCAGGCTGACGTCCAGTCATTCTCGGTTCAGCATCTTTGCGGCAAGTGCACAAAGTGATACATCGCTGCCCCTCGGACCAATCAAGGAAATTCCAAGCGGTGCGCCGTCGCGCTGGCCAATAGGCAGACTCAGTTGGGGTAGGCCAGCCAAACCAGCCACACAAAGCAGCCTGATCGCACGATTTCGATAGTCCTCAAGGTTACTCTCAGGCTCAACACAAAGCGGGGCGATATCCGGCATGGTGGGGACGACCAGCACGCCATCCTTGGACAACAAGGCGTCAAGTTCAGCGCGCAATTGATCTCGCACCACCAATGCAGCATGGTAGTCATCTGCGCGAACTGTTTTGGCCCATTGGAAGCGGTCAGCGACGTTCGGTGCGAGTGGTGGGCGGGCCTTATCCATGAAATCGCCCCAATGTTGCCAAGCCTCGAATCCTTGAATGCGACGAAATGCCCAATAAAGGGATTCGTCGTCAGCGCTACGCCAATCCGAGGTCAATTCCTGGGGCTGAATGTCCCACACCGACGCCATCGAGCGCCAGGCCGATTCGTGGTGCGGTCGCGCGACATCCGCACTCAAATCCCACATAGATGCAGGCACCAACCACCTGACCTGAGTGGGTTCTGGCGGTAATGGGCTTTCATCCGAGCCCATGAGGGTCTGTGCTACCAACCAACCGGTATGTGCGTCACGAGCGAACCAACCTACAGTGTCCAAACCATCTGATTGAGGTAATACGCCTTCGGTACTGACGCGAGCGTGCGTCGGGCGAAGACCCCACAAACCACAGTGGTTGGCTGGGGCCCGCACTGAACCCCCAGTATCCGTCCCTAATGCGATATCCGCTAGTCCATTGGACACCGCCGCAGCGGAGCCGGACGAAGATCCACCGGCGATCCGGTTCGGATCGGAGCCGTTGATCGGTGCGCCGTAATGTAAGTTTTGCCCGGTCATCGAAAGTGCCATTTCATCGCTGACCGTTTTGCCGGCAAATGACGCCCCCGCAGCCAGCAATGTAGACACCACTTGGGAGTGGTGATGTTGCACGCCCAACGCTGCCGCCAGCCACGGTTGTCCCATGCTGGTTGGGTAGCCAGCGACATGGAACACGTCCTTGACCGCAAGCCTCAACCCCTGCAATGGCCCACTGGGGGCATGAGCCACCGCCACCTCGGGGTAAGGCATGTAAGCGCGGGCAGCATCTACCCGCCCTGTGATCGTGTGATGAACGGCGTGAAATTTCATGCCGAGAAGTTTAATGTTGGGACAGCAACGCCGCGTCTCTCTGGCGTCACGCACGACCAAAGTGAATACACATTTCAGGGCCTGATCTCGCCAAAAGACAAGGGTAAACCCTTGATCCTCCCAAGCAAAACGAGGGCTTACCCGAAGTTCTAAGACCCACAAGATTGTGTACAGTTCAACGTGTTTCAAACCTCATAGGAGCATCCAAATGGATCGATCGAGCATCGGCACGCCAGAACAACTGCGTGATCCGGAATTCACACCACCACTCGCACAAGCGATTCCTCTGGGAATACAGCATGTGCTTGCTATGTTCGTATCCAACGTCACACCCGCGATCATCGTGGCTGGTGCGGCTGGCTTTGGATTCGGTTCAAACTCCCCTGACTTCGGCAGCATGATCTACATGATTCAAATGTCGATGCTCTTTGCAGGTATCGCCACGCTGTTTCAAACCATTGGCTTTGGCCCAGTCGGTGCTCGCTTGCCCGTGGTCCAGGGAACCAGCTTTGCGTTTTTGCCGGTCATGATCCCCGCTGTCGCAGGCGCTGGGGTGGCGGGTTTGCCTGGCCTGATGACCGGCGTGTTTATCGGCGGTATTTTTCACTTTTTCTTAGGCACTTTCGTCGGACGCATCCGCCACCTGTTGCCACCTTTGGTCACGGGCCTCATCGTGGTCATGATCGGCTTGGCGTTGATCAAAGTGGGTATTGAGTACGCGGCAGGAGGTGTTCCACTCAAAGGCAAACCCGGTTTTGGTGGCGCCGACCATTGGATCGTCGCAAGTGTCGTGATCGTTGTGACTTTGATCTTGCAATTTTTTACTCGCGGCATGTTATCGGTCGCAGCAGTCTTGCTGGGCTTGATCGCCGGCTACGTGGTCGCAATCATGATGGGCATGGTTAACTTTGGCAACGTAGGACGCGCTGCATGGTTCACACCACCTAGCCTGATGAAATGGGGCTGGGAAGTCAATTGGGCCATTGTCATTGGCATGTGTTTCATGGCGATTGTTTCGGCTGTAGAAACAGTGGGTGACATTTCCGGTATCACCAAAGGCGGTGCCGGTCGCGAGGCGACAGACCGTGAAATTTCTGGTGGTACGTTCGCCGATGGTTTGGGAACAGCTGTGGCCGGTTTGTTCGGTGCACTGCCCAATACTTCGTTCAGCCAGAACGTGGGGTTGGTCGCAATGACTGGCGTGATGAGTCGCCGCATCGTGACTTACGGAGCTGTTTTCTTGATCTTCTGCGGCTTGATTCCCAAGATTGGCGCACTGATCTCGACAATGCCCATCAGCGTCCTCGGCGGTGGCGTGGTCGTGATGTTCGGTATGGTGGTTGCCTCGGGTATTCGCATGTTGTCGGATGTGCAATGGAACCACCGCAATATGCTGATTTTTGCAGTCAGTTTGTCACTGGGTTTGGGTCTGCAGCAAGTGCCTGAAGCACTGCAACACCTCGGTCCCACTGCCAAAATCTTGCTGTCTAGCGGCCTGCTCCCTGCAGCGTTCTTGTCTATTGTGTTGAACGCTATTCTCCCCGGTCGGGACGCTTCAGACCGTGCAGCCAGCTAAGCACTGACTTCAGCTCAGTTGACTCTGAGCCTTGGGTTAAAACGCCCCTCAAACGAGGGGCGTTTTTTATTTGTGCACTGTTGATGAAGCTGCCCAATGGGTCATCTAAAGCGCGTTGATCGGCTCAGACGTGTGAGGTTACAGAGCCCGCAGAGAAGTGCACGCAGAAAATCCCGTGTGGCCTCTGTCAACAAACGTCAACTCATCCCAACGCTCTAAACGCGATCGGATGTCGATGCGCGAACATCCTATAGGCCTGAGCTATGGTTCATTCAACCAGCGCGGGAGGCAAGCATGGAGCACGCTCAGCGGCACGCGGAGGTGCCGCATCGCTGAGCTGTGCATCCACATCCTGGGTGTGGCGCCGCCAACAATGGGACCACAGAGGAGCTCCCCGACAGAGCGAGCGCGTCACTGCGCAGGCGCACCGGCTGCGAACCAGCGATCGACCAATGCACGCTCGGCTTCCGTGATGCCAGTTGCATTGTTCATGGGCATTTGACGCGTGATGACCACTTGCTGATAGATATTTTGTGCGTGCTTGCTCACGAGCTCCGCATTATCCAGACGAACATTTTTAAATTGCACAGCCGCGCCATGGCAGGAGACACAACGCTGGTCCAAGACAGCGCGGACTTCCGAATAGGTAACTGGCGCGGAGGACCGTTGGGCGAGCTCAGGCGACGCTGCGGGTTGGAGCCAGACAATCACGGCGATCAACATCACTACCCCGACCACAGCAAAGGGCAAGGGATTTTTCGCGCGACCTAAGTGATAGCCATGGCGTTGTACAAAAAATTGACGAATCAAAGCACCTGCCAACATCATCACAAACAAAATCACCCAACGATGCTCATGCGTATACAAAAAGCTGTAGTGATTCGACAGCATGGCAAAGATAACGGGGAGTGTGAAGTAGGTGTTGTGTACGCTTCGCTGCTTACCACGTTTACCATGGATCGCCAACGCGATGGCATCGTATTTCTCGCCTGAAGTCATGGCGGACACGACTTTTCTCTGGCCGGGAATGATCCAGAAAAACACATTGGCACTCATCGCCGTTGCGATCATGGCACCAACCAGCAAAAAGGCTGCGCGACCCGCAAAGAGCTGATTGGCAAGCCATGACGCAGCGGCAACTGCCACAATCATCAAAGCCGCAACGATCAGTTCCCCATTTTTCTTGAACCCAAAAACTCTGCACACGGCGTCGTACACCAACCAGAATGCAACCAAAAATCCGATTGCCATGATGCCTGCCACCACTGGACTCCAGTCGAACAAGGACTTATCGACCAAAAAACTACCGGCATTCCAGAGATAAAGCACTGTGAACAACGCAAATCCACTCAGCCAAGTGGAGTAGCTCTCCCAATAGAACCAATGCAACTTCGTATGGATTTTCTTGGGCGCCACCATGTACTTCTGTGGGTTGTAGAAGCCACCCCCATGGACTGCCCACATGGCGCCATCCACGCCTTTTTCCAGTAAATCAGGAGAATTGGGTTTGAGCAGATTGTTGTCTAAAAAGACAAAGTAAAACGAGGAGCCAATCCAAGCAATCGCGGTGATCACATGGATCCACCGCAACAGCAGGTTGGCCCAATCGAGCAAATACGCTTCCATGAGGGTCTCCAACCTGCTCACCACCGCGGGCCTGTAAGCAGCTAGCACGCCGCGGATGGAAGCCCATCATGCCTTGAGTCCAGGCACCGCTACGACGCAATCACTAAAGTGTATACAGTTTTATGAAAAGACTCAACGCCCGACACGCAAAGAATGGGGCTAGCCTTCAGAACCGGATTCCGAAGGATCACGCAATTCGATCAGCAACTGTGCGACCGTCGACGCCGCCACGACCTCAGGCTCTTTGCCACTGATTTCGGGCAACCCAATGGGGCAAGTCACATGACTCAATTCAGCAGCCTGCCAGCCGCGGGCCTCCAAACGGTGCCGAAAGGTCGCCCATTTCGTCTTGCTACCGATGAGCCCAACATACGGTAAATCCCCCTCGTTTCGCTGACGCTGCAAACACGCGTCCACCACATCTAAGTCCTCCGCATGACTGAAACTCATGATCAGTACAGCAGTACCGGGCATCAACTCACGGACCGCAGCTTGCACCGGATCGCTGTGTTCACAGTACACGTTGGCTGGCACCTCCGGAGGAAAAATCTCATCACGGCTATCGATCCACCTCACTTCAAATGCCAACGGTGCCATGGCTCTGACCAACGCTCTTCCCACGTGACCGCCACCAAATAAAGCGATCGGCTGGAGCTTGGGGCGCAGCAGGGCTTCAACTTGAGGCCAATCCTTCGCAGCAATGCGCTGATAAGCGACATGAACGACACCGCCGCAGCATTGACCTAATGATGGGCCCAGAGCCATGCGCTGCACTTCGGCCGGCTCTCCCCAATGAGGCCCCGCATTTTGTTTCAGAAGATTTCTGGCGTGTTGGATCGCATCAAGCTCCAATCGACCACCGCCGATGGTGTTGACGATGGCGCCGGGCCACACAGCCATCCAAGCCCCTTCCTCCCGTGGACCAGAGCCTTTGACCTCCGCCACACGAATCAAAATGGCATCGCCCTGCGCCAAGCGCGCAGGGAGTTCACTCCAAGCGTGATGACTCACTGAAGTTAGGCGTGCACAGCGGCTTTGGCAGCTTCACAAGCCAACAAAATCCGCTCAGGAGTAGCGGGGGCATCAAGATGCACAACCGCTTTGTGATCTGCACTGGCCGATACCGCGTCACGCAATGCAAAAAATGCGGAAAGCCCCAACATCAGGGGCGGCTCACCCACCGCTTTGCTGTTGAATGGGGTTGGCTTCAAATTCTTTCCGTCGAACAACTCGACAGTGAAATGCTCAGGGATGTCGCCAGCAACTGGAATCTTGTAAGTACTGGGACCGTGAGTGAGCAATTTGCCCTTCTTGTCCCAAATACACTCTTCCATGGTCAGCCAACCCATGCCTTGCACATAGGCGCCTTCAATCTGACCTTTGTCGATTGCTGGGTTGATGCTTTTACCAGCGTCGTGAACGATGTCCACCGCCTTCAACCACCATTCACCTGTGCGGGTATCGATCTCGACTTCGCTGACCGCCGCGCCATAGCAATAGTAGTAAAACGCTTTGCCCTGCAATGTCATAAAGTCGTACTTGATTTCAGGCGTCATGTAAAAGCCTGTGACCGAAAGACCGACGCGATCCAACCAAGCCTGCTTGGCCAAATCAACCCAAGCGACGGATTGACCACCCCCATGCGCTTGGCTGTTGGCAAACGTCACGTCTGCCTCGTCACAGTTCAACATGCGCGCAGCGACCGGTGCCAGTCGGGCACGCATTTGTGCAGTCGCATTCATGATGGCCGCGCCATTGATGTCCGCACCACTGGATGCGGACGTCGCGGACGCGTTGGGTACCTTTTGCGAGTCGGTCGCCGTCACACGCACGTAGGACACGTCCACCCCCAACCCATCGGCACAGACTTGGGCCATCTTGGTGTTGAGGCCTTGACCCATTTCAGTACCGCCGTGATTGCAGCTGATTGAGCCATCCATGTAAATATTCAGCAGCGCACCGCCTTGGTTGAGCATCGTCGCTGTGAAGCTGATGCCAAACTTCAGCGGAACCAAAGCCAAGCCACGTTTTTTGTGTTTGCTGGTGGCATTGAAGGCGCGCACGGCTTCGCGGCGTTGCGCATAAGCTGCCAAGCGCTCAACATCATCCACCACTCGATCGCCGACCCAATCCTCAATCAGTTGGCCGTATTGGGTCGTCATGGTGTCAGGTGAACCTGATTTTGCTGGATCTTGGTAGAGGTTCAACTTGCGGACTTCTAAGGGGTCTTTGCCCAACGTCGCAGCAATTTCCTCAATGATGGTTTCGATCGTGAACATGCCCTGAGGGCCTCCGAAACCACGGAACGCAGTACCACTCTGGGTATTTGTCTTACAGCGATGGCTGATTAGCTTCAGATTAGGGATGTGGTAGCAATTATCGATGTGTAAACAAGCCCGATCATTGACTGGGCCTGAGTAATCGGTGCTATAGCCACAACGGGATGCCATCACAATGTCCACACCCAAGATGCGACCTCGGTCATCAAAGCCGACTTGGTAATCCATCTTGAAATCATGGCGCTTGCCAGTGATCATCATGTCGTCATCGCGGTTGACCCGCAGCTTGACTGGGCGCTGCAACTTGAATGCCGCGAGAGCAGCGCTCTGGCTGAAAATACTGGCATTGCCCTCTTTGCCACCAAAACCGCCGCCCATGCGTCGGCAAATGACCTCGACATCGTTGGTGGTCAGGTTCAAGGCCGCTGCCGCCTCACGCTGGTTGCCATCCGGGTGCTGCGTCGACACGTATAGAGTCAGCTGCTTGTCCTCACGCGGCACGGCATAAGTAATCTGCCCTTCCAGGTAAAACTGTTCTTGCTGACCGGAGCGTGAGGTCCCGCTCAGTCGGTGTGGCGCCTGAGCAATGGCTGAGCTGGCATCTCCGCGATTGAATCCTTTGGGGGGCATCAGAAAACTGTTGGCTTCCATGGCCTCTTCAATCGTCAGAATCGGCTTGAGCTCCTTGACTTGGACTTTGGCTTTGGCCGCCGCCTCACGGGCATAAAGCATCTCACGCGCAACCACCACGGCCACCGCTTGCCCCAAAAATTCAACCTTCCCAACCGCCAAAAAGGGATCGTCGTGCACGATGGGGCCACAGTTGTTTTCGCCAGGAATGTCTCGACTGGTGAAAACGGCAACCACGCCGTGCTCCTTCAGGATAGCCTCCCGATCGATCCCCTCCCCGATCAGTTCACCATGAGCAACAGGCGACTTGATGATGGCAGCGTAAAGCGTGCCCGCAAGCTCAGGCATGTCATCGGTGTAGGTCGCGGCTCCCGTAACGTGAAGATGGGCAGACTCATGGACCACATCGGTGCCTTGCTGCACACCGGTGGCGGGTAACAGGTTTTTGAGTTGAGTCAGAGCGTTCATTTATGCCACCTCCACAGTGGGTTCTTCGATGAATTCGAGCACCAAGTTGCGTGCCACCAATGAGCGATAAATCCAGGTTGCACGCAACCCATCTCGCGCCACGAAGCTTTCAGCGATGGCCACATCCAAATCTGCTGCAGAGACTTGGGCGGGAGCCTTCCCTTCAAGCACGGCCTCCAATTTAGGTGCGCGGCAAGGCGAGGGAGCCAAGCCGTTGAAAGCCAAACGAACCTGACTCAGCTTGCCATCACGCATTTCAAATGTGATTGCAGCGCATGTGGCAGAAATGTCTTGTTCAAAACGCTTGCTCACTTTATGGGCGCGGAACACGCGCTTGCCGTCAGGCTTGGGCAGGAGCACAGCCTCAATGAACTCACCAGCTTGCAGCACATTCTGCTTTTGTCCAGTGTAGAAGCGGTCAAGCGCAACCGTGCGAGTTGCGTCGCCACGCCGCAAGATGAGATCAGCCCCCAACGCCATCAAACAAGGCATCGAATCGCCAATCGGAGAACCGTTGGCAATGTTGCCAGCCAGCGTCGCTGTACTCCGAATTGGAGGAGATCCAAATCGGCGCAACACTTCCGCGAAGTCCGGGTAGGCATTCCCAACCATCTGCTCGACTTCGGCGAGTGACACCGCCGCGCCAATGCGCCACGCAGTGGCGCTCTCACTGACCAGACGCAGCTCCTCAACGTTGCCGAGGTACATGATGTGATCTGGTCTGAAGAACTGCTTGTTCACCTGCAAACCGACCTCGGTGCTCCCAGCCAGGAGGGTGGTCGTGGGGTGCTTCACCAAATAATCAGCCACCTCAGCCAAAGTGGCGGGCGAGACAAATTCATTGCCTTTGCGCGTGCGCACCACGGGCTGAACGATGATGTCACCTTCTAAGCTCAGAGTCGGCGCCTTCGCGCGCCGGATTTCTTGGAGTAGCGGCACATCGCTGCTGTCTTCAAGCTTCAAATGTTCTGGTTTCTGACAGGCTTTGGTAGCCGCTTCTACGATGGGCTTATAGCCGGTGCACCGGCACAAATTACCACTCAGAGAATCGGTGATTTGCTGTCGGTTGGGCTGGGGCACAACCTGCACCAGATTCACCAAACTCATCACGATGCCAGGCGTGCAAAACCCGCATTGCGAGCCGTGGCAAGCAATCATTTCCTGCTGGACAGGGTGGAGGCTACCGTCCGCTTTTTTCAAACTCTCGACCGTCTTGATCGATTTGCCGTCCAAAGAGGGGAGTAACTGGATGCAACTGTTTACCGGCAAATAATCAATGCCATCGCCCTTGGCATTGAGCTCACCCACCATGATCACACAGGCGCCGCAGTCGCCCTCGGCGCATCCTTCTTTGGTACCGGTGCGGCGCATTTGCTCGCGCAAGTAATCGAGAACAGTGGTGGTGCGGCGCACACCTTGTGCCTCGACGATTTGACCGTCGAGCACAAAGCGTACCGTGTTGGTGACTTGATTCATGGATGAACAGGCTTTACAGCGATAAATATGGCAAATCGCCCTCCAGACGAAGGCGAACATTTGAATGTTTGATTCTAAAGGGAGTGACCCTTTTGTGGGTCAGAGACCCCTTTGAACGAGTATTACACCAATTCCCGCACTTGGAGCAAACCTATGGATTGCACTGAGTACGGCAGTGCAGCTTGCCGCTAGACTGTGCACCATGTTGTTTGGTTTGCGTTCCCCTCTGTGCGCCAGTGCCCTCGCACAGATTGTGCGCCGACATGGGGCCGGTTTGATCGCCTGCATGATGCTCGGTGCTTGCGCAGTCCCGACAGCCCAACAAACCAGCACCCATCATGCACCTCCAACCAGCGCACCGGAACAGCGCCCTGTGCCGGCACCCTCTGTGGCCGAAAGCCCACGCGATTACCGTCGAGACGGCGCAGAACACATCTACCGCATCCATCAAGACAAAATCTTTCACGGAAAAATGCCGCCGCTTTTGGCCGCCATCGGTGTGACTCGGATCTTCATCGATGACTCAGGCATGGTCACAAAACTGGAGTGGCTGCGCGAGCCGCGCGACCAACCGCGCATCGCACAGGAAATTCAACGCATGGTGGCTGAGGCGCAACCCTTTCCGGTTCCGAAGGCACTAGGAGAAGTGGCGTACGTCGACACTTGGTTGTGGCATCGCAACGGTTTGTTTCAACTGGACACGCTGACCGAGGGACAGCTGGACCGAAAACCCATCGAGGACTAACTCGCGCCAAAGCCTCCCAGGCCTGGCTCGACTACCAGCGCTTCAACTGCCGCGGTAGGTTGAATAGCTCCAGGGGCTGACCAGCAAGGGCACATGGTAGTGGGCCGACACGTCAGCCACACCGAAGTCCAAACTCACTTGGTTTAAAAAATTAGGTTCAGGAAGCGCCACGCCGCAGGTCGCGAAATAGCCAGCCACATCAAACACCAACCGATAGGTCCCTTTTTTCAGGGCTTCATGGCCAATCAGCAACCCATTGGCGTTGCGCCCGTCGCTGTTGAGCGTGAAGCTCTGCAACAGCTCAACTTGGTCGCCGGAGGTTGCATACAACTGCACAGCCATGCCAGCCGCAGGTTTGCCGTGCATGGTATCCAACACATGTGTACTCAAGCCCATCGCTCACTCCTTGTTGACCCACTTCGTCCGCGAGTTTGGTCGAAATAAATTGCATCAATTCTCAAAGATTGTATACAATATTTGCACACTGCAAAGGCCACGCCCATGGACCCAACCCCAACCGCCGTCATTGTCGACTCGCTGAAAAGAGCGATCGTAGACCATCGCCTGCAGCCGGGTGAGAAACTCGTCGAACAGCGCCTTGCCGATACCTTTGGCGTATCGCGCACGTTGGTCCGACAAGCTTTGTACCAATTGGAGCAAAACCACCTGATCCGACTCGAACCAGCCAGAGGTGCATTCGTAGCTGAACCCTCGGTGCAAGAGGCCAAACAAGTCTTCGCGGTGCGGCGGGTGTTAGAAAATGATCTGATTCGTCAGTTGGTGCAACACGCATCCACCAAGAATCTACGAGCACTCGACGCCCATGTGCTGCGCGAGGCGGCAGCCATTCGTCAAAACGATGTGACCCAACGCACTGATTTGCTCGGCGATTTCCACGTCGTGATGGCGCGCCAACTCGGCAACGAAGTGCTTGCCAAACTCATGAGCGATTTGATTTCTCGCTGTGCCTTGATCACGCTGATGTATCAGAGCAAACAAGACGCCGCCTGCTCCAATGCGGAACACGCTGACATCGTCGAGGCCATCCGCGCAAGAGACACCGACAAAGCCCTTGCCTTGATGAATGCCCATCTCGATCACGTCGAAGCCAGCCTTGCTTTCCCAAACACCGCCCTCAACCATAGATCTGCCGCATGATTTACGACGCCACACAAACTTACCCGCGCGACTTGCGCGGCTACGGCCGCGATGTGCCACATGCACAATGGCCCTCCAAAGCACGCATCGCCGTGCAGTTTGTCTTGAATTTTGAGGAGGGTGGCGAAAACAACATCCTCCATGGTGACCCCGGAAGCGAGCAGTTTTTGTCGGAGATGTTTAATCCGGCAAGCTACCCAGCACGGCACATGAGCATGGACGGCATTTACGAATACGGCTCGCGTGCGGGCGTTTGGCGATTGCTGCGTGAGTTTGAACAGCGCCAATTGCCACTCACAATTTTTGGCGTTGCAAGCGCTTTAAAGCGCAATCCGGAGACGACCGCGGCTTTTGTTGAGCTCGGCCATGAGATCGCTTGCCACGGACTCAAGTGGATTCACTATCAAAATATGCCGATCGAAGAGGAGCGCGCGCACATGGCAGAGGCCATGGCGACCATCCAAGACTTGGTCGGTCAGCGCGCGTTGGGCTGGTACACCGGACGCGATAGCCCGAATACCCATCAGCTCGTCGCAGACTATGGGGGCTTTGCGTACGACGCCGACTACTACGGGGACGATTTGCCTTTTTGGATGAAAGTGCGCAAAACAGATGGCCACGATGCGCACCAACTGATTGTTCCCTATACGCTGGATTGCAATGACATGCGCTTTGCTCTGCCACAGGGGTACAGCCATGCAGATCCGTTTTTTGCGTACATGAAAGACACCTTTGACGTGCTGTACGCCGAGGGGGATCCCAATGGACTGGATCGACCCAAAATGATGAGCATTGGAATGCACTGCCGATTGCTCGGACGCCCAGGGCGCATCACCGCGTTGCAGCGCTTTTTAGATCATATTCAGCAGCACGCAGGAGTTTGGATCGCCACGCGGCTGGATATCGCACAGCATTGGGCGCAAACCCACCCCCTCAAGGCCGAAGTATGAATTTAGAGACTTTCAACCATACAGACGCGGACAAGGCGCGCGCAGTCCTAGAAGGGCTCTACGAACACACACCATGGATCGCTGAGCAAGCCATTGCTCAGCGCCCGTTTGCAAGCATTGCTGCGCTCAAGTACTGCATGACCCAAATTCTGGAAGCTGCTGGACGTGACGCAAAAATCGCATTGATCCGCGCCCACCCTGAGCTGGCTGGTAAAGCGATGATCGCCAAGACGTTGACGGCTGAGAGTACCAATGAGCAGTCCAAAGCAGGTCTGACACAGTGCACCCCCGAGGAATTCGCCCACATCCAACAACTCAATGCGGACTACAACGCCCGATTCGGTTGGCCCTTCATCTTGGCGGTGCGTGGTCCTCGTGGCGAAGGCCTCACCAAAGCGCAAATCATCGCCGCCTTTGAGCGCAGGCTGCACAACCACCCCGACTTCGAACTGGAAGAGTGCATACGAAACATCCACCGCATCGCTGAAATTCGGCTGCAAGACAAATTTCAAGTGACCCCAACGCTGGGGGAACAAGTGTGGGACTGGCAGGAACAACTCGCTCAGCACAGCGAACCGGAGGCGATGGAGCGGGGGGAACTCACCGTCACTTACCTCACTGCCGCCCATTTGGCGTGTGCACAACGCATCAACCATTGGATGAATCGCTGCGGCTTTGACGAAGTCGAAACCGATGCAGTCGGCAACGTGGTGGGGCGCTATTGGGGGGAAGACCGCAATGCCCCTGCACTCATGACTGGCAGCCACTACGACACCGTGCGCAACGGCGGTAAATACGATGGGCGCCTGGGCATTTTTGTGCCAATGGCCTGCGTCCAACAATTGCATGCTCAGGGCAAGCGCTTGCGCCGTACCCTAGAAGTAGTCGCGTTTTCTGAAGAAGAGGGTCAACGCTATCCGGCCACATTTTTGGGTAGCGGCGCGTTGGTCGGTGACTTTAACTTCCAGTGGCTCGATCAACGTGATGCGCAAGGCGTGAGCATGCGCGAAGCCATGCAGCAGGCTGGTTTGTGCATTGACGATATCCCCAAGCTCAAGCGAAATGCCTCTAAATACCTTGGCTTTGTCGAGGTCCACATCGAGCAAGGGCCTGTGCTCAATCAGCGCCACATGCCACTGGGTATCGTGACGTCAATCAATGGCAGTGCCCGCTTTCGGGGCCGGATCATCGGCATGGCTAGCCACGCCGGTACAACGCCAATGGGCCAACGCAAAGACGCTGCAGCAGCGATGGCAGAGTGGATGATTCAAGTCGAAAATCGCGCTGCACAAGACGGCGACAGCGTCGCGACGGTGGGAATTCTCAATGTACCCAACGGGTCAATCAACGTGGTCCCGGGCGTATGTGAATTCAGCCTGGATGTTCGTGCCCCGAGCAATGCGGCACGCGATGCAGTTCTAGCAGATGTCATTCCCGCGCTGGCGGCCATTTGCGATCGCCGCGGTGTGCGCCATGAGATCACCGAGGTCATGCGCGCTTCCGCCGCCCCGAGTGACGCTGAGTTGCAATCGCGCTGGACACAAGCGGTCACCGCGCTGGGTCTGCCTGCCTACGAACTGCCGAGCGGCGCGGGGCACGATGCCATGAAACTCCACGAAATCATGCCCCAGGCGATGCTGTTCGTGCGAGGAGAGAATGCCGGCATCAGCCACAACCCACTCGAATCCACAACCGCAGACGATATGCAGTTGGCGGTAGAAGCGTTCCAACATCTACTCGAACACCTAGGCTAAGCCTTACCCCATTCAATTTGACCGGAGCCACGCATGAGCAACACGCATCAAGCACTCGACGAGTGGATCGACACCCACTTTGACAGCCAAATCAGCTTTTTAAAGGCATTGGTCGCTGTCCCCACAGACACCCCTCCTGGCAACAATACGCCCCATGCTTTGCGTACGGCTTCCCTACTGGCAGAAATGGGGTTTCAAGTCCGCCAATATGCAGTGCCTGAAGCGGAGGTGCGCGCAGCCGGTCTGGAGAGCATCACTAATTTGATCGTTCGTGAATCGTTCAATGACGAGGGACCGACCATCGCGTTGAACGCACATGGCGATGTGGTTCCTCCTGGAGAGGGTTGGACGCATGACCCATATGGAGGAGAGATTCAAGACGGCAAGATGTACGGACGCGCCACTGCCGTCAGCAAATGCGATTTCACCACGTTCACCTACGCCCTGCGAGCGCTTCAATTTGTCGCCAAAGCGCAGCGCCTGCCGCTCCAAGGCGCAGTTGAACTGCATTTCACCTATGACGAAGAATTTGGCGGCGAACTAGGCCCGGGCTATTTGTTGCGTGAAAAACTAACCAAGCCCGACCTCATGATCGCAGCGGGCTTCAGTTATCAGGTGGTGACCGCACACAACGGCTGCTTGCAGATGGAGGTCACTGTGCATGGCAACATGGCTCATGCAGCGATCCCTGAGTCGGGCATTGACGCCATGCAAGGCGCCGTGCATTTGCTCAACGCTTTGTATGCCACCAATGAAGTGAACCGCACTGTAAGCTCCAAAGTCGAGGGCATCAACCATCCCTACTTAAACATTGGAACTATTCAGGGTGGAACCAACACCAACGTCGTTCCCGGTAAAGTGAGCTTCAAACTGGACCGGCGCATGATCCCTGAAGAGGATCCCGCCCAAGTCGAGGCTCACCTGCGACAAGTCATGGCGGACGCTGTGGCCAGCTTCAACAAGGGCCGCAAAGATGCGGGCATCAACATTGAGATCAAGCGCATCTTGTTGTGTCGCGCCATGCAGCCCCTGCCCGGCAATCAACCGCTGGTCAACGCCTTGCAAAAGCACGGCGAAGCGGTGTTCGGTGAGCCCATCCCTGCGCTGGGCACGCCGCTGTACACCGACGTTCGCCTGTACGTCGAACAAGGGATACCCGGCGTGATTTATGGTGCTGGGCCGCGCACTGTTTTAGAAAGCCACGCCAAACGGGCAGACGAACGCATCGACCTCGAAGACCTCAGGCGTGCGACAAAAGTCGTGGCACGCACCCTACACGATTTGCTGTCGCAATAACTTCAAAACGCTCAAGCGGCGGGGCCTATGACTGGACCACCGCATTGAGGCGCCACGAAGGCTGCCATTGGACATCCATTAAAGAGAGAGCCTCATGAGTCAAGCCGAACAAGCCCTTAAAGAAGCAGCACTGGAATACCATCGCGCTCCGAAGCACGGCAAAGTTTCTATCACGCCGCTCAAGCCGCTATCCAACCAACGGGATCTGTCTCTGGCCTATTCGCCAGGTGTGGCATACCCATGTCTCGCGATCGAAGCGGAGCCGCATTTGGCAGCCGAATACACCTCGAGAGGCAACTTGGTTGGCGTCGTCACCAATGGTACTGCCGTGCTGGGTTTGGGCAATATCGGCCCGCTGGCCAGCAAACCCGTGATGGAAGGCAAGGGTTGCTTATTTAAAAAATTTGCTGACATTGATGTCTTTGACATCGAGCTGGCTGAAAACGACCCTGACAAATTGGTCGACATCATTGCTGCGCTTGAACCCACTTTGGGCGGAATCAACCTCGAAGATATCAAGGCGCCTGAATGCTTCTACATCGAACGCAAACTGCGCGAGCGCATGAATATTCCGGTATTCCACGACGACCAACATGGTACTGCCATCATTTCAGCAGCAGCGCTGGTGAACGGCCTGGAGTTGGTCAACAAACGGATTGAAGACGTCAAGATCACCGTGTCCGGAGCAGGGGCTGCGGCCATAGCGTGCTTGGATGTGATGGTCGGTTTGGGGGCCAACATCCAAAACATCTTTGTTTGCGACTCAAAGGGGGTGATCTATCAAGGTCGCCCTGGAAATTTGGATGATTCCAAAGTCAAATTTGCCCGCGATACCTCCGATCGCACCCTGGCGGATGCCTTGCGCGACGCCGATGTCTTTTTGGGCTGCTCCGCCCCTGGCGTGGTGACGGGTGAGATGGTTAAAACCATGGCGGCACAGCCCATTCTGCTGGCGCTGGCCAATCCAGAACCGGAGATTCGGCCGGAGGAGGCATTGGCAGCCCGCCCTGACTGCATCATTGCAACAGGCCGTTCGGACTACCCCAACCAAGTCAATAACGTCCTTTGCTTTCCCTACATATTCCGCGGGGCATTGGATTGCGGCGCGACACGCATCACCGAAGAAATGAAACTCGCCTGTGTCCGCCAAATCGCGGACTTGGCCAAAGCAGAAGTCAGCGATGAGGTTGCCGCAGCCTATGCCGGTCAGGAGTTGCAGTTTGGTCCCAACTACATCATCCCCAAACCCTTTGACTCTCGTCTGATTCTGCGCATCGCGCCAGCAGTGGCGCAAGCAGCAGCCAGTTCTGGCGTCGCCACTCGCCCGATTGAGGACTTTGAAGCCTACCGCCAAAGTTTGTCGCGTTTTGTGTACCAAACGGGCATGTTGATGAAGCCCGTGTTTGGCAAAGCCAAGGCCAACCCCAAGCGCGTAGCCATGGCTGACGGCGAAGATGAAAGGGCTTTGCGTGCCGCGCAACAAGCGCTTGACGAAGGCATTGCCATCCCCATTTTGATCGGACGCCCTAGTGTGATTGAGGCGCGCGCAGCAAAAGCCGGTTTGCGCTTTGTGCCTGGCAAAGATGTAGAGGTGGTTAATCCAGAGGACGATCCCCGCTTCCGCGCCTATTGGGAGCATTACCACGCGCTCATGGGCCGCAACGGTGTGACACCCGCCATGGCCAAAAGTGCTGTGCGTCGCTCGAACACCTTGATCGCATCAATCATGGTTGCCATTGGAGATGCAGACGCCATGCTCTGCGGCTTGGTCGGACAGTACGACATGCACCTTGAGCGGATCATGAGTGTCATCGGCAAGAGTAAGAAATCTCCCACAATCGCCGCACTGAATGCACTGGTACTGGGCGACCGCACTTTGTTTGTAGCCGACACGTATGTCAACGAAGATCCTACTGCTCAGCAACTCGCAGACATCGCGAGCCTCGCGGCAGACGAGTTGCAGCGCTTTGGTATTCCTCCCAAAGTGGCCTTTTTGTCGCACTCCAGTTTTGGCTCGAGTAAGCGAGCATCCGCGAAGAAGATGCGCTTGGCTCGCGACCTTTTCGCGGCGATGCATCCTGACATTGAGTGTGATGGAGAAATGACTGGCGACGCCGCCCTCTCTCAACCGATTCGTGATGCTTATCTTCCAAGCTCCGTCCTCAAGGACTCGGCCAACGTTCTGATTTGTCCGAACCTGGACGCCGCCAATATCCTATTCAGCGTACTCAAAGTCATCGCAGCGGACGGTGTCACTGTTGGGCCCATACTATTGGGGACTGACGCGCCGACTCACGTGTTGAACCCGTCTGCAACAGTGCGCCGCGTGGTGAATATGCTGGCGTTGGCCAGCGCCGACGCCTCTCGCTAACGCACCAGCTTGCGTGACCTCCAGGCCCCGTCATGACCGCTCATCGCACGAGTGCGGGTGAACTGATGAGGTGTTGAACGTGACATGGAGCTGCTTCCAATGCGACTCGTCCGCCCAAGTATCAGTGGCAAACTGGAATGGCTCATACCACAGGAGATACTTCAATGATCAACCACATCATGCTCGGTACCAATGATATCGAGCGCGGCAAAGCCTTTTACGACACGCTGTTGGCAACGCTCGGCTGCAGCGAAGGACGGATTAACACCAACGCGACTGGACACATCCGGGTGTTCTACTCGCACGAGGGCCACACTTTCGGATTGACCCAACCCATCAATGGAGAATCAGCCAGTTGCGCAAACGGATTCACCATCGGCTTCAAGTGCCAGTCTGCAGAACAAGTCAAACAATTTCATGATGTCGCAGTTGCCAACGGGGCCACTTCGATAGAAGACCCTCCTGGCTTGAGAGAGAGCTCTGTCGGTAACGTGCACCTGTCCTACGTGCGCGACCCAGATGGGCACAAACTGTGTGCCATCTACCGAGAGCCGAAAGCGAAGTAACAGCGAATATTTCGATAAAAAAGGCGGCCTGGTGGCCGCCTTTTGCGTTGGTCTCTCGCCTATTTCGCTTGATTTGAGGAAGCGGCGAGCATTGATTCCACTCCTTCGACATGGAGCGTGCGAGTGGGGAACGCAAAATCGGCACCATGCTGGTGAACAATGGACATGATCTTGAGCAGCACATCCTCTTTGACCGCATGAAATGTCACCCAATCCGTCGTCCGAGTGAAGCAGTACACCATAAAGTCGAGAGAAGAGGCGCCATACTCAACGAAATGAACAATCTGTGTCTGTGAGTCATCCAAATCAGGATGGCTTTTGAGCATCGTTCTCACCTCGTTGCAAATCGCCGCCATGCGCTGTCCATCGGAGTAGCGCAAGCCAAACGTCTCATAGATCCGCCGATGAGTCATCCGCGACGGATTTTCAACTGCAATGGAAGCAAAGGTCGCATTCGGGATGTACAGCGGACGCTTATCGAAGGTCCGAATCCGAGTCAAACGCCAACCAATGTCCTCCACTGTGCCTTCGATCTCCCGGTCAGGAGACCTCACCCAATCGCCCACTTTGAAGGGGCGATCGAGATAAATCATCATGCCGCCAAAAAAATTAGCCAACAAATCCTTGGCGGCAAAACCAACGGCGATCCCACCGATACCACCAAAAGCCAACACCCCAGAGACCGAGTAGCCCATGGTTTGCATCGTCACCAAAACTGCGGTGATGATGACAGAGAGGCGCAGCAATTTACCGATCGCTTTGGCCGTGGTGGGGTCCATGCTGCTGCGACCGCGCTCGGGATTCATCCAGACCTGCTCTGCGTTGCGCACCAAGCGCACGAGCATCAAGGCAATAATCAATATGATTGAAACTTGGCGAACTTGTGGGGTGTATTCAAAGACAGAGAACTCACTCACGCCGTGCAAGATATGAGCGGCAACACTCAAACCCCAAACCCATGCGAACAACCTGATCGGCAAGCGTGCCGCATTGATCAAGGCGTCATCCCACAGTGACACCGTCTGCTTGGTCATGCGCTGCACACCATCAAGCGCGCGCATCAAGAAATAATTCACAGACACGGTCGCAAAGACGACGACAAACACTTGAACCAGCCACACCCGCATTTCGGTTGAAGCCTTGAAATATTGCAATAGCTCAGACATAACAGACACGTACTTACCAAAACCTTGATTTTCGCTGAATTTTGAAACGCCTAGATGTAGGTTCACAGGATGGACGCACGGGATAGAGGAACCCAGCGCTTTATGGCAGGATAAGACCTTATGGCGTATCTACTAGCACTCGATCAAGGCACCTCCAGCTCCCGGGCCATTGTCTTTCGAAACAGCGGCGAGATTGTGGCCTCCGCCCAAAGGGAGTTTCGACAAATCTTTCCTCAACCGGGATGGGTTGAGCATGATCCTTTTGAAATCTGGGAAAGCCAATCCGCTACGCTGACAGAAGTCCTGAAAAAGGCTCACCTGTCTGCTTCTGACATCACGCGAGTAGGCATCACTAACCAAAGAGAAACGACGCTCGCTTGGAATCGACGCACTGGCCAACCGATTCACAACGCGATAGTTTGGCAGGACAGGCGCACGGAGGAAGCGTGCGAAAGACTTCGATCACAAGGACATGGGTCTCTGATTGAGGCCAAAACAGGGTTGCGCATTGACGCCTACTTCTCGGCGACCAAACTGCAGTGGCTGCTTGAAAACGTTCCAGGTGCTCGGGGACTAGCCGAGCGAGGAGAGTTGGCGTTCGGCACAGTCGATGCGTGGTTGATTTGGCAACTCACCGCAGGACAGCGCCACGCCACGGACGTGACGAATGCAGCACGCACGATGCTGTTCAATATCCATCAGCAATGCTGGGACGACGAGCTACTCGCCCTGTTTGATATCCCTAAGAATATGCTTCCGGAGGTTCTGCCGTCCAGTGCTGAATTCGGTGAGGTTCACGACTCCATCGTTGGTGGTGGGATGAAAATTGGCGGCGTCGCTGGGGATCAACAAAGCGCGTTGTTTGGACAAGCTTGCTTTGAAGCAGGTCAAGCGAAGAACACCTATGGCACTGGCTGCTTCATGCTGATGCAAACGGGGATAGATGCCCCTCATAGCCGAAATGGACTCATCACAACCTGCGCCGCTCAGCACAATGCTGAAGCTCGATTTGCACTCGAAGGAAGCGTATTCGTTGGGGGCTCCGTCGTGCAATGGTTGCGAGACGGCTTGCAGGCTGTGGAGTCAAGCGCCCAAATCGAACATCTCGCATCCCAGGTACCCGACACCGCCGGGGTCGTCTTTGTCCCTGCGTTCACTGGCTTGGGGGCGCCTTATTGGGATGGCAACGCGCGCGGCACCATCACCGGCCTGACACGCGGCAGCACGATGGCGCATATCGCGCGCGCCTCACTGGAGAGCATTGCTTTTCAAAGCGCTGCCTTGCTTCAAGCGATGAACAAAGACGCGATTGCCATTGGTGCAAAAAGCGTCACCGAACTTCGCGTAGATGGTGGTGCTTGTGTCAACGACTTGCTGATGCAATTCCAAGCCGACTTGCTTGGTGTCAGCGTGATTCGACCGAAGGTCACTGAAACCACTGCTTTGGGGGCCGCTTATTTGGCAGGAATACAAGCGGGAGTCTTCAGCAATACCGAAGAGCTCAGTGAACTGTGGCAAGTAGATCGGCGATTTGACCCAATCATGAGCCGTGACGAAGCCGCAAGCCGAATGGCTCAATGGGAAAAAGCAGTGCGTCAAGCGAGCAGCAATTGACTGCCGTGGACTTCGAGTTGAATGCAGTTTGGGCTGCCGGATTTGGCTTGAGCCTTTCCTTGATCGTCGCCATTGGCGCTCAAAACACGTTCGTACTCCGGCAGGGATTGCGGCGGGAACATGTCATCGCCGTGGTGATCGTGTGCGTGTTGCTCGATGCCCTGCTGATGGGCGCAGGCATCGGCGGCATCGCATCGATCCTGGGCGAGCATCCTTTCTGGCTCAAGGCCATCGGGTTGGCTGGCGCTGCCGTGTTGTTGATTTACGGCTGTATGGCTTTGAGGCGGGCCTTTCACCCCGATAGCTTGCGTGCAAGCACTGCGGGCAGCTCGCTCGGGCTCAAGCGCGTGATCGGACAGGCCTTGTCTATCAGCTTGCTCAACCCGCATGTTTATCTCGATACCGTTGTTTTGGTTGGTAGCGTGGGAGCACAACAAACAGAAGGGAATCGACTTCTGTTCTGGCTGGGCGCTGCAAGCGCAAGCGCACTCTGGTTTGGCGGTCTTGGCTTTGGAGCGCGCATCCTCACTCCCCTTTTTGCGCGGCCGATCGCCTGGCGTTGGCTAGATATGTGCGTCGCCACCATCATGCTTTACCTTGCATGGGGGTTATGGCAAAGCCACGGGCTATCTTTTGTTGAAATGGGATTCAACTCTCCTTGAGAACCAAGGCCTCATTTCTCCATGTCATTGTCGTGTCGCCCAGCCATCACCTGAAATCCCGAGCCCTATCTACACTGTGCCGCATTAGCCCATTGCAACCAACAGGGTCACCATGCCACAGCCAACTGAACTGACCACTGCGCCGGTACTTCCCGTCCTATTCCGTCTCAGTGCGCCCAACATGCTGGCCATGTTTGCAACCACTTTGGTCAGTGTCGCTGAAACAATTTACGTCGGCCGATTGGGCGTGGCGCCCTTGGCTGGCATGGCTTTGGTTTTCCCCATTATCATGCTGCAGCAGATGCTGTCAGGGGGCTCCATGGGCGGCGCCATCAGCGCCTCCATCAGCCGTGCCCTTGGTGGACAACAAACAGACCGTGCAGATGCTCTGGCGTGGCATGCATGCTGCATTGGGTTTGCATTGGGCTTGTTTTTTACCCTAATGCTGTTGGGCTTAGGCACGGCACTTTACGCCACCTTGGGGGGGCAAGGGGAAGCTTTGCAAGCGGCGTTGCAGTACTCGGATGTTGCGTTTTCAGCCTCAGTTGGCATCTGGATGCTCAATGTGCTGGCATCTATCGTTCGGGCGAGTGGCGACATGCGGACACCGTCTGCCACGTTGCTGGTGGTCGCGGTCGGGCAAATTTTGCTGGGTGGCGCATTCGGACTCGGGTGGGGGCCGATACCCGCTGGCGGCATGGCGGGGGTCGCGTCTGGTTTGGCATGGTCTTATTGCCTGGGCGCATTGTTTTTGGGCCAACACATCCTGCGCAACCAAGCACGTGTCCGGATCAACTGGCGGGCGCCCTTGCGATGGGCTTTGTTTGCTCCGATCTTGAAGGTGGGCGGTGTCGCATCCCTTTCTGCCATTCAGACTGTACTCACCATCATGGTGGTCACGCGAATCGTAGCGGGCTTTGGCGATCATGCGCTGGCTGGGTATGGCATTGGTTCACGTCTCGAGTTTTTATTGGTTCCCATCACTTTTGCTGTTGGCGTCGCCTGCGTGCCTCTGGTCGGAATGGCCTTGGGCGCTGGCTTGATTGAACGCGCGCGCCGCATCGCTTGGACTGGGGCCACGCTGGTAGGATTGGTCTTAGGACTCGTCGGTGTTGCTGTAGCGTTATGGCCAGAGCTTTGGAGCGCCCGCTTTACGGAGCAACCCGAAGTGTTGGCCCACGCCGCTCAATACTTTGCATGGGTTGGGCCTTTCTATGGCCTATTCGGGGTCGGCTTGTGTCTCTACTTTGCCTCACAAGGCGCGGGCAAACTCTGGGGACCTGTACTGGCCGGCACGCTGCGTTTCACCTGGGTCGCAGTGGGTGGCTGGTGGCTGTTACAGGTTGGCGCTTCGGTTCAAGCCATGTTCGCCGTGATTGCTTCTGGCATGTTTTTGTATGGCACCGGCACGGCATTCGCCGTTTGGCGCACGCGCTGGGAGTGACTGACTACAAACCGCAGTCAAAAACACCAGGCGGCATGCATTGATCACGCCACCTGAAGTCGACTGTCACACGCGCTCAAGGATTACCGCGATGCCTTGCCCTACGCCAATACACATTGTGCACAGCGCATAGCGACCGCCAGTCGAGTGCAAGCGATTGACCGCAGTGGTCGCCAAGCGCGCTCCCGACGCACCCAGGGGGTGTCCCAAAGCAATCGCGCCGCCCCATGCATTGACACGCGCGTCATCATCGGAAAGACCCAGCATCCGCAGCACAGCTATGCCTTGTGCAGCGAAGGCCTCATTCAACTCGATGACATCGATGTCCGCGAGCTTTAATCCAGTCAAAGCGAGCACTTTTTCAGTCGCTGGTGCGGGGCCAATCCCCATCACGCGGGGCGCGACTCCTGCTGTAGCCATGCCGACAACGCGCGCTTTGGGGGTCAAACCGAAGCGTCCTGCGCTGCGCTCATCTGCCAGCAGCAAAGCACATGATCCATCATTCACACCGGACGCATTGCCAGCCGTCACGGTCCCGTCTGGGCGCACGACACCTTTGAGCGCAGCCAATTTGTCTAGGGTAGTGATGCGCGGATGCTCATCTGTATCCACAACGATTGCGTCACCTTTGCGCTGCGGAATATGGACAGGCACGATTTCGCGCGCCAAGTGACCCGCAGCGATCGCTGCCGCAGCCTTCTCCTGACTGGCCATCGCCATCCGGTCTTGGGCTTCGCGTTCAATTTTGAAATCTGTTGCCACATTTTCTGCGGTCTCTGGCATCGAATCCACACCATAGTGAGCCTTCATCAGTTTGTTGATGAAGCGCCAGCCGATAGTTGTGTCATATACCGCGTTCGTCCGGCTGAATGCTGCGTCTGCCTTGGGCATCACAAACGGCGCACGACTCATGCTTTCCACGCCGCCAGCAATCATCAGTTGCGCCTCACCCGTCCGAATCGCCCGCGCGGCAGTCCCTACCGCGTCCAAGCCCGAACCACACAAGCGGTTGATGGTGGCGCCGGGGACGTCGATGGGCAATCCTGCAAGCAAACTGGCCATGTGCGCAACATTGCGGTTGTCCTCACCCGCCTGGTTGGCACAGCCATAAAGCACATCGGTGACGGCAGCCCAATCGACGCTGGGATTGCGCTCCATGAGCGCCTTGATCGGAATGGCACCAAGGTCATCGGTGCGCACACTCGACAACGCCCCTCCGTAGCGCCCAATAGGGGTTCGAATAGCATCGCAAATAAAGGCTTGGTTCATGGTCAATTCTTCAATAGGAATGGGAGGGCAAAGTATCTGTGATGGAGCTAGCGCGCGGGCTCACGCAGGTGACAAGTCAAATAAGCTGGTGGCATCTACTTCCAGGACGGTGATGTCCTTCTGGTTCACCAGCCGCCAGTGCCAGTGCACGATGCCCAACTCGGGGCGGCTGCTCGACGTGCGGACCTCGGTGATTGTCGAGGTCAGCCGAAGCTGGTCATGGGCACGAACAGGGTGCAACCACTTGACATTGGTCACGCCCGGCGACGCAAATGACTCAGAGTCCACCAAGACGGACTCCACGGCCAATCGCATGGCGATGGCACATGTTTGCCAGCCGCTTGCAATGAGTCCGCCATGCCGCCCCGCCTGCGCCCGAGCAGCATCGGTGTGAAACCATTGCGGGTCGTACTCCTGGGCAAATGCCAACAGCGCTTCGGGCGCCAGGGTGTATGGTCCAGCCTCAATCACCTGCCCTGCTTCGAATTGATTGAACTTCATGGGGCTCCACTGATATTCGGTAAAAGAAAAGCCGCACACCGCGGCTTTTCCATTTTAAAACTGTGTGCTGGTTTCCCTCAGTAGGTTTCCAGGTGCAGACGACCTTGATCACGCAGCTGCTTAGCAACCAGAGACCAATCAAGTCCCGCGCCTTGAGCCACATCCTGAAGGGCGTGTAGCACGCCCTCTTCCATCGCCTTTAATCCACACACATAAAAATATGCATTTGGATCTGCCAACATGGCAGCAACGTCTGGACTGCGCTGGCGCAGGAGATCCTGCACATAGGTTTTGGGCTCGCCCTGGGCTCGCGAATATGCAAAGTTCACATCAATGAAATCTTTGGGCAACTTTTGCAAAGGGCCGAAGTAGGGCAACTCCGCGCGACTTCGTGCACCGAAGAAAAGCATCAACTTGCCACTTTCAAATTTGCCAGAAGCATGCAAGCGGCGGCGCCACTCCGTCATCGCCCGCATGGGCGCAGAGCCTGTTCCTGTGCAAATCATGACGATGTGACTCTTTGGATGATTGGGCATCAAGAAACTGTGGCCAAATGGTCCAGTCACCTGTACCTTGTCGCCGACTTGGAGGTCACACATGTAGTTAGACGCCACGCCTGTGACAGGCTTACCGCTGTAATCCTCAAGCACGCGCTTGATCGTGAGCGACACATTGTTGTATCCGGCACGCTCACCGTTGCGTGGACTTGCAACGGAATATTGGCGAGGATGGTGTGGCTTACCTCGCTCATCGACGCCAGGGGGAATGACACCAATGGACTGCCCTTCTAACACCGGAAAAGGCATCTCGCCAAAATCCAAAACGATGTGGTGCGTGTCGTACTCTTTGCCCACTTCGGTCACACGTACGTTGCCCGTAACGGTGGCCTCAATCGATTTGTGAATCGCTTTGGGGCCGTAAAGATTGGTATAAGCATGTGCAGCAGACCAGGGCGGCAGAGTGGCACCCTGTGGCACTGGCGCTGCAGCGAGGTTCTGCGAACCAAAACTGACTTCCACAGGGACAGATTTCTGGTCCGCAGCACTGCTGATTGGCATCGATCCAGCATCTTCAGCCCCCAACGCATCCAAATTGGCAAATGCTTCCGCGGGCAACTCCGCAGGCAACTCATCCCAACCGTATTGATCTTCCAATGAGTACGCCTCTGCCCGCGGCATCTTGCGCCAGTTGTCAATGGCTCCGGTGGGGCACGGGGGCACACACGCCATGCAAAGGTTGCACTTGTCTGCCTCCACCACATAGTTGTTAGCATCGTGGGTGATGGCACCGATAGGACAAGTGGCCTCACAGGTATTGCAACGGATGCAGATCTCGGGATCGATCAGGTGCTGCTGGATTACGGCGTCGGTCATGGGCGATTCTCTGGCGGTTTGATTGCTCGAACAGAGGGTCCAAAAGTTGGCCCCTCTGTGGCTTTCAGCGGGTCTGCTATCAGTTGAATCGGACGTATTCGAAATCAACTGGTTGGCGATTGATGCCCATGACAGGGGGCGCAATCCAGTTGGCAAATTTACCAGGCTCAACCACCCGTCCCATGAGGCTGGCGACAAACGCGCGGTCACTGCCGCTAGGCAACCACTCGTCTGCGTGGGCATTCCACTCCGCCTCCGAGATCACACGCCCGTCTGGCGAAACCTTTACGCCAGCCAATGCACCAATGTTGCGATGGAAAGCCTTGTGCGGCACCGTCAAGCGAAACGGAATCCCCGCCTTCTCAATGATCTTGTTCCAACGACCCACGCCGCCAATGGAGTCTTGGATGTAGTCGTCACGCAAGACCTCGTTCAAAGCATTGAGCATGGGTACTTCTTTTTCGACCAAATGGCCATTCACCACGTTCAAGACGCGATAGGTCTCGCTGCGCAGTTGGTGGTCATCGGTGCGCTTGCCCTCTTCGTAGCGGCCTTTCAGACCTGTGCTGTAAAAAGTGGCCGCGTTGGATGACTCATCGGCGCCAAACAAATCGATCGTCACTGAAAAGTGGAAATTCAAATACCTTTGGATCGTCGGCAAGTCGATGACCCCAGCCTCCCTCAATTTCTTCGGATCATCGGTCTTCAACTCATTCATCACTTGGCAAGTGCGGTTGATCACGCGCCCAATTCCGGATTCACCCACAAACATGTGGTGTGCCTCTTCGGTCAACATGAATTTGGTGGTGCGCGCCAAAGGATCAAAGCTGGACTCTGCCAATGCACACAGTTGAAACTTGCCATCACGATCGGTGAAGTAAGTGAACATGAAAAAGCTCAACCAATCGGGTGTCTCTTCGTTGAAAGCTTCCAGTATCCGCGGATTGTCAGACTGACCGCTGCGGCGTTCGAGCAATGCCTCTCCCTCTTCGCGACCATCTCGACCGAAATACTTGTGCAAGAGGTAAACCATGGCCCACAGGTGGCGCCCTTCTTCCACGTTCACCTGGAACAAATTGCGCAAATCATATTGGCTGGGTGCTGTCAGGCCTAGATGACGCTGCTGCTCAACTGAGGCGGGCTCAGTGTCGCCTTGGGTCACGATGATGCGACGCAAGTTCGCTCGGTATTCACCAGGCACATCCTGCCAAGCATCTTCACCTTTGTGGTCACCGAAGTGAATTTTTCGATCCTGCTCTGCGGGATTCAAAAAGATACCCCAGCGATAGTCTGGCATCTTCACATGGCCAAATTGAGCCCAGCCCTGCGGATCAACGCTGACCGCCGTGCGCAAATAAACATCAAAGTCTTGTGAGCCGTCTGGCCCCATGTCCTGCCACCAGCTGAGGTAGTTGGGCTGCCATTGCTCAAGCGCGCGCTGGAGGGTGCGGTCCTCGCTGAGGTTGACGTTGTTGGGGATTTTTTCGCTGTAGTTGATGCTTGTCATGACATTTGCTCCTGATTGATTGTTTCAAAGAACCGATGACGGCTTAGACCCGGTTCCAGTCGAATGCGGCTTTGTCGCCCTTCCCATAAACCTTAAGTGCCCCTTTGTCTCCAACTGCGTTGGGGCGCTGGAAGATCCAGTTTTGCCAAGCCGTCAGACGACCGAATACTCTTGTGAACATATTTTCTGTGCCATTGAAGCGCAAGTTGGCTTCGAGACCCGTCAAGGCATCTGGTGACATTGCAACCCGCTCCTCGCGGGCCAAGCGAATTTCGTCCGCCCAGTCAATGTCATCCAATGCCGCCGTGTTCAAGCCCAATGCCTGAGCCTGGTCACCGTCCAACGCGTCTCCAATCTGGGACTTCAGTTGCGCTAAGGCAGTCGCGTCGTCATAAAAGCGGCGCGCCAAGCGACTCTGGTCAGTCGCCATAGGATAGAACCCAAAATTGGCCTCACTCATCACGATCTTGGGCGACTGTTCGGGCGTATCTGGCAATATCAAGTGATAGGTGCGATCGCAGGCCAACGCCAATTCAAGCAATGTCCCCGCGAAACAAGTGCCTTCATCGATCAAGGCAAATAAGCTGCGCGACGATACGTCGACTCGGCTCAACGTGCGACGCAACGCCCCGATGGTCTGGCGAATGAACCAATGCTGTTGGTTGGCGGCCAAAAAGGCGTCCATGGCCAACACGTGCGCAGCGTCGCCGCTGGTTTTGAGAATCCACAAGCCAATATCGGTCTCGTTGGTTCTCATATGCAAGATCGCATCGTCAAGTTCACGCGCCAGTTGCAACGGATAAAACTGCGCGCCCAACTCGACGGCGTGATCTGTATCCTTGGCCACTGCGGCCGTAGGTGCCTGGATCGTGAAGGTTGCCACGCGCTTCATTCGATCAATGCTGACCTGCACGTGCGTATAGGTCACTCCATCGGTGCTGAATGTTCGGTTTAGCGGCGTCAATGCCACGCCTGTCGCGCCGCCATCGCGTTGACTCGCTGCGGCCAGTTTTTTCGCGTGTTCAGCGACTTTTTCTGCAAATGCTGCTGGCTTGGCGATCGCATCGACAAATTTCCAATCCACGGCACGTTGCCCCCGAACACCCTCGTTTGATGTGCAGAAAACGTCTGCCAAGTCGTGGCGTACCTTGCGCTTATCGGTTACGCGGGTCAATCCACCAGTTCCTGGCAGTACACCCAAGAGAGGCACCTCTGGCAGGCTCACCGACGACGAGCGGTCATCGATCAACACAATTTCGTCACATGCCAAGGCCAGTTCATAGCCGCCACCTGCACACGCTCCGTTGACGCCAGCAACGAACTTCAGGCCTTCAAACCGGCTCGAGTCTTCCATGCCGTTTCGTGTTTCATTCGTGAACTTACAAAAGTTAACCTTCCAAGCGTGGCTGGATACGCCCAGCATGAAGATGTTGGCACCGGAGCAAAAGATCCGATCTTTGCCAGACGTCAAAACCACGGTCTTCACTTGGGGGTGCTCAAAGCGAATGCGGTTCAACGCGTCGTTGAGCTCGATGTCCACCCCTAGGTCGTAACTGTTGAGTTTGAGTTTGTAACCAGGGCGCAAGCCCGCATCTTCATCGAAGTCGGCGATGAGTTTGGCAACATCCCCATCGACTTCGATAGACCAATGGCGATACTGGTCTGGCGATGTTTGGTAGTCCACACGCTGTTGTTCAGTCATTTTTGTCGTCCTCCGGTGGTATCTCGATGGCTGGGTTAAAGCAAGATATTGCTTGGAATAAGTTGCACGATAATGCAACAATTATCCGTTGTCAAGCATTATTTTGCATGTTTAACCCCAACCCCTCGCGCACCGTTTGGCGCAACTCTTGAAAAGTCGCACCCAAAGGCTGAGCACTGGTATCCACCCGGAAGGTGGCCTTGCCATAAAAAGGTTCGCGCGTCGCCAAAATGGCTTTCAGGTCCTCCATGGCCTCGGCATTGCCAGCCATGGGACGCATATCCCCTTGCGCTTGGACACGACCCATATGGTCTTCTGGCTTGGCTTGCAGCCACACCGAAGTGCAATGGCTCAACAACTGATTGAAGGTGGCCGGGTCTGATACCAAGCCCCCAGGAGTCGCAATCACCACCTCGGAATAAATCTGGATGGTTTCTTCTAGTGCTCTGCGCTCATAGCGGCGGTAGGCATTCATACCGTACAGAGACTGCAGTTCAGGTACCGTACAACCCGCGAACTGTTCAATTTCGTGGCTGAGCTCAACAAACGGAAATCCCAAATCTTCAGCCAACATCCGCCCCAATGTTGACTTGCCCGCACCGCGCAGGCCAATCAACGCGATGCGTGACGACGCTGCCGGACTCGCAACGCCTGAGCCCAAGGTTTCACTGATCGCCAACCGGGCCTTGCGCAGACCAGACTCATCTCGGTCCGCCAACATCTCACGAATCAGGAGCCACTCGGGTGAGGAGGTACTCACATCCCCAACCAGCTCGGCCAATGAACATTGCAAAGCCTGGGCCACCTGCATCAACACCAACACAGAGACATTGCCCTCGCCATACTCCAGATTCGCAAGATGGCGCTCGGAAACTTCCGCTGCAACAGAGACCGCCTTGCGCGTCATGCCACGGCGCGCACGGATGGCCCGGACGCGCTCACCCAACTCGGTCAAAAAGGGATTGCGCTCCTTGCCGTCGGGCAAATCAGCGTTCAGGGTTTTCCCGGACATATGCATTATATTGCTTGACATGGTGCAAAACAGGTTCTACATTCGATACACGCACAATAATTCATATTTTCAATCAGGGCAAGCCTGATTGATCAATGACCCCCCACCAAGCGACACTCGCTAACCACCGGCCAACGGTGACGCTGACACCATTGCTATCGAAAGGCATCAACCATGAGCAACACTTTGTTACCTAACTGGGTCTGCGGACAATGGCAAACCGGCAAAGGCGCGGGCACCCCTTTGTTTGATCCCATCAAAGGCAATGAATTGGTGCGCGTGGATGCGACAGGGTTGAATTTGCCAGATGCCTTTCGCTACGCTCGAGAAGTAGGAGGCAGCGCACTGCGCAACATGACCTACAGCCAGCGTGCCGCGATGTTGGTCGAAATAGGCAAGGTTCTCCAAGCCAATCGTGACGCGTACTACGACATATCCATTGCCAATAGTGGCACCGTTAAAAACGACACGGCCGTAGACGTCGACGGCGGGATGTTCACGTTGGGGCTGTACGCAAAGCTCGGCGGTACTTTGGGCGACCGCCATTTTTTGCTGGACGGAGACGCCGCCCGTCTCGGCAAAGACCCACTCTTTCAATCCCAGCACATCCTGACCCCGCGCCATGGTGTTGCCTTGTTCATCAATGCGTTCAACTTTCCTTCCTGGGGATTGTGGGAAAAAGCCGGCCCTGCACTCCTCTCAGGTATGCCAATCATCGTGAAGCCAGCTACGGCCACGGCATGGTTGACTCAACGCATGGTGCAAGACGTGATCGACGCAGGCGTGGTGCCGCCCGGAGCCATTTCGATCATCTGTGGCTCCAGTAATGGATTGCTTGAGCAATTGCAACCCTTTGATGTTGTCTCGTTCACGGGGTCGGCGGGTACCGCACAAATCGTTCGCAGCCATCCGAATGTTGTGCGCCACAGCGTTCGCACCAATATCGAAGCGGATTCAATCAACAGTGCGCTGCTGTTACCAGGACATGACGCCAGCAGCGCCTCGTTTGACCTATTGATCAAAGAAGTGGCGCGCGAAATGACGATCAAATCAGGTCAAAAGTGCACCGCGATTCGCCGCGTATTTGTGCCGGCTAATCTCATGGACGCTGCCGCACAAGCCATCTCTGCTCGATTGGCAAAAACGACCGTGGGCGATCCTCGTGTTGAGGGCGTGCGCATGGGTGCAGTCGTCTCCCGCTCACAAAAACAATCCGTGTTGGAGGGCATTGCACGCCTCAGTCAAATCGCAGACAAGGTGTTTGACGGCAGTCAACAACCGCTGGTGGAGGCCGCGGCTGACTCATGCTGTGTGGCACCCACGCTTTTGGCGGCGCGCGATGCACACGCCGATCTGCTACACGACATCGAAGTATTCGGCCCCGTCGCCACATTGGTGCCTTACACCACCGATGCAGAAGCCGTCGGATTGATTCAGCGTGGGCAAGGGTCCTTGGTGGCTTCGATATACGGAGAGGATGCCGCAGCCTTAGCAAAAACAGCCATCGCATTGGCACCATTTCACGGCCGCGTCCACGTGCTCAGCCCCGATGTGGCAGCCCTGAATACTGGCCATGGCAACGTCATGCCTCAATCCTTGCATGGCGGACCTGGCCGCGCTGGCGGTGGTGAAGAGCTGGGCGGACTTCGTGCTCTGAACTTCTATCACCAACGCACCGCCATTCAGGCATCGACTGAAAGCCTGAGCCGCTTGAACCCGTGAATCGGATCCCGACGGCGCAGAACCCATAAAAAGGAGACATCCATGGCCAACGCAATCCACCTTGGCGACACCTTCAACTTTGCCCAGCACTTGTTCACAATCAATGCATCGCGTTCCCAAAAGACAGCCTACATCGATGATCACGGCTCGATCACATATGGTGAACTCGAACAGCGCGCGCGCTCAGTGGCTGCGGCGCTGCGAGCCAACGGCATTGCACCGGAGCAACGGGTCATGCTATTCATGCACGACTCAGTCGACTGGCCTGTTTCATTTCTGGGCTGCTTGTTCGCCGGCATTGTGCCTGTCGCCATCAACACTCTGCTACCCGCCAGTGATGTCGCTTATATGCTCGGCCACTGTCGCGCGCAAGCCATTCTCACCTCCGGTGCGTTGTCAGGCGTCGTGCAAGAGGCAATGGCGGCCGCCGTTGGTCATGAGGTTCGACAGGTGTGGGTATCTCGTCCTGGTGACACTTCATCAAGCTCAATGCAAGATTTCGAAGGCCTCTTAGACCAATCACTGGCGCCCTCAGATGGGTATCACACCCATCCAGATGCGCCAGCTTTTTGGCTATATTCATCGGGCTCGACTGGTCGTCCCAAGGGCACGGTGCATACCCATGGCAACCTGGTGCACACGGCTGAACTGTATGGCCAAGGCGTCTTGAAACTACAAGAAATCGACGTCTGCTTCTCGGCAGCGAAATTGTTTTTCGCGTACGGTCTGGGCAACGCTCTGAGTTTCCCTCTCAGTGTGGGGGCAACCGTTGTGCTTTTGGGCGGCAGACCAACGCCAGACGCGGTCTTTGAGAAATGGAAGACGCATCGGGTGAGTGTTTTTTTTGGAGCACCGACAGGATACGCAGGTATGTTGGCAGATCCTAATTTGCCCAGCAAACGAGATGTGTCCCTGCGGATGTGCTCGTCCGCTGGCGAGGCTCTTCCGAGAGACATTGGCGAGCGATTCACCAAACACTTTGGGTGTGAGATCGTCGATGGCATTGGCTCGACCGAAATGTTGCACATTTTCTTGTCTAACCGCCCGGGCGATGTGCGCTACGGCACGACCGGATTTCCTGTCCCTGGCTATGATATTTCTCTGCGCGACGATGCAGGCAACGAAGCCGCTGACGGAGAAATTGGTGACCTTTACATCCAGGGACCAAGTGCGGCGCTGATGTACTGGAACAACCGCCAAAAGAGCCAAGAAACATTCCAAGGCGCGTGGACAAAAAGTGGCGACAAGTACGTTCGCAATGCGGACGGCACGTACACCTACTCGGGGCGCAGCGACGATATGCTGAAAATTTCTGGCATGTACGTCTCCCCTTTTGAGGTTGAAGGCACGCTGATTCAACACCCTGCTGTTTTGGAAGCCGCCGTGATCGGCGTCGATGATGTCAACGGACTCACACGCGCCAAAGCTTACGTTGTCCTCAAATCCGGAGAGAGCGTGACTGAAGACGACTTGAAGGCATTTGTCAAAGAACGACTCGCGCCGTATAAATACCCGCGGTTGATCGAGTTCATCGATGAATTGCCGAAAACAGCGACAGGCAAGATACAGCGTTTTCGTTTGCGTGCAGCACAAAACCAATGACGGCTTCCAGCCACCACGTCGCCGTTCGTGTCGGCGAACAGATCTGCGATATCGAGTACCGGTGGGCCGGTCCCGATCACGCAACCAAGACATTGGTGTTGTTACATGAAGGTTTGGGCTCGGTGGCCATGTGGAAGGGATTTGAAGCACACATTGCATCAGCTTGTGGAGCACGCGTGTTGGTCTACTCTCGACCGGGATATGGTCGATCTACGCCGCGCCAACCAAACGAGCAATGGGGCACAGACTTCATGCACCGACAAGCACGTGAAGTGCTTCCTGCTGTGTTGGATGGCCTAGGAATCTGGGATCCAGTCGGTCTGATCGGCCACAGTGATGGTGCCTCGATCGCACTGATCGCTGCGGCGCATCTGCCCGATCGCTATCACCGGGTCGCCGCGATGGCGCCACACACCTTTGTTGAAGACATCTGCATTGCTGCGATCCAAGCCAGTCGCTCCAAATACACAACTGGCGGCTTAAAACAGGCGCTTTCGCCTTACCACGACGACCCAGATTCCGCGTATTTTGGCTGGAGTACCGCTTGGCTTGACCCTGAATTTCGCAGCTGGAATATGCTCGATCTCGTCGCACAATTGCAGCAACCAATCCTCTGCATTCAAGGCGAAGACGATGAGTACGGCACGATGGCACAAGTGCTCAGCATCGCCCGTGCAGCCCCCCAAACCGAGACGCTGAAGCTCGCTAAATGTGGCCACTCGCCGCACCGAGATCAACCTCAACAGGTGCTGACGGCCCTGGCTCATTTTTTCCGAGATTCAGCTGCAAACTGACGCTTGCGCCTAGCCCTGCTGTGCGGGGTGAAGACCGAAATGGGCTCGCCCTGCGGTCTGACCAGCCCCTACGCACCTCGAGAAAAATACGCAGATTTGAGCTCAACCCCGAGCCAGGCTGGTGCCTCCATCGACCACCAAGGTGTGCCCTATCACGTAATCTGATGCATCAGACGCCAGATAAGCGGCGGCGGCGGCCATATCAAGGTCATCCCCAATGCGGCGAGCCGGAACCCTAGAGGCGACTTCATCGGCGTGGTCACGCGCCTCTTTGTTCATGCTGGACGCGAACGGACCAGGTGCAATCGCGTTACAAACGATGTTGTCGTCGATCAATCGCAAGGCCATGCGCTTGGTCAAGTGGATCAACCCTGCTTTGCTCGCAGAGTAGGAGTAGGTATCCCACATATTCACCGAAATCCCGTCAATCGAAGCGATGTTGATCACTTTGGCCTTGCGCCCGCCGTTCGCAAGCACCGATGCCTTGAGCATCGGGTGGAAGGCTTGTGTCAAGAAAAAGGGCGTCTTCATGTTGAGGTCTACGACCTTGTCCCAACCTGCCTCGGGGAACGTTTCGAATGGCTCGCCCCAGGCTGCCCCGGCATTGTTGATCAACACGTCCAAATGAGGCTCGTGATCCGCATAGGCAGTGAAAAGCGCCTGACAGCCTTCCAGATTGGAAACGTCGATGGGTAAAGCCACACAGTGGCCATGCGCCGACAGCTCCTGTGCGGTCAATGCACAGGCCTCTGACTTGCGGGCTGAGATGTAGACCCGAGCGCCAGCCGCCACCATGCCGGTGGCAATCATGCGCCCGATGCCCCGCGAACCTCCTGTGATTAAGACTCTGCGTCCTTTGAGCGAAAAAGCAGCATTCAAATCCATGTGACCCCCTCATCAATGTTGTCGGCGTCTATTTCATGACGCACTTCAGCATAAGGGGGCGGTGGCGACCATACCGCCGCGCAGGTGACTCAGCGACGGGGTCTGCGGCGAGCGATTTCCGCCACGAGCTCGCGGGCCAAAGTCAACTTGTTTGCCTCGGGCAGTTCGATGCTACCCGCCTCGTCTACCAGCAACAAGCGGTTGTTGTCGTGCCCAAAGGTATCTGGGCCGATGTTGCCCACCAGCAATGGGATGCCTTTGCGCAGCCGCTTTTCTTGCGCGTGCTGCAATAAGTCGTGGCTTTCCGCAGCAAACCCGACGCAATACAAAGCGCCAGATTTGGCCCGGGCACTTTGAGCAACAGTCTTCAGAATGTCCGGATTTTCAACAAAAGACAAGCTCGGTGCGGCGCCAGAACCGTCTTTTTTGATCTTTTGATCGGCTGCAACAGCTGGTCGCCAATCTGCTACCGCGGCACAAGCGATGAAGAGATCACTTTGATCGGCGTGCAATTGCACTACAGCCAACATTTCTTGGGCAGAACGCACATCCACGCGGTGGACATCGCGCGGCGTCTGTAAGCCAACCGGTCCAGCGACCAAAGTGACCTTTGCACCCGCCTCTTGCGCTGCCCGCGCAAGTGCAAAGCCCATTTTCCCGCTCGATCGATTGGTGATTCCACGCACTGGGTCGATGGCCTCGTACGTGGGTCCGGCTGTGATGATGACACGTTGACCTTGCAACAGCTTGGGCTGAAAAAAGGCCACGATATCCGCCACAATTTCGTCTGGCTCCAGCATTCGGCCGTCGCCGACTTCGCCACATGCCTGCTGACCGACGCCGACGGACAACACGTGCGTCCCATCCTGTCGCAACTGAGCGACATTGCGTTGGGTCGCAGGGTGTTCCCACATTTCTCGGTTCATCGCCGGCGCCAGGATCAAGGGGACCTCTGCCAGAGGTCTGGCCAGACACAGCAGCGACAACAGGTCATCGGCGCGGCCGTGCAACAGGCGTGCCATGAAATCCGCGCTGGCGGGAGCAACCACAATCGCGTCGGCTTCACGGCTGAGGTTGATGTGTGGCATGTTGTTGGAGCCGTCTAACGCTGCCCGGTCCTCCCATGGATCTATGAATACCGGCCGATTCGAGAGCGCCTGCATCGTCGCAGTGGTCATGAAGTGGGTCGCAGCCTCTGTCATCACAACCTGAACGGTCGCCCCAGCTTTGATCAGTGCACGACAGAGCTCAGCTGCCTTGTAGCAGGCGATGCCCCCAGTTAGCCCTAAGACAATGTGCTTACCCTCGAGTTCGATTCCAGCGCTCATGACCCAAAATCTCCATTCATGCCGGCAATGTAACCCATGCCCACCGTCTGCGAGTACCTCTTTGGTGATGCCAATTGAAACTCTGACCGCTGGGGCTTCTATAATTGGAATTTCCACCAGCTGCGAGCCCCCTGCTGCTCGCCCCTGTCATGACTAAATTTGTGTTTGTTACCGGCGGCGTGGTGTCCTCTTTGGGCAAGGGCATCGCCTCCGCCTCTCTGGCTGCGTTGCTCGAATCCCGCGGCCTCAAAGTCACCCTCATCAAGCTTGACCCTTACCTCAACGTAGACCCTGGCACGATGTCGCCATTCCAGCACGGCGAGGTGTACGTAACCGATGACGGCGCCGAAACTGACTTGGATTTGGGGCATTACGAGCGTTTCATTGAAACGCGGATGCGCAAATCCAACAATTTCACCACGGGCCAAATTTACAAAAGCGTTTTGGAAAAAGAACGCCGCGGCGACTATTTGGGTAAGACCGTCCAGGTGATCCCACATGTCACCAATGAAATTCAAGAGTTCGTCAAACGCGGTGCTGGGGTCGGGACACCGAACGCCGTGGATGTGGCCATCGTAGAAATCGGTGGAACAGTGGGTGACATTGAATCACTGCCCTTCTTGGAGGCCGTGCGTCAGCTGTCACTGCGTGCTGGGCCCAACATGGCCGCCTTTGTTCATTTGTCATACCTGCCTTGGATTGCCACGGCTGGGGAGCTGAAAACCAAACCTACCCAGCATACGGTTCAGAAGCTCAGAGAGATCGGTATTCAGCCCGACGCCCTTCTTTGCCGTGCTGACCGAGAGATTCCGGAAGACGAGCGGAGCAAAATTTCACTCTTTACCAACGTAGCTGAGTGGGGCGTGATCTCCATGCCAGACGTTGACACGATTTACAAAGTCCCTCGCCTGTTGCATGAGCAAGGCTTGGATGGCTTGATTTGTGACAAGCTGCGGATCAACACGGCGCCAGCCAACCTTCAGCGTTGGGACCGACTGGTTCACGAAGTGAGTCATCCGCAAGGTGAAGTCAATATTGCCATGGTTGGCAAGTATGTCGACCTCTCCGACAGCTACAAGTCGGTCAATGAAGCACTCCGCCATGCTGGTCTGAAGAACCACGTCAAGGTCAACATTCACTACCTCGACTCCGAGACCTTGAGCGAGAAGAACACCAGCGAGAAACTCAAAACCTTTGACGGCATCTTGGTACCAGGCGGCTTTGGTGAACGAGGGGTCGAAGGAAAAATCGCGACCGCTCGGTTTGCCCGTGAAAACAAGGTGCCTTACCTTGGCATTTGTTTAGGTATGCAAGTGGCAACCATCGAGTACGCCCGCCACATGGCTGGTCTACCGAACGCCAACTCTACCGAGTTCAGGCCTGACACCGATACCCCTGTTATCGCTCTGATCACAGAGTGGAAGGACAAAGATGGCAGCATTCAACAGCGCAGCGCCAACTCAGACTTAGGCGGCACCATGCGTTTGGGCGCACAGTCGTCAGATGTCGCTCCCGGAACATTGGCGCACAAAATATATGGTGACGTCGTGACGGAACGCCACCGCCATCGCTACGAAGCGAACGTCAATTACTTGGACCAATTGCGCGACGCTGGATTGGTGATTTCTGCCTTAACCCAACGTGAACAGCTGACCGAAATCGTTGAATTGCCTGAGTCCGTACACCCTTGGTATATCGGCGTGCAATTTCACCCTGAGTTCAAGTCGACTCCCTGGGATGGGCACCCCCTGTTTAATGCGTTCATCCATGCGTCGATGAAAACACGCGCTCCACTTTAATAGGCCACCTACCATGCAACTCTGCGGGTTTAACATCGGGCTGGACCAGCCTTTATTTCTGATCGCAGGCCCCTGCGTCATCGAGTCCGAACAACTGCAGATGGACACTGCGGGTGCACTGCAGGAAATCACGCGCGAGTTAGGTATCCCATTCATTTTTAAAAGCAGCTTTGACAAGGCCAACCGCAGCAGTGGTGTCAGTTTCCGTGGCCCAGGTCGTGAAAAAGGGCTTGAGATCTTGGCGAAGGTGAAATCAACGCTCGGCGTTCCAGTCCTCACCGATGTGCACACCGAAGACGACATCGCTGTAGCTTCTCAGGTGGTCGACGTCCTCCAAACACCCGCATTTTTGTGTCGCCAGACCGACTTTATTCGCGCAGTCGCCCAGAGCGGCAAGCCTGTGAACATCAAAAAGGGGCAGTTTCTCGCCCCCCATGACATGAAGAATGTCATCGACAAGGCCCGTGCAGCCGCGCGAGAAGCAGGTATGCCTGAAGACAATTTCATGGCTTGTGAGCGCGGTGCAAGCTTTGGCTATAACAATTTGGTCTCCGACATGCGCTCGCTCGCGATCATGCGGGAGACGCTGGCTCCCGTGGTTTTTGATGCCACCCACAGTGTCCAACTCCCCGGGGGCAACGGGACAAGTTCTGGCGGAATGCGGGAAATGGTGCCGGTACTGGCGCGAGCAGCGGTATCCGTTGGCGTAGCGGGCTTGTTCATGGAGACCCACCCCGACCCTGCCAATGCGATGAGTGACGGGCCCAATGCTGTACCTTTGCGCCACATGAAGGCCTTGCTGAGCACACTTCTGGACCTCGACCGGGTGGTCAAACGCCAGCCATTCATGGAAAACGACTTTCAGTAAATAAAAACCACGGCCATGACCACATATTTGTTTGCCAACGTCTCCGTCACTGATCCGCAGCAGTACGAGGAATACAAACGCTGGTCTACTCAAGCCATGCAAGAGCACGGAGCAACCGTGTTGGTTCGAGGTGGTGAGACCGAGGTGCTTGAGGGTGACTGGACACCAGATCGCGTGGTGATTTTAAGCTTCAAGGACAAATCGTCTGCATTGGCCTTTTATCAGTCCGAGACCTACGGCAAAGCCAAAGCAGCGCGTGCAGGCGCTGCGATCATGCGCATGGTCTTGATCGAGGGCACATGAGTTATACGAAGGCGACCTTAGCCATGGTGCTGCCGCCTTTGCTGGTCGGCAGTCTGGTTTTGATCGGCGTGCGCGTCTTGAATGGCGGCGCAAACAATCCGGATGACTGGATTGCAGTGTTTTTGGTCATGTCAGTGGGCGCGCTCACTTGGCTGGTTTGTTGGACGTGGATTCGAATTCAATTGAGGAAAGAGGAAAGCAAATGAGTGCAATCGTAGATATCGTTGGCCGTGAAGTGTTGGACTCGCGCGGAAATCCCACTGTGGAGTGTGATGTTCTATTGGAGTCGGGAGTGATGGGTCGCGCAGCGGTACCCTCGGGAGCATCCACCGGTTCGCGTGAAGCCATTGAACTGCGGGATGGTGACAAGAGCCGCTATTTGGGCAAAGGCGTTCTGAAGGCAGTTGAGCACATCAACACCGAAATTTCTGAAGCAGTCTTGGGTTTAGATGCCTCTGAGCAAGGCTTTTTGGATCGCACCTTGATCGAACTAGACGGCACGGAGAACAAGAGTCGTTTGGGTGCCAACGCCATGTTGGCTGTCTCCATGGCTGTAGCCCGTGCGGCAGCGGAAGAGGCAGGCCTTCCCCTGTACCGCTACTTTGGCGGCATGAGCGGCTGCCAATTGCCAGTACCCATGATGAACGTGGTCAACGGTGGAGCGCACGCCAACAACAATTTAGACCTGCAAGAACTGATGATCATTCCAGTCGGTGCGCCTTCATTTCGAGAGGCGCTGCGTTGGGGTGCCGAGACTTTCCACGCATTGAAAAAAATCATCCATGACAAAGGGATGAGCGTAGCCGTGGGCGACGAAGGCGGGTTTGCGCCCAATGTCGAAAGCCACGAGGCAGCGATTCAGTTGATTTTGCAAGCCATTGAAGCTGCAGGCTACACCGCCGGCGAACAGATTGCCTTGGGCTTGGACTGCGCCGCGAGCGAGTTCTACAAGGACGGCAAGTACGTCCTCGAAGGCGAAGGCGGGCTGTCATTGGATGCAGCAGCGTGGACCGACATGTTGGCCACCTGGGTCGACAAATACCCCATCATCAGCATTGAAGACGCGATGGCAGAAGGCGATTGGGATGGCTGGAAGCTTTTGACGGAGCGCTTGGGCAAAAAGGTTCAATTGGTGGGCGACGACTTGTTTGTGACCAACACAAAGATCCTCAAAGAAGGCATCGACAAACACATCGCCAACTCAATCCTCATCAAGATCAACCAAATTGGGACACTCAGTGAAACCTTTGCTGCCATTGAGATGGCCAAGGTTGCGGGCTATACCGCGGTGATCAGTCACCGCTCTGGTGAAACTGAAGACAGCACGATTGCTGACATTGCGGTAGGCACCAACGCTGGGCAAATCAAAACTGGCTCTTTGTCGCGCAGCGATCGCATGGCGAAATACAACCAGCTGCTGCGCATCGAAGAGGATTTGGGCGATATCGCGATTTATCCTGGTCGCGCAGCGTTCTACAACCTGCGCTAAGACTCATCTGTTCATGACTGATTGAGTGCATGCCACCCATGAGGCGCTACCTCATCCCTGCTATGCTGGCGCTCTTGCTTTTGATATTGCAAGTTCAGCTGTGGTTTGGCCGAGGTAGTCTGCCCGATGTCTGGTCGTTGAAGCGAACGCTTTCGGCGCTGATTCAGAGCAATGAAAGCGCGACTCAACGCAATGCACAGATCGCCAATGAGACCAAAGATCTTCAAAATGGCCTTGAAGTGATCGAAGCACAAGCGCGGAGTGAGCTGGGGATGGTGAAGCCTAACGAGGTCTTCATCCAGTATGCGGATACCCCAAGCAGTCCACAGGCCGGCCAAAGCTCACCCTGAAACGGGCAACCAGTATGGTCTTGCGCACGGCCACCGTTGATCCGCCGCAAGCGAACCGACAGCAGGTCTTTCGCATCCATGTACTTGGGGCAGAAAGCACCGGCAAATCTAGCTTGAGCGACGCCCTCTCGCAACGTTTGCGCAGTCACAACAACGCGGTGACCTGCGTGACAGAAAGTTTGCGCCACTGGGTGGAGATCCACGGCAGAACGCCCATCGCTGAGGAACAAGCCGCTCTGGCCCAACAACAAGAGCAGGCAATTGCACAAGCCTGTTTGGAACTGGCGTTGCAACCCAACCCCATGCGATGGGTGCTCGCGGACACATCACCTCTCATGACCGCGGCCTACAGCGCGCATTACTTCAACGATCACTCTCTCTGGGATAAGGTGATGGACTTCGAATCAACCGCAGATCTGCGGTTGTTGATGGGATTGGATCTGCCTTGGAAGCCTGATGTCGGACAACGCGACGGACCTGCGCACCAAAAAGCGGTGGATGTTTTGTTGCGTCATGCGCTACAAAGCAGGGGTTTACCTTTCACGGTGATCTATGGACAAGGAGAGGCCAGAACGCAGGCTGCATGGCGGGCCATTCAGTCCACCCTCCAGGCACGCAACAACACGAACCGTGAGCACCAGGCGACCCGCCGCAACTGGCGCGCTTTGTGTGAGTGTTGTGCAGACCCAGATTGCGAATTGGCGCTGTTCAGTCAGCGATCTACTTGATAGACGCTGTCACGGCGGTCACTGTTGACGTCCCAGGGCCTCCGCGATTTTTTGGTCGGATTTGTACTGGCTCAGCGCGTAAACCGACCAAATGGCTGCAGGCACCCAACCGATCAGGGTCACCTGAAGCAGCAAACAAAACACACCCGCAAATGGGCGCCCGATGGTGAAAAATTGAACCCAGGGAAGCAGCAGGGCCAAAAACAATCGCATTTTTTAGCCTCAAAAAATAGAGCAAATCAAAGACTTCAAACTCAGTTGGGTTGACCACTTGAGCCCGAACTGTCATGCGCGTTTGGCATAAACAAGGCCGCTGCATCAATTGGATCAAATACGTACTGGGCACCGCAAAACTCACAACCCACCGATACCGAGCCTTGTTCCGCGATCACCGACTCAATCTCATCGGCACCCAAATTGCGCAACATGCTGGATACACGCTCCTTGGAGCACGTGCATGAGAACCGCGGCACGCTGCTTCCTGTCGTCGGTACCATGCGGGCCAGAGGCTCATCCCAGAACAAGCGATGCAAGACCGTTTCCACATCGAGCGAAAGGAGTTCTTCGGCAGTCATGCTGCGCGTCAACGTTGCCAGTCTCTCAAAGTCCTCGCTACCGCCGATGCGATCTTCTTCAACGCTCACCGCAGACTGCCCCGCCAAATTGTCTTGGCCCGTTAATGGCATGCGCTGAATCAAGATGCCGGCAGCCACCTCACTGTTCGCCGCCAACACCAAGCAGGTGTCCAACTGCTCGCTCTGACGCATGTAGTACTCGACCGCTTCACCAATGCGTTCGAAGGGTTGATCTTCGTCGTTGCTCAATGGAACAACGCCCTGGTAAGGCTGCTGCCCGGGCTGGCGGTCTTGCGGATCGAGTGTGATGGCGCAGCGCCCGTGACCACGGAGGTTCACCAACTCATTCAGCTTGGCGTTTTCGCCTACTTCGCCCTGCACCTTGGCTGTGGCACGCACTCTGAAATCAGGGTAAACCTCCGCCACGGCCAGGGGCACTGGACCATCGCCGGACACTTGAAATATCAAAGCTCCGTTGAATTTGATATTGGACTGCATCAACAGCGCTGCCGCGCTCATCTCGCCCAGCATATGTGATACCGCCTGGGGATAAGCGCCACCCTGCGCACGCACCGCCAACATATGTTTCCAAGCGTCATCCAATCGGACGATCGCACCTCTGACGGGCATACCTTCAAATACAAACTTTTGCAGCTCTGACACAGCTGATTTCCTTGCAATTTTTCAATAAAAACGCCCTGCCGACCTCCGGCTAGGGCGCCTTATTGTCGCCGATCCGAAAATCAGGCGGGCAGGTCAATGCGCTTGAGCCCTTTCTTAAATCGGACACGGTTTTGAGCGTAATGCTTGGCACTCATGCGCAAGCCTTCGATCTGCTCTGGGCTGAGCTGGCGAACCACCTTGGCGGGCACTCCCATGATCATCGAACCATCGGGGAAGGATTTCCCCTCAGTCACCAGGGAGCCCGCGCCGACCAAACAATTTTTTCCGATCACGGCACCGTTGAGCACCACCGCGCCAATGCCAATCAGGGATTCGTCACCAATCGTGCAGCCGTGCAGCATCACATTGTGTCCAACCGTGACGCGATCGCCGACGACCAAAGGAAACCCATGGTCAGCATGCAAAACGCAGCCGTCTTGCACATTGCTTTCATGGCCAATTTGGATGTATTCGGTGTCTCCGCGCAGCACGGCGTTGAACCATACGCTGCTGCCCTCAGCCAAACTCACATTACCTATCACTTGGGCCTCTTCGGCGACCCACGCAGTCGGGTGAATTTGAGGCACATCACCGTCCAATTGATAAATTGCCACTGATTTCTCCTGTTTTGACTCGCACACAGAACTTGCAGGCTCAGAACCTAGTTGCACTCCATCTTGCCATATTCGCCGATGGCCTGACCACGTGCACTCTCCTCAAACGCTCTATGCCCCATGCCTGAATACAATGGTGCCATGCTGTTGCGAACACTGGCTCTTGAAGCCTTGTATTTGAATGATCCGATCGATAAGGTGCGGGCGACACAGACACTTTGGGAATCCAAAGCGCAGTGGCACGTCGACACCCAGGCGACGTTTCGATTACAGCCTGAGCGCCAAATGCCAGGTCGCCCCGATCGCCCTCGACTGATTCACCCTTCTCAAGTGCCGACCCGGTCGCCACACACCTTGGCTGGCCGGGCAGCACTTTTGCACGCCATCTGTCACATTGAATTCAACGCTATCAATTTGGCGCTTGACGCGGTGTGGCGTTTTTCAAACATGCCGGTCGAGTATTACGAAGATTGGATGCGCGTCGCTTTTGAGGAGTCACAGCACTTCGACATGCTGCGTCAACAATTGATTGCAATGGGTGGGGACGGCCCGCACTGGGACTACGGAGATTTTGATGCCCACGACGGCTTGTGGGCCATGTGTGAAAAAACGAAAGACAACATCCTGGCTCGCATGGCATTGGTGCCCCGCACTTTAGAAGCTCGGGGGCTCGATGCCACGCCCATCATCCAGGACAAACTGACCAAAGTAGCCAGCCCTGACGCCCAAAGCATTTGTGATCTCTTGAATATCATCCTCCGCGATGAAGTCGGCCATGTGGCAATTGGCAACCATTGGTATCGCTGGCTTTGCGAGCGCGAACAAATCGACCCCGTTGCTCATTACTTGACCCTCGTCGAGCAATATGACGCGCCGAAGTTGAAGCCTCCTTTCAACCATGCAGCGCGGCGGCGTGCCGGCTTCACTGACGTCGAAATCAACTACCTGCTTGGCGCATGAACCTCAACCTCGCGGATGGTGTTGGCCATGCACTTGACGCAAACGCTCTCTAGCGACGTGTGTGTAAATGGTCGTGGTAGAGATATCAGCATGACCCAAAAGCATTTGGACTGCGCGCAAATCCGCACCGTGATTCAGCAAGTGCGTCGCAAAGGCATGGCGCAGGGTGTGGGGTGATAAGGGCGCCTTGATCCCAGCCTGGTGAGCGTATTTTTTCACCAAATTCCAAAACATCACTCGACTCATCGAAGTGCCTCGCGCGGTCACGAACACATCATCTGAAATTTGCCCGCCCAATATGCGCGGCCTGGCATCTTCACCGTAGCGCTGCAGCCACTCGCTTGCCACTTGACCAAATGGCACAAGCCTTTCCTTATCTCCCTTACCAGTGATGCGCAACACGTGGTCATTCAAACTAATCTGAAACCACTTAAGACTGACCAACTCACTGACCCGCAAACCACTGGCGTAGATCAACTCCAACATCGCACGGTCTCGCAATCCCAAGGGTGCGCTCACGTCTGGGGCCTCGAGAAGATCCTCCACTTGGGCTTGTGTCAATGTCTTGGGGACGCGAATATTCTGCTTTGCCGCGAGCAACTTTAAAGTTGGATCTTCGTCAATCAGGCCCTCTCTCAAGGCCCAACGATAAAAGCGCTTCATCACCGTGAGACGTCGGTTCGCCGTCGTCGCCTTTGTTGCTGCATGGCGCTGAGCCATGTAACTGAGCAAATCTGGCTCAGACGCGTTCAGCAGCTCACGCGCTCTGGCGCGAAGGTGCGTGGCCAGCGCTGTCAAATCACTGCGGTAGCTACTCAAGGTGTTGCGCGACAAGCCAGACTCTAGCCACAGACCGTCAATGAACGCATCAATCTGCCCCGCCGTTTCGACGGAAATGGGATCGTTTGTGACCGGACTTATCATGTGTTCAATATAAAGGGTTAGCCCTTCTGAGCCAAGCCAATCCGCCGCAGCTTTTGACAACTGATGCGCGTCCATGACGCTGCAAGATGCGATGTCTGCGCTATGCTCATTACATCGCAGGACGTGAATTATGCTGCTTCAAAGATTGCCCATTCCTATGCGTCTCAACGCTGACCACCATCATGAACTTTGTTGAACTGCTGCTGCCCAATTTCGCTCTGATTGCAGTGGGGTTCTTCATCAGCCGATTCACCAAACTCAAGCGCGATGTTTGGAATCAAATCGACGCCGTTGTTTATTATTTTCTGTTTCCGACCTTGCTTTTTTTGTCGATCGCAAAAAGCCGCATCGATGTGGGTGCAACTTCGATGTTCATTCTGGCGGGTTTATTGCTAGCTGCAGCCACTGTCGCGATCACTTACAGTCTGCCGCGCTGGCCGTTTCTAGGCCGGCACATTGATCGCCGAGATCACGCAGCCAACGCCCAAGTCGGCTTTCGCTTCAACTCCTTCATTGCGATTGGAATCGTCAGCAGCGCCATGGGTGACCCGGGGATGTTGCTGCTGGGAGTCCTGATCGGTGTCTGTGTGCCTATTTTCAACATGGCCGCCGTCTATCCAATGGCTAGACATGGAGACTTGCACTTGCTCACACAGTTGAGGCGGAATCCGTTGGTATGGGCCACCACCAGCGGATTGGCCTTCAATTTGATGGGGTTTGAAATTCCGCAGTGGCTCATGCCTACCCTCAGTCGGATTGGGCAAGCCGGGCTAGTGTTGGGCTTGATGGCCGCCGGTGCAGGCATGAAACTGATGGATTTAAGGCACTCAAAAGCCTTGGCTATATCTGTGCTCAGTATGCGCCATTTGGTTGCACCACTCGTCGCTACAGGCTTGGCTTGGCTGCTCCGTTTGCCCCAACTTGAAGCCAGTGTGCTGATCACTTTTGCAGCAGTGCCGACCGCTTCGAGTTGCTATGTGCTGGCGGCTTCAATGGGCTACAACGGTGGGCTCGTCGCGGCCATGGTTACGTTATCGACCTTGGCAGCCATGTTCAGCTTGCCCTGGGCATTGGGCGTGCTGCTTCCTTGGCTAGGTTAATGACGCGCGTAAAGCGTCGGCTACCTGCCCATCAATACATCGATTCGAAGTTGAATCCGATCAGCCTCCCTTGATTTTCCAGCCACCTTGTAGGCGTCGCGCTGAATTTGCAACCAATGCCCAAGCGCCCGCGTCCAACCCTCTTGGGCAGCAGTGTCGACGGCGATACCGATGGCTTCTGGGCTGATGCGCTGAGTTCGCCACATGATCCCTGCCGCAACCAGACGGGACCAAGAATCTTTCATATCAAGCAAAGCAGCGGCCGATTGGCTCTTGCTGGCTGCTGCGGCAGTCCGCTGTTGCCGGGGCAAGCTTTCCATCTGTTGGGGGCTCAATATCGCCGCAGCCAAATAATCAGCATAGGCTTGGGTCTCTGGGCTCGCATCCGCCCATGCTGTTGCAGGTCCGCAAGGAGAGACCTGTGCCGCAGCGACCTGTGCGGCACATTGCATCAACTGAACCCGCGCCAACGCATCAATCGATGCGGTTCGCCGCACCTCTCGCTCAGCGCGAGCCTGCGCACTTTGGGCGATCCGGTCATTGCCACTCAGGTAGGCCTGGACTGCTTGCCGCATTGACGCTGCGCTGGCGACTTGCCAATCTGGTGGCGGAGGTACGCTGCTGCACGCGACCAGTGTTGCGGCGATACAAATGCCTAGTGCGTGTTTGACGGTCATGGCAGCTTGATCTCCACGTTGCGCTTCAAAGGCCACTTGCTGTTCACCTCGTGGATCAGCGCATCAACCTGCCTCAGAGATGACTCAAGCTCTGCACGCAAACCAACCAAGTCCACGGTAGCCTCTTCGGTGTTCGCCGCGATGCCCTCGGCGTGTTTCAAAATACCCTCAATCTTGCCCATGTTTTGGCGCAAGCCGCTCAACACGCCAGTCAATTGCTCAACACTGCGGCGTACCTCCGGGACCATACCTGTCTCACCGAAAAATTGCTGGTCTGCATGGGCAACGATATCTCGGGTAGACGCCACTAAACCATCCAAGGTCGTGACCAGCTGTGCAGACTGTGTGAGCGTTTGCGCCACTTTTTTTGCATCGGATTCATTGCCCATGATCACGCCCAAAGCACCGTGAACGCCGTTCAACCGTGCCGAAGTGTTGCGCAGGTTATTCATCGTCTGGGCCAAAGCGGAGTCTGCGTTCGTCAAGCTGGAAAGGTGCTCCAGCAACTCGCGAGCGGCGAGTGTGATTTGTGGAATTTGCGCCGATACGTCACCATACAAAACCTGTCTCTGTGCTCCATCTGGCAACAGGGGTCCCTCCAGCAAACCCGTGAATGCCTTGAGCTTGGGTGACCCTATCAGCCCTTTTTCCAGCGTAAATACGCTGGTTTCTCTCAGCCATTTGGCTTGCTTTTCAGGCACTTCAACCAGCAAACGGGCGCGGCCGTCATCGTGCAAGGTGACTTTTGTAACTCGGCCGATGGCAAAACCTGCAAAGGTCATGTCCATACCGACCACAACTCCTTCTGCATCTTCAGCAATCAAGACGACAGTTTGAGATTTTTCAAAGACGCCTCGCGCGTACAGAACATATCCCGCTGCCCCGATCAACACAAGCACCAGCAACACCAAAATAGCCGCTGCTTTGAGCTCGAGGGCCTTGGGTAAGCCATCGTCTGTCAGTGAAAAAGGGTGAGGAGATTCCATCAAAGGGCCACCATTTCCATCATGTATAGCTGCCAACCAGAGAAAGTGCTTCGATCAACAAGAGCGCAGAAAACAGCCTGGCAAATGCGCGCAGCTCTGCCACCTTCAGTTGCTGTGACGGATTCACCACTGCCGCCCCAAGAGGCACCACCGAAACCGCTAAGGCAAACAAAAGCGTTTTCACCACCAAAATCACAACTGCATCGGGCGAAAAGACCTCTCCCACCATCTCAGTGAAAGCACCCAATCCCCAAGGCGACAGCCCAAAAACCGTCAAATACGAAATAAACATGGCGACACAAGCACTCAAGACAGCGAGTGCAAACACCGCGACCACGCCAGCGACTGCCCGCGGCAGCAGAGGCCACAGCAAATTGCCATGAAAACCCTGCGCCAGTTGGGCCGCCGTTTGCGACCCAGGCATGGTGACCCGCAGGGCAACAAACAGCGCTGCAATCAGCGGGATCAACTCCAAGACCAAGGTCCGGGTCAGCACTTCCAATGCATAACTTGAGAGACCGTAGCTCAACGCAGTTGTCCAAACGATGCGCACGATCACCAAGCTCATCAAAGCTGATAACGCCAGAAACCAAGGCAAAATCGGCACGGTCGACAAATAGATATGGGACAGGATGTGGCGTCTTCGCTCACCAGAATAGGTGGAGGGTGAGAGGGCCAGCACCACCATCTGGGCCCCCCAAAACACAACCCGTGCTGTCTGACTAACCCAAAGCCCTACCCCCGACGCTGAGGTCGACAACATGCGCAGCCAACTGTCCATCCAAGTCATGGTCGCATCATAGCGCTGGCGTCAAGTTTGCCCGGTTCATCAAGCACATGTTCTGAATAAAAATTCCGGTTTAGAGGTGTATTTTGCAACCAGGTCAGAGCTCGTCGATGCCGTGGCTGATGCCATTGGTCACCCTGAGCGCCGCGAGTGCCCACTGGATGTGCTCAGACACCATCTCGGTACTTTGGGGCAAGGCGTGCCGAAGTGCGGTCACCATTTGCTGGCGCTCCAGCCCAGAGAGACTGCTTTGGCGCAAGGCATTGCCCATGGCAATGGCCAAATTGCGACGCCAACGCTCAAACCCGATGCGGCGAATCGCGCTGCCCTCCGTGTGCCGCAGAAACAGTGATTCGTCCCAATCCCACAAGCTCAGCAACCGGGCGTCTGACCACGCCTCCCGCACGTCGAAATCTGGCACTTGCGCTCGCTGTGCGTACTTGTTCCAAGGGCAAGCCAATTGACAGTCATCACAGCCGTAGATGCGGTTGCCAATGAGGGGCCGCAAGTCCTCGGGAATTGAGCCGGGGTGCTCGATCGTCAAATATGAAATACAGCGTCGTGCGTCCAAACGGTATGGTTCCGTGATCGCACCCGTGGGACAGGCAGAAATACACGATTGGCATTGCCCACAATGGTCTGAAACGGATTCGGTACGGGGGAGCGCGATATCGACAAAGATTTCGCCCAAGAAAAACATGGAGCCACCATGGCGATTCAGCACCAATGTGTGCTTGCCACGCCAGCCCTGACCGCTGCGACTGGCCAGCTCGCACTCCAGCACCGGGGCCGAATCGGTAAAGACTCGATGCCCCAAAGGGCCCCATGCGGATTGAATTTGTTCGGCCAATTTCTGTAAGCGTTGACGCATCACCTTGTGATAATCGCGGCCTCTGGCGTAGAGCGATACCTGGGCTGCCGATGCGTCTGACAACCGCTTCCATTGTGTATCGACCCAATCACCATCAAGGTCTTTGGGCAAATAATCCATGCGCACGGTGATCACGCTCAATGTGCCAGGCACCAGCTCTTGCGGACGCGCCCTCACAGTGCCATGCCGTTCCATGTAATGCATCTCACCATGACAGCCCTGCGCCAACCAGGCCTGTAATCCTGGCTCAGCATCATGCAAATCAATATCTGCCACACCAACGTGGGAGAATCCCAAGGCGCGCGCCCATTCTTGGAGTTGATTCATGGACAATTCGGGGTGCGACATAGTAGACATTGTAGAAACGAAGTCCCTGCATGACCGAGTCCGTCACCCATTTCCGCTGGCAGAGCGAGGCCGATACAGAGGCGCTGGCCCGAACGTGGGCTCGATCGACTGCTTTGGCCAACTGCACGCTGGCCTTTCACGGTCCGCTTGGGGTCGGCAAAACGACCCTGACTCGGCATTTGCTGCTCGCCCTTGGCGTAGTGGGTCGCATCAAAAGCCCGACCTATGCTTTGGTAGAAAGCTACGAATTGCCTCCGGAGAGCGGCATCTCAGAGGCCTGGCACTTTGACTTTTATCGAATCGACGATCCGCAAGAGTGGGAAGAAGCTGGCCTGCGGGACACGTTCAGCGCACCAGGACTCAAAATTGTCGAGTGGCTCGAGAAGACGGGCGACCATGCACCCGCGGTCGACTTGCATGTGACATTGGCATTCGCCTCCGATCCAGCCAGCCGACTGGTCACCCTGAGTCCTGTGACACCCATTGGTGTTCAACTGGTTGAGGCCCTGCAGACATGAAGCGCCGTGACCTCCTACTGGCCACCGCCCGATCCCTGCCACTGCTGGTTTTGGGACGTGCCGAAATCGCTTGGGGCGCGACTGTATTGGCCGTTCGAATGTGGCCGGCGCCCGATTACAGCCGCGTCACCATCGAGTCCGATGTAGCACTCACAACGACGGAAGATTTCGTCCCCAATCCGCCCCGCCTCGCCGTAGACATTCACGGTCTCCAATTGCAACCTCGATTGCGAGAAATCGTGAATGAACTGAAGCCGGAGGACCCCAACATTGCGGCGGTGCGTGTAGGGCAATTCACTCCCGACACGGTGAGATTGGTCTTGGATTTGAAAGGCGATATCAGGCCCCAAGTCTTCAAGTTAACACCCGTGGCAGCTTACAAACACCGCTTGGTCCTCGATTTGTACCCGACCGTTGCACCTGATCCGATGGAGCAGCTCATCAATGAACGGCTTAAAAGCATCGAGAACCAAGTGGCAGGCGCTGCCAAAGGTGACCCTTTGGGAGATTGGCTGCAACAAAAAGGCGTGACAGGAAGTACGGCGCCGACCCTCATTCGTCCTCCATTCGGAGTGACGCAGCCTCAACTTTCTGAGCCTAGCCAGCCAGACAAAGCTCCAAACAGCAATCGATTCATCGTGGTCGCCCTAGACCCAGGGCATGGCGGAGAAGACCCCGGCGCGATCGGACCGAACGGTACCCGGGAAAAAGACGTCGTGTTGCAGATTGCCCAACGGCTTCGAGAACGCATCAATCGCTCTGTGGTCAACGGCCACAGCATGCGAGCATTCATGACACGGGACGCAGATTTCTTTGTGCCCTTACACCGACGCGTCGAAAAGGCGCGCCGGGTTCAAGCCGATCTTTTCATCAGCATCCACGCCGATGCCTTTGATAGCCCACGACCACAAGGGGCGAGCGTATTCGTTCTCAGCACAAGTGGTGCCAGTAGCACCATGGCGCGCTGGATGGCAAAAAAGGAAAACGGTGCGGACTTGATCGGTGGCATCAACGTTGCCACCCAAGACCTACATGTGAAAAGCATGATGCTGGACATGAGTACCACTGCGCAAATTAACCGCAGCCTACAAGTCGGCGCATCCATGTTGGGCGAGCTCAAACAAGTCGGCAATCTTCACAAACCACATGTCGAGCAGGCGGGATTTGCCGTCCTCAAAGACCCCGAAATCGCCAGCGTATTGGTTGAGACTGCCTTCATCAGCAACCCGGATGAAGAAAGGCGACTGCGCAGCGTCAGTTACCAAGAGGCCTTGGCTGAAGCCCTAATGGCAGGCATTCGGCGCTATTTTGAAACGCACCCACCTCTGCCCCGCAACAGAGAGTTGTGAGCCTCTCCAGCACTCAGCGAGGGGAACTCGGGGATGAGCGCCCACTCTTCCATGCCCCGAGCAATGCGATCAAGCCCGGGATCAGGATCAAGCCCCAAATCAACAACTCCAAATTCGCTTTCACCCAGGGCAAGTTGCCGAACCAGTAACCGGCGATGCCGACTCCAAACACCCAAACGGTGGCGCCCAAGACGTTGTAAAACGTGAACGCACCTCGAGACATCTGAGCCACACCCGCCACAAAAGGGGCAAAGGTTCGGATGAAAGGCATAAATCGAGCCAAAACAATCGTGATTCCACCGTAGCGCTCGTAAAAACCGTGGGCCTTGTCAAAGGCATCGCGATTGAACCACCGTGACTTCTCCCAACCAAACACCTTCGGCCCGATCGCGTGTCCAATCGAATAATTCAACTGATCTCCCGCCACGGCAGCAACCCACATCAAGCTGAGGGCCTGGAACAGGGAAATATCACCAGTGGCCGCCAAAGCACCCACCACGAACAGCAGCGAGTCTCCGGGCAAGAATGGCATCACCACCAAACCCGTTTCGACAAAAATGATTAAAAAAAGTAAGGCATAGACCCAGGCCCCGTAGTCGCGCACAAATGCCTGCAAGTACTGGTCTATGTGTAGGATGAAGTCGATGGCGAGGCTGATCAGTTCCATGGCTGGATTATCGCCTCACTCTGGACTCCAGGCGCTCTCAAGACAGCCACTTAGAACCATGCTCACTACAATGGACACTGTGAAAAATCCACCCGCAACCCGCCCCATCCGTGAGCTTCCGGACACCCTGATCAGCCAGATCGCTGCCGGCGAAGTGGTTGAACGTCCCGCATCTGTGGTCCGAGAACTGGTCGACAACGCGCTCGATGCTGGCGCGAGCCAAATCACTGTCCGCTTGAGCGAGGGTGGCATCCGTCGCATCACCGTGGAAGACGATGGTGTGGGGCTCGCTCCAGATCAACTGCCCATGGCACTGAAGCGCCATGCGACCAGCAAAATCGCCTCACTTGCAGAACTGGAATCGGTTGGCACCATGGGTTTTCGTGGCGAAGCATTGGCCGCGATCAACGCGATCGCCGAAGTCTCTATCCTGTCGCGCACCCATGCCGTCGACCAATCGCACGCTTGGCAGTTGGATGGTCATACTGGAGAGTTATCGCCCGGCGCTCGTCAACCCGGCACCACGCTGGATGTGCGAGAGCTTTTTTACGCTACTCCGGCACGCCGTAAATTTTTGAAGTCTCCCGCTACCGAGTTCGCTCATTGCATGGAGAGCATCCGCCGCCATGCGATGGGGCGCCCTGATGTGACTTTTTCGGTTTGGCACGATGGCAAATTGATCGACCAATGGCGCGCCACACAGGGTCTTGAGCAAGACCTACAGGGTGCCATGTCTGCTCGGGTTGCAGACATCCTAGGCAGGGATTGGGTCGAGCGAAGCATCTCCGTCATGGCGGTGGGCGGCGAGCCAACTTCTTATGCCCCAGAGGGACTGAGGGTATGGGGTTTGGTTGCTCCACCTGAAGCAGCTAGAGCCCGTCCGGACTGGCAATTTGCCTATGTCAACGGCAGATTCGTGCGGGACAAAGTCATCGTACACGCAGCTAAATCGGCCTTCGAGGATGTGCTCCATGGACACCGGCATCCCGCCTATGTGTTATTCATTGACATGGATCCAGCCAGAGTTGACGTGAATGTCCACCCCACGAAGATCGAAGTGCGATTTCGCGAAAGTCGGGAAATTCACCAAATGGTTCGCCATGCCGTCGACCAAGCCTTGGCTGCCCCCCGCGCCGCGCAGCAAGGGCAAGGACATGGGTTGACTCCCGTTGGACCTATTGAGTCGCTTCAGCGCTTGGCTGCGATAGGCCTCAATGCAGCAACGCCATCACCGCAGCATTGGCCCCGACAAGCTCCCTTGAATTGGCAAAGCAAGAATTCGCCAGCCCAGGCTGTGAAAGAGTGGCAAGCGCTCTGGCAACAGTCACCGCAATCACCGGTCCAAGTTGGCGACGGGGTTCCACCCCTATCTGCGCCCGTGCAGGCGATCGATTCGGGCGCGTCTATAGACGACGATTACCAATGGCCCTTGGGACGTGCGATCGCACAAATTCACGGCGTGTACATACTGGCAGAAAACGCTCATGGATTAGTCGTGGTCGACATGCACGCCGCGCATGAACGAATTGTCTATGAAAGACTGAAACAGCAATGGGATCAAGGACGAACCCGAAGTCAACCGCTGCTGATCCCCCAGAGTTTTGCGGCAACGCCTGAGGAAATTGCGACGGCTGAAACCCATGCAAGGACCTTGGAACAGCTAGGCCTGAACATCGAGGCACTCGGCCAGCAGTCACTGGTGATCCGCGCAGTTCCAGAGACTTTGGTGAATGGCGATGCCGTTGAATTGGCGCACAGCGTCCTCGCTGAATTGGCTCAACACGATGCCAGCACCGTGCTGACCCGCGCCCAAAATGAGCTGCTTGCGACCATGGCATGTCACGGCGCTGTGCGGGCCAACCGGTCATTGACACTGACCGAAATGAATGCCCTCTTGCGCCAAATGGAAGTCACTGAACGCAGTGACCAATGCAACCATGGTCGTCCTACTTGGCGACAACTCGACATGAAAGAATTGGATCGCTTGTTCTTGCGCGGTCGCTAGCCTTATGAATCTTCGACGCACCACCGGCAGTCACCCCCATCGCATGGTGTGGCTGTTGTCACTGCTGATGGGCCTTCAGCCCGTGGGCACAGATTTTTATTTGCCCTCACTGCCTTCGCTGGTCTCGGATTTGGGCGCCACCATGAATCAAGGCCAGTTGACGTTGACGGCGATGCTCATGGGTTTTGGCAGCTCACAACTTGTATGGGGGCCAGCCTCTGACCGCTTCGGGCGTCGAGTCACCTTGCGACTGGGCTTGGCGTTGTTTGCCCTGGCTGCCCTGTGCAGCGCGCTGGCACCCAACATTGAGGCGTTGCTCGTACTGCGAGTGCTCCAGGGCGTCGGCATGGGCGGGGTTGTGGTCAACGCGCGCGCCATTATCCGAGACCACTACAGTGCTGAAGAGGGGCCTCGCGCCATGAGTAAGGTGATGACTGGTTTAGGCGTATTCGCCTGCGTCAGCGGTCCGGTTGGTGGCATCATCGCCCAATGGCTTGGTTGGCGTGCCGTCTTGTTCTCGGTCAGTGCCATCGTCTGCCTTGCGCTATGGCAAGTGTGGATGCGACTTGAAGAGACACTGGCGGAGCCTAATCCTGGCGCGCTTGACCTAAAAAACATGGCTTACAACTGGAGCCAAGTGCTGAGTCACACCCAATTTTGGGCCTTCACTTTGCAATCCATCGCCACTTTTTTCGGGCTCTTTTTGTTCCTCGCCACGTCTTCATTCATCGTCACCGAAGTCATGCATCAACCGACTTGGTTTTATGGCTTGACCATGTTCACCATGTCGGCTGCGTACATCGCTGGTACCTTTATGTGCCGGACCTTGATGGCTCGCAATGGCCTGATTGGCACAGTGAAATGGGGTGGTGTCTTATCTGCTCTCGGCGGTATCGCCATTGCAGTTGCGCACTCGTTAAGCGACTTGAATCTGGTGTGGCTCCTGTTGCCGGTTTATCTCTATGCAGCGGGACACGGCATACACCAGTCGATCGGTCAAACCGGCGCAGTCAGCCCTTTTCCGCGCATGGCGGGTACCGCGGCAGCACTCAGTGGGTTTTTGCAAATGGCTTTTGCGTTCATAGGCGGAGCCTTGATTGGCCCTCGTATGAGTGATCCGAGTGCCGTCCTCGCGTGGGGGCTACTGGGATCTGGTTTGGCGCTCATGCTGATCACCTGGCAGCTAATCCCCCGCATCACGCGAGAGCACCCGGTGGTGGTCGTACCAGCTCAGACCGCAGATCAATAGGAGCCCGTGGTGCCTGAGACCTTGTTGTTGATCGCCGGCCCAACAGCTTCTGGTAAGACGTCGGCGGCGTTGGCATTGGCAGCCATCACGGACATTGAAATCATCAGTGTGGACTCCGCTTTGGTCTACCGCGGTATGGACATCGGTACAGCGAAACCCTCGCCCGAAGAATTGGCTGCCGTGCCCCACCATTTGATTAATACACATGATCCCCTGGCCACGTTCAGCGCTGCAGACTTCATGCGGCAGGTGGAGCCGCTGATCACCGAAATCAAGTCGCGGGGACGGCTGCCTGTATTGGTTGGCGGCACCATGCTGTACTTCAAAGCTTGGCTAGATGGATTGGATGACATACCAAGTGCGGATTTGACCGCTAGGGCTCGCATCGATGCGGCTGCTGCCGAGTTGGGATGGCCCGCAATGCACCAAAGGTTGCAAGCCATTGACCCACCTACAGCGGCTCGATTGAATCCCAATGACGCGCAGCGCATCAGCCGGGCACTCGAAGTTTTTGAAAGCAGTGGTCGCCCCCTTTCCTCATTTCAGCGCGGCGCTGGCCAGTCTCAATGGCACCGAGTACACATGCTCAGCCTAGAACCCCAGGAAAGGCATTGGCTACATGAACGCATCGCACAGCGCTTGGAGTTGATGATGGCCCAAGGCTTTGGGCAAGAACTCAACGCGTTGCGTGAGCGAGGCGATTTGCACGCTGGACTGCCTTCCATGCGCTGTGTCGGCTATCGGCAGGGCTGGGAGGCGCTAGATGCGCACGGCTCATGGAATGAAGCGGCCAGAGTCGAGTGGCTTGTGCGAGGACAGGCTGCAACCAGACAATTGGCCAAACGGCAACTCACATGGCTGCGCAGCATGGGGGCACGCCAAGTGATCGCTGCGGATCAAGCGGGTGCACAAGAACAGGTGATCGAGGCTGCGAGGCGGGTCTGGCAGCTTTGATGGCAAGCTTCGGCCAGATACCAAGCCTAGTTTTCGCTGGCGGGGTCTCGACTCATCAGACGTTGCAGTGCCTCTTGGGGACTAATCTGAGCATCAAGCAACGCAACCACGGCCGAGCTGATGGGCATGTCAACACCAAGGCTTTTTGCCCTCTGGACCACGGTACGGGCGCTGTATACGCCCTCAGCGACATGGCCCAGACTCTGCACTGCCTCATCGAGTTTCATGCCCTGCGCCAACAAAACGCCGACTTTTCGATTGCGAGACAAATCACCAGTAGCAGTGAGTACCAGGTCGCCTAAGCCAGACAGCCCCATGAAGGTGTCTCGGTTAGCACCCAGTGCCTCACCCAATCGCGACATTTCAGCCAAGCCTCGGGTGATCAAAGCCGCACGGGCGTTCAACCCCAAGTTGAGCCCATCACACAAGCCAGTGGCAATCGCTAGGACGTTTTTGACTGCGCCACCCACTTCGACGCCGACCCAATCGGTGTTGGCATACATCCGCATATTTCCGTGGTGCAAGGCTTGTACAAACGCCGATTGCACCTCTGCGCATGGGCTGGCTGCCACCAAGGCTGTAGGTTGCCCGCGCGCCACTTCAGCCGCGAAACTGGGCCCGCTCAGCACGCCAGCCTTTAACTTCGGTGCGACCGCCTGACAAACCTCGTGCGGCATCAAACCGATATCGCTCGGCCCAGCGGGGGCCTCAAAGCCCTTACAAAGCCACGCCACGGGGACAGGGGCATCCTTCAGGGCAATCAGAGTCTCACGCAGACCTGACATGGGTGTGCCGATGACGATCGCATCAAAGTCCCCCGCACGTTGAGCCCAATTTTCGATTGACCCCGATACCACTTCCAATGATGGGGGTAGCGCGACACCTGCCAAATATTGGTCGTTGGTGCGCGTGGTGCGCAGGGCACTCGCTTGCACCTCGGTGCGCGTCCACAACGTGGCCGCGTGCCGATGTGAGGCATGCACGGCAACCGCCGTTCCCCATGCACCCGCGCCGATCACCAACACCTTCATGGTTGAGGCCTGGTCAAGCGTTGCCGGCAGCTTCCATTTGGCGCTGCTCATACATCGCTTGGAAATTGATTTCGCTCATGTGTACGGGCGGAAAACCAGAGCGGCTGATCAGGTCGGCGACATTAGATCGCAAATAGGGGTACACGATTTGAGGGCAAGCAACGCCCATGACAGGGTCGAGTTGCTCAGGTTCAAAACCGCTGATTTCAAAAATACCCGCTTGCTTGCACTCCACCAGAAAGACCGTCTTCTCACCCACTTGGGTATGCACGGTGGCAGTCACACATACCTCGTACACCCCCTCGGCCAGCGCTTGGCCTTCAACACCCAATTGGATGTTCACGCTGGGTTCCGTTTGCTCCAGAAAAATTTGGGGAGAATTGGGTTGCTCAAGTGATGCGTCTTTGAGGTAAACACGCTGAATTTGGAATACGGGCTGGGAAGTCTCTGTCATGCTTGTCGGCTCACAATAGCGTTCATAAAAAAGACCCCAGCGGGTACCTCTGGGGCCTGGTCAAACGCAATTATGGCAGGTCAGGCAGACCCGCCTCATGATTTAGGCGCTGAGCATCGGAACCAATTTGCCGCTGCGATCTAAGGCCATCAAATCATCGCACCCACCGACATGGACGCCGCCGACGAAGATTTGTGGCACCGTGCGCCGTCCGGTCTCATTGATCATGGTGTCCCGCGCACCCGGGATCAAATCAACTCGGATCTCCTCTATGTCCATCACCCCATGGTGATCGAGAAGTGCCTTGGCCCGGATGCAGTAGGGGCAAGTTGCGGTCAAATACATGCGGACTTTGGCCATGAGTGCTCCGAATTCAACGTATGCGCTGGATTGTCAACCTTTGCTCACGGGCATGTTGGCAGCTCGCCAAGCACCCATGCCGCCAGCTAGGGAATACGCATTTTCATATCCCAACTTTTTGGCAACCGCCAGGGCACGCCCTGAGCGCATGCCAGATGCACACACCAAAATCAGCGGGAGTTGCTTGTTTTTGACCGTGGCTTCGAGTTGCTTTTCCAGTTGTCCGAGCGGCACATTGCGGGCACCACCGACATGGCCGCTCGCGAACTCATTGGGCTCGCACACATCAATGACTACCGCTTTTTCATGGTTCATCAATTGCACTGCCTTCATGGGTTGAACCGTGGATTTCCCGCCCGAGCCTAGGGCAGGCCACATCAACATGGCGCCCGAAACCACAGCGATCACCATCAACATCCAGTTTTCAGTCAAAAATTCCACAACTAGCCTCTTTCTTGAGTGGGGCTCTCGCTCGGTCCACATGCCAAAGACAAGCGCCACTGCCGAGATTCTAAAATGCTTGTGTGGCGCCTTTGCTCACCCCCTGAACAAGCCCTACTAAACTGCCTTAGATTTTTAACTTCACAAGCGACTTCAACATGTACAAACTGGTGCTCATTCGCCACGGCGAATCAACTTGGAACCTCGAAAATCGATTCACTGGCTGGACCGACGTCGACCTCACCCCCACGGGTATCAATCAGGCCATGGCCGCAGGGCAAATTCTCAAAGCCGAGGGTTACGCATTTGATTTGGCCTACACCAGCGTGCTCAAGCGCGCCATTCACACACTCTGGTACACGCTGGATGCCATGGATTGCACTTGGTTACCGGTCATGAAAAGCTGGCGCCTGAACGAGCGTCATTACGGTGGCTTGCAAGGTCTGAACAAAGCGGAGACCGCAAAAAAATACGGTGATGATCAAGTGCTCGTTTGGCGCCGCAGCTACGATACGCCGCCCCCTGCACTTGAGGCGAGTGACGAACGGTGCGAGCGAAACGACCGTCGATATGCTCGACTCAACCCGAACGATATCCCGCTCACCGAGTGCCTCAAGGATACGGTCGCGCGGGTGTTGCCGTTCTGGAACGACTCCATGGCTCCCGCCATCAGAGCCGGCAAACGCATCGTGGTTGCCGCCCATGGCAACAGCATCCGAGCACTGGTGAAATATTTGGACGACATCAGCGACGATGACATCGTTGGTCTAAACATTCCCAATGGCGTCCCATTGGTCTACGAACTCGATGCCGATCTGCGCCCAATTCGCCACTATTACCTTGGCGACCAAGCAGCCATTGCCGAAGCCGCCGCCGCCGTTGCCAATCAGGGCAAAAAATGAGCTTTGTATGTTCCCCAAGCTGTGTGGGGAACCTTTGCGATGACACAGAGTCTGAGCAGCGGAGGCGTGTATAGTCTTTCAAGCTCAAAACTAGGGAGTTGAATCGATGGTTCGCAAATGGAAAGTCGCGGGATGGATTTCGGTGGGCGTGCTCGCTGGAGTGCTGGGCACCGTGCAATTGCAAGCCATCGCTCGCAGCGACAAGGTCGCGCTGCCCCTCCAAGAGCTCCAGCAACTGGCGTCTGTGTTCGGGATGATCAAATCAGACTACGTCACGCCCGTTGATGAAAAGAAACTGATCACGGATGCCATCTCGGGCATGGTCACTGGATTAGACCCCCACTCGGCCTACTTTGATGCCAAAGAATGGAAAGCGTTTCGCGAGGGTACTTCGGGTAGCTTTGTGGGCGTCGGAATTGAAATCACCATGGAAGACGGGCTGGTCAAAGTGGTGTCTCCGATTGAAGACTCTCCAGCTGCCAAGGCTGGTTTGCAGACCAACGACCTGATTACAAAGATCGACGACACCCCCGTCAAGGGCATGAGTATCACTGAAGCGGTCAAACGGATGCGGGGAGAACCCAAGACCAAAGTTGATTTGCTGATCTTGCGCCGCAGTGAAAATCGCAGCTTCTCAGTCACCATTGTTCGAGACCAAATCAAAACAATCAGCGTGAAGTCCAAATCCATCACGCCGGATTACGGTTGGATTCGGATATCGCAATTTCAAAATCGCACGACCGAAGACTTCGCCAAACAGCTTGAGCAACTCTACGAGGCCAACCCCAAAATGAAAGGCTTGGTGCTGGATTTGCGCAACGACCCCGGTGGCTTGCTGACCGCAGCTGTGGCAGTCACGGCTGCCTTTGTTGAAGATGATGTGACCGTCGTCAGCACGAACGGCCAGCTTGAAGAGAGCCGCTTTGTCTACAAAGCCGCGCCCCAGTATTACACGCAAGGAGCTGATCCAATCGGTCGTTTGCACGAAAAAACCGGTGGGATTTACAAGAAGGTACCACTCGTGGTGTTGGTAAATGAAGGATCGGCCTCAGCCAGCGAAATCGTTGCTGGCGCGCTGCAAGATCACAAGCGCGCGACCATCATGGGCAATCAAACCTTTGGCAAGGGGTCGGTGCAAACGGTAAGACCTCTGGGCAAAGACGCCGGCATCAAGCTGACAACTGCCCTCTACTACACGCCAAGTGGCAGATCCATCCAAGCCAAGGGGATCGAGCCAGACGTTTGGGTGGATGAAACACCTGAGGGGAATTTGTTGGCAGCATTGGGCACGCGCGAAGCAGATTTAAACAAGCACTTGAACGCACCAACCAATGCTGAAGTCCCCAATGACTCGGCGGCAGAAAAGAAGCGCGAGGCGGATCGAGAGGCAGCCCAAAAGAAAATCGAAGAGGCCCAGCGCTTGCACCCCAATGCTCGGTTGTTGCCCACTTTTGGATCGCCCGAAGATTTTCGTCTTCAGCAGGCGATTTTGTTCCTAGAGGGCAAGCCAGTGAAACGCAGTGAAAGCCTCAAGGCACGGCCTGCTGAAACTGCGCCCGCCGACTGACCCGCGAACTGAGCGATGGAAGATTCACAACTTCTGCGTTACTCGCGGCACATCTTGCTGCCTGAAATCGGGGTCGAGGGGCAAGAAGCGTTATTGGCGTCACATGCTCTGGTGGTAGGTGCGGGCGGTCTTGGCAGTCCTGTCGCCATGTATCTGGCCAGCGCAGGGGTTGGTCAGATCACACTGGTTGATGATGATCGCGTAGAACTGACGAACTTGCAGCGGCAAATCGCTCACACCACTGATCGCATCGGACAATCGAAGGTCCAATCTGCGGCTGCTGCCATCAACGGCATCAATCCGGAAGTGAAGGTGCACGCGGTGGCGCAACGCGCCACTTTGGAGTGGCTGGACGAGCGCCTTGCCCCCATGGATATCGTGCTCGACTGCACCGACAACTTCAATACGCGACAAGCAGTCAATTCGGCGTGCGTTCGACACGGCAAGCCTTTGGTCTGGGCGGCTGCGGTGCAAATGGATGCCCAAATCGGGTTTTACACACCAGAACGCTCAACCAGTGCCTGCTACGCCTGTGTGTTCCCACCGGAGTCTGGGGCAGCTGACGCCAATTGCGCAACCATGGGGGTGCTCAGCCCTCTGGTGGGTGCCGTCGGCAGTTTGCAAGCCGCTTTGGCCATTCAGTGGCTGTGCCGTTCAACAGGAAACGATGGTTATGAGGCTGCCCCTTTGAACGATCAACTGCTCATGATCGACTTGCGCCACTGGGGCTTTGACATGATTCGCGTTCAGCGCCGAGCAGATTGTTCCGTGTGCCGCCAGCGCCACTGATCCAAACCGCCCAGCTCCAAGCACCTCCGACATAGGCCTGGAGACCTCAGCGAAAACAGGGACCGTGTCGCTTTCGAAAGGCGCGTGGGCTTTCCGGTTTGCTGTCTTGGAAAAGGCCCCGCTTGGTCCGTCGAGCGTGCTGTTCTAAAGTGATGTACACACTGGGCTTCCCCTTCCAAACGTATGCCCATGCGAGCCCCTGAGCGACGAGATCGGCTCCGACATCTTGATCTTGGTGCCACAACACAACCAATTCACGCCCGAACGTATCACGTCCAAAGGAACGGACACTCACGGTGGCGTGCAGGATTTTTTGCTTGAGCGCTTGCGCAGATTCTCTGCCAAAGGCTTGACACACCTCAGGGGCATCGATGCCAACGATGCGAGCCTTCATGGTCTCTGCGTTTGCCCCCTGCAATACCACCGTATCGCCATCAAAAACCCGGGTCACCTTGGCTGTGAAGTCGACCTGCTTGGGGTCGGGCCAAGTGTCTGGTTGAGACGCGTAGCCGTGCCAGGGTGTAAGGAAAATGGCAACCCACAACACCCGCCAGTGGACCCTCATGCCTTGCCACCGACTCTATCGTTCAGCTGCGTCCGATGATGGAAGCTGTCGCGATCAGCTCCTGGAGCATGGCTTGGGATGCCTCACCGGACACCGAATAAGGATCAAAGGTTGGTGTTTCCGAATACTTCAACATGATGGAGGTGTTGACCCGGTTCAGATTAACCAGGCCCATAGTCCAGCCACTGAACTGGCGCTCTGTGATCTCTTCGTAGCGCAACAGCACGACATCTTGATGACGTGGGTCACGCAAAATCTGAGCATAAAGGCGATTGATTGCTGCGCGACCACCCTCAATACATTGCATGAAAACGCCATCGCCGTAACACAGGATGCCGGTGATGCCCTGGCCGGCATTGTGCGCACGGGCCACACCAAGGATGCCATCAATGGCTTTTTGATCATCCGGGTTCACCGCCCGGCTCACGTAGAGCAATCGCACCAACATCATTGGCTCCTAGGAATAAGGGACAAAAATTCACGGCGTAGGTTGGCGTCCTTCAAGAAAACACCCCGCATGATTGAGTTGATCATCTTGCTATCCATGTCTTTGACGCCGCGCCACCCCATACAAAAATGGCTGGCCTCCATGACCAATGCCAGGCCATCTGGCTGCGTCTTTTCTTGTATCAAGTCTGCCAACTGAACCACGGCCTCTTCCTGGATCTGAGGGCGCCCCATGACCCACTCGGCCAGCCGTGCGTACTTAGATAACCCAATCACATTGGTGTGCTCGTTGGGCATCACGCCGATCCACACCTGCCCAATGACAGGACACAAGTGATGGCTGCATGCACTGCGCACCCGAATGGGGCCAACAATCATGAGCTCATTGAGATGCTCAGCGTTCGGAAATTCCGTGATTTCTGGTGCTTTCACGTACCGTCCACTGAACACCTCTTTGAGATACATCTTGGCGACACGACGTGCAGTGTTCTGGGTGTTGTGGTCGTTTTCAGTGTCGATGACCATGCTGTCAAGGACCGCCTGCATTTTTTCACTCACTTCGTCGAGCAACAAATCAAGCTCGCCTGGCTCAATAAATGGCGCGATGTTGTCGTTGGAGTGGAAGCGTTGACCCTGAGCCTTCAAACGCTCACGGATCTTGACCGAAACCGGCACACCTTCGTCTTCTCGAGTGCTCATGCACATGTCCTTTATGAATTCAAGAGCCAATGCTAACCGCAAATCACAAAAGCACTGAGAATTCTAGGTTTTGCGATCAATATCTTTTTCCCGTCAAGACGAGCGCCAGCCGCATGAGCCCAAAGGCGATCCAGTCACCCCACTTGAGGCGCCAGGGTCGCTGCCGCCACGCATTCAAGTCAATGGCATGGCTTTCCTCGGCCATCGCCTTGAGCAAACGCTGCTCAAGCTCTATGGCGAGCGTGGTGTCGTCTACCCAGACGTTGGCCTCCCGCGCAAGGAGCAAACTCAGAGGATCTAAATTGCTTGACCCAATGGTCAACCAGCGGCTGTCGATCACCGCGACCTTCGCATGAAGATCCGAAGGTTGATATTCGTAAATACTGACACCGGCCTCAATCAATGCGGGATAAATCGGTCGCGCTGCGTGAAATTGCATGAAGTTTTCAAACTGGCCCTGCACCAAGACTCGTACGGCAACGCCTCTTTGCACAGCTTGCGTCAGCGCTTTGCGCATTCTCCTGCTCGGAACGAAGTATGCATGAGCCAAGGTCACGCTGCATTGCGCTGACGCGATGGCTTGCAAATAGGCTCTTTCGATTTGAGTCCGATGCCTCACGTTGTCGCGTTCCATCCAAAGCATATTCGCGCCCAATGTCTCTGACGCCCGTGCATCGGGTGCTTGCTGGTTGCCCATCTTCCAGTGGGGTCGCAGCACTTGCCATTGCTGGCGGGCCAACTGAAGTGCACTTTTCCAATGCGCGCGCCTCATATGCGTGCTGGCCAACAAGCGCCACCATGCTCTCGTCATGCTCTGTGCCACTTTGCGAACCAGGGGCCCCTCAAATTGCAAAGCGAAATCTAGTCTCGGCTTTGCCAGCTGAGCTCCTGCGACTGTTCGCCAATCGTCCAGCACATTGATCCCACCGCAAAACGCTGTGTGCTGATCAACCACCAGTAGTTTGCGGTGCAATCTTCTCCATTGACCTGGCACCCAAAACCCAGCGGGCCCCAAGGGTGAGAAGACCTGCCACTGCACGCCCGCTTGGTGCCACGTCGTCTGCCACTCATCAGGAATGGGGTAGGTACCCGCGCCGTCGACCAATACCCGCACTTCAACACCGCGCTTTGCCGCCCGAGCAAGGGCCATCGCAACCTCGCGCGGTTGACCGTGAAAATCGAAAATATAGGTCTCGAGTTGCACCCATTGCTGCGCTGCATCGATGGCCTCAATCATGGCAGGGAACATGGCTCGGCCCCCTTCTAATAGCGTCACCCGATGCCCACTGGACCAAAGCTGCTGGCGCAGGAGTTTCATGGCGCTATCCAGCCCGAATTCCGTTTGGCGTTGGGGTTCACACCGATCTCCTGGGACAACTTCAGACGACCGTGGTCTGGCTTGGTGACCAGCGCACTGGAAGCGACTCAATGGCCAACGCATTGGACGCAGAAAACACCCAGTCCGCAGCTTCTTGCCAAGGGAGCCAGCGGAATTCAGTATGCTCCCGGGGGCTCAACACAATCGGGCTTGCTCGGGGTACACAAAGAGAAAATACCCGCTCAGTGTTGTGCGTCACTCCTGGGGCATACCGATGAAGGTAAGACGGAAAAATCGAATAATGGTTTTCAAGCCGCCAATCGATCAAACTGTGGCCCGAAGCGTGCACCAGCAATCCCGTTTCCTCTTCAACCTCACGCGCAGCAGTTTGAGCAAAAGACTCGCCCCAAGTATCCTTACTTCCCGTCACAGACTGCCAACTCCCGATGTCCGTGCGCTTCAACACCAACACCTCTAAGTCAGCGGTGTGAATGACGACCAAGACCGACTCTGGAATCTTGAATGGCTTAGAAGATGCTGTTGGCGAGGTGTTCAAGCGCAATCCTGTGTCGATTTAGCCGATGCAACGCGCCATAGCTTACTTCTTTGTGAGATCCCCTTTCGACTCAAGTGGCGTCAACGCTCACAGGGAAGGCTGGTGTCTTGACCCTGACTTTCATGGGACCGAAACGAATCGGCGTTGGCGTGCCGGTCAGACCATCTGCGATGGCTTTGCTTGCCGCCATGATAGGCAGGACAAACGGCAAGGTTCTTGGGCTGCCATCCGCTGCCACCACGCTTTCGTAGGCTGCGCAATCCCCAAGTGCCCAGATGTGGGGATGCGAAGCTTGCCCGTTCGCATTGACGACAATCCCCCGTTGCACACGAAGGCCTGCAGCCTCCGCCAATGCGGTCCTCGGTCTCAAACCGACCGCACTCAACACCACATCGGCCTCGATCGTTTGGCCGCTGCGCAACTCAAGAAAATAGCTGGCGCCACTGTCCGTGTGTCGAATCGATGCCACTACGTCCCCCCAGTAAAATTGAACTCCCAACTCGAGCAAGGCATTGGCCAATCCCTTTCCGATTTCTGCGTCGATCAGTTGAGAGACGGGCCAGTGTCCAGGATCAACCACCATCACGGGATGTCCGGAGGCTGCGAGATCATTCGCAAACTCGGAGCCAATCAATCCACCGCCGACAATCGCGACACGTGCCGAACCGATTGAGTCAAGTCGTTCTCGAAAGATGGCGTAGTCTTGCCAATCGTTCACGGAAAGCATGTGTTCAGCCCCCTCAATCGGCAACCTCACCGGATCCGCACCCAAGGCGAGCACCAACTCACCAAACCGCGTCTCGCCAGCACTGGTGATGAGTACTTGCCGCTCTACGTCAATTGAATGCACCTGAACTTGGGCTTGCACGGTCACACCCAACTTTTGCGCTTGCGCAGCGGCTGAGATTTGGATCAACTGATCCGCACTTTTCCCCTGAGCCAACGCATTCGAGAGCATCGGTTTGCTGTAGAAGTCACCGCGGTCAGCACAGACCAGGGTGACTGCGCGTGAAGCATCTCGGTTGCGGATCTCTCGCGCCACCGTCCAGCCCGCCAGCCCAGCACCAACGATGACGATTGGATCAGCTGAATCAGAAAGGGCTCCTGTATTCATGCTTAGACCTCGACCACTTCAAAGTCGGCTTTGGCCACACCACAATCTGGGCACGCCCAATCTTCAGGCACATCGGCCCAATGAGTACCTGGCGCAATACCGTCTTCAGGCCGGCCGGCGGTCTCGTCGTAAACAAATCCACACACGATGCACATATACGTTTTCATGATGTTTTCCTTCAAAGTAAAAAGTGGTTACTGGTGCAGTATTTAGGCGACTTTTAAGCCTTCCAGAGCTGACCGATAGTGATTGGCGTGTCGCTCTTCCACCTTGGCCAAGGCGGCAAAGCGCTTGGCAGCCTTGGCCAAAACCAGTCTGAATGCGTCGGCGTGCTCTTTGGACTCAGCGATTTGCTCATCAAACTCTTGGACTGCGGCATCATTGCCCTCTTGGACGGCGAGGTGTCGAAACTCGGGGTACATCTCTGTGTACTCATAGGTTTCGCCTTCAATGGCGATTTCCAGTGCCTTGGCTGGCGTCAATTTGGATTTGGGATATAGCAAGTCAAGGTGTCCGAAAGCATGCATGACTTCTTGGTCTGCTGTGTCTTCAAAAATTTTTGCAGTGACCTCATCACCCATCTCCCGGGAAATTTTCGCGAAATACCGGTACTTGATGTGCGCCATTGACTCTCCTGCAAATGCGGCCTCGAGGTTTTGAATCGTGACAGAAGTCTGTTTGGTGTTTGACATTTGGTTCTCCTAAAAAGAGGGTTTTGAAAAGCTGATGGGTGGATTCTCAGCTTGTCAAATTCATTCGTCCAACTGATAATTTCAATTAAATTAATTGGATTTACCGATATCAATCCATGAACACCTACTTGCGTGCCGCGACTCACCTCTCCCTGAAACAACTGCACTACCTCGTGACGCTCAGGGCCACCTTGAACTTCACCCGGGCTGCCGAACGCTGCTTTGTTACCCAATCGACGCTTTCGGGTGGTATCAAGGAGCTTGAGGCATCACTGGACTGTCATCTGGTGGAGCGAGATCGCCAAAACGTTTTATTCACGCCGCTGGGAGAGGAAGTCGTGGCTTTGGCGCAGCGATTGCTCAGTGATGCAGGCGACTTGGTTCAGCGCTGTGAAGAAGCTCAGGCACCGGGTCGAGGGCAATGGCGATTGGGCGCCATCCCAACGATTGCGCCCTTTTTGCTTCCACCGCTTCTGCGCGAGCTAAGAGAGTCGCTGCCTCACCTTCAGGTTCTACTGCGGGAAGAGCCCACCGATTTATTGCTTCGAGCACTAGAGGCTGGCGAACTCGATATGGCCATCATCGCGCTGCCAATGGAAACCGGACGATTGCGAGTTGAACCGCTGTTTTCAGAGGAGCTGTGGCTGATCTGTAGCCCCGAGGACACCATGGGAAAGGTCGATCACCCCAATTTGGCAAGGCTACATGTCGAGCGCCTGCTATTGATGAGTGAAGGCCACTGTTTGACTGCCCATACGTTGCAAGCATGCTCTCCCGCCCAGCGCCAACGGGCAAGCAGCCGATCAGAGATCGAGGCCACAAGCCTAGCGACACTGGTGCAAATGGTGGAGGCAGGATTGGGCATTGCCCTGCTGCCAGAAATGGCGATTAAGAGCCAATGGTTGACCCAGGGTCGGGTACTGGCAAAGCCTTTGGCCGCGCCAGCGCCCCAAAGGCAAATTGCACTGGTGATGCGCCCCACCCAGACACGGCCCGAGGTTGAAGATGAGCTGGTGCGGATTGCACGCCTAGTGGGGCGCCCCAAATTCACGGGCGCCCGGCGCAGCCGCATAAAAAAAGCGCCCTAGCGGGCGCCTTTTGATCGACAACACAGCATCAAGCCGGCTGCTGGATATTGCGAAGTCTGATGTGCAATTCCCGCAGTTGCTTTTCATCGACTGCAGAGGGAGCATCCGTGAGCAAACACTGTGCACGCTGAGTCTTTGGAAAGGCGATCACATCGCGAATCGACTCTGCACCTGTCATCAAGGTAACGATACGGTCCAAACCGAATGCAAGGCCACCATGAGGCGGCGCGCCATATTGGAGCGCGTCCAACAAGAAGCCAAACTTCAGCTGAGCTTCTTCGGGACTGATGTGTAGCGCGTCAAACGCTTTTTGCTGAACATCCGCGCGGTGGATACGCACCGAGCCACCACCGATTTCCCAACCGTTCAACACCATGTCATAGGCCTTTGACAAACAACGACCAGGGTCAGTGGCCATGTAGTCCTCGTGCCCATCTTTGGGCGCGGTGAAGGGATGATGAACGGCATTCCAACGCCCTTCTTCTTCGTCGAACTCAAACATGGGGAAATCAACCACCCACAGGGGCGCCCATCGGTCCTCAAACAAACCATTGGCCTTGGCCAAATCGCTGTGCCCAATTTTCAAGCGCAATGCGCCCAGTGCGTCATTGACAACCTTTGCCTTGTCAGCGCCAAAGAAGATGATGTCGCCGTTTTGAGCAGCTGTGCGCTCCAGAATATGGGCGATGGCAGCGTCGTGTAGATTCTTCACAATCGGGCTTTGCAAGCCATCCCGCCCTGCTGCCAAATCGTTGACTTTGATCCATGCCAACCCCTTAGCGCCATAGATTTTGACGAATTCTGTGTATGCATCAATTTCGCTACGAGGCATAGCACCACCTCCGCGGACGCACAAAGCAGCCACACGGCCGTTGGCCATTTGGGCAGGCCCAGAGAACACCTTGAAGTCGACGTCCTTCATGATGTCGGTCAACTCGACAAACTCGATCTTCACACGCAAATCAGGCTTATCTGAGCCATACCTCGCCATGGCCTCCGCGTATGGCATGACAGGGAACTCACCGAGATCCACGTTCATGACGTTCTTGAACATGCTGCTGATCATGTCTTGGAACATGTCCCGGATCTCCTGCTCTTCCAGGAACGATGTTTCGATATCGATCTGGGTGAATTCAGGTTGGCGATCGGCACGCAAATCTTCATCCCGGAAACATTTGGTGATTTGGTAGTAGCGGTCGTAACCGGCCACCATCAACAGCTGCTTGAACAGCTGGGGAGATTGAGGCAATGCAAAAAAATGACCGTCATGGACTCGGCTGGGAACCAAATAATCGCGCGCGCCCTCAGGCGTGCTCTTGGTCAGCATAGGGGTCTCGATGTCCACGAACCCATTAGAGTCCAGGAACGTGCGAATAGCCATGGCGACTCGGTAACGCAACATCAAGTTCTTTTGCATCGCCGGACGACGCAAATCCAACACGCGATGGGTCAAACGGGTGGTCTCAGAGAGGTTGTCATCGTCCAACATGAAAGGCGGCGTGACAGAGGCATTCAACACATTGAGCTCCCGGCACAGCACTTCAATTTTGCCGCTGGCAATATTCTCATTGGTTGTACCCTCTGGGCGGGCGCGCACCAAGCCTTTGATCTGTACGCAGAACTCGTTGCGCAAGCTTTCAGCGGTCGCGAACATCTCAGGGCGGTCAGGGTCACAGACAACTTGCACATAGCCCTCGCGATCACGCAGATCGACAAAAATGACTCCACCGTGGTCCCGACGGCGGTTGACCCAGCCACACAGAGTGACCTCTTGCCCCAAAAGGGCTTCGGTCACGTGACCGCAATAGTTGCTTCGCATTGCCATATCAGTACTTTCTAGGTTCAGTTCAAACCCGAGATTCGAGTGGAAGTGATGGTTGAGTGCGGTTTCGCTTGGTGCTGGTCGCGGGATCGACCACCCCCATGGATACCACGTAAGTCAGTGCCTCATCCACACTGAGGTTGAGAGGTTTGCATTCGTCTTTGCGCACAAACACCATGTAGCCGCTGGTCGGGTTGGGTGTCGTGGGCACGTAAACGCACAAAAAATCCTCTTGTGACGCTGCCTCTTGAACAGCGACACTGGGCTTGGCTGTCACAAAAGCCACCGTCCATACATCAGGTCTAGGCCACTGCACCAGCACCGCCTCCCGAAACGCATTGCCTTTGTCGGAGAACAAGGTGTCGGAAACCTGCTTGACTGACGAGTAAATTGACCGCACCACGGGAATGCGCCCTAGCAGTCCGTCCCACCAGCCCAGCAACTTGTTGCCGATAAAGTTCGAAGCCAATGCCCCAATCAGCAGCACAACCAACAGTGCAAAAATCACGCCCAAACCGGGGATTTGAATACCCAACCAATACACCGGACGCCAGTGCTCGGGCAGGATAGCCAAAGTCAAGTCCAACGTTGAGACGACCCAATTGAGTACCCAAAACGTGATACCCAGAGGGACGAGTACCAACAGACCGGACAGAAACCATTTGCGCAAGGCGGCCACGATAGATCCTTGAATCACGCGTCAGACGCGCCAGTAGACGAGCTCTCTGTCGAAGTCGAGCTCGCCGCCGCGGTCGAGCCACCTTTAAAGTCGGTTTGATACCAGCCAGAGCCCTTCAGTTGGAATCCAGCTGCAGTGACTTGCTTAGCAAAGGTCTCTTTCGCACAAGCAGGGCAGGTGCTCAAGGGCGCATCGGCCAGCTTTTGCAATACATCTTTGGTGTGACCACACGCGGTACACCGGTACGCATAAATGGGCATAAAAACTTCTCGGCTCAGGAAGACGAAGACAACGACACGCGATTGGGGGTGCCGCGCACAAAACCCTTAATTATAGGCGTGCCGTCCACCTTTCAAGGCCGCGTACGCTGCAATCAGGCGGCTGTTTAACGATCAGCCCCCATACCCCAAGACAAAGATGAGCTGTAAGACGACCAGCGCCAGCAAAACGCCACCGGTTGCCAGGGCTGCTCGGGTCAAAATCCGATTGGTGCGCTGCTGCGCGATCAGCAATTTTGTCAATTGTGCCCTCTCGCCTTCGAGGTCCCGCTGCAAGAAATCAGCCACCAATCGAGGCAACGCGGGCAGCCATTTGATCAAATGGGGGCTCTCCTGCTTCAGTTGTTCCAGCAACTTTTTGGGTCCCAATTGCTCTGCCATCCACGTTTCCAAGAATGGCTTAGCGGTTGACCACAAATCTAAGTTAGGGTCTAAATCTCGCCCCAAGCCCTCAATATTGAGCAGCGTCTTTTGTAAGAGCACCAGCTGAGGCTGAATTTCGACATGAAACCTGCGTGAGGCCTGGAACAGCCGCATCAACACCAAACCGAGTGAAATTTCTTTCAACGGTCGGTCGAAATAGGGCTCACACACAGCGCGAATCGCGCCTTCAAGCTCGTCGACTCGAGTGTTTTTGGGCACCCAGCCGCTCTCGACATGCAGCTCAGCCACCCGCTTGTAGTCGCGACGGAAAAATGCGGCAAAGTTCTGAGCCAAGTAATCCTTGTCGCTGGGCGTCAAGGTTCCGACAATTCCAAAATCCAGCGAAATGTAGCGCCCGAAGGTCTCTGGCGCCACCGATACTTGGATGTTGCCAGGATGCATATCCGCATGGAAAAAGCCGTCGCGAAACACCTGGGTAAAGAACAGCGTCACCCCGTCTTTCGCGAGCTGGGGGATATCGACGCCAGCATCTTTGAGCGCCTGCACCTGGCTGATGGGAATCCCATGCATTCGCTCCATCACCAGCACATTGTCGCGGCACCAATTCCAGTGCATCTCAGGGATCAAGACCAACTCGAGCGACTGCATATTGCGACGCAACTGGGCGGCGTTGGACGCCTCCTTGATGAGGTCGAGCTCATCGTGCAAGTATTTATCGAACTCCGCCACCACTTCACGAGGCTTCAAACGTCGCCCATCTTCGGACAAACGTTGCACCCATGCGGCCATCGTCCGCATCAGACTGAGATCCTTTTCGATGACTTCCAACATGCCCGGACGCAGGACCTTGACCGCTACCTCTCGCCCGTCATGCAAAACTGCGAAGTGAACCTGTGCGATGCTCGCGCTGGCCACAGGAATCCGATCGAATGAGCTGAAGACCTCGCCTATGCTAGAGCCCAGAGCGCTCTCAATCGTCTTCACCGCCAAATCACTAGAAAATGGGGGTACTCTATCCTGCAACTTGGCAAGCTCTTGGGCCAAGTCCTCTGGCAGTAAATCTCGCCGCGTAGACAGGACCTGGCCGAACTTCACAAAGATCGGACCCAATGCCTCGAGAGCCATGCGGACACGCTCACCACGCGTCTTATCCCACTGGCGACCGAAGCGAAGCAAGCGTCCCAACACACGCGCCCAGCGCTTGGGAATACTGCTGAATAACAGGTCATCCAGACCAAAGCGCCAAAGCGTCCATAGGATGAAGACGCCACGAGCCCAGCGTTTCATGAAGGTTGCACTCCGGCACGCACAACAAAAACGCGCAAGGCGTCCAGCATTCGGCGTGCGGTGTCCGTGATCATGGTTGCAGGCGCATCTCCAAAAACCCGCGCCAAATCTTCTTCCACATCCCAGCGAACGTGTTCTCGCAGCCAGCCAATTTCAGCGGCCAACATCACATCACCATACAAATGCACGTCAGGCTGAACACCCGCAGTCAACGATTTGGCTACGTCTGACCAAAGCTCTGATTTGAGTTCCAAGGAAAGGTCAGGATTGCCCTGAAGCTCAACGCGCTCGAGCAGACCTGCAGGCGTGATGCGGAGGCAGACTTCAATGGGCCTGAGTTGAAGCCGAATCGTCTTGAGGCCATGCCTAGCCAATCGCTGCATCGCCTCTGGCTCAGCCTGCAAGATATGGTTCATCAGCAAAACAACGCGATTGTGAACCTCTTGCTCCAGCCAAAGGGGTGGTTTGAATCGCTGCACCACTTGTTGTGCGCTATCAAGAACCGCCCAAGGCAATTCCGCCGGGGTGGAAACATGTTGAAAAAGACGAGAGGCAGCTTGCTTCATAGATTGACGTCAGAATGACTAGGCATCCAAGACGCCCAGCGCTCATTATCCCAGTGCTTGCACCCCTGCCACGACCCAGCCACCGCGTTGCTTTGATTTGATGATGTTCCACACCTCTCGGAAGGGCGTGGCATCCTGACGAGGGTCTTCTTTAATCATGCCGCTGAACTCAACGCTCGCCATGTATTCTTCAGGCAACTCTTCTATGCCCAACAAGTTCGCCTCCAGGGAAACCACCTCTGTCACGTTGGGTTGCCCTTGAGAAACGGCATCGCGCTCCACCAATTGCTGCTGAATTTCGTGCAACATGTCATCGGTCATCAGCGCCCTGAGTTGGACAATGTCTGCAGCATCCCAGGCAGCTTGCAGCTGAACAAAATTGTTTTTGCAAGCGCGCAAAAAACCCTCGGAATCAAATCCGTCTGGCACACCCCACGATTGCATGCCGCTCAAACGAGCCGAGCGGGTGCCTTGTCCGATGGCAGTACCAATCATCGATCCTTGGGCGGAGGCAGATGCAGCAGAACTATCGAATGCTGCGCTCGACTGCTCCCAAGGGCGAGCTGCTGCATCGTTGCCGACATTTTGCGGGTTGTAAGAGCGTGCTCCGGCAGGCGCGCCTGCGTTAGCGGTGGCGTACTGTGGGGCGCGAGCGCCACCCATCAAACGGCGCCACAAGAAGATACCAGCGAACACCAAAAGTGCAATCAAGAGGATTTGGCCAAATTCTGCGCCAAGCCCAAGACTAGATGCCAACCAGGCCAAACCCAAACCGGCCGCCAAACCGCCAAGCATGCCACCCCAGCGCGAGCCGGCTGGCTGCGCCGCTGCGGGGTTCCCAGCAGCGGCTTGCTTGCTGGGGTTGGCTGCATTGGTGGCCGTGTTTTGTGTCGGTGCAGGCTTGGCTGGCGCCTGGTAACGATTGGTCACATTACCTGAGCTTCGACCAAAAGACATGCCACCGCCAATGCGCTTAGCCAATGCCTCTTGTGTCGAGAGAACCATCATTGCCAAACTAAAGATCACCACCATTTTTTTCATCGAATCAAACTCCGTCTGACTTCTTATTTAATACCCACGTGCAACGCGACGACCCCTGCCGTCATGTTGTGCACATCCACGTGCTTGAAACCTGCTTCTTTCATCATGGTCTTCAGCGTTTCTTGGTCAGGGTGCATTCGAATGGACTCTGCCAAGTACCTATAACTATCGGCGTCATTGGCTACCCACTTGCCCAATAGGGGCAATACCTTGAATGAATACCAGTCGTAGGCCTTTGTCAAAGGCGGCGCCACTTTAGAAAATTCAAGCACCAGCAGCTTGCCTCCGGGCTTGAGAACGCGCAGCATTTCAGCCAGAGCAGCATCTTTGTGGGTCATGTTGCGCAAGCCAAAGGCCACACTCACTCGGTCGAACTGTCCATCATCGAACGGCAAATGCTCTGCGTCACACACCGCCGTGGGCAGCACAACCCCGACATCAAGCAAGCGATTGCGGCCTTCACTGAGCATAGACTGGTTGATATCCGTGTGCACCACGGTCCCAGAAGCACCAACGTCCTTCGCAAATCCAAGCGCCAAGTCACCCGTACCGCCAGCGATGTCAAGCACCCGGTGTCCAGGCTGCGCGTTGGCCACCATCAGCGTGTAGCGCTTCCACAAGCGGTGCATCCCTGCAGACATCAAATCGTTCATGACGTCGTACTTCGAAGCGACGTTGTCGAACACCTGACGAACCTTCTGCGCCTTGACCGACTCGTCGACGGTCTCGAATCCAAAATGGGTTTTACTCATAGCCAAATCTTATTGCAATTGCGTGAGGCACTCAGGTACCACACGCTGAGCCGCTCGCTTGGGAATCACCCATCGGGTCATCTCTATGTTTGCCCGCGCGCGCCAACTGCGCTTCGTAACGAGCCCAATACTGGTCAGTCTCCCGACCCAGGCGCTCCAACAATGTCCACGTGAACAGTCCGCTGTTATGACCATCACTAAAAGTTGGCTGCAAAGCGTACTGTCCCACCGGCTCTATCGCCGTGATGCGAACCTCGCGCTTACCGGTTTGCACGGTCTCTTGGCCTGGACCATGACCCTGCACCTCAGCAGATGGAGAAAATACGCGCATCAGTTCTACCGGAATGCGCAGGGACTCGCCGTTGGCATAGACCAACTCAAGCTGATTGCTCGATTGGTGTAGCGTCAATTCGATTGGGATGGCAGCAGCGGTCATGACATCAACTCGAAAAAGCAGCCAGCAGAGCTTCAGGCAAACCACGCGCGCGGTCCTGCCACTCGCGTGAGTCCTCTTGGGTCGGGGTGCGTTGCACCTGAGACCAAATGGAGCCAGGGAAATGGGCATCGGCCTCAAAACGGGCAATCACGTGCCAATGCACGTGTGCCACGACGTTACCTAAAGAAGCCACATTGATTTTGGTCGGCATCATGACTTCTCTCACCACTTGCTCAACGCGCCACACAACATCCATGAAATGGCTGCGCTGATCCTGCGGCAAATCAGACATTTCGCGGACGTGGGTTTGTGCGATCACGCGCACAAAACCTGGGTACCCGGGCTCGTCAGGCAAGACCACACGGCAACAGGCGTCTTGCCATACCACGATCCCACCAGGCTGCTCGCAGAGCACACAACTCATACCAAGACCCGCTCGATACCGCCATCATTGGCCTTGGCAACGAAGTCCTCCATCCAGCTTTCACCCAGGATGTGTTTGGCCATCTCAACCACGATGTAATCGGCTTCAAGCAAACCGTTAGACAAGTCATCGCCATAGCGACTCAGGCCCTGCAAACAACTGGGGCAGCTGGTCAAAATTTTGGTCACTCCCGGTTGAGCCGCCTGCACGCCCTGCTCCACCATCATTTTTTGCAATTGAACAGACTCTTGCCGCAACTGCTCCTCCTTGCGAAAACGCACCTGCGTCGAAATATCAGGTCGCGTGACACCCAAGGTGCCGGACTCGCCGCAACAGCGCTCGCTTTGCACAACCGCATCGCCCAACAGCGCCTTCACCGTCTTGATCGGAGCTTGCTGCTTCATGGGGCTGTGGCAAGGGTCATGAAACAGGTAGCCATCCTGCCCCTGGAGGGTGATGCCTTTTTCAAGCAAGTACTCGTGGATATCCATGATTCGACAGCCAGGAAAAATCTTGTCGAATTCATATCCTTGCAACTGATCAAAACACGTACCGCAACTGACCACCACCGTTTTGATGTCAAGATAGTTCAGAGTGTTGGCCACTCGATGGAACAGCACTCTGTTATCTGTGATCATTTGCTCGGCTTTGTCGAACTGACCACTACCACGCTGGGGATATCCACAGCAAAGATACCCAGGCGGCAAGACCGTTTGAACACCGGCGTGCCACAACATCGCCTGAGTGGCCAAACCCACTTGGCTGAACAATCGCTCCGACCCGCAACCGGGAAAATAAAACACGGCTTCCGTCTCGCCGTCGGTGTCCCTGGGGTTGCGGATGATCGGCACGTACTCGCTGTTCTCAATGTCCAAAAGTGCACGCGCGGTCTTCTTGGGCAGACCACCAGGCAGCTTTTTATTGATGAAATGAATCACTTGCTCTTTGATCGGCGCCGCCCCGACCGAAGACGGTGGGGAGGCGGTTTGACGCTTGGCCAACACCGACAAACTCTTGTTGGCAAAGCGCTGCACCTTGAATCCCACGTCGACCATCGCCGAGCGCATGAATTTGATGGTGTCAGGATTGGTCGCATTCAACATCAACATCGCGGCCGCATTGCCAGGCCGCCATGACTTCTGACCCATCTTGCGCAACAAGTTGCGCATATTCATAGACACATCACCAAAGTCAATGTTTACCGGACATGGCGACAAACAGCGGTGGCAAACCGTGCAATGGTCGGCGACATCTTCAAACTCTTGCCAATGCGCAATCGAGATGCCCCTGCGCGTTTGTTCCTCATATAGAAACGCTTCGACCAACAAAGATGTCGCCAAAATCTTGTTGCGCGGGCTATAGAGCATATTGGCGCGCGGCACATGGGTACTGCAGTCTGGTTTGCACTTGCCGCACCGCAGGCAGTTTTTGACGCTGTCCGCAATCGCACCGATATCAGATTGCTGCATGATGATGGACTCATGCCCCATCAATCCAAAGCTTGGTGTGTACGCGGCACTCAAATCGCTGGCAAAAACTGCCTCGCCATCACCCTGGAATTGTTTAGATTGGCGCAGGAGCTTGCCACGGTTGAAATGACCATTGGGATCGATTTTCGCCTTGTAGGCAGCAAATGGCGCCAATTCTTCATCGCTGAGGAACTGAAGTTTGGTGATGCCAATCCCATGTTCACCGGAAATCACGCCATCCAAACGGCGGGCGAGGACCATGATGCGACCGACCGCCTCATGCGCGGTTTGCAACATGTTGTAGTCGTCGCTGTTGACTGGAATATTGGTGTGAACGTTGCCATCACCGGCATGCATGTGCAGGGCAACCCAAACCCGGCCCTTGAGGACTGTTTGATGGATGCGATCCAGCGCGTCCAAAATGGGCGCAAACGCCGCACCCGCGAAGACATCATGAAGTGGCTGACGCACTTGCGTCTTCCAACTTGCGCGCAAACTGTGGTCTTGCAGGCCAGGAAAATATTGTTCAAAGTCGCCTGCCCACGTCTGCCACTGCGCCCGAACCGAACGGATGATGTCAAGAGCCTGGGCCACACGATCTTCTAACCACTCCTTGTGATCCAGATCGGGCAATTCGCCGCGCGTCTCCACCTTCAAGCCACCACTGCACAGGTATGTCTCTAACTCGTCCAGCAGAGCCAGTTTGTTGCGCAACGACAGATCAATATTGATGCGTTCAATGCCTTCGGTGTACTCGCCCATGCGCTCCAAGGGGATGACCACATCCTCGTTGATTTTGAACGCGTTGGTGTGCTTTGAAATCGCGGCAGTGCGCTTGCGATCCAACCAAAACTTTTTGCGCGCTGGTTCAGAAATCGCCACAAAGCCTTCACCATGTCGGGTATTGGCCATGCGAACCACCTCCGAGGTCGCCGCGGCTACTGCATCAGAGTCATCGCCAACGATGTCGCCGATCAGCACCATCTTGGGCAGCGCCCCTCCGCCACGCTTGCTTTTGGTCGCGTAACCCACCGCCTTGAGGTAGCGGTCATCCAAGTGCTCAAGCCCTGCGAGCATGGTGCCGCTTCGCTGCTGTTCGGCAAACATGAATGCTTTGATCTCGACGATGCTCGGTACCGCGTCTTTGGGGTTCCCAAAAAACTCCAGGCACACCGTGCGAGTGTGCTCTGGCATCCGGTGAACAATCCAGCGCGCGCTCGTGATCAGGCCGTCACAGCCTTCCTTTTGGACGCCCGGCAAACCTGCTAAAAACTTGTCCGTAACGTCTTTGCCGAGACCAGCCTTGCGAAACACCTTGCCCTCAATTTGCAGGGTCTCCTCCCGCAAGGGTGTCTTGCCATCTGGTTTGAAATATCTCAAAGCAAACGTGGCCATCGGGGCATCGTGAATCTTGCCCAGGTTGTGATCCATCCGAGTGACCTCGAGCCACTCAGCGTTGGGGGTAACCATGCGCCAGCTGACCAAGTTGTCCAACGCCGTGCCCCACATGACGGCCTTTTTACCACCCGCGTTCATCGCGATGTTGCCGCCGATGCAGCTCGCTTCCGCCGAGGTAGGGTCAACCGCGAACACAAATCCAGCGGCTTCGGCCGTGTTGGCTACGCGCTGAGTTACCACGCCGGCTTCGGTCCAAATGGTTGGCACCGGCTGACTGCAACCAGGCAGTTGAACCATCTCCACTCCGCTCATCGCCTCGAGCTTCTCGGTGTTGATCACAACCGACTTCCAGGTCAAGGGGATCGCCCCACCTGTGTAGCCTGTTCCACCTCCTCGTGGAATGATGGTGAGACCCAGCTCGATGCTGGCTTTAACAAGGGCGGCCATCTCCGCCTCAGTGTCTGGCGTCAATACGACAAACGGGTACTCGACACGCCAATCGGTAGCGTCAGTGACGTGAGAAACGCGCGAAAGACCATCAAACTTGATGTTGTCCTTGCGGGTGTGACGCCCCAGCACGCGCTTGGCTTTGTGCCGAAGCTTTGCGAATGCATTGAATTGGTCATCGAAGCGCTGGATCAACCCCCTGGCCGCTGTGGAAAGTTCAGACACCAGTGCATCGCGCTGTGCATCCTCACTCGGCTTGCGGCGCTTGTCGATCTCTGTCATGCGGTGTTGAAGTGCTTGAACAAGCATCGCGCGCCGCTTCGGGTTTTTGATCAGGTCGTCTTGCAAAAAAGGGTTGCGCTGCACGACCCAAATGTCGCCCAAGACTTCGTACAGCATTCGAGCTGAACGCCCTGTCCGCCGCTCTTGGCGCAATTGATCGAGCACTTCCCAAGCCCGCTCGCCCAACAACCGAATCACAATTTCACGATCTGAAAGTGAGGTGTAGTTGTACGGGATCTCTCTAAGGCGAGGAACAGCGTGTTCGACGGCGGCTAACAATTCGGGCGGCAACGGTGCGTTCATGAGCTACTCTGAGTGGCTGAGGCTCGAAACCCCAAAACACCGATTATCGCAGTGCAGCAGAGACCTTTTTCAGGGCCGTGATTACGGTGCGACACGGCGCCTTGTAAGCCAAAATGACGCCAATGACCTACTTGTTTGACCAGTGCCAAGCCAAACTGGCATTGACCAGTATCAGCGCAGCGTAAGTCAACATCGCACCATCGCGCTCGAGCCAACAGAGCCCAGCAAGCAAAACCGCAACGCCCGCCGCACACAATCCGCCCCACATTTTCACCACGCTTGGCGCCCGAACGCCCCGCAGCCGCAACGCCAAGGTCATGACCGCAGCTAACCCAGCCGCTGGGACAACAAAGTTCAATAGATGCCAGGTCAGTGCCACGGAGTTCATAGGCCTCGTTCCCAAGATGTGCGTGAAATGCCAGTGTCGCACGCGCAAGACGCCGAAATTTTATAATCTGGAGATGTCAGTTTGGGCTCTTGGAATCAACCACGAAACCGCACCTTTGGATTTGCGGGGACGGTTTGCGTTTGCGCTTGACCAAGTACCCCCCACTTTGCAACAGCTAAAAGCCAGCCTGCGCCGTCCCACAGAGGTCGCATTGCTGTCGACCTGTAACCGCACCGAGATCTACTGTGCTGCGGAGCAAGCGGCAGTGGAAGCGACTCTCAACTGGCTGGCACAAACGGGTGGGGTCAGTCCACAAACGCTCACCCAGCACGCCTATATGCTGACCGATGAACAAGTCGCACGCCACGCGTTCCGAGTTGCAAGTGGACTTGATTCGATGGTGCTGGGCGAGCCGCAAATCTTGGGACAGCTGAAAGATGCTGTGCGCGCCGCCCAGGACGCTGGCGCACTGGGCACGACCCTACATCAAATGTTTCAGCGCAGCTTCGCGGTTGCCAAAGAGGTGCGCACCACGACGGAAATCGGGGCTCACTCCATCAGCATGAGCGCCGCAGCGGTTCGATTGGCGGGGCAACTCTTCGAGAGTCTGAATGACATTCACGTGCTGTTTGTCGGTGCGGGAGAGATGATCGAACTGGCCTCCGCCCATTTCAGCGCAAAGCAACCCAAAAGCATGGCAATCGCCAACCGCTCGCCCGAGCGCGCAAACAAATTGGCGGACCAAATCGGAGCGAAGACACTTCGCCTGGCTGACATCCCAGACCACCTCCATGAATACGATGCAGTCGTCTCTTGCACCGCGAGCACCCTGCCCATCATTGGATTAGGTGCGGTCGAACGCGCGCTCAAAAAACGCAAACATCGCCCAATGTTCATGGTCGATTTGGCGGTACCTCGCGACATCGAGCCTGAGGTGAAAGACCTGTCCGATGTGTTTCTTTACACCGTTGATGACTTGGCGCAAGTTGTGAAGTCAGGCAAAGACCAACGGCAAGCAGCGGTGGTACAGGCTGAAGCCATCATTGACGTGGGCGTTCGCCAATTCATGAATTGGATGGGGCAACGCCATAGCGTTCCGCTCATTCAACACTTGCACACGCAAGCCGCGCAATGGCAAGCCGCTGAGCTAGAGAAGGCACAACGTCGCCTTGCCAAAGGCGACCCAGTGGAGCAGGTGATGCAGCAACTCGCCCAAGGTCTGACGCAAAAGCTTTTGCATCCAGCTTTGTCGGCGCTGCACAAAGGAGATCCTGCTCAGCGGGAACAAACGGCCATGACGCTGGCGCAGCTTTTCGACGCACCCCGTCGCGATCCCGGCGATATCTAGCGAGCCTGCGATACCGCGCTGCCATCCATCCAGCGCAATCACCTCACGCCCGTTATCGGTTCGCCACCTTTGCTCGTCGCCATGAAACCCTTTGTCAAAAACACGTTGGAACGCCAAACCCTTAGACTCCAAGAGCTGGACGCGCAACTCAGCGACGAACATGTGACTGCGGACTTAGACCGCTACCGCAGGCTGTCTAAAGAGCACGCAGAGCTCAGCGAAATCATCGGTTTGTACCAGCAATATTTGCAACGCCAACGCGATTGGCAAGAGGCACAAAGCTGGGCAAATGACCCAGAGATGGCCGAGATGGCTCAAGAGGAGCAAACCCAAGCCGAGCTCGACATGGAGCAATTGAATGAGTCGATCCAGCAGCTCTTGCTCCCGAAAGACCCGGACGACAGTCGCAATGCCTACGTCGAAATACGCGCTGGAACCGGGGGGGATGAATCAGCGTTGTTCGCCGGCGATTTGCTGCGCATGTACACACGCTATTGTGAAAACGTTGGTCTCCGCGTGGAGAGCATGAGCGAGTCTCCAAGCGAGCTTGGCGGATACAAAGAGGTCGTGATTCGCGTTTCTGGAGACCAAGCGTATGGGCGCCTTCGCTTTGAATCAGGCGGTCATCGAGTGCAACGGGTCCCTGCCACGGAGGCGCAGGGTCGCATCCACACGAGTGCTTGTACCGTCGCCGTGATGCCCGAACCTGACGAAGCCGCCGCCGTCGAAATCAACCCCGCCGATTTGCGCATCGACACCTACCGCGCCAGTGGTGCGGGTGGACAGCACGTGAACAAAACGGACTCTGCCGTGCGCATCACCCACCTGCCCACAGGCATCGTGGCAGAGTGCCAAGACGACCGATCTCAGCACCGCAATCGCGCCAAAGCGATGCAGGTACTGGTCGCTCGTATTCAAGAGCGAGAGCGCCTCGCTCGCGAATCAAGCGAAGCGGCGACAAGGAAAGGACTGATTGGCAGCGGTGACCGCAGCGATCGCATTCGAACTTACAACTTTCCTCAGGGGCGGCTGACTGACCATCGCATCAACCTAACCTTATACAAATTGGCGGCGGTCATGGAAGGCTCGCTACACGAGGTGATCCACCAATTGCAATTGGCCCGTGGCACCGAGTTGCTGGCTGAGTTGGAGCAGCAGGCTTGAACTTTCGCCCCTATCAGCCCATCAGCATCCAAGCCAGTCTCGACTCGGCACAGGCTGGGGGTCTCGACCGACTGGATGCGCAGCTGTTGATGTTGCACGCTCTGGGACGCTCGAACGACCGCGCCTGGCTGTGGGCGCACGATCAAGAGACCGTAACCGAAGAAGTCTGGACCACCTGGTTGACTTTGTGTCAGCGCCGCCAGCGGGGTGAACCTGTCGCTTACCTCGTCGGAGAGAAAGAGTTTTTCGGCATGTCGTTGGCCGTCGATTCGCGGGTACTCGTACCCAGACCAGATACGGAAACGTTGGTCCAATGGGCTTTGGATCTGTGGCCGCGGTGGGAAAACGCAAGCGTGGTTGACCTGGGGACAGGGAGTGGAGCGATTGCTCTTGCCCTGAAAAAATACGCGCCCCACCCCGCCGACATCCATGGCGTCGACATCAGCCAAGATGCGCTGGACGTGGCTCAAGACAATGCTCAGCGACTTGGCCTCCAGGTGACTTGGCATCAGGGTCAGTGGTGGCAAGCGATCCCCTCTAAGCACTTCGACTTGGCAGTCAGCAACCCGCCGTACATCCCATCCCAGGATCCGCACCTCAGCCACCTGCAAGCCGAGCCTCTGGGGGCCCTGGCTTCCGGTGTGGATGGGCTAGCCGACATCCGAGAGCTGATTGCCGGGGCCAATGCCTGCCTGAAGCCCGGCGCTTGGCTGCTGCTGGAGCATGGGTACGATCAGGCACAAGCGGTGGCAGACCTGCTGAGCCAAGCTGGTTTCCAAGCCATTGGCCATCGAGAAGACCTTGCAGGCCATGTGCGCTGCACAGGCGGTCAGAAACCGAAGCATTAAAGGCGAGATAATCTCGTTATTGACCTATTTTTTTGGGAGCATCTCATGGACAGCATTCAACAAGACATTGACCAACTCGTGAAATCACACGACATCGTGCTCTTCATGAAGGGGTCGGCCAGTTTCCCGATGTGTGGCTTTTCGGGACGTGCCATTCAAATTCTCAAGGCTTGCGGTGTGGATACCAAGACACTGAAAACCATCAATGTGTTGGAGGATGATGGCATCCGCCAAGGCATCAAAGAGTATAGCCAGTGGCCGACGATCCCCCAACTTTATGTGAAGGGCGAGTTTGTTGGCGGCTCAGACATCATGATGGAGATGTATGAGTCAGGCGAACTGCAGCAAGTGATCAACGCTTGATTGCGACCCACCTTCTCAGCTTACCGTTGACGCAAAAAGAAAACCGCCTTCAGGCGGTTTTCAACTCAAGTCGTTTCAGGGCTGCAGGCGCGACATCACATGAGTGAACGCGTCAGCCAGTGCCACCTTGGTGGCAGCATCGTCCCGACGATGCTGGTATTCCACTTGTCCTTCTTTCAGCGCTTTGTCGCCGATGGTGATCCGGTGAGGCACACCAATCAACTCCCAGTCGGCAAACATCGCACCAGGCCGCTCTCCCCGATCATCTAGCATCACGTCTACGCCTGCCGCTTCGAGCTGTTGGTACAGCGACTCTGCCTGCTCGCGCACGGCATCACTGCGATCCATGCCAATCGGGCAAATCACCACAGTGAACGGTGCGATGGCATCTGGCCAAATGATGCCTTTGGCGTCGTGGCTTTGCTCGATCGCTGCAGCCGGAATGCGCGTCACACCAATGCCGTAGCAACCCATCTCAAACAGCTTGGGCTTGCCGTCAACATCCAAGAACGTCGCGTTCATGCTCTTCGAGTATTTCGTGCCGAGGTAAAAAATATGCCCCACCTCAATGCCACGTTCAATCGCCAAGGCGCCTTTGCCGTCTGGTGACGGATCGCCCTCCAGCACGTTGCGGATGTCTGCCACCACGTCCGGCTCTGGCAAATCACGGCCCCAATTGACTCCCGTCATGTGGAAGTCCTCCTCATTGGCACCGCAAATCCAATCACCCATCACAGCGACTTCTCGATCAGCCACCACTCGAACGGGCTGTCGCATGTTCAAAGGTCCCAGATAGCCAGGCCTTGCACCAAAATGAGCCTCAATTTCTGGCACCGTAGCAAACCGGAACCCGCCCTCCATGCCGTCCAATTTGTTAACTTTGACCTCATTCATGTCGTGATCGCCGCGCAGCAAGAGCAGCCAAATCTGGGTTGCCGCGAGTTCGCCTGCATCGTTCCACTCGTCGGTCGCCAAAACAAGGGATTTCACCGTGGTCTGCAGCGGCACTCCCAATAGCGCAGCCACATCCTCGCAGGTGCTCTTGCCTGGCGTAGGCGTCTTGGTCAGAGATGCCTGAGCAGCCGGGCGTGGCTGAGCTGGAGGGGCCGCCTCTGCCTTTTCCATGTTGGCGGCATAGTCGCTCTGGGGGCAATAGACAATCGCATCCTCGCCAGTCGCGGCGATCACTTGAAACTCTTCGCTCAAGTCTCCGCCAATCGCCCCACTGTCCGCCGCGACAGCACGATATACCAAGCCAAAACGATCAAAGATGGCGCGATAGGCCCGTGCCATATTTTGATAACTCTCTTGGGCACCGGCATGGTCTTTGTCGAAGCTATAGGCGTCCTTCATGATGAACTCCCGCCCACGCATCAGGCCAAAACGGGGGCGACGCTCGTCGCGGAATTTGGTTTGAATCTGATAAAAATTCTTAGGCAACTGCTTATAAGAGCGCAATTCCTGGCGCGCGGTATCGGTAATCACTTCTTCGCTGGTTGGTTGGACCACAAAGTCACGCCCGTGGCGATCCTGAATGCGGAGCAATTCAGGTCCCATTTTTTCAAATCTGCCTGTCTCTTGCCACAACTCAGCCGGCTGAATCACGGGCATCGCGAGCTCGATTGCTCCGGCTCGATTCATTTCCTCGCGAACGATATTGGCAACCTTTTGGACGACCCGCAAACCCATGGGCATCAACGTGTAAATACCAGCCCCCAAGCGCTTGATCATCCCGGCCCGCATCATCAACTGATGGCTAACAACTTCAGCGTCTGCTGGGGCTTCTTTGAGCGTCGAAATTAAAAATTGACTGGCTTTCATGTCTTCTTTAAGAATGAGTTGGCGCGGGCGTAAGCGCAAGGCATAATGGTCCGCAGTTAAAAAAATTTTGAGGTTGATTATGCTTGACAGAGAGGGCTTTAGGCCCAACGTCGGCATCATCCTGCTAAACCATAAGAATCAGGTTTTTTGGGGGCGACGCATCCGTTCAAACTCTTGGCAATTCCCACAGGGCGGGATTGACCGAGGCGAGTCTCCTGAGCAGGCGATGTATCGAGAGCTTCACGAAGAAGTGGGGTTGCGGCCCGAGCACGTGCACATCGTTGCCCGCACCCGCGACTGGTTGCGCTATGAGGTACCCGACCGATTTGTACGCCGCGAGTCGAGAGGACACTACAAAGGCCAAAAACAAATTTGGTACTTGCTGCGTCTGATTGGACACGACTGGGACCTGAACTTGCGCGCGACGGATCATCCCGAGTTTGATGCCTGGAGATGGAATGACTACTGGGTTCCACTCGATGCCGTGATCGAATTCAAGCGCGGTGTCTACGAAATGGCGCTGACTGAGTTGTCCAAGCATTTGCCACGGCATGATCAAAAGAACCGTTATATGCGGGGCAATCAACGCACCAAATCAGATGGGACTTTGCGCAGCAAATTGGTGCCACAACACCACATGGAACTACCTCCTGGCGCCACGTTTGATCCAGACCCTGGGCACCAGACTTGAGGCGCACCGCAAGCGCCGGCTCGTGTGCTTACTGGGGCGTGGCGGTGACCAATAAGTTGGTGCGATGAATCATTTCTTGTTCGGATACAAAGCCCAAGACCTCGCCCAATTGGGCACTTGATTTTTTGCAAATCAAACGGGCTTCAGCACTGTCGTAATTGGCCAGACCTCGAGCCACTTCACGACCACTCATATCCTGAATCGCAACCACGTCCCCGCGAGTAAAGTCGCCGATCACGCTCACCATGCCAATCGGTAAAAGGCTTTTGCCCTCCTTCACCACCTTGGATACTGCCCCATCGTCGATTCGAACGGCACCACGCAATTGCAAATGGTCAGCCATCCAACGCTTGCGCGCCTGAGATTTGGGTGTCTGGGCCAGCAGACACGTTCCAACCGACTCCCCTGACGCAAGGCGCAGCAACACATTCGGTTCACGACCCGAGGCAATCACGGTACTTGCACCAGACGCCGCTGCACGTTTCGCCGCCAGCACTTTGGTGATCATGCCGCCTTTGCCGATGCCTGAGCCCGCGCCGCCGGCCATGGCCTCGAGAGCTGGGTCACCCGCCTTGGCGGTGTGAACGAACTCAGCCTCGGGATTGGATCTGGGGTCAGCGGTGAACATCCCAGCTTGATCTGTGAGGATGATCAAAACATCGGCTTCGATCAAATTAGCGACCAACGCCGCCAAGGTGTCGTTGTCGCCAAACTTGATTTCATCAGTGACGACGGTATCGTTTTCGTTGATGACTGGAACCACTTTGAGATCCAAGATCGTCATCAACGTTGAGCGCGCATTCAAGTAGCGTTCTCTGTCTGCCAAGTCGGCATGGGTCAACAGCACTTGCGCGCTTCGCACACCGTGTGCCCGCAGTTTGGTTTCATACATTTGAACCAGACCCATTTGCCCGACGGCTGCGGCAGCCTGCAGCTCGTGCAACACCTTGGGCCGTGTCGGCCATCCCAACCTCTTCATCCCCTCAGCGACTGCGCCACTGCTGACCATCACGACCTCTTTGCCCTGGTTGACGAGGGCAGCCAACTGCTCCGACCATTGAGCGATGGCGTTTTCGTCTAGACCGCGCCCATCGTTGGTGACCAGGCTGGAGCCAACCTTGACCACCACACGGCGGGCTTGTCGCAAAACTTGGGTGTGCGGCATATCAGAGCAGAAGTGATTTATTTAGGAGCGAAGCGGGGGTCTTCCCGTTCATCAAAGCGAGGATCGATATCAGCCTCATCCACTGGCTGTTCGGAACGCTGTACTTTGGCTACAGCTTCGTAGACATTCAGCATGAGAGTTTCGACACCCCAGCGTGTTAAGGCGGAAATTTCAAAAACCGGTCCTTTGTATTTGAGGCGCTTGACAATGTCCTTGACGCGTTCGGCGCGTTCAGCCTCGGGAACCATATCGAGTTTATTGAGCACCAACCAACGCGTTTTTTCATACAGCGTTTGATCGTACTTCTTCAGCTCATTGACGATTGCTTTGGCTTGCGCAACCGGATCAACACTCTCATCAAAAGGTGCTGCATCAACCACGTGCAGCAGTAACCTCGTGCGCTGCAAATGCCGCAAAAACTGATGTCCCAGACCTGCGCCTTCAGACGCACCTTCAATCAACCCTGGAACGTCTGCAATCACGAAACTTTTTTCGGGCGCCACTCGCACCACGCCCAAGTTGGGGTAAAGGGTGGTGAAGGGGTAATCGGCAATCTTAGGACGTGCGTTTGAGGCCGCCGCAATCAACGTGGATTTCCCTGCATTGGGCATCCCAAGCAAGCCGACGTCGGCCAGCACCTTCAACTCGAGACGCAAGCTCTTCTTTTCACCTGGATGCCCCATCGTTTTTTGGCGGGGCGAGCGGTTGGTCGAGCTCTTGTAATGCAGATTGCCAAAACCGCCGTCGCCGCCTTTTGCGATCAGCACTTTTTCGCCGGGAACCAAAAGCTCGAACAACAACTCGTTGGTTTCAACGTCATAAATTTCGGTGCCCACGGGCAAACGCAACTCGACATCTTCGCCTTTGGCGCCATACATATCGGAGCCCATGCCATGCTGACCCCGCTTTCCCTCAAAGTGCCGGGTGTAGCGATAGTCAATCAGGGTATTCATATTGGGATCGACGAAGGCCCAAACATGACCGCCGCGACCACCATCGCCTCCATCAGGTCCGCCGAACTCCTTGTACTTTTCGTGACGAAACGACGCGCAGCCGTTACCACCGTCAC
>CAYZHE010000002.1:0-138460 GCA_964478285.1 uncultured Burkholderiaceae bacterium
GCTTCTTTGTGACCAATGGCACCAGCACCAGCAACAAGATGGTGTGGCACCACACTGTCGCGGCGGGCGATGTGGTGGTGGTCGATCGCAATTGCCACAAGTCAGTCTTGCACGCGATCATCATGACGGGCGCTATCCCTGTGTTCCTCAAGCCCACGCGCAACCACTACGGCATCATTGGCCCGATTGACCAGAGCGAGTTCGAGCCGGATGCCATTCGCGCCAAAATCCGCTCCAACCCCTTGCTCAAGGGCGTCGATGCCGACTCGGTTTTGCCGCGCACGCTGACGTTGACGCAATCCACCTATGACGGCGTGCTCTACAACACGCAGACGATCAAGGAAACGCTGGATGGGTATGTGGCCAACATCCACTTTGATGAGGCGTGGTTGCCACACGCGGCGTTCCATCCGTTTTACGGCAGCTTCCACGCCATGGGCAAAAACCGGACGCGCCCCAAGGAGTCCGTGGTCTATGCGACGCAGTCCATCCACAAGCTGCTCGCCGGCATCAGTCAGGCCAGCCATGTATTGGTGCAGGATTCGCAGACGGTGCAGTTGGACAAGCATCTGTTCAACGAGTCGTATCTGATGCACACATCGACCTCGCCGCAGTACGCGATCATCGCCAGCTGTGATGTGGCGGCCGCCATGATGGAGCCACCTGGTGGCACCGCACTGGTCGAGGAGAGCATTCTGGAGTGTATGGATTTCCGCCGGGCGATGCGCAAGGTGGAGGCAGACTTTGGTCCCCAAGATTGGTGGTTCAAGGTTTGGGGACCATCCGACATGGTCGAAGAGGGCTTGGGCAGTCCCGACGACTGGATGCTCGGCAGCGACAAGGCGCACAACTGGCACGGATTTGGCAAGTTGGCCAAGGGCTTCAACATGCTCGACCCGATCAAGGCTACGGTGGTGACGCCGGGTTTGGATTTGGACGGGACGTTCGCCGCCACCGGCGTGCCGGCGTCGATCGTGACCAAGTTCTTGGCCGAACACGGTGTGGTGGTTGAAAAGACGGGGCTGTACTCGTTCTTCATCATGTTCACGATCGGCATCACCAAGGGCCGTTGGAACACGCTGCTCACCGCGCTGCAGCAGTTCAAGGACGATTACGACCGCAACAACCCCTTGTGGCGCGTGATGCCCGAGTTTTGCCAAAAGCACCGGCGCTACGAGCGCATGGGTTTGCGCGATTTGTGCCAGTTTGTGCATGAGACGTACGCCAAGCACGACATCGCTCGCTTGACGACTGAGATGTATTTGACGGACTTGACGCCGGCGATGCGTCCGACCGATGCGTTTGCCTGCATTGCGCAGCGCCGCACCGAGCGCGTGGCGATCGATGACCTAGAGGGCCGCGTGGCGACCAGCTTGATCACGCCTTATCCTCCGGGCATCCCCGTGTTGATTCCCGGTGAGGTGTTTGACAAACGCATCGTGGACTACCTCAAGTTCAGCCGCGAGTTCAATGCCCGTTGCCCTGGCTTTGAGACAGATATCCACGGGTTGGTGGAGGTCGAGTCAGAGGATGGCAGCAAGGCCTACTTTGCGGATTGCGTGGTTCAGGACTGATCGCTACAGCCGCGACCAAGCGGGAGGCAACCCGGTGCAACCGCCTGCGAGAGCAGGCGGTTTTTTTTGTGCGCTCGGGACTCTGAGGAGTGCTTATTTCTTGCGCGTGCCCAGCCAGATCACGGTGCCCACGACCACCAGCGCGCCAATCAACTGGATCGAGGCAATGCTTTGGCCCAGCAGCAACCAAGCCAACACCAAGGCAAACACGGGCTCGACGTTCATGATGGCCGAGTTGCCGACCACTCCCAGCTTGGGCAGGATGGTGAACATGATGGTGAAGGCCGTGCCGTATAGCGCGGTCAAGCCGAACAAGCCCCACCAACCTGACGCCACGGTGGGCAGATGAAAGCCCCCTGTGCTGATCGTGAACAAGCCTGCCAAGATGCCAACCTGCGCCATCGTGGTGAAGGTCCGCAGCCGCCCATCGAGGCCTTGGGTTTCGTGTTGAGTGAAGACCAACGCCAGCCCAAAGGTCAGCGACGCGCCTAGTCCAAAGGCCACGCCCGATCCGATGGCTTGCCAATGGGCCTGGGCACTCAGGTCACTGGCTGCACTCGCCACGTCCAGAGCCAAGGCCAATCCGAACAACAGCAGTGGCATGGCGATCAACACCGGCTTCGGAGTTTGGTGCTTGTAGATCAAGCGCGCCCACAGAGCGGTCGAGATCGGGTAGGTGTTGAACACCAACAGGGCCAGCGCCACCGGCAGCCGCGCCACGGCCGAATACAAAAAGATGCTTTGCACGGCAATCAAGGCGCCGATCACCACCAAGTAGCGGCGCTGTTTGGCGGTGACTTGCCAGCTGACTTTTTGCCACCACAAAATGACTGCGACCACGAGAGCTGTGGCGGTGCTGCGAAAGGTCACCGCAGTGGCGACGTTGACACCATCGTTGAACGCGAAGCGCGCCGCCACGTGGTTGGCTCCCATCATGAAGGCGATGATCAAGAGCGTGATGAATGCCAAGGCGGGGAGTTTTTGAGGCGCAGCGTTCATGGTGTTTAGCGTGGACTGGTGTCAGATTGGGCGTGCTCGAGCAGGCGGTCCAGCAAATCGCTGAGGGCAGCGCGTTCGCTGGGTTCTAGGCAAGCGAGGATGTCGGCGTTGCGCTGAGCAATCACGGCTTGCAGGCGCTCCCATCGCTTTTTGCCGGTGGGGGTAAGGGTGAGCACGACGCCTCTGCGGTCAGAGGGGCTCGGTGATTTGCTTACCCAACCCTGTTCGACCAGGGCTTGTGCGGCTCGGCTGGCTTGGCCTTTGTCGAGGTTGGCACGGGCGGCAAGGTCGTTGATGGATAAAGGGCTAAATGCACCCACGGCAGCGAGGCAACGGCCTTCGCTGAAACCAATGTCTGCACCGCTGAGGTAAGCGCTCTGGGTCACGCGGTCGGTGACCTTGGTGAGCGTATGCAGCCGATGGGTGAAGCTGCGTTCGAGTTGAAATGGAGCTTTGGGCACGGTCTGTGGCTTGGAGAGTATGGGTCACATGATAGGCGAGCTGGGTAGGGTATGGGTGTCCGCGTGAGACTTGACATTTAGTTGCGGACGCAACTAATATGGAGAGATGTGCCGTGTTGTGAACATGTACTGGGGTGAAAATTGAGCCGCCACTGCATCCAACATGGACCTCAGATTTGACCAAGGTGACCTATGTCGAACTATCCCGCATTTGTGCCATATCCGTTTCAGGCTGAGCGCTTTGGCGCCGTTTTGCCAGCCTGCACTGAGGGCGTTGAGAACAAGCGGCACCGCGTGGTGATCGTGGGCGGTGGGCCAGTTGGCTTGGCCACAGCACTGGGTCTGGCCAAGCAGGGCGTGGCCAGTGTGGTGCTCGAGGCCGATGACTCGGTGTGTTTGGGGAGCCGCGCGATTTGTGTCTCGCGTCGCAGCATGGAGATCCTGCACCGATTGGGTGTGGGTGAGGGGTTTGATGCGATCGGACTCCCGTGGACCGGCGGGCGCAGTTTCTATCACGGTCAAGAGGTACTCCGATTTGAGATGCCGCAGGATGACAACCAGCAGTTCGCGCCCATGGTCAACATGGCACAGTACAGCATCGAGCAAAACCTGCTCGATGGCGTGTGGGATTATCCAGACCTGATCGAGGTGCGTTGGCAAACCTCCATGCGTTCGCTCGAGCGCTCCGACGCCGGCGTGCGGCTCTCGGTGACGAGTCCGCTGGGAGATTACACCCTGTGCGCCGATTGGTTGGTGGCGGCTGACGGGGGACGCAGTGCGGTGCGCGAGGCCTTGGGTTTGCGCTTGCAAGGTACCAGCTACGAGGGGCGCTATGTGATCGTGGATATCTTGATGAAATGCGATCGCCCTACCGAGCGGTTGGCCTACTTTGATCCCCCGTGCAACCCGGGCTCCACCGTGCTGGTCCACAAACAACCAGGTGATGTGTGGCGCATCGACTATCAGCTGCGCGATGGCGAAGACCCCGATCAGGCGATCCTGCCTGAGCAGGTCATGCCGCGCGTGCAGTCCCTGCTCGACATGATGGGTGAGACGGCGCCGTGGAACCCGATTTGGGTTGGTCTCTACAAGGCGAACGCGTTGACCTTGGATGATTACCGCCATGGCCGCGTGCTGTTTGCCGGAGACGCTGCGCACTTGGTACCGATCTTTGGCGTGCGGGGCTTCAATTCAGGCATCGATGACGCGGACAACTTATCGTGGAAGCTGGGGCAAGTGGTGCGCGGTTTCGCCAGCGATCGCCTGCTCGACAGTTATTCGAGTGAGCGGGTGGCGGCGACCCACGAAAACCTCAGCTACGGCACCAAGAGCACCGAGTTCATGGCGCCACCATCCTTTGCTTTTGATTTGATGCGGCGCGCGGTGTTGAGTTTGGCCGTGGATCACCCGGCATTGAGCTCGCTGATCAACCCGCGCCAAAGCGCGCCGATCGCTTATCTGAGTTCACCACTTAATGGGCCTGATGAATGGCGTCCTGTTGGACCTGTGCCCGGGACCGTGCTGCCAGAGTGCCCGCTGACCCGGGTGACTGCGGCAGGGCACGAGCCGGCGTATTTGAGTGCGTTGGCCGATGGTCAATTCAAGGCATTGGTGTTCAGCGAGGACGGCGCATTGCCAGTGGGTTGGGTCGCTGATCACACCGATTTGGCGCCACCTGTGGCTGTGGTGGCGCTGTCTCTGGGACAAGCTGGCCGCTGGGCCCACACACCGTATTGGGACCACACCGCTCAATTGCCTCTTCTGCTCGGCGCACAGCCGGGCGCGGTTTTGCTGATGCGCCCGGATGGCCACGTGATGGCACGCTGGCTCGACGCGCAGACCATGACTCTAGGGCGTGTCCGATCCTGGTTGGCGCAGCAACTGAATGCAGAAAGGGTTGAGGATATGCCCGCCTGTTTCGATGGAGCGAACACATGACACCTGCACAACGAGATCAAGCCTACACCCACCTGTGCCACACGATGACGCGCTTGGGCGAAGCGCAGTCGCCTCTGTTCATGGCGCGATTGGCGCTGTTGGCACTCGAGCGTTTCGATGATGCACAGGCTGCCCAAGAGTGGATCGACGCCGCTGCCAAGGACATGGCACCTGACGCCGAGATCTAGTCTGCGCGGGGGTGCGAATCGGCGATGTACCCCAAGCGTCAAGTTCAGCTGGGTCGTGTGGGTAACATTGGGCTTTTCAACGCCTTGGTGAAATTCGCGTCATGACCTCTAGCCACGCTCCCAGTCCGACTCCAGGCCCCTTGACTGGCATCACAGTGGTGTCTTTGGAGCATGCAATTGCTGCGCCCCTGTGCACCCGCCACCTTGCAGACTTGGGTGCGCGCGTGATCAAAGTCGAGCGTCCGGAGGTCGGCGATTTCGCGCGCGCCTACGACACCCGTGTGAATGGTTTGGCCTCGCACTTTGTGTGGGTCAACCGCTCCAAAGAAAGCATCACGCTCGACCTCAAGGCCGATGAAGCGATGGTGGTGTTGCACCAACTGCTGGACCAAGCGGATGTCTTGGTGCAAAACCTAGCGCCCGGTGCCAGTGCCCGCATGGGCTTGAGCTATGAGGCGCTGTGCAAGCGCTACCCGAGGTTGATCGTCTGCGACATTTCGGGCTACGGGGCCGATGGACCCTACCGCGACAAGAAGGCGTATGACCTGTTGATCCAAAGCGAGGCGGGCTATCTGTCCGTGACCGGAACGCCTGAGGAGCCAGTGAAATCTGGCAACTCAATCGCCGACATCGCCGCCGGGATGTATGCCTACTCTTCGGTGCTGGCAGCGTTGTTGGCGCGCGAACGAAGCGGGCAGGGTGAGCACATCGACGTGTCGATGCTGGAGTCGCTCGGCGAGTGGATGGGGTATCCGATGTATTACGCATTTGAGGGCGCTGAGCCGCCGCCGCGCGCGGGTGCCGCGCACGCCACGATTTATCCCTACGGTCCTTTTGAGGTAGGAGACGGCGGCACGGTGATGTTGGGTTTACAGAACGAGCGCGAATGGCGCGCATTTTGTGAAAAGGTGTTGATGCGCGGCGAGTTGGCGGCAGATCCTCGTTTTGATGCCAACCACAAGCGCCATGCCAACCGAGTGGCGCTCAAGGCTGAGATCTTGTCTGTCTTTGCGACGCTGACGACCGAGCAGGTGCAAGATCGACTCGATCAGGCGCCGATCGCCAACGCGCGGATGAACGACATGGCCGGGTTGTGGGCACACCCGCAACTGCAGTCACGCCAGCGCTGGCAGGCGGTGGGCTCATCTGCCGGGACCATTCCGGCGCTGTTGCCTCCGGGCGTGCATTCCGCGTTTGCGTACCGCATGGACGCGGTGCCAGCCTTGGGCGAGCACACCGAGGCTGTGCTGGCCGAGTTGGGCTGGGACAGCGATGCCATTCAAGATCTGAAAGCACGCCAAGTGATTTGATCCAGCGCATACGGTATTGCGCTGATCCCGCAAAAAAAGCCCGCTGCGCGAATGCTACAGCGGGCTTTGGGTTCGCAGAGCAATGAGACGCGCCGCTACTTTGTCACCACCTCAGGCCCCATGATGGAATAGGGCAGCCAGGTGGAGAGTGCGGGCACGTATGTGACCAACACCAAAAAGACCATCAACACGCCGACGAAGGGCAGCGCTGCGCGGACCACGCGGTCCAGACTCATCCCCGTGATCCCTGAGGTCACGAATAGGTTGAGGCCAATCGGCGGTGTGATCATCCCAATCTCCATGTTCACCACCATGATGATGCCAAGGTGAATGGGATCAACGCCAAGCTCCATCGCGATTGGGAAAACCACGGGGGCCACGATCAAGAGCAGACCGGAGGGTTCCATGAATTGGCCACCGATCAGCAAGAGCACGTTGACCGCAATCAGGAATGTGAACCAGGTGAAACCTGCGCCCAACATCCACTCTGTGATGACCTGCGGAATGCGCTCGGTCGTCAGCGTGTGTGCGAACAACAGGGCGTTGGCGATGATGAACATCAGCATGACTGTGGTCTTGGCCGCATCCAATATGACGTGGCGGGTGTCCTCTCCCATGGCCGCCACGCGAATGGACTTGAACATGAGTCCAAAGTTACGCAGCAGGATGCCCAAGCCTTTTGAGGCCAGCGACATCAAGCGAGTGGGTGAGGATGACTGGCCACGCCAGATCAAATAAGTCACCAACATCACGACGGCCAACACCAAGCCTAAGCTGTAACGTGTGCTGGCAGCAATGGACTTGTCATCGCCAACTGCGAAGAACGAAAGGATGGCAAACACCATGAAAAAGCTGAGCGAATACACCCAAGCCTTGAACCCAATCACGGCGTCTGCGGAGTCGGTGTCGCGCGTCCAAGGCTCGTTTTTGAGCGGCCCCATATCGCGGTAAATGAACAGTGCAACCAAGGCGGAGTAGACCGCCGCAGCGGCTGCAGCCTCGGTGGGGGTGAATACGCCACCGTAGATACCGCCCATGATGATCACGATCAGGAACAAGCCCCAAAACGCGTCTTTGCCAGCACTGAGCAACTCACTCGCGCCACGCCAAGGTTCAGCTGGCAGGTGCTTGATGCGGGCCACGATGTAAATCGTGATCATGAGCATCAAGCCAGCCACGATGCCGGGGATCACACCTGCCAAAAACATCCGACCCACTGAGACGTCGACTGACGCGGCATAGACCACCATCACGATCGACGGTGGAATCAAGATGCCCAGCGTGCCAGCATTGGCAATGATGCCGGAGGCAAACTCTTTGCTGTACCCGACTTGGCGCATACCAGCGATGGCGATGGTGCCGATGGCAACCACGGTCGCAGGTGATGAACCGGAGAGCGCAGCGAACATCATGCAGGCCAACACCGACGCCATCGCCAGGCCACCGCGAAAGTGACCTACCGTGGCAATCGCGAACCGAATCAAACGTTTGGCAACGCCACCCGTTGACATGAAGGCGCTGGCCAAAATGAAGAACGGAATCGCCAGCAGCGTGTAGTGCTGACCGACACCAAACAGAGAGATGGCAACCGATGACAACGAGTCGGTTGTGAAAAATACAATGTAAAGAATGGACGATAGGCCTAGTGACAGACCGACCGGCACCCCTAAAAACAGCAGCCCGAGTACGAGGCCAAACAGAAAAATCGGTTCCATGTTGTGCCCCTTAGTCTTTCAAATCGGCCAAAACGCCTTTGTTTTCTGCCACCAGTGCCTCAGCTTCGTGGCTGGCAATCACCGACTTGCGCGTGCCTTTGTAGATCTGCACCATGGCCTGCAATGAGCGATACGAGAGCAATGCCAAGCTGATAGGCAACATGATCAAGACGATCCAACGTTGGACGCGGTCTTTGACGCCGAACCATTCTTGAACAAGTTCGGGCCAGCGCAATTCTTCGCTGCCGACGTTGATGCGGTACATCTTGGACCAGTAATCAATCGCTCCCGAGCGGGTCTCGACACCCAGCAGTTGCATCCAAGTGGCATCCAACAACAACAAGCCGTACAACAGACCCATCGCGCCGCCGAAGATGGCGAGCCATTTGGCCGTGTTAGACGACACCTTGTGCATGATGATGTCGACGCCCAAGTGGGTGCTGTTCTTGATCCCGTAGCTCATCCCAAAGAGGATCAACCAGCTGAAACAAGAGGTCGTGAATTCAAGCGCAGCGGACCAACCTGTGTTGAACATGTAGCGCGCGATCACCTGGCCGAACGAGATCAAGGTGATGGCCATCATCAGCGTGATCAATATGTTTTCTTCAAGACGGCTGACTGCTTTGGGCTGATAACGTTCCCAAACCCACAGCGCGATGATCATGCCCAAGAGCAAGAAGTGTGGCCAATATCCCATGGCTGCCCCTTAGTGCGATTCAATTTCAATCCACCCTCTATTGACACATGTCAGCGAGGGCGAAGGTTCAAAAAACGGCCGGCACTCCGATGAGTGGCGGCCGTTTTTCAAGGTTTAGCGAATCAAGAGTTCGCAGCGGCGTCGATGATGTCTTTGCCGATTTCGCTCTCGAATTGCTTCCAGACTGGCTTCATGGAATCAACCCAAGCCTTGCGCTGTTCAGCGTTCAAGGTGCGGATCTTGCCACCGGCCTTCAGGATCGCTTCGCGGTTCTCGTTCTCAGCGGCTTTGACGCTGTTGTTCGCTTCTTGTGTGATTTCGTCAGCGATCTTGATGAACTTCGCACGAACGTCAGGCTTGAGGCTGTCCATGAACTCTTTGGAAGTCATGAACAGGTAGGCCAACATCTGGTGGTTGGTCTCGGTCACGCCGTCTTGCACTTCGAAGAATTTCTTGGTGTAGATGTTGGACCAAGTGTTCTCTTGACCGTCAACCACGCCAGTTTGCAGGGCGCCGTATACCTCGGCGAACGCCATAGGCTGGGGCGATGCACCCATCGCAGCGATCATGGCTTTGGCGACGTCAGAGGTTTGCACGCGGAACTTCAGACCCTTGGCGTCTGAAGGAACCAACAATGGCTTGTTGGCAGAGAAGTACTTCATACCGCTCATCCAGTAGCCCAGACCGACGAAGCCGACTTTTTCCATGGAGTTCAGCAGGTCCTTGCCAACCTTACCGTTGGTGAAGCGCATACCGGCGTCCATGTCCTTGAAGATGAAGGGCAGGTCGAACACGCCCAACTTCTTGGTGTAGGAACCGAACTTGGACAAAGATGGAGCCAGCAACTGCACGTCGCCGAGTAACAAGGCTTCGAGTTCTTTGGAGTCACCGAACAGGGTGCTGTTGGGATAGACCTCAACGCACATCACGCCGTTCAACTCTTTGTTCACGCGGGCTGCGAAGTTGTTGGCAGCAACCACTTTGGGGTGGGTCGTACCGCCCGTCACGTGGGACAGTTTGACAACGCGCTCACCTTTGTCGCAGTCGTTGGCGCTGGCCGTTGTGGCGAGCAGAGCCAGGGCCACTGCGCTCAATGTTGTTACAAGCTTTTTCATGGAAAGTTACTCCTCAGTTATAAAAAACGGACCAGACTCAGACCAGGGGAACTGGCCGGCGGATCGCGGATGACTATGCAGATTTCGTGCCATCTGCATGGTTTCAGAATTTGCCAGAGGAGGGGGGAAATAAAACCTAGGGTTAACCAGAATTCAAGTGGCGAGGCGCTGTGCGCCGTCTGTGTCATTTCCTACCCGTCAATGGACCCAGGATGGGTAGTAAATCACCCATCAAAAGCAGAAGTGAACCGGTGCAAGGCCCTTGGTTTGCGGATGGCTGGCCGCATGGGTAGCAGCGCGGCCCCGCAACCGCGTTCTGAGATCAGTCTTCGAAACCGTTGGCCGCAGGGGGACGGATGCCTAGCCGGGTGATCTTGTCGTACAGGCCCTTGCGCGACAAGCCCAGTGCTGTGTAGGTCGGTTTCATTTGTCCGTGGTGGCGCTGTAGCTCTTGCTCGATCAGGCTCTTTTCAAAGGCGGCGACCCGCGCAGCCAGGGCGCTGCTCTCGGGTTCTGCATCGGCCTGGATCGGGGTGAACCCATGCCACAAGCCCAACACGAAGCGATCAGCGATGTTGCGCAGCTCGCGGACATTGCCCGGCCAGTCGTGAGCGATGAGTTGTGTCTCGAGCTCCGGCGATGCGTCGGGAATCTCGCGGCGATACTTGGCTCGGGCCTCACGCGCCAAGTGAAAGAACAGCAGAGGGATGTCTTCTTTGCGTTCCCGCAGAGGAGCGATGTCCAGTGGTGCCACGTTGAGGCGGTAATACAAATCCTCTCGAAACTCGCCTGCATCGGAAGCCTCGCGCAGGGAGCGTTTGGTCGCGGCAACGAATCGCACGTTGAGTGGGATGGGCTTGTTGGCACCCAAGCGCACGATGCTGCGCTCCTCCAGTGCACGCAGGAGTTTGGCTTGCAGATCCAGATTCATGGATTCGATCTCGTCCAAGAAAACGGTACCGCCGTTGGCGTACTCGAGCTTGCCAATGCGCGCGGTGTGGGCGCCAGTGAAGGCACCCCGTTCGTGACCGAAGAGCTCGCTCTCCATGATGTCTTTTGGGATGGCAGCGCAGTTCAGTGCGACGAATGGATTTGACGCCCTCGGTCCGAAATCGTGCAGGGCACGGGCGACCACCTCTTTGCCAGTGCCTGTCTCACCGATCACCAACACATCCACGTCGGCCTGAGCCAAGGCACTGACTTGGGCGCGCAGCGCTTCGATGCTGGGCGCGCGGCCAACCAGGCGATTGCCCAGGTCGTTGCTTTCCTCTAGCTCTTCGCGCAGCGCACGGTTCTCCAGCACCAAGCGCCGCTTTTCGAGCGCACGCTCAATGACCGACGCCAAGCGCTGCACCGAGAAGGGCTTTTCGATGAAGTCATAGGCTCCGGCCTGTATCGCTTTGACAGCCAGTGGCACGTCACCGTGTCCCGTGATCAAGACCACAGGCAAGGCTTGGTCGATCGTTTGTGCTCGGGCCAAGACATCAAAGCCATCGGCTCCCGGCATCATGATGTCGGAGATCAGCACGGTGTAACCATCTCGAGAAATGTGGCTCAGCGCTTCGTTGGGATGCGCAAACGACATCACGTCGTAGTCCATCAGTTCGAGGCCTTGGGTCACCGCTGCACGCAAATCGGCATCGTCGTCCAGCAAAATCAGGCGGGGTCTTTGGGTCATGGCTTGGGTATGGCTTTGCGCAAAATCAATTCAAACTGTGCGCCCCCTCCGGGCGCATCGGTGATGTGTATTTCACCACCGACTTCGTGGACGATGTCGGCGACCACGGACAAGCCAATGCCGAGTCCAACGCCGGCGGGTTTGGTGGTGTAAAAGGGCTCGAATATCGCGGACCGCTGCGCCAGCGGAATGCCAGGCCCGTTGTCGATGACGCGTACCCGGTGGGTTTGCTCCTCGCTTTGGACCTCGATGCGCACCCAAGCATCGCGTTGGATGCTGGCAGCATCGATGGCGTTGTTGGTCAGGTTCACCAGCACCTGCGTGAGGCGGATCTGGCTCCCCAACACCCAGCAGTCCGCGGCGACAGCTTGGACGTCCAGCTGCACGCTGGCCTTGCGCGCGCGCGGGGAGACCAGCAACACCGCGTCGTCAAAGATCGCCTGCAGACTCACAGGGCGCACTTCGGGGTCGGTCTTGCGCGCAAAGGTCAACAAGGTGCGCGATAGGGCGGCCATGCGGTCGACCTGCTGCCGGATCAGGGACAAATTGTTTTGGACGCGCTCGACGTGGCCTCGCTCGAGAAAGCGCTCGGCATTTTCTGCATAGGTGCCAATGGTGGCCAGCGGTTGGTTGTATTCGTGGCTCAGCGTGGCAGACATTTGCCCAATTGCAGCGAGCTTGGCGGAGCGCACGACTTCCTCTTGTGCTTTGAGCAGCTTGCGTTCGGCTTCGGTGCGCACCTCAATCTCTTGCTGCAAAGAGCGGTTGGACGCGTGCAGATCGCGCGTGCGGCGCTGCACCAGACGCTCTAGGCGCAGGGCATCTGCCCGTTCTTTGCGCTCGGCAGCCATGGATTGTTCGCGCCGTCGCATCACCAACATGCCACCCATGGCCACCGAGAGGCTGAGCAACACACTGAGCAGCAGCGCCAGCTTTTGGTCGAGGTTGTGATCCGGGCTGATGCCAAATGCGTGCAATTGCCAGTTGAGCAATGGGAGTGCTCGGGTGGCCTCTTGGGCGATGTAGCGCTCGCCTTCAAAGCGCAAGTCGATGCCAATGCCTTTGCGTCGCGCGAAGTCGGAGAGCGGGCGTCCACGCCACTCGGGCACATTGGACAAAATCACGCGCCCCCATTCATCTGTTACGCCAATCGGCAGCCGAGACAGGGCCCAGGCTTGCTCGACGGTCGAAAGATCGACAAAAAACACCAACACGCCAACTGGGTCGTTGACGCCTCCGACCAGCGCCGAAAAGGCGTAGTAACGCGCTTGGGCGTCTTCAATGAGTGTGGCGCGGCCGAGCCGAGATTCTGCTGGCGCACGCAACAATTCTGTGGTGGCCTCTTGGCTGGTCAGGTTCTGGGCATAAAGGCCACGGGCTGAGGTGATGTAGCTGCCATCGCGGCGATAGAGTGCAACATCTGCGGCGCCCGCCAAGTACGAGAGTTCCGTGGTTTTGTCACGTAAATCTGCGGTGTCAGCCTGTGCGCTGAACAGGCGGCGAATGTCTTCTTGCCGAGCCAAAATGGGCGGCAGCGATCGAAACCGTTCCAGCAGTCCAGTCAACGCGCCAGCTTGGACACGCAAGGATTCGGTGGCGTCTCGCTGGGCTTGTTGAATCGAACTGCGCTCTACCCACGTCAAGCTCCCCCACAGGGTCAAGCTACCCAGCACCCAAACGCCGACCCAGAACGCTGACCTGCGCCATTGCCATTGGGATGTTCGACTCGTTTTGACCATGCGGCATATTAACGTTGCTTGGCGTTGGATCTCGGATTCCAGCGCGTGGCGCTTCGTCACGCAAAGCACTGCTGGATGTTCCGGACGAGGCTACATTGTCGTGGCGTCTTGGGTTCAGAAGCCCGGACCTCACTTTGGAGCTTTTTCAGACCATGACCTATCCCGTTGCCGCGTTGCGCCCAATCGCCGCTATCCATCGGGCTTGGCAATTGGTTTACAACCGCGCGTGTGCCATGCCAGCTGTGTGGCGAGGCATGATGTGGGTCGCGCTGAGTGGCTTGGTGTTCAGTGTGCTGAATGCGCTGTTGCGTGCGCTCACGATTGAAAGCGATGCGATGCAGGCGCAGTTTCTGCGCTATTTGATGGGGGCGGCGGTCATGCTGCCCTTGCTTGTGAAAAAGGGTTGGGCGCATTACCGTCCCAACAACTGGAAGGGGCAGGCCTGGCGGGGTGCTGTTCACACCACGGCGCTGCTGTTTTGGTTCACGGCTTTGCCTCACTTGGGCTTGGCTGATATGACCGCGATTGGTTTCACAGGACCGATCTTCATCATGCTCGGCGCGGCCTGGTTCCTTGGCGAAAAAATGCGCTGGGACCGCTGGGTCGCATCCATCGTGGGTTTCTTGGGCGTGTTGGTGGTGGTTGGCCCCAAGTTGACGGGGGAGGGGGGCTGGTATTCGCTGGTGATGTTGGCGTCTGCGCCCATGTTCGCGGCGTCGTTCTTGATCACCAAGACGCTCACCCGCATCGAGCGCTCAGAGGTGATTGTGCTGTGGCAGTCGATTGCGATTGCTTTGTTTAGTTTGCCGATGGGTATCCTGCATTGGCAGCCGATCAGCGGCTGGCTCTGGGCAGGTTTTGCCTTGAGTGGTGTGCTGGGCTCTTACGGGCACTACTGCATGGCCCGAGGGTTTCACATTGCCGATATTTCTGCGACTCAGACGCTCAGGTTTTTGGATCTGGTGTGGGCATCGATGTTGGGCTGGATCGTCTTTGGCAATGTCCCAACCCACACGACGATGGCCGGGGCTTTGGTGATTTTTGGGGCCACATTCTGGATCGCTAAACGGGAACATCGCCGCCAATACTGAGATTGGACGAGCTCAAAATCATTCAAGTTCACTTGAAGATTGAGATTTAAAAGGCCTTGGGGCGCAGAGTCCAGCCCTGCCCGAGGCGCGATGCGATGGCCATGGTTTGGGTCTGCACGCGCACCGTGTCCCGCAAATCGTGCCCGTAGCCACCTGCCATGGCAAAGGCTAGCGGGAGCTGGCGGCTTTTGGCCCATTCGAACACCATGGTATCGCGCTCTGCCATGCCTTGATCGCTGAGTTTCATGCGGCCGAGGCGATCGCCCTCATGCGGGTCAGCACCGGCGAGGTAGTACACCATGTCGGGTGCAAAGCGAGCATCAAGCTGCTCCAGTGCCTGGCGCAGCGCTTGAAGGTACAGGGTGTCTCCGGCGCCGTCAGGCAACTCGATGTCGAGGTCACTGGCGGCTTTGCGAAATGGAAAATTTTTTTCGCCATGGATGGACAGCGTGAACACACTCGAGTCATCGCTGAAGATGTCTGCTGTGCCGTTGCCTTGATGCACGTCCAGGTCGATGATGGCGACGTCGACGGTGTGTCCGGCAGCACGTGCTTGGCGTTGCAGGGCACGGGTGGCAACCGCTACATCGTTGAACACGCAGAACCCACTGCCTTTGTGAGCGTAGGCATGGTGTGTGCCACCTGCCATGTTGCAAGCCACGCCATCGCGCCGTGCCGAACGCGTCGCCGCAAGTGTCGCGCCGACCGAGCGCACCGACCGGTAGGGCATTCGCTCGCTCCAAGGCAGGCCGATCTCTCGTTCTTGGGCTGCCGTGAGGTGACCGTGCAGGACCGCATCGATGTATGCGGGCTCATGAACCAAGAGCAAGTCTTCGATTGTTGCTGCGGGTGCTGCGCGCAAGGTGACATCTGGCAGCTGGGCACGTACCGACTCCCTCAGCATGGCGTATTTCTCCATGGGAAAGCGGTGCCCAGCGGGGAGAGGCAGAACAAAGGCGTCAGCGTAGTAGGCGTACATCGGCAGCGGAGTGGGGGCGGGATGGGGCGGGAGCAAAGGGAATTTTGGCGCAAGCAAGGGCAAGGGCGCCGCACTCCGGCGACGCCATGCATATGTGTCTCAGTCATAAGGAAACAAAGATTCAGTATTTTGAATCGGCAAGCAGCTCCCTGAAAATACGAGATTATTTTTCGCAAAAGCTTGTTTTTATGGAACATTTCACCCCCATCAGCGCCCTTGTCGGTGGACTTTTGATTGGCACCGCGGCGTGTGTGCTGATGTTGTTCAATGGTCGAGTGGCTGGCGTGACCGGCATCGTCAAGCGGGTATGGCCGCCGGTATCAGGGGACGTGCTTTGGCGCGTCGCCTTTGTCATCGGGCTGATCGCTGGGGCGGGCGCCTACTTTTCAATCACGGGCGAGGGTGGCGCAAGTCGGACCCACGCGGCGCCGGTGGTGCTGGTCTTGGCTGGCTTTTTAACGGGCTGGGGGACTTCGATGGGCAATGGCTGCACCAGTGGGCACGGCGTCTGTGGCTTGGCCCGGTTGTCCAAGCGATCCATCGTCGCAACGGCTTGCTTTTTGATCACAGGTTTGATCACCACCGGCGTCGTGCGCCATCTGTTCGGAGGAGTCCTGTGATGTCTGTGTCGCTGCGAGTGGGATTGCGCGCCTTGGTGGCTGGCGTTGCGGGGGGTATTTTTGGGGTTGGGCTTGCCGTCGCGGGCATGACCGATCCAGTCAAAGTGTTGAACTTTTTGGACATCTTAGGCGACTGGGATGCCAGCCTGATGCTGGTGCTGGGCGGTGCAGTGGTGTTGACATTTCTGGGTTATCGCTTGATTTTGATCCGCCAGCAGCCTGTGTTGGCCGACGGTTTTTCTTTGCCCAAGCGCAAGGACATCGATCAACCTCTGGTGTGGGGTGCGGTGTGTTTTGGCGTGGGTTGGGGCTTGGCTGGCTATTGCCCAGGGCCAGCCCTGGCTTCCATCGGCATGGGCAATGCGGAAGCCCTTTGGTTTGTGCCCTCGATGCTGGCAGGGATGTTTTTGAGGCGCTGGATCGAGCGCATGGCCAAGTCATCTGATGCGCGCGGCGTGGCACAAACCCGGCTTTCACAAGAGGCTCCCTCCAAGTCCGCTGCGCCGGCCGCTTAAGCCCAGCGAATTTCTGGCGACACCCGGCTGTGGTTGGCAGCCGGTCAGGCTCACTCGGTCCACTGAGGTGCAGTCGCCCATATGGCAGCCCGGGGCTGCGCTGCATCGGACAATGAGCGCTCTTTATGAGCCGTCCAACGCCAACTGCATCCTCGCCTGATTCTGAGGCCTCAAGCCATACACCCACGCGGGTGTGGGTGGTGCTGGTTGCGATCATGGTTCCGGTGTGGTTATCCGCACTCGATTCTGCGATTGCCAATACGGCGTTGCCGAGCATCGGGGCACAGTTGGGCAGCACACCCGCTGCCTCTGTGTGGATCGTCAACGCATACCAGTTGGCGGTGGTGGCGAGCCTCTTGCCCTTGGCGTCGATGGGGGATCGCTGGGGCGGGCGCCGTGTGTTTTTGATGGGTGTGGTGGTGTTTGCAGCGGCCTCTTTGGCTTGCGCGCTGGCCACCAGTTTGTTAAGTTTGTCGATTGCACGAGCGATCCAGGGCTTGGGGGCGGCAGGGCTGATGTCCACCAATTTGGCGCTGGTCAAGTCGGTCTACCCGCCCAACCGATTGGGTCGCGGGATGGGTTTGAATGCCTTGGTGGTGGGCTTGGGCTACACGTCGGGACCCACGGTTGCCTCATTGATTTTGTCAGTGGCTGATTGGCCTTGGCTTTTCGGCATCAATGTACCGGTGTGCCTGTGGGCCTTTTGGCTGGGTGTGAAGACCTTGCCTTCAAGCGCCAAGCCGGTGAATCAGCGCTTAGATCCTTGGTTGGTCTTGTTGACGGCGCTGACGTTTGGCTCTGCCATGTGGACCTTGGTCAGTTGGACGCAGCGCGTGACGTTGGACGTATGGGTGTGGGGTGGGGCCCTGGCCGCGGTCTGCGGGGCGCTGATGTTTGCGCGCCAGCGGGGTCATGCGGCGCCCATGTTCCCGGTCGATCTGCTCAAACATCCACCCTTTGCGCTGTCTGTATTGACGTCGGTGTCATCTTTCACGACTCAAGGTTTGGCTTTTGTGTCCTTGCCTTTTTTCTTTGAAAAGGTGCTGCATCGGGATGCCATTGAGACCGGTTTCCTGCTGTCCTCATGGGCGCTCGCCGTGGCCGCGATGGCACCGATTGCGGGTCGCCTGTCGGATCGCATTCGTCCGGGCGCACTGGGTGCGGTGGGCTTGGCTATATTGAGCACAGGATTGTTGGCGCTGGCCAAGCTCAGTCCCACGGATGGCGCGGCAGATATCGTCTGGCGCATGGCACTGTGCGGTGTCGGTTTTGGGTTGTTTCAATCGCCCAACTTGAAGGCCATCATGACCTCTGCGCCGGCCAGCCGAAGCGGCGGAGCCAGCGGCATGATTGCGATGGCTCGCTTGAGCGGGCAAACGACGGGGGCTGCGCTGGTGGCGCTCTGTTTTGGTTGGTATGGCGCGATGGGCGCTGAGCAAGCTTTGTGGTTGGCGGTGGCTACTTCGGCGTTCGCGTCGATGGTGAGCGCCAGCCGTTTGCGGTTTGATTCTCACATGACGGAGACTTCTCGATGAATACAAAGGCAATGACTGGGTTACAACTGGTATCCACGGCACACGATGACGGTCGCCATGTGGTGCAGATTCTGCAACAGGAGCTCCCGCTCCCAGCGGATGATCAAGTGGTGGTGCAGGTGCAAGCCACGCCGCTTAATCCCTCGGACATGGGATTGCTCTGGGGCAGCGCAGAGGTGTCACAGGTCAGCTTAGATGCTGCATCGCGCAAGGCGCAGGCGCCGATGTCAGCGGCAGGTGTGCGAGGGGTAGCCGGTCGGTTAAACCAGGCCATGCCGGTGGGCAACGAAGGCGCAGGTGTGGTGGTGCAAGCGGGAGCATCAGCTGCAGCCCAAGCGCTGTTGGGCAAGACAGTTGCGGTGTTGGGGGGCGGCATGTATGCCCAACTTCGCCTGGTCCAGGCGAGTCAATGCGTGGTTTTGCCTGAGGGTGCGACAGCCGCGCAAGGTGCCTCGCTTTTCATCAATCCGCTGACGGCGTTGGGTTTTTGCGAAACCATGCGCCACGAAGGGCACAAGGCCCTAATTCACACCGCCGCTGCCTCTAATCTGGGACAGATGCTGTTGAAAATTTGCCAAGCCGATGGGATTTCGTTGGTGAACATCGTACGCAAGCCTGAACAAGCGGCGTTGCTCAGGTCATTGGGTGCGAAATGGGTGTGTGACCAGTCGGCAGAGGATTTCGAGGCACAGTTGACCCAGGCCATCGTCGAGACTGGCGCAACACTTGCGTTTGATGCAACCGGCGGCGGGCGCTTGGCGACCACAGTATTGACCTGTATGGAAGCCGCGCTCAGCCGAGATTTGAAGGTGTATAGCCGCTATGGTTCGAGTACCCACAAGCAGGTTTATTTGTACGGCAACTTGGACACGGGGCCGACGGTGATCGAGCGTCGGTTTGGTATGTCTTGGTCAGTGGGCGGCTGGCTGGTGTTTCCTTATCTGGAGCGGCTGGCGCCAGAGGTCCAAGGCCGTCTGCGTCAACGCGTATTGGCTGAGATGCATACAACGTTTGCCAGCCATTACAGCGACGAAATCAGTCTGAGCGATGTTTTGGTTCCCGAGGTCATCGCGCGCTATAACGCGAAGGCTACTGGCAAAAAATTCTTGGTCAATCCGAGTCTGGGATAAGCCGGCCTTCAAACAAAGAAACCCGGCCATGGCCGGGTTTCTTTGTTGGAGTCGATGGCATCGGGTCCCGCTTGCGGGCTTCGAGCCATGGACGCGATCAGCGTCGGGTCATTGTTTCCAGTGGGGGTCTTTGGCGTCGATCAAACGCATCAGTGCGGGCCACTCCGGATGGCGCGTCTTGGCGTTGGCTTGTGCGCTGCCACCTTCGAACTGCTCGCGGGTGTGTGCCATCACCTTGGTGTCAATGGGGTGCAGGCGACCGGTCGCCATCGCCGCCATCTGAACCTCGGCATTGCGGATGAACGCCATGTGCCGCACAAAAGCCCAGGTGGGGCTAGGTCCGGCGGTCAATAAGCCGTGGTTGCGCAGCACCAGCGTGTGGTTGCGATCGCCCAGCGCAGCGACGATGCGCGGACCTTCGCTGCCGTCGAGCACGATGCCTTCGAACTCGTGATAACCGACGCGCTCATGAAACTGGCAGCCTTCCTGCGTGACAGGGATCACCTCTGCGTCGGTGGCACAAAAGCTTTGTGAAATCGGCTCGTGGGTGTGCAGGACACAGTGAAGGTCTGGCCGAGCTCGGTGGACGGTGGAGTGAATCACATATCCAGCCAGGTTCACTGGCCAGGTCGTTTCACTCAGGATGTTGCCGGCGAGGTCAATTTTGACGAGGTCGCTGGCTCTGATTTCGTCGTAGCGCAATCCAAATGGGTTGATCAGCAAATGGTCCGACCCAGGGATGCGCAGCGTGATGTGGTTGTAAACCACGCTGGTCCAGCCGTAGTGGTCCACCAGACGATAGCAAAGCGCCAAGTCAAGACGCGCTTGCCATTCGGCATCGCTCATGCCAGCTGGGGTTGGTGGAAGTTGAACCTCAAAACGGGATGCATCAGACATGTGAAAAACTCCAATGTTTCAGTGCATGATAGAGCCTTGTACCGCATTCAATCTGGCACTTGAGTGACGGGGCGACACTGAGGTGGATCAAATTTTGGAGGCTTGTGGATGACAACGCAATGGGATTACACGATCGTGGGCGCGGGAGCGGTGGGCTGTGTCATCGGAGCGCGCTTGGCCCTGTTGGGTAAAAAAGTTCAGCTGATCAACAGCAGTTCGGCGACTGCCGAGGCCGTCCAGTCCCATGGGCTTGTGCTGCGTGCGGATGGCCAAACTCACCGCGCAGAGGTGCGTGCCTGTACGCCCGATCAGGCCGAGTCCTCGCGCGTGGCGATTTTGCTCACCAAAACACACCAGCTGGATGCGGCGGTTCAAGCTGTTTTGCCAGCTTTAGGGGACGCCGTGTGGGTGACATTGCAAAACGGTTTGGGCAATGGCCAGCGCCTTGCCAAATGGGTGGGTGAGGATCGCGTGATTCATGGGGTCACGATGTTGCCAGCCGTGCTCAATGGTCCGGCAGACGTGACCACGCATGGCTCGACGCTGACATGGCTCGGTCCGTTGTTGGACGAGGCCTCTGGTCCTGCCCATGCGGCCTGCGACCTCACCGTGGCAGATTTGGTGGCGTCAGGTGTCGAAGCCAAGCGGGTCGATCACGTGATCAACAACATTTGGCAAAAGGCCTGTTTCAACAGCGCGATGAACGGTTTGTGCGCCCTGACGCAAGGGGGGCCTGGTTTGATGAAATACGTCCCAGATGGTTTGGTCTTGGCGCATGAGTTGGTTGATGAAATCAGTGCGTTGGCTTTGGCCGACGGCGCCAAGATTGATGTCGCCCAAATCCATGCTTTGGTCAACTTGGGTGCCGAGCAGCACACCTACCACAAGCCTTCGATGTTGCAGGATGTGCTCGCCCAGCGCTTGACGGAGGTGGAGGCCTTGAACGGCATGGTTGATGAGCGGGCTCGTGCGTTGGGCCTGTCAGCGCCCATGAACCGCATGATGCTTCGTCTGATTCGCATCCGCGAGCGTTCGCCAGCTTTTTGGGCAACCCAAACGGCAGCCCAAGGCCACTGATGTCGGCCACTGCCGCGGTTTGGTCAGATGTCTCAGAGCCCGTGCGCGTGCACCGGCCTGACGGACAGAGTGCGCTGGTCATTTTGTGTGAACACGCCAGCCACTTCATTCCCGAGGCTTTGAATCATCTGGGCCTGGCGGAGGCTGATCGGCAGAAGCACATCGCCTGGGACCGCGGGGCGTTGGAAGTCTCGCTGGGGCTGAGTGCGGTGTTTGATGCCCCGGTGGTTGCGGCAACCGTTTCTCGATTGGTGTTTGATTGCAACCGCGATATTGCGGCTCCTGATGCGGTGGTGACGCGCAGTGAGGATATTGACATCCCCGGCAATCGCGGCCTCAGCGCGGAAGTCATCGCAGCGCGTGCTGCTGCTTTGCACGGGCCGTTCCATCGGGCTGCGGCCCAATTGTTGGATGCTCGTAGAGCCCCGATTTTGGTGACGATACATTCCTTCACACCTGTGTTCTTGGGACAGCCACGCCAGGTGCAGTTGGGTCTGTTGGCGGATCAAGACGAGCGCCTCGCTCGGGCCATGTTGCCGCTGGCGCCCGCGCTCACGCCTTGGGTTGTCGCGTTGAACGAGCCATACCACCCCAAAGATGGCATGACCTATAGTGCAAGAGCCCACGCACTGCCGAGGGGCGCTTTGCATGTCATGTTTGAAGTGCGCAACGATTTGATCAGCGCGCCCGAGGGTGTCGAACAAGCCGTTCGCATCTTGTCAGCTCTATTGACCAAGGCTTCTGCAGCTTGCGGACAAGCTCTGAAGCCAATCGCTTCGCGCCGATAAGGCTCACGCCCCAGATTGATACGGCGGTAGTGCCTCACCGCAGTCGCGACAGAACCTGTCCTGAGCCGCCAGTCCTTCGCGCATACAAGCGGGGCAGGTGCGTGTCGTGACTGGGGAGCGGGGTGTTTGCACCATCTCGGCGGTGACGATGCCGGTTGGGACAGCCAACACGCCCCAGCCCATCAACATCATCAACGACGCCAAGAATCGCCCTAAATCGGTTTGCGGCGTGATGTCCCCAAAACCTACGGTTGTCATCGTCGTGATAGCCCAGTACACGGCAATGGGGATGCTCGTGAATCCGTTCTCAGGTCCCTCGATGACGTACATCGCAGTGCCGATCACCATGATGGCCATGCAAATGGTGGTGAGAAACACCATGATTTTGCGTTGGCTGGCTTTGAGCGCATCGCGCAGCATGGTGTATTCGTGCATGTAGTGCGTCAACTTGAGGACACGAAACACGCGCATCAGTCGCAAGATTCGGATGTCGATCAAGGAGTGAATTTCAGGCATGAAGAACGCCAAGTAAGTCGGCAATATCGCCAACAAATCGACCACACCAAAGAAGCTGCGGGCATAGGCCCAAGGACGCGGCGCACAGTACAAGCGCAACAGGTACTCAACGGAAAATGCAATCGTGAAGAACCATTCACTCACCGACAACGCCAGGTGAAAGCGCGCAGAAATGCTGACCACGCTATCCAGAACCACGCCGATCAGCGACAACAGGATGAAGGCGATCAGCAGCACATCAAAGCGTTTGCCGGCGGGGGTGTCTGCCTCGAAAATGATGGTGTAGATGCGTTTTTGCAGCGGAGAACGAAATTCAATAGTCATGTCGGGTAAACCTTGGCTGAATCGGTGCGGCCGCCCTGGGATTAGGCTAGCGGCGCGGTCACCGGAGCGACTTTTTGTCTGTGGATTGTCGCCTGAGTCGCAATCACACGTGAGGTCATCTGATATACCGATGTCCGATGAAATGACACTTTCAAAATTCAGTTGAGCCAAGCGCTCATGTGTGTTGCAAGCGGGTCGGTGTAGTTGACCATATCCACTGGAGTATCAACGATGAGAAGAGCTGCGATTGTTGCGCCTTTGCGCACTCCCATTGGGGCATTTGGCGGTGCTTTGGCCCCCGTCCCAGTAGAGGTTTTAGGTGCCACGGTGGCCAAAGCGATCTTGGCAAAAACCGGCATTGACCCTGCCCGAATTGATGACGTCGTGTTTGCCCAAAGTTACGCCAATGGGGAAACGCCATGCACAGGACGCTGGATTGCGCTGGAGGCCGGGTTGCCGATCGAGGTCCCAGGTATGCAGCTCGACCGCCGCTGCGCGGGAGGCCTTCAAGCGATTGCGACCGCCGCCATGATGGTGCAAACCGGTGCGGCGGATGTCGTGATGGCGGGTGGCGTGGAGAGCATGAGCAATGTGGAGTTCTACACCACGGATATGCGCAAGGGTAAGCGCGCAGGCAGCGTCACCCTGCACGATCGCCTCGATCGGGGTCGCGAGCGAAGTCAACCGGAGCACCGGTTTGGGCGCATCAGCGGGATGATTGAGACAGCCGAGAATTTGGCGCGAGATTTCAACATCACGCGGGAACAAGCCGACGCGTTCGCTGTGCGCAGCCAAAGCCGCGCAGCACAAGCTTGGGCGGCAGGGCGTTTCACCGAAGAAGTGGTGGCGGTGGAGGTGCCTCAGCGCAAGGGAGATTCGGTTTGGGTTCGTCAGGACGAGGGAGTGCGCCCGCAGACCACGCTGGAGAGCCTGTCGAAGCTCAAGACCATTTTCCCGAATGGTACGGTAACGGCTGGCAACGCCAGTCAACAAAACGATGCCGCCGCAGCGTGTTTGGTGGTCGCGGAGGATCAGTTGGAGGCGCTCGGTTTGACACCGATGGCCTATTTCGTGGGTTGGGCAACCGCAGGGTGCGAGCCTTCGCACATGGGCATTGGTCCTGTGCCAGCCGTTCAGCGGCTCATGGGACGCCTTGGTTTGTCGCTACAGGACATGGGCTTGATCGAGCTCAATGAGGCGTTCGCGTGCCAAGCCCTGGCAGTGCTGAAAGGCTGGGGCGAGACACTGGAAGGATTGGAAGACCGATTAAATGTAAATGGCTCTGGGATTTCGCTCGGTCACCCCGTTGGCGCCACTGGCGCACGGATCATGACCTCAATGCTGTACGAGATGCAACGGCAAGGTGTGCGGTACGGTTTGGAAACCATGTGCGTCGGCGGCGGTCAGGGGATGGCGGCCATTTTTGAACGGGCCGGTGCGTGAGCGGCTCGAGCGGTTTGGCTGCGATGCAGTTCATTCACGACGTGTTTGATGCGCAGCTGGCAGCGCATCCTGACCATGTGTTCATCGAGGAAATCGATCGCAGGTGGACGCTCAGCCAGCTTGGTGCGATGGCCGATGTGCTCGAAAAGGAGTTGCTCGAGGCCGGCGTTCTACGCGGAGATCGCGTGCTGGTGGTGGCGGAAAATGCGCCCCAGCACGTGGGCTTGATTGTCGCGTGTAGCCGCCTCGGGGCGTGGTCATGTGGCGTCAACGCCAGAATGTCACGAGGTGAAATCGCAGGAATCACTCAGCGCTGTGACCCCCGCGTGGTGTACTACACCAGTGAGCGATCCACATCCGCGACGCAGCACGCACATGAGGCCGATGCACGGCCCTCTCGCGTGAGCGGATTGCATGTGGGGACAGCTCGACCGCAGGCAGTGGCGGAGCCAGAGCCACTCGCTTCTCGGGTGGCGTCACTGATCTTTACATCGGGCTCCACGGGCGAGCCCAAGGGCGTGATGATCACGCACCAAGGACTGATTCAGTTTGCCAAGGTCAGCAGCGAGTCCAGGGCTTTGAGTCGATCAGATCGGTCCTATGCTTACGTTCCCATGACGCACATTTTTGGTTTGGGCACAGTTTTGCTGGCGTGCTTGTACAGCGGCTCTGCACTTCTCATGCGTCAACAGTTTGAGCCTGCGGATGTCCTGGATGCACTCGCACACAAGGGCTTGACTCAACTGCAGGGTCCACCCACGCTGTATGCGCGTTTGCTCACCTGGCTCAAGGAGCATCCACAGGCGCGCTTTCAAGCCCCTCACTTGAAATACATGTACGCTGGCGCCGCACCATTGCTGCTGCCCCTGAAAGAGGAAATTGAACGGGTGACCGGTTTTTCGCTTCACCATGGCTATGGTTTATCGGAGTATGCCGGTGTGCTGTCGGTGGTCAAAAAAGACGAGGGCAGAATCGACACCTCGGCGGGCTATGTCGTTGAGGGCGCGCAGATGCGCATTGTTGACCCTCAGGGGCTGGATGTCGCGCGCGGCGAACGCGGTGAGATCTGGATGCGTGGGGACGGTTTGATGGCGGGGTATTTTCGGGATGCGCCCGGTACGGCGGCCGTGATGAGGCCTGACGGCTGGTATGCCAGTGGCGATGTTGGCTACCAAGGGCCAGCCGGAGAGTTGTTTGTCGTTGCTCGCCTGAAAGAGATGATTGTTCGCAGTGGGTTCAATGTTTATCCGGGTGAAGTGGAGGCGGTGCTGATGCGCTTGCCCTTTGTTCGGGTCGCTGCGGTGGTGGGGCAAGCGGAAGCGGATGGCAATGAGCGGGTGGTGGCGTTTGTTGAACTGGAGTCTGGGAGCCAATTGGATGAAGTGGCCTGGGCTCAGCACCTCAAGGAGAATCTCTCGCCATACAAAAGACCTGCTCAGGTGGTGGTGGTTCCAGCGATGCCGACCACGTTGTCTGGTAAGGTATTGAAGAAAGATTTGGTGTCCAAATACTTGGCAGCCGTAGCAACCGCATCTTGATGAACTTATGACTGCACAACCAGCGATTGATGAGAGCCAAATCGAGCACCTGCAAACTTGGGTTGGTCGCAGCGAGACGCACCACGAGGTGATTCGCGCAGCGCCGCTGTGTGGCCTGCACGCGCTATTGGATCGGGCAGGCCCACCGCCACGAGATGGCGACAAAGTGCCACCCCTCGGGCGCTGGCTCTATTTCTTGCCGCAGGCAGCGCAAGCCGACATCGCGGCAGACGGCCACCCTAAAAAAGGGGGCTTTTTGCCGCCGGTGCCGTTGCCTCGTCGCATGTGGGCCGGTGGTCGATTAAAGTGGGAGGCGGAGAACCCCTTGCGGGTCGGGGATGAAGCGACTTTGGTCTCGAGCATTCAATCCGTTCAGTACAAGTCGGGACGGACGGGCGAGTTGGTCTTTGTGGTTGTGCGGCACGAGGTCAGCAATGCAAAGGGTTTGTGCCTCAGTGAGGAGCAAGACATCGTCTACCGCGAGGCAGCTCAGCCGGATGCCGTCCCAGTGACCCCGTTACCAGCTCCCACGGATGAAGCGTTTTCACGCACGTTCGAACCCACACCACCGGCTTTGTTTCGGTATTCGGCACTCACCTTCAATGCTCACCGCATTCATTATGATCGGCCATACGCCACCGAGGTTGAGGGCTATGCAGGATTGGTGGTTCATGGACCGTTGATCGCGACGCTCTTGGTGGACTTGATTGAACGCCGATTCCCCGATTCGCGCATTGGTGCGTTTGAGTTCAAGGCGGTACGTCCGACCCTTGATCTGAATGCCTTTGAGCTGTGTGCTAAGCCTCTGAGTGACGGGGTGTTCCAGGTTTGGGGGCGCGATGCCGAGGGCTGTCTCACCATGCAAGGACAGGTGAGTTTGAGTTTGAATTGAAATTCGTTTGAAAAGGCAGAGGAATAGCGATGTTTAAAGCACGGTTCGATGATCAGTACACCGATATCCGCGATGGCGTTCGGGCGTTGTGTGCCGAGTTCCCCGATGAATACCACCGCAAGGTCGATGAAAAGCGGGAGTACCCCGAGGCTTTTGTTGATGCACTCACCAAGGCTGGCTGGATGGCCGCGATGATTCCCACAGAATATGGCGGCTCTGGACTGAGTTTGGCTGAGGCCACTGTCATCATGGAAGAGATCAATCGCAGCGGAGGCAACTCTGGTGCCTGTCATGGTCAGATGTACAACATGGGCACGTTGCTGCGCCATGGTTCAGAGCAACAAAAGGCGCATTACCTGCCCAAGATTGCAACGGGCGAATGGCGCTTGCAATCGATGGGAGTCACCGAGCCGACGACCGGTACGGATACGACCAAGATCAAAACCACCGCAGTCAAAAAGGGTGACCGCTATGTGGTCAATGGTCAAAAGGTATGGATCAGCCGCATTCAGCATAGCGATTGGATGATCTTGCTCGCGCGCACGACGCCCCTCGCGGAGGTGAAGAAAAAGAGCGAAGGGATGTCCATCTTCATGGTTGACTTGAAGGAAGCGCAGAAGAGTGGACTCACTGTGCGTCCCATTCCCAACATGGTGAACCATGAGACCAATGAGTTGTTTTTTGAAAACCTCGAGATTCCAGAGGAGAACCTGATTGGAGAAGAGGGCAAGGGCTTCAAGTACATCCTCGATGGCCTGAACGCTGAGCGAACCTTGATTGCCGCGGAGTGCATTGGGGACGCTTATTGGTTCATTGATCGTGTGACGGAGTACACCAAGACCCGAGAGGTGTTTGGTCGTCCGATTGGTCAAAATCAGGGCGTGCAATTCCCCATTGCCGATGCCTTCATTGAAACAGAGGCGGCGAATTTGATGCGTTTTGATGCGTGCAGTTTGTACGACGCGCACTTGCCCTGCGGTACCCAAGCCAACATGGCGAAGTATTTGGCGGCCAAAGCAAGTTGGGAGGCAGCCAACGTGGCCATTCAGTACCACGGTGGTTTTGGCTTTGCGTGCGAATACGACATTGAGCGCAAGTTTAGAGAGACCCGCCTCTACCAAGTCGCGCCGATTTCAACCAATTTGATTTACAGCTACGTGGCTGAACACGTGCTTGGTTTGCCCCGCTCTTTCTAAGGACAGCGGTAGCGAGATGAGATTGACCTTTTGAGTAGGAGATGCGATGACAGGGTTCGTTAAACGAGGCGTGGCGGTTGCGTTGTTGTCAGCAACGGCGGTGATTGCGTCGGTGGCTTGGGCTCAGCATGACATGAAGCACGACAAGTCAATGCATGGGAAGCACGGTGCCCAATCGGTGCCTTCCGGAGGACACGCGCATGACTTTGGACCGGACACCCGTGAGTTTGTGAAGTACCCGGACAAGATGCGTGAACATACCCTTGCTGGAATGCGTGACCACCTCAAGGCGATTCAAGAGATTCAGGCGGCCCTATCTCAAGAGCAGTTTGATGCTGCTGCACGGGTTGCGGAGCAGCGCCTGGGCATGAGCTCGCTGGGCCGCCATGGCGCTGAGGAGTCGTCCAAAGTGATGCCGGCAGGCATGGCTGCGATTGGGACACAAATGCACCGAGCTGCGAGTCAGTTTGCGATCGTGGCTCGCGACGCCAGCACGACGGGGGACTTGAAGGCCACACTCAAGGCCTTGTCTCATTTGACGGCTCAATGCGTGGCTTGCCACGCCGCCTACAAATTGCACTGACGTGCGCCGCGCTGGCCCGCGAGGCCAAGGCGGGCCCAAAAGGGCGTTCAAGGCTGAGCTTTGAGCGCTTTTTCAATTGCACTGGTCAGTTTTTTGGGCACGGTAATGCTGCTATAGCTGTCAATCACCTGTCCATCACGCCCAATCAAGTACTTGTAAAAGTTCCATCTGGGCGCACCAGCGCCAGCGGCCTGCAGCGCTTTGAAGAATGGGTTGGCGTTGTCGCCGCGCACTGAGGACGCCTCGAACATCGGGAAGGCCACGCCATAGGTGTTGAAACAGAAATCTGCGATTTCTTGGTTGGACTTTTTCTCTTGATTGAAGTCATTGGATGGAAAGCCCAAGACGACCAAGCCCTGGTCCTTGTACGTTTTATACAGGGCTTCTAGGCCCTCGTACTGTGGCGTAAAGCCACAGTAACTCGCTGTGTTGACCGCCAAGATCACTTGACCTTGGTATTGGCACAGCGATTGTGGTGAGCCGTCCTGTAGTTTGCCCATGGTGTGGTTGAGCAAAGCTGGGCAACCTGCTGCCGCTGCCGGTCCACCGACCAAACTGCCCAAGCCCAATAGCACCAGCCAGCGGCGTGCGATGAAGCGCAAACGATGCATGATGATTCACCTTTGATTGAGAGCGCCTTGCCGATTCAAAGCGCGACGACCGGGAGCATGACACAAACCCAAAGTCATTGCGCTCGGGCGCACCATGCACCTTCAGGCATCGGGGTTGATGGCGCCGGTGCCGATCCAACGGGCGATGTCTTCATCAGATTTGCCCAATGCTTGCAAAATTTCACGCGTGTGTTGTCCTTGGGCGGGCGGAGGGCCAAGGGGGCGAGCTGTGCTGGCGAGGTTACCGGTCACGCCGGCGAGCACGCGGACTTTGCGCCCTGAGCCCTTTTGTTCATATTCGTGGAACAACGCATCCTTGTGAGGTTCAGCCCATGCACGGGCTTCGGCGAGCGTGTTGACGGCGTTCATACACACGTCCCATGCTTCGCCCAGACGGTGCCACTCTGCTGCTGGCTTGGTTTTGAACAGGGCGCTCAAGCGCTGGCGGATCATGGCGCGGGTGGCCTCGTCGCCATTGGTGTCCAGGTCTGCCAGATCGTCCAGTCCGGCTCCAGCACAGAATCCTCGCCAAAACTTGGGTTCCAATGCACCAAGTGCGACCAAACGACCATCGGCTGCTTCATACACGCCATACGATGGGTTGCCGCCAGTCAGGCGAGACTCACCAAAGGGTACGCCAGGTTCACCGTTGAACTCAGACACGCCGGTATGCGCCAACAAGGCCATCGAACCGTGCGCCAAGGAGATGTCGATGAACTGACCGCGGTCCGTGATCTGGCGTTGCAGAATGGCGGCCATGATGGACATCGCCGCACTCATCGACCCACCCACCAGGTCGCCCAAAACAGAGCTAGGTACCGACAAGTCACCCGCAAGTCTCTGGGCAAGCAGGCCGGCGGATGCTTGGTAATTGATGTCATGGCCAGCCAGTTTGGCTTCTGGACCTTGCTGACCATATCCACTGATGGCGCAGTAGATCAGGCGCGGAAACTCAGCCAGCAGGTCATGTGGATCAAGGCCGAGTCGGGTCATGACACCGGGTCGAAAGCTTTCGATGACCACATCGGTGGTTGCCAGCAATTCGCGCAAAAGGGCGCGACCATCATCGGTCTTAAGGTTGAGGGCAATGGAGCGTTTGCCTGGATTGGTCGATGTGAATGTCGCACCGTACTCACCTAAGACAAGAGGCACATTGCGTCTGGCGTAGTCGCCGGCACCGGTATCTTCAACTTTGATCACATCGGCACCAAAACCCACCAAAATATGACTGGCCATCGGCCCGGGTAGCAAACGAGATAGATCGAGCACGCGCAGGCCCTGGAGTGCCATTGGTTGAGAGCGGGTCATGGAGTTGTCCTTGATTGGTGTGGCTCGGCGCTCAGCGTTGCGCCGCTTTTTCGTATTCAGCGATGAGGTGGCGTTTATACAGTTTCCCGTTCGCCTCTCTGGGAAGGTGGTCAGTGAAATCCACGCGTCTGGGACATTTCACTCCCGCCAAATGCTTTCGGCAGTGGGCGATGATGGCCTCAGCCATGGCTTCGCTGGCCTGTGTGTCGGGCGTCAATTCCACGACGGCAATAACCTGCTGACCCATGTCCGCGTCTGGAATACCGATCACCGCCACATCGAGGATGCCTGGGTAGGTTGCCAACAAATTCTCAACCTCTTGAGGGTAGATGTTCACGCCGCCGCTGATGATCAGGTCGGTGCGCCGACCCGACAAATACAAAAAGCCGTCTGCATCAACATGTCCGATGTCGCCATAAGTGCTGGCACCATCGGGCGCGTAGGCCTTGGCGGTTTTTTCTGGGTCGTTGTGGTACGCGAAAGGGGGCGTGCCACTGAAATAAATCATGCCCTGTTCACCGGGCGGTAGGTCGTTGCCCGCGTCGTCTTTGATGTGAAGTTTCCCTAAAACAGGGCGCCCGACAGAGCCAGGGTGCTCGACCCAGTCCTGTGAGGTCAACAATGTGATGCCGACGGTTTCTGAGCCGGCATAGTACTCGACCACCACAGGGCCCCACCAATCGATGATGCCTTGCTTCACCTCAGGCGGACAGGGAGCCGCCGCGTGAATGAAGGTGCGCATACTTGAGACGTCATATTTCGCTTTGACCGCAGTGGGCAGCGCCAACATGCGCGCCATCATCGTTGGAACCCACTGGGAGTGGGTGCACCGGTGTTCTTCCACCAGTTGCAGCGCACGCTCAGGATCAAACTTGGGCATGATCACGCAGCTGCCCCCAAACTCAATCGTGCGCATGGTGAATCGATGCGGTGCGGCATGGTAAAGCGGTGCCGGCGATAGGTAGATCGTGTCTGGGCCGATCCCATAGTGTTGCGCGAAAAATTCGGTTTCAAAGCTGGGTTGCAGCCTGGCGTCATAGGGGATCAGAGCGCGCTTCACACCTTTGGGTTTGCCGCTGGTGCCGGAGCTGTAGAGAAAGTCCCGGCCGACAGGGCGTTGGGGCAGCCTGGCTTCTGGATCGAAGCTGTCCCAAATCTGCGGCAGTGTGGGCCAGTCGCCGCCAGGGCCCTCGGCGGCGCTGTCAATGAGATAACAAGGACCGTCCCAACCTGTAGCCTGTGCGATATCGCGCGCAGTCGGCGTCAGTTGGTTGCTCGTGATCAGCAGTTTGGCTCCGCTGTCTTGCAACACGTACCCAATTTCGGCGGCACGCAAGTGAATGCTGATGGGGGTGTAGTACAGCCCTGCACGGCGCGCACCCCACGCCACGGTGAAGTAGTCCAGGCGATTTTCGATGAGCATGGCAATGTCATCCTCAGGCATCAAGTTCAGTGAGTGCAACCACTGCGCGACCTGACTGGCTCGGCGATCCAATTCGGCAAACGTCAGGGAATCCGTGGTCCCATCGACTTGCAGCACAGTGCGATCACCTTGGAGTCGCGCAAACTTGGCCAGCGCGTCAATGTCGTGCAGTTGGGCAAGTGGTGCGCTTTGTACCAGTGGTGACATGGGAAAACTTTCGAAGTGCTTAAGAATGCATCGACAGCAGCGGACATCCGATGCCTTGGTGTCAATATAAGGCGGCATGGCGCGTTTCAGCTGTTCCCAAGTTGACGCGCAGGACAATGAGTTCAAGGAGCGAACGATGACCATCCAATCAGCACAAGTCGCCAAGGCGGTGGTGTACCGTGGAGGTGATGGCGGCATTCAAGTTGAGACCATCACCGTGCAGCCCCCCGGTCCAGGGGAGGTGATGATCAAAGTGGGCGCCTGTGGTGTGTGCCACAGTGACTTATCAGTGACCAACGGCACGCTGAATTTGCCCACGCCTATTGTGCTGGGTCACGAGGGGGCGGGCGTGGTTGTGCAAGTGGGTGAGGGCGTCACAGATGTGGCAGTCGGTGACCATGTGATCAGCAGTTTTGTTTATACGTGTGGCCAGTGTCGCCAGTGCGTGACCGGACGCTCCAACTTGTGTGAAGTCGGCAACGCTTGGCCAGCATCGCTGGTGGGCGGACACGCCAGAACGCATGACGCCCAAGGCGAGCGATTGAATGTGATGTCCAGTTGCGGTGTGATGGCTGAGTACGCCACTCTTGCGCTGGGTAGCGTGGTCAAAATCACGCCAGATGTGCCGCTCGATCGCTGCGCTCTGATCGGCTGCGGTGTCATGACAGGATGGGGTGCTGCATGCAATACCGCCAAGGTCACTCCCGGCTCCGTGTGCGTGGTTTTTGGCGCGGGAGGAGTGGGCCTGAGCACCATCCATGGCTGTGCGATGTCTGGCGCGGCCATGATCGTCGCAGTAGACATCATGGACAGCAAACTCGAGATGGCCAAAGTGTTTGGTGCCACGCACACGCTCAATAGCAAGGATGTCGATAACTTGGTGAGTGTGCTACGCAAGTTGACTGGTGGCGGCGCAGACTATGCATTCGAGTGCGTTGGGTATGGCGAAATCATTGCGCAAGCGTTCGGGTGTTTGCGCGCGGGGGGCGAGGCGATCGTCGTTGGTGTCGCTTCCGCGAGAGACATGACGTCGGTGCGCAGCAGCGCATTTGCGCTACAGGAAAAAGTCCTGCGGGGCAGCTATTACGGCTCTGCACGCGTGCGCCACGATTTCCCCAGACTGCTTTCTTTGTATCAAACCGGGCAACTCAAGCTGGATCAGCTCATCACGCAGCGCTACAGCATTGATGAAGCGCCACAGGCATTTGAAGATTTGGCCCAAGGCCGCAACGCGCGCGGAGTGATTGTGTTCTCATGACTGATGTGAAAAGACAGGCGATTCATCGCCGACAAGTGGTTTATGACGCGTTTGTGCGCGAAGACCGTTTATTCGATATTGAGGCGCGGCTGTTGGACACGCGCACCTACGATAGCTATGACGCAGAGCGCTTGCCGATTCCAACGGGCGTACCTGTGCACGATATTGTGATCACCATCACGGTGGACGAGCACCTGCGGATTCATTCGATTGGCAGCAACATGCATCGCATTCCGACGGCGGAATGCAGGCAGACCCAACCAGTGTTGCAAAAGCTCGTTGGGAAGACGATGGGACGTGGTTGGCGCAAGGCCATTGCAGAGGCCATGGGTGGCGTCGAAGGGTGTACCCATATGCGCGAGTTGCTCGCCAATATGGCCACTGCGGCCTACCAAGCCGTGCCCATCTATTCGCGTTTTTATGGGAAAGGCCCTAACGCCGCGTCTGAAATCAAAGAGCCTCCGCCTCACTTGAACCAGTGCATGACTTGGAAGCTGGACGGCGAGCCGGTTCGGCGTCTATATCCCCAATTTTTTATTGCGCCCGCAGAGCGGTCGTGAGCCCATTTGTAAGGAAACAAGATGGCAAAGATGTTGCAAGGCAAAGTGGTGGTCGTGACAGGCGCGGGCAATGGCATTGGTCGCGACTTCGCGTTGGCGTTGGCTGCCGCTGGCGCCAAGGTGGTGGTCAATGATTTAGGAACCAACGCCAGCGGTGAGGGGGCCGACGTAGGTCCGGCACAGGCCGTGGTTAATGAGATCGTGGGTGCTGGGGGTGAAGCTGTTGCCAACACAGACAGCGTTGCCGATTGGAATGCAGCCAACCGGTTGGTTGAGACGGCCTTGACGCACTTTGGTCGCATCGATGGTGTGATCAACAATGCGGGGATTTTGCGGGATCGCATGTTTTTCCGCATGAGTGTTGAGGAATGGCGAGCGGTGATCGACGTGCATTTGAATGGCAGTTTTTACGTCTCGCGCGCAGCAGCCAACCATTTCAAAGAGCAGGGTAGTGGCAGTTATGTGCACATGACTTCGACCTCTGGCTTGGTGGGCAATTTTGGTCAGGCCAACTACTCAGCAGCCAAGATGGCGCTGGTCGGCTTATCGAAATCGATTGCCTTGGATATGGCACGCTACAACGTGAGGTCCAACGTCATCGCGCCTTTTGCTTGGAGCCGTTTGATCGGCACCATTCCAGCAGAAACACCAGAAGAAAAATTGCGCGTTGAGCGCATGAAGCGCATGGAAACCAGAAAGATCGCTCCGTTGGCGGTCTATTTGATGGCGGATCAAGCGGCCGACGTCACGGCCCAGATCTTTGGTGTGCGTGCCAACGAAATTTTCTTGTTCAATCACAATCGCCCGATTCGCAGTGTGCACCGCAGCGAAGGCTGGACACCCGAGTCGGTTGCAGAGCACGGCATCCCATCTTTGAAAGCAGGCTTTGCCAAGCTGGATAGGAGTGCGGATGTCTTCTCGTGGGATCCCATCTGATTGAAGCCGTCTTGCGTGAACACAACCCGAGGGAAACTGGCATGGCGATTGATTACGACAAATTGAAAAATTGGGTTTTTGAACCCGTCGTTCAAACCTATGACTGGCGCTTCAGCGCGATGTACGCGCTCGGCGTGGGCTATGGATTTGATCCGATGGACACTCAGCAACTTCGCTTTGTGTATGAACCCGACATGCTCGCAGCACCCACGATGCCTGTGGTGCTGGCGTCACCTGGGTTTTGGATCAAAGAGCAAAATTCTGGCATTGATTGGGTCAAGGTCTTGCATGGCGAGCAAAGTCTCACCTTGCATCGGCCATTGCCCGTGGCTGCGACGGTCATCGGCGAGTTGAAGGTGACGCACCTCGTTGACAAAGGCGCAGACAAAGGGGCTCTGCTGGTACACGAACGTCGCTTGTACGAGCAGTCGTCTGGAGACTTGCTCGCGACGCTTTCTGGCACCACATTTTGCCGAGGTGACGGTGGATTCTCGCAGCAAGCTGGCAATGGCCCACGGGGTGGCGATGCACCGCCGGAGGCCAAGCCCGCTTGCCCACAAACGCCCCCTGAATTCACTTGCATCATGCCGACACTGCCTCAGGCTGCGTTGTTGTATCGATTGTGCTCAGACCTCAACCCATTGCATGCAGATCCCGCGGTTGCTTTGGCTGCCGGTTTCAAGCGCCCGATTTTGCATGGCTTAGCGACTTACGGTGCGGTTGGCCATGCGCTGATCAAGACCTTGTGTCATTACCAACCTGAACGGTTGAAGCACTTGGGCCTGCGCTTTGCTGGGCCCGTTTACCCGGGTGAAAGCATCCATGTCGACATGTGGCGGACGAACTTGGGCATCCAGTTTCAAGCGCGTGTCGCCGAGCGCGACGCGTTGGTGGTTTCTCATGGATTGGCCCAAGTCGATGAGCAATGAGCGATTGGCTCGATTGACTCGTGGCAATGAGGCTGCAGTGGTTCCCTTGCTCGAAATGAGTCGTTTGAACACACATCAATGAATCAGCGCAGTTGCGCTAGAACGGAAATGACATGAGTGCCTTGATCGTCGAAATTGCGGATGGCGTTGCCACCTTGACCATGAATCAGCCGGCGTCGCGGAATTCGTTTTCGCCAGAGATGCGCGAAGCGATGGCTGAGGCTGTGCCGCGTGTGGCGCGCGATCCAGACGTGCGCGTTGTTGTATTGACTGGAGCCGGCGGCGTGTTTTGTGCGGGGGGCGACATTCGCGCCATGAAGGAACGCGCAGGCAAAATCGCGCCGCAAGATACGCGTGAGCGCATGGGTGAACTGTATCAATGGGTCGCCGAATTGATCGAGATGGACAAACCTTTGATTGCTGCGGTGGATGGCCCAGCATTTGGAGCCGGCTTTAGTTTGGCGCTTGCCGCCGACATGGTGCTGGCGACGCCCAGAGCGCGTTTTTGTATGTCATTCATGCGCATCGGGCTGGTGCCCGATTGCGGGGCGTTCTACACCTTGCCTCGCGTGGTCGGTATCCAGCGTGCGAAGGAATTGATGATGACCGCTCGCGAAGTGGATGTGCATGAGGCACATCGACTAGGCATCGTCATGGAAGTCGTTGAGGTCGATGGGCTGACGGCGGCGGCCCATGAGTATGCACACCGCCTCAAGAATGCATCGCGTCTGGCAACGGGTTTGATCAAGCAACGCGTCAATGACTCGCTTGGTCACAACTTGCGTCATGTTTTGAATACCGAAGCCAACGATCAGGGTTTGTGCTTTTGCGATCCCTATAACGCCCAAGCGGTGGAGCGGTTTTTCGCCAAAGAGCCCGCCTTGTTTCAGTGGCCTCAGTCCTAAGCCTGTTGGGGGGGCGCCGGGTCGTCGGCTTCGTGGACGCGCAACAGCGGATAGATGCTTTCCCCGATGGGACTCGGGCCGTCGGGCAGCCCCGCTCTCAGGCGGTTTTCGCGTATTTTCCCCCTCAGCAAGAGAAGGCCGCGAAGCAAGTCCAGGTGTTCGCCAGTGTGCTCGCCCGGGGCGACCTTGCCCAGCAGCAGGCGATGAACTTGAGTTTCGTCTTCTAAATCAACTCGCATGGCATAGGCCAAGCGGTCGATTTCTCGGTTTACCGCGTGGACATCGTGTTGCAACTCATCGATGCCGACAGGTATTGGGGGGGTGTGCAAGGGCGCTTGACTCATGGTTTGCAAATCGCAGCATTGGTGCATTTATTATGCGCTTTTGTGCTGGACGTTTCGGGTGCCTTGCGACCGCAGAACCCGCGCTTGTTTTAATTGGTTGAGTCCGGAGAGACTTTGCGATGATGACCACAGTTGTTGAGCGTTCAATGCCTTCGCCGACCAGCGCAGCAGCATGGGTCATCCTGGCGGGTACCACCGCGGCGATGCACGTCGGCAAGGTTCCCGTGGCCATTCCGATTCTTCAACAGCAACTGGGCATGACCTTGGTGGAAGCGGGCATGTTGCTGTCTATGTCCCAGTTTGCTGGCATGTTGATGGCGGTGTTTGTTGGTATGTTGGCCGACAGCATGGGCTTGCGGCGCAGTGTTTTGATCGGCTTGACGTTGATGGCGGCCGCCAGTTTTTTGGGGGGATTGTCCGCATCGGTGCCATTGTTGCTGCTGTGTCGAACGCTAGAGGGCATGGCGTTTTTATTGGTTGTTGTGCCTGCGCCCGCGTTGCTTCGGCAATTGGTCCCGCCAGAGCGACTGGCTCAGACGATGGGCGTGTGGGGTACTTTTATGCCCGCTGGTACAGCGACATCGATGATTGTTGGCCCCTGGGTCTTGGGTGCGTTTCCTTGGTCGGTGTGGTGGTGGGTCTTGTCAGCCGTGTCGCTGTTGTGTGCGTGGGGACTCTGGCGACAAGTACCCGTGTCCCACCGCCCCAAGGCGACAGGTGAGACTTTGAGCCAAGGCGCTAGGTTGATGCAAACCTGGCGCAACCCGGGCACGTGGTGGGTAGCGTTGGCGTTTGGTATGTATTCCAGTCAATGGTTGGTCGTGATTGGGTTCTTCCCGACTTTGATGCATGAGGCTGGCATGGGCGCGGCGGCCGCGGGCATCGTGACTGCAGCGGCATCGTTGGTCAATATTTTTGGCAATGTAGGGGCAGGGCAGCTGCTGCACCGCGGCGTGGCGCCACACAAAGTGATGGGCACCGCCTTTGTGACCATGTTCTTGGGTGCCGTTGTGGTGTTCTCGGCTGGCATTGCCATGCCGATCGAGGGACGCATTGCCGCGGCGCTGTTGTTTTCGGGTGTTGGTGGGTTGATCCCTGGATCACTGTTTTCGCTGGCTGTGCGCCTGGCGCCGAGCGAGCAGGCGGTGTCGACATCGCTCGGGTGGACGACGCAGATGTCAATGACTGGACAATTCTTGATGCCACCCATCGCTGCGTGGCTGGCAGATACGCAAGGCACGTGGAGCCTGACCTGGCTGCTCAATGCGGTGTCTTGTTCGCTCGGCCTTGTGCTGGTGATGCGCATTCGCAGGCTCTTGCGTGCTTGACTTCGATTGCGCCCTCTGCGAAGGATCGAGCTGCGCGCTCCTGGGCGGGGTGCTTTGCTGACCCAAACGCAACAGTGTTCGGCCATCGATTGGCTGACAATAATGCATAGAACTTTGGAAACCCGTATGCGCATTGCCTTGATTCACGCCCTTTCTCACTCGGTGGAGCCGATCAACACGGTCATGGCTCTCCAGTGGCCTGATGCCAATCGGATGAACTTGTTGGACGATAGCTTGTCAGCCGATTTGGCGACCTTGGGACGTGGCTTGGATACAGCCATGCATCAGCGGTTTTTAGATCTTGCCAGCTACGCTGTGGGGACGGGAGTGCACGGCATTTTGTTCACGTGCTCAGCCTTTGGTCCCTGTATTGATGCTGTCAAGGCACGCTTTCCACACCTGCCGGTTTTCAAGCCCAATGAAGCCATGATCACGGAAGTTGAAGCGCAGACTCAGCGGGTTGGATTGATTGCCTCATTCGCTGGAACGCTGGAGACCATGCCTTCGGAATTCACGCCAGGTATACAGGTGCAGACCGCTTTGGCGGCGGAGGCATTGGATGCATTGAATCTTGGCGACGTTGACGCCCATGATGCTGCGGTCCTGCAGGCGGCGAAGCGCCTCGAAGCAGGTGGAGCAAAGGCCATTGCTTTGGCACAGTTTTCAATGGCGCGCGCTGCGCCATTTCTGAGGCAACACTTGAGCGTTCCCGTTTTCACAACCCCGGAGAGCGCTGTACGGGCCCTAAAAGTGGCCTTGGGAGCGAATGTTTAGGGCCACGTCTTGGTTGGTTTGTGAGTCAAAAAAGATCGTTTTTTTCGACACGTGGAAAAAACGTGGACAACAAAGGCTGCGTGAGCAGCCTTTTCTTTGGATGGCAGGGTCACGGAGGCCGGTGATCAGCGCTTTTCGTACTGACCTGCACCAAAAAGCAAGTGCCTAGCCTTGTCGTCAGTCAGCTCTTTGCGCAGTGAGGTCAACACTTGGACGCCTCTCTGAACGGCGGGGCGCTGTTCGATTTTTTGAAACCACGCGTGTAGCGCTGGGTAGTCGGCCCAGTCGATGCCTTGGCGCTCCCAGGACCGCAGCCATGGGAATATGGCGATATCCGCAATGGTGTACTGCTGACCAGCGATGTATGCGCCCGTGCGCTCAATTTGTCGATCCATCACGCCGTAGATGCGCTTGGCTTCGTTGGTATAGCGTTGGATGGCGTATTCAATTTTTTCAGGCGCATAGCCTCGAAAGTGGTGTGCCTGACCCAACATGGGGCCGACACCGCCCATTTGGAACATCAGCCACTGCATGGTTTCAAATTTGGCGGTGTCTGATTTCGGCAGAAACCGATTGAATTTACTCGCCAAGTACACCAAGATTGCCCCTGATTCAAACAAGTGAAAAGGCTTGCCTGCTGGACCATGGCTGTCGATCATGGCCGGTATCTTGTTGTTGGGACTGATTTTCAAGAAAGCAGGTTCAAACTGCTGGCCTTGCCCGATATCGACTGCGTGTGCGTGCCAATCGTGTCCCTCACGCTGCCCGCATTCCTCCAGCATGATGTGGACCTTGTGGCCGTTGGGGGTAGCCCATGAGTAGACGTCAATCATTTGAAACTCCGGAGATGGTTGAAGGTGCTTGGGATTGTGCAACAAGCGATGAGCAGTGGGCTTGGGGTGCAAAAAAACAGCACCCGAGGGTGCTGTTCATGGGGTGCTTTCAATCAGCATCCGCGGGTAATCGCAGCCTCTGGTTCGAGCGCCAGCGTCGCATGGCGAGCCAACTCGAGCTTGGCGATCGTGACGCGGTGCACTTCGTCCGGGCCATCGGCCAAGCGCAGGGTGCGCTGATGGGCCCAAGTATTGGCCAAATGGAAGTCTTGTGACACACCGCCGCCGCCATGGGCTTGAATGGCCCAATCCAAAATTTTCAATGCGATGTTCGGTGCCACCACTTTGATCATGGCGATTTCGGCTTTGGCGACCTTGTTGCCCACGGTGTCCATCATGTAGGCTGCCTTCAGGGTCAGTAGGCGAGCCTGCTCGATCATGATGCGGGCCTCAGCGATGCGCTCCTGCCACACGCCTTGTTGAGAAACAGGTTTGCCAAAGGCAGTGCGAACCATGATGCGTTTGCACAGAGACTCCAACGCACGCTCTGCAGCACCAATCGAACGCATGCAATGATGGATTCGGCCTGGGCCCAAGCGACCTTGCGCGATCTCGAAACCTCGACCCTCACCCAAGAGGATATTGCCCTTGGGCACTTTGACGTTTTCCAACAGCACCTCCATGTGACCGTGTGGGGCGTCGTCGTATCCAAATACGCTCAGCGCGCGCAGTACCTTAATGCCAGGGGTATCAGAGGGCACCACCACCATCGATTGCTGGCTGTGGCGAGGCGCTTCGGGATCAGTCTTGCCCATGACAATGAATACCTTGCAACGAGGATCTCCCGCGCCAGAGCTCCACCATTTGCGGCCATTGATCAAGTAATGGTCTCCCTTGTCTTCAATGCGGCATTGGATGTTGGTTGCATCACTGGACGCAACCTCTGGCTCAGTCATCAAAAATGCGGAGCGGATCTCACCGCGCAAAAGCGGCTCCATCCATTCGTCTTTGATGGCTTCGCTGGCGTAGCGCTCCAGTGTTTCCATGTTTCCGGTGTCAGGCGCTGAACAGTTGAAAACTTCAGGGGCCCAGGTCACTCGACCCATGATTTCACACAGCGGCGCATATTCGAGGTTAGTCAGACCTTGAGGGACACGTGCGGAGTTAGGAATGAAGAGGTTCCACAAGCCGGCAGCACGCGCCTTGGGTTTGAGCTCCTCGACAATCTTGGTGGGAATCCAAGCGTTGCCTGCAGCACGGTTGGCGGCCACTTCTTCATGGAATCGCTCTTCGTTGGGGTATACGTGCTCATCCATGAAGGCGAGCAAGCGAGCCTGCAAGTCCTTGACCTTGTCTGAGTATTCAAAATGCATGGATAGCTCCTTTTTAAAAAATCATTGGTGCGCGTCGTGCTTCTGGGCGAACTTCCAAGCCAACTCTGCGAGTGGGCGTGCGCCGGCTGCCGACTTGGCAGCTTGAGCGTTGGAGGCGGTGCCCAATTGCACGCGCTTGGCGATGCCTTGAAGAATCGCGGAAAGGCGAAACGCGTTGTAGGCGAGGTAAAAATTCCAGTCCCGCTGGAGTTCTTCTGGTGTGGTGAATCCAGTGTGTGAGCAATAGAGCTCGATGTATTCACGTTCGTTGGGAATGCCAAGTTTGGCGTGATCTAAACCTCCGATGCCACGGAACTCACCCGGCGAGATGTGCCACGCCATGCAGTGGTAGCTGAAGTCCGCCAGCGGATGTCCGAGGGTTGAAAGCTCCCAATCCAACACTGCAATGATGCGCGGCTCTTGGGCATCAAACATCACGTTGTCCAAACGGTAATCGCCGTGCACGATGGACACTCGGCTTTCGTCACGGGCGAGAGCAGGTACGTTCGCGGGCAACCACTCCATCAAACGATCCATCTCAGGAATCGGATCTGTGATCGAGGCCACGTACTGTTTCGACCACCGGCCAATTTGTCGGTCAAAATAATTGCCAGGCTTGCCGTAGTCGCTCAAGCCGACTGCGTTGACGTCGACGGTGTGCATGAGCGCCATCACACGGTTGAGTTCGAGATAGAGCGCGCGCCGCTGCTCAGGCTCCATGCCAGGCAATGACTGCTCCCAGAGCACCCGTCCTGCCTTGAACTCCATCACGAAAAATGCCCGGCCAATCACACTCTCGTCTTCGCACAACACGAACATTTCAGGCACCGGAAATTGAACGGTGTGCAATGCCTTCATGACACGGAACTCGCGTTCGATGGCATGGGCGGAAGGCAATAATTTGGCAACGGGTCCAGGCTTGGCCCGCATCACGTAGGTGCGCGATGGGGTAATGAGCTTGTATGTGGGATTGCTTTGACCACCCTTGAACATCTCAACCTTCAACGGACCTTGGAAGCCGGGAAGGTGGTCATGGAGGTATTGCGCGAGCGCAGCCTCGTCAAAGCGGTGGGATTCGGCAACCTCGCGGGTGCCAACAAATGCAGCTTGATCAGTCATGGGTTGAAGTCTCGATAACAGGCTTCAACCCAAAGGCGCGGCACTGTCCGCCGCGAAGGCGGCTTAATCGGAAGTTTCGACAATGCGCATCAACTGCGCCTGGTCGCAAATCACCAGCCCGGCGGGCTCCACACGAATGGCGCCCTCGCGCTCCATCGTTTTCAACTCTTGGTTCACGCGTTGACGTGAAGCGCCCAACAGCTGTGCAAGTTCCTCTTGCGCGAGTTGCAGTCCGATGCGAATCTCGCTGTTGGCATTCAGACAGGGCACACCGTAGGAGCGCGCCAAGTGCATCAGTTGCTTGGCCAATCTCGCGCGCAGCGGCAAGGTGTTCAAGTCCTCGACCAAACCAAACAAAGAGCGAATGCGACGAGCTTGCAAACGCATGAGCGCCTCGTAGAGCTCGGTATGCACATGCAATATCTTGAAGAAGTCTGCTCGAGAAACACACAGCAGAGTGGTCGCTCCGTGTGCATAAGCGTCGTGCGTCCGTGCATCGCCGTCGAACATCGTCACATCTCCGAACCACACGCCCGGTTCCACATACGTGTAGGTGATTTGCTTGCCGGTGATGGATGTCGAGCTTACGCGCACCGCTCCACGACACACTCCCAGCCATTCCATAGGCTGATCGCCTCTGGCACAGATGAGGTCGCCGTCCTTGTAGCGTTTGACGTAGGCGCATCGAAGTATGTCGTGTCTCAATGATGGAGAAAGAGTTCCAAACCAACGTCCTGCGTTGATTGACTCGCGTTCTTCCATAGTAAGAATCGGCTCATCTGAAACCTGTCGTCTCAGTGACTGAGTACTGGTGTATGCGTCGCTCATGTGACCTTGTTCCTTCAAGTGAATTGCGTGTTTGTTGGCGTCAACGGTAATGTGGTTGGCGCTTTTCAAGGAATGCTTGGATGCCTTCACCACCATTCGCGTGATGCAAGTTACGCACGAAATGTTGGCGCTCGTTTTCTAAGTGTTGGTGTAAGTTGACTTCGACTGCTTCGTTGCAGAGATCTTTGATGGAGGCCATCACGTTGGGAGCACGCGCCGTCAACGATGCCGCAATTTTTAGCGCGGTGTTCAGTGCATCGCCAGACGCACTTAAATGGCTGACCACGCCGAGTTCGTGTAAGCGCTTGGCGTTCATGCGCTCGCCGAGCATCAACATTTGCATTTGTGTTGCCCGCGGCAAATGTCTTGCGAGGCTCCAAGCGCCGCCTCCATCTGGCGACAAGCCGACGTTGGCATAAGCCATGACCAAAAATGCATCTTCAGCCGCGACCAACAAATCGCAGGCGAGAGCAACCGAGGCGCCAGCGCCAGCAGCTGCGCCTTCCACAGCAGCAATCACAGGCTTTGGAAAATGGCGAATGCTTTCGATCCATGTGTTGAAGCCATTGATGCTGTCTGCCTGCACCTTGGGGTCTTGTTGGCGGTTGCTCAGCAAACGGTTGAGGTTGCCGCCAGCACAGAATTGTTTGCCTTCACCGGTGATGATGACGGCGCGAACGTCACGATTGGCCTCTGCAGCGTTCAGCGCTTCAACGCCTGCCGCATAAATATCGGGGCCAATGGCATTGCGAGACTCTGGTTCACTGATCGTGAGCACAAGCGTTTGGTTCTCGCCTCCAACAAGGAGTCGTCCGGCCATTTAAATCTCCTGGTGGGTGAGTGATAGACCCAAGGCGCCGCGCCGACGCAGCCAAGGGCTGGGGCGATAACGTGGGTCGCCGTACACGGTCTGCAAGTTGAAGAGTGTCTCCAACACATTGGTCGGGCCCAACTCATCGCCCCACGCCAGCGGGCCCTTGGGGTAACCCAAGCCAAGTGACACAGCCAAGTCGAGGTCTTGTGGCGTGCAAATGCTTTGTTGGCAAATGTCTGAGGCGATGTTGACGATCGCTGCCAACACGCGCTGAGTCACGAAACCACCCGAGTCTTTGATGACACTGACTGACTTGCCGTCTTTGGCAAATAGGGCGTGGTTGGCGTCTCGGATGTCCTCGCGGGTGGCTGGATTGGTTGCCAAAACCCGCCGCTTGACCGCTTCATCAGGCATCAACAAATCAATGCCCATTGTGCGGGTGGGATCGAGGCGCTCCACGGCGGCAATCGTCGTGACATCCATACCCAAGGGCGCGACTAAGATGATGGCTTGCTCACTGGGCATCGAGCCCGTTTCGATCTGCGCGCCTAAATTTTTGAGCAGTTGGTATAACTCTGCCCTGCGCGCTGCCTTGGGCGAAACCCATACAGGTGGAATATTTTCAACCACTGGTGTTGCAGGCTCGGCGGGCACTTGCGCCACGCCGTCTTGATAGCGGTAAAAACCTTCGCCTACTTTTTTGCCGACGATCCCGCCAGCCAGGCGCTGGGCAGTGATGACGCTTGGTCGGTAGCGAGGCTCTTCGTAATATTGGTGATACACCGACTCCATCACTGGGTGCGAGACATCGAGTGCAGTGAGATCCATCAGCTCAAACGGGCCAAGGCGAAAACCTGCCTGGTCGCGCAGAATGCGGTCGATCGTCGCAAAGTCGCTCACGCTCTCGCTGACGATGCGCAAGGCTTCCGTGCCGTAGGCTCGACCCGCATGGTTGACGATGAAACCGGGCGTGTCCTGCGCCATCACTGGGGTATGCCCCATCGCACGGGTTAATGCATCCAAGCGTTGACATACAGTCGGGTCTGTCTTGATGCCGGGAATGATCTCAGCCAGGCGCATCAGTGGAACTGGATTAAAAAAGTGATAACCCGCCAGACGCTCAGGATGCTGGAGTCCAGCCGCAATGGCGGTCACCGATAGCGATGACGTATTGGTTGCCAATACCGTTGTGGGAGCGACCAAGACCTCGAGCTGCGAGAAGACGTCTCGCTTGACATCGAGGCGCTCGACGATGGCCTCGATGATAAAGTCGCAAGAGGCTAATCCATCGAGCTCTGTCGCTGTGTTGATGGATTTCAGCCAGAGAGCAAGTTGATCAGAGGTGCATTTGCCTTTGACAGCCATGCGTTCCCACTGTTGCTGAATGCTTTGAAGTGCCGCTTCCCTAGCCTGGGCCGACGTATCAAACAGCTTGACGTTGCATCCGGCTTGCACTGCCATTTGTGCAATGCCTCGGCCCATGGCACCAGCGCCGACGACGCCGACCAGTTGAAAGGAGTGACTCATCTCGTTTTGTTCCACGTCTGACTCGAAAGAGCAAAGCGACAATCATAATTGCTATACCACCCCATTTTCCGCGGGAGATGCCAGGAATAAAAAGCGGCGCCATCGGCGCCGCTTTGATCGAAGTGGGGCGAGTCTTAGCCCAAAGCAACCATCTGGTCTAGCGCAGCACAGACGTCGGCCATGCGACCAGACATGACCATGCGGCCTGCTTGATCTCGGTGCCGCACATCCGTGTCCATGCGGCGAATGCGCACTGCGGTTTGCCAGGAAATGACATCTGCGCCGCAAGTCTGTGACTTGGCGGTGCGCGAGGAGGGGCGGTCCAGTGATAGGGCACCATTGCTGCGCAATGCACGCTGGGGGATCTCTGGGAACAAAAGAATTTGAGAGGTCATGGTTTTTTCCTTCAGAGCATCACTGTGTTGCGAATCAGGCCAACCGCTAGGCCTTCGATTTCAAAAGGTTCCCCTGGAACTACAACCAAGGTCTTGAAATCCGGATTTTCGGCACGCAACTCGATGCGATCCGGTCCGCGCCAGTAACGTTTTACCGTGACGTCATCGCCCAGCCGAGCGACCACAATTTGTCCATTGCGAGCCTCACGGGTCGATTGAACCGCGAGCAAATCACCATCCAGAATCCCGGCGTCCCGCATGGACATACCGCGCACCTTCAACAAGTAATCTGGGCGGCTGGCAAACAGGCTGCCTTCGATTTGATAGCTTTGGTCGATGTGTTCCTGCGCCAAGATGGGTGATCCGGCCGCCACTCGACCCACCAAAGGCAGCGTCAGTTGTTCTAGGCCAGGTATGGGGAGTCCCAGTTGCGAGTCGTGTCTCGAGTGCAGTTGGCGCATCCCCTCACCCCGCAGACGAATGCCACGAGAGGTGCCGCTGACCAACTCAATGGCGCCTTTGCGCGCCAAGGCTTGCAGGTGCTCTTCAGCAGCGTTGGCCGACTTGAACCCAAGGCTCTGAGCAATTTCGGCACGGGTCGGTGGCGCCCCAGTTTGTGCGATTGTGCGCTGGATCAGCTGCAATATTTGCTGCTGTCGGTCTGTCAGTTTCGGTTTGCCTAGAATGGACATGGTTGTCGCCTTTCTCAATGAGGGCTGGGGATGCAAGCTTTTGTGCTTTCACTCCGCATACTGTTTGTTTATACAGTAACTGTATTTTTAACCAGGATTATTTGAAATGCAAGCCCAATCTTTGCAAAATCCCGCCCATCTGTGGGTGCTTGGTACCGGGGGCACGATTTCTGGCTTGGCCGAGGACGCCGCCGACGTGCGTGGCTACACAGCGGGACAGGTGGGGGTCGACCAGTTGTTATCGGGTGTTGCGCTTCCAGGCACCTTTCACGTCAAGACCCAACAAATTGCCCAAGTCGACTCCAAAGACATGACGTGGGCCATCTGGCTTGAGCTGTTGAAGACCGCGCGAGGTCTCTTGGAGGCGCCAGAGACCAAGGGCGTCGTGATCACTCACGGCACGGACACCATGGAAGAAACGGCCTATTTTTTGCACCTTTGCTTGGGCGAAGCAGTCAAAGACAAAGCAGTGGTGCTCACCGGTGCCATGCTGCCAGCATCGGCGGCGCAACCTGATGGGCCTCAAAATATCGCTTCAGCGCTGCGCCTGGCTGCGGACCAACACGCTCGTGGCGTCATGCTGTGCATGGCGGGAGAGGCGTGGAGTGCCCTCGAGGGGCAGAAGCTTTATGGTGATCGGCTGGATGCCTTTGGCGCTCGTGCGGGGGATTCAGTCGCCAATGTTTCGAGCGCAGGCGTTGTCTGGAAGGATGCGGCACCGCAACCAAGCACCTGGCAAATCGATCACTTAACGCCAGACGCACCTTGGGTTGAGATCGTTTTTTCCGGCACGCAGCCCTCAGGCTCAACGCTGTCGTTGCTGCATGCAGCGGGTGCACAGGGCGTCGTGCTTGCGACCACCGGCAATGGCACGCTCCATCAGGATTTGCAGCAGGCTGCGGAGCGCGTGCATGTGGCGGGTCTGCCTGTGGTTCGCGCCTCGCGCACAGCCCATGGCCATATTCGAGATGGACACCCCAATGTGATCCCGTCGGTCGGACCTTTGAGCCCATTCAAGGCAAGGGTGGCGATGATGGTGGCTTTGGCTTCAGGGCGGGATGCGTTAGCCCTGGCCCCGTGAGCGCCAGAAATCCACGGCACTATGGGGCTGTGTGATTGATCAAAAAAAAACCGCATCGGGATGCCGATGCGGTTGATTAGCGAGAGCGGTAGGCGCGCATGGCGCCACTCCGGTTATTGCGCGAGTGCGGCGAAAGCGCGTTGCTTAATTTCTTCGACACTACCCACGCCACTGATCTTGGCATAGCGGGGCGCGCCGTTGGACTCTTGTGCAGCCCATTGCTGGTAATAGTCAACCAGAGGACGCGTTTGGTCGTTGTACACCTCCAAGCGTTTGCGCACAGTAGCTTCTTTGTCATCGTCTCGCTGAATCAGCGGCTCGCCAGTCACATCATCGATATCTGCAACTTTCGGTGGATTGTGTTTGATGTGATAGGTCCGACCGCTTGCTGGATGGACTCGGCGTCCGCTCATGCGTTCGATGATGTCTGAAAAAGGAACGTCGATTTCGAGCACTGCGTCCAATTTGACGCCAGCCTCTTTCATTGCATCCGCTTGTGGGATGGTTCGTGGAAAGCCATCGAAAAGGAAGCCATTCGCGCAATCGGCTTGCTGGATACGCTCTTTCACTAAGCCAATGATGATGTCGTCACTGACCAAACCGCCGGAGTCCATGACTTGCTTGGCTTGCAGGCCAAGGGGAGTGCCCGCTTTGACGGCAGCGCGCAACATATCACCTGTGGAGATCTGAGGAATGCCAAATTTTTCGCAAATGTAGGTGGCCTGTGTCCCCTTGCCGACGCCTGGGGCTCCTAAAAGAATCAATCGCATGTCGTTTTCACCTCATGTTGTTTATTTTTGGACCTCATGGATCTCTTCGCTCGGTGCAACACCGACGGCGAGGGAGCATATCACGCTCAATTCTCGCGATTCTTACAGTTGCGACCATCGCATTTGTGCGGCCGCCAAGTCCTCAGGGGTGTCTACACCGATCCCGGGTTCTTGGGTCGTGATGTGCATGGCGATGCGGTGCCCATGCCACAGTGCCCTTAATTGTTCAAGCGACTCAGACTGCTCCAAGGGGGCCGGAGCGAGCGTGGGAAACAACGCCAGAAATTGCGCTCGATAGGCATAAATGCCGATGTGCCTGAGGGGTGGTGGGGTAGCGAGGTCCGTGGCGTTCACCGGCGCATCGCGCCATGCGGGGATCGGTGCCCGACTGAAATAAAGGGCGGTGTCTTGCGCATCACAAACGACCTTCACCACGTTGGGATTGCGCCACTCGGGGAAAGATGCAATCGGGTGTGCAGCACTCGCCATGACGCAATCCGGTCGCTGCGCCAACGTCTGCGCAACCGCGTCGATCAGTTGTGGATCTATGAAAGGCTCGTCCCCTTGTACGTTGACGATCAAATCATCTCCGTGAAGTCCCAGCAGGGCGCAGGCTTCAGCCAAGCGATCGCTGCCGCTGGGGTGGTCACTGCGGGTCAATATCGCGCTGATCTCATGGGCTTGGCAAGCCGTTGCGACCGCCTCGCTGTCGGTCGCGACGACGACTTGGGAAGCTTTGCTTAGAGCGGCCCGCTGTGCGACCCGCACGATCATGGGGGCGCCGCCAATATCTGCCAGTGGCTTGTTCGGCAGGCGGGTGGACGCCAACCTCGCAGGGATCAGAATGGTGTAGGTCAAGCTGTCACCGTCTAGGCGTCTGGCTGGGCTGGTCGCTCAGAACGCAAGCGCTCCAGCTCTTCTGCGGTCAAAGGACGGGCTTCATGCTCCAGCATGACAGGAATGCCATCCCTGACAGGGTAGGCCAGCTGCGCCCCCAACGAGAGCAGTTCTTGTTGTTCAGCGTTCCAGCTCAATGGCCCCTTGGTGACGGGGCAAACCAAAAGTTCAAGCAGTTTTTTATCCATGGGTGGATGATAGTTCAGGGAGGTTGTCGTGTGCCCAATGGGAAAGCGCGCTAGACAGGCTATCAGGGAAAATCAGTTCTAGGTCAGCGATCCAGCACCGAGTTTGCCACTCAGTTGAGAGCCGCCGCAGCTTCACGGCGTCCTTGGCGGTAACCAGCACCGGTACTTCTGGCTTCAATGCGTATTCGATGCCCTCGAGGGCATCGTGGTCACCACGGATGACGGTGTGCACGACTTGGATTCCCTGTGCTTGCAGCATGTCGATGAACACGTGTGGTTTGGCAATCGCTGTGACCACTTGAACGGGAGCACCTTGCCACTGAGACAGAGGAGCCGTGGCCAGTTGATCCAAGCGGCGCAAGGTTCCTGACAGATGCCGGTGGATTTGCCACATCGGTCCCGGGGCGTCTAGCCGAAGGGGGTCTGACGACGGCAAGCTGTTGTCACTGAATAAAACCCAGCACAGACTATGCTGGGGCCGACCGGAGGGACGAGGCCAGGGCTCTCGGAGTGGTCCCGCGGGCAACAACCAGCCGTTTCCGACTCCGCGCTCATCAAATACAACCCATTCAAGGTCGCGGTGGAGGCTGAGGTCTTGTAAGCCGTCATCGCAAATCACAACGGATGTTTGGGGATGGGCCCGGAGCAGGGCGCTGATGCACGCGTTGCGGTCATCGCCGACCCAAACAGGGCTGGCTTGCGTTTGCGCCAACAACAATGGCTCGTCCCCAGATGCAGTCGGACTAGCATTCGGCTTCACCTCGAATGGTTCAGCACCGAGACTTGTCTTTCGCCGATATCCCTTGCTGACAATGGCGGGTGACCATCCTTGCTCCTTAAACCACTCGGCCAATGCGCGGGTGATGGGCGTCTTTCCGGCGCCGCCGACGATTACGTTGCCCACAACAATCACTGGGACCTGGTGGCGAATGGTGGGCGAGAGCCGCTGCCAGCGCAATCGCCATAGCCAGCCGTAAAGCAGCGCCAATGGGCGCAGCACCTGCGCGATCCAGCCTCGTCGCAACCAAGCAGAAGTGAGCGTTTGTTGCCAGGCCATTCAGCGCCTCGAGGGTTCGACAGCAAACACCAGCTTGGAGAGTCCAGCCATGCGCGCAGCCGTCATGACGTCCACAACCCGTTGGTGTGGCACTTGACCGTCCGCGTGTACAACGATCACTGCCCCGCTGCCAGCGGGGGCAATGGCGTTGAGACCAGCAGCCAACTGGCCCAAGGTCTGGCCGAGAAAGGCTTGCCGGTTCAGAGTAACGCGTCCTTGCGCATCCAGTGCGACCACAATTTCGATGGGCTTAGGCAGCTTGGCTTGCGATTGCGCGCTAGGCAGGTTGATGGTGAGCCCATAGATTTTTTGGTAGGTCGTGGTCAGGACCAAAAATATCAGGACTACCAAAAGGATGTCGATGAATGGAATCAGATTGATTTCAGGTTCATCGGGGCGGCGACGATGGAACCTCATGGGTTGGGGCGTCCAACGCTGGAGTTTTGACACAGTACGGGCGCGACATGGCGCCAAAATCGCTCTGCCTCGATCTCGAGCTCGAGTGTGTAGGCGTCGACTTTGGCACGCAAAGCCCGCCAGACCAGGAGGCTAGGGATCGCGATCATCAAGCCAAAGGCGGTGTTGTAAAGCGCCACTGAAATCCCATGTGCCATCGCAGTGGGGTCTGTCATCGACTCTGTACCGGTGTTCAATCCCTGGGCAGAGAAGATTTCAATCATTCCGATGACCGTGCCCAATAACCCCATCAATGGCGCGGCCGATGCGATGGTGGCGAGAGCACTCAAGTAACGCTGCATTTCCGTCACCGCGAGCTGGCCTGCCTCTTCAAACGACGAACGCCACACGGATGCAGGCAACTGAGGTTGGTCGACGAGGGCGTTGAGTGCGTGTGCCAGTGTGCGCCCGAGCACCGAGTGCACTTTCAGGTTTTGAATCACCTCAGCAGATGGCATACCTTGCATGCAACGTGTGCGCATTTGATTCGCTAAACCCGAAGGGATCACGAGCGAGCGACGCAACGCCAGGACTCTTTCCAGAGATAAGGCCAATGCGGCAATAGAAAACACGATGAGCGGCCAAATAGGCCAGCCTGCCGCTTGTATGATGGACCACACGGGGTACTTCTCCAATGACTGTCAGACGTCTGGATTATGACAACTCGACTCTGGCAAGCCAATTGGGCGACGACAAATTGGATGCCAAAGTTTGACGCTCTTTGATCGGATGCCTTTAAGGCAATGAACTTATGCCCAATTTCTGTGGATAACTTTGTGCACAAACGGATTTATGATCGTTTTTTTAGTCGATTTTTAGACCTTGAATTAAATTGCTTAAAATTTAATCAAAAGAAATATTGTTTAATTTCATACAGTTATGAATAAAATTAAGCTTTTCAAAGGCAAAATTCGGCGGCAAAGCCCATTTTTCAATAATTGTGGACGAATGAACCTTGATTTTTAAAGCTTGATGACATTGATATGACAGATTGGGCCCAAAAAAACAACGCCAAAACCATGGTTTGGGAGGTTTCAAGCCTGGTTCAGGCCGCCTCAGATGCCTTGCAATTGAGGCTCAATCCGGTCACGATCAAGGGTGAGATATCCGGTTGGACACAGGCCAGCAGTGGGCATTGTTATTTCACGCTCAAGGATTCACAGGCGCAAATTCGCTGCGCCATGTTTCGTCGCGCAGCGGGGTTGTTGGGCTTTCGGCCCAAAAATGGCGATCACGTCGAGGTGCGAGGGCGGATAGACATCTATCCTGCGAGGGGCGAACTGCAGGTGATCATAGAGTCCATGCAGGTCGAAGGTGAGGGCGCCTTGATGGAGCAGTTCCTTGCCTTGAGGGATCGCCTTCAACGTGCGGGCTTTTTTGATCCATCGCGAAAGAAGACCGTCCCTTCGCATCCTCAACACATTGGTGTGATCACATCGCTGCAGGCGGCGGCCCTCAAGGATGTCGCTACGACGCTGGAGCGCCGCGTCCCTCATGTGCCGGTGACGGTGTTTCCAGCGTCAGTTCAAGGCGAAAAGGCGGTGCCTGAGCTCCTCGCCGCCCTGGATGCAGCAGCAGAGCGCTGGAGCAGCCAAGGAGAATGTGAGGTTCTCTTGTTGGTTCGGGGGGGAGGCTCTATGGATGACCTCTGGGCCTTCAATGATGAAAGATTGGCGGAACGATTGTTGCGGATGCCGATGCCGGTCATTTGTGGCGTTGGCCACGAAACAGACTTCACCATTGCCGACTTCGTGTGTGATTTGCGCGCCGCGACGCCCACTGCGGCTGCCGAGTTGGCGGCCAGCAGTACCGAAGACGAGTTGCATCGATTGCGAGCCGTTTCAGCTGCATTGCAACGCGCCTCGCAGCGTTGGACCGAACGGCAGAGCCAACGACTGGATCGCGCCCTGATGGGCATTGGGCGTCCCAGCGCATTCATCGCTCAGCAACAGCAGCGCCTTCAGCAACTGCAAGGCCTCCAAGCGAGAGGGCTCCGTGCCCAGTGGTACTCCCACTCGAATCGGCTTCAACAAATGGCTGGCACATGGCAGACATTGCATTCGCGGAGTGTGGTCAGTCAAGGAGAGCGACTCAATCAAACCCGGGTTCGTCTGTGGCAGCTTCTGGACCAGAGCATGTTGAAGCAGCGGCAAGACTTGGATTGGCTGGGGTGGCGCCTCGAAAACATGAGCCCGCAGCGGGTGCTGGAGCGCGGTTACGCACTGCTGCAAACGGCGCAAGGGCAGGTGGTGTCCTCCGTGACAGGCCTTCGCACAGACCAAGATGTCACGGCGACGTTGGCAGATGGTCAAGTCAAGTTGACCGTGCGCTGAACGAGGGTACGTGCTGCCAAGACATCAGATCGCCTCAGACTTTTCTACAATGGTCGGTCGGACTGATCTTGTTCAGCCTATTGTTTTCAATCAGTGACTTTCATTTCAAACAGGAAAACACCATGGAACACACCTTGCCAGCATTGCCATACGCGATTGACGCTTTGGCCCCTCACTACAGCCAAGAAACTTTGGAGTTTCACCACGGCAAGCACCATGCTGCTTACGTGACCAACTTGAACAATCTCCAAAAAGGAACGGAGTTCGAGTCCATGGAGTTGGAGGCCATTGTCAAGAAATCCAGCGGCGGCATCTACAACAACGCAGCGCAAATTTGGAATCACACCTTTTTCTGGAACTGCATGAAGCCCAACGGTGGCGGTGCACCTTCCGGAGCTTTGGCTGCAGCCATTGATGCCAAGTGGGGCAGCTACGACGCGTTCAAGGAGGCTTTCACCAAGTCTGCTGTGGGCAACTTTGGCTCCGGCTGGACATGGTTGGTGAAGAAGGCTGACGGTTCTGTCGACATCGTGAACACTGGCCCCGCAGGCACACCATTGACCAGCGACGACAAGGCCTTGCTCACCGTAGACGTCTGGGAGCACGCTTACTACATCGATTACCGCAATGCCCGACCCAAATTTGTGGAAGTTTTCCTCAACAACTTGGTCAACTGGTCTTTTGCCGAGAGCAACTTCGCTTGAAGCCTCCCGCCACAATAAAAAAGCGCCCTTGGGCGCTTTTTTATTGCCTATCTCACCAGCTTTTCCAAAATGACCCGCGTACAACGCTTCCGGCGGTCACTCGGTGTTGATCAAACCACCCTTTGTTGACTTCCAATGCGAATCTGACGGGTTCGCGGGCGCAATGAGTGGCTTCAGAGTAGGGTTCCATGTCGGCGGTATTGGTGACACGACCTTGTGAGTTGATGAAAGCGATGCTCAAAGGCAGTCGCGTGTTCTTCATCCAAAAGCAATACGGCTGTGCCTCTTCAAAAACAAACAACATACCCTCATTGGCAGGCATGGTGTCGCGATACATCAGTCCGATTTCGCGCTGCTTGGGCGTACTGGCCAGTTGTGCGTCAATTTTGAACAAGCCGATGCGCAAAACCTCGCGTGGCAAATCGGTTTGGGGAGCCTGAGCCCAGGAGGCTGGTAGCCACGCCATCCACAAAAGCATGGCGCGCCCGAATGATTGAAGTGCCCAGCTTCGGCGGGTGGAGGTTGTAAAAAAAGGTCGATTCATCGTGAGCTTGTCGATAGGAGAGGGAACAGACTGGGCGTTGGGTCGGCGTGCTGTGGGATGCGCCACGACCCATGCCGTTGGCCAAGCCAGATTATTGTGCAGGTGTGGGCTTGGCGGATGCTCGGTCGTTGGCGTGGCATCAACACAAGCCGCTCACTGCGGTTGCCGGCCCCTCAGCGGTGTGGTGTTCAGCGCTCGCATGAGTCTACGCCTCACATTCCTGTATGCATATGCGTCAGTTTGGCGAGAATATTCCACGATAAAATGCGAGATTGCACGATATGAATCTATCGCGTTTTCAGGGTTACTGGTGCTCGTTCCGACCGCCGGTTGCTGTTTTCAGTCCTTATTGGAGACCTTTCGCGTCATGTATCAACACATCAAAATCCCTTCTGAAGGCCAAAAAATCACCGTCAACGCTGATTTTTCCCTCAATGTGCCTGATCAGCCTGTCATTCCTTACATTGAAGGTGATGGCACGGGTTTTGACATCACGCCCGTGATGCTCAAGGTGGTCGATGCTGCCGTGGCCAAGGCCTACGCGGGTCAACGCAAGATTCATTGGATGGAAGTGTATGCCGGTGAAAAGTCGACCCAGATCTACGGCCCTGATGTGTGGTTGCCTGAAGAGACGTTGGCCGCACTCAAAGAGTATGTGGTGTCCATCAAGGGGCCATTGACGACGCCGGTTGGTGGCGGTATCCGCTCACTGAACGTGGCGTTGCGTCAAGAGTTGGACTTGTATGTGTGCTTGCGACCTGTACAGTATTTTGACGGCGTCCCTTCGCCTGTGAAGGAGCCGCACAAGACGAATATGGTGATCTTCCGCGAAAACAGTGAGGACATTTACGCAGGTGTGGAATGGGCCTCTGGTTCTGAGGGCGCGAAGAAGGTCGTGGATTTCCTGATCAAGGAAATGGGCGTCACCAAGATTCGCTTCCCTGAAACCTCTGGCATCGGCGTCAAGCCAGTCTCCATCGAAGGAACCGAGCGTTTGGTGCGTAAAGCGATCCAGTATGCGATCGATAACGACAAGCCCAGCGTGACCTTGGTTCACAAAGGCAACATCATGAAATTCACCGAGGGTGGGTTCCGTGACTGGGGCTACGCATTGGCACAGCGCGAATTCGGCGCCGAGTTGATCGACGGTGGTCCATGGTGCAAATTCAAGAACCCCAAGACGGGCAACGACATTGTGATCAAAGATGTGATCGCAGATGCGTTCTTGCAGCAGATTTTGACTCGCCCTGCAGAGTACTCTGTGGTGGCCACTTTGAATCTGAACGGTGACTACATTTCTGATGCTTTGGCTGCTCAGGTCGGCGGTATTGGTATCGCCCCAGGCGCCAACTTGTCGGATTCTGTGGCGTGTTTTGAGGCGACGCACGGAACAGCACCGAAGTACGCCGGAAAAGATTATGTGAACCCCGGTTCAGAAATTCTTTCTGCTGAAATGATGCTGCGCCACATGGGCTGGGTTGAAGCGGCTGACTTGATCATCAGCTCCATGGAGAAGTCCATCAAGAGCAAGAAAGTGACGTACGACTTTGCGCGTCTGATGGATGGGGCAACTCAGGTCAGTTGCTCTGGCTTTGGCCAGGTGATGATTGAGAACATGTGATTGCTTTCTCAGCATTGAGTTGCAAAAACCCCGCTTCGGCGGGGTTTTTGTTTGGGCTTCAGAAGTCCCTATTTGAAAAGTAACGATGGCAGCGTGATTAGAATAACCCCACCATGAGTGACACACCCCAATCACCTTCAATACCCACCCCTGGGGCACCCAATGTTGGTGGGGACGATGCGCTGGTTTTGGACCGATTGACCCAGCGCACCAAGCCGCCGAGCCTCTACCAAGTCGTCTTGCTGAATGACGATTACACCCCCATGGAATTCGTTGTGTGGGCGATCCAAGAGTTCTTTGGAAAAGACCAAGACACTGCGACCCAGATCATGCTGAAAATTCACATCGAAGGGCGGGGTGTTTGCGGCGTATTTTCCAAAGATGTCGCCGATGCGAAAGCCGATCAGGTGATGAGCAGCGCAAGACGATCGGGACATCCGTTACAGTGTGTAGCAGAGCCTGTTGAATCATGATTTTTTGTCCCCAACTTCTGGTTAATCCAACCCACGTACCCGTGGGTGACACAAAGGAGCTTTTATGATTGCCCAAGAACTAGAAGTGAGTTTGCACATGGCCTTTGTGGAGGCCAGGCAGCAGCGTCACGAGTTCATCACTGTTGAGCATTTGCTGCTTGCCTTGCTCGACAACCCGAGTGCGTCAGAAGTGCTCAAGGCTTGCGCTGCCAACACCGATGACTTGCGCACCAATTTGACCAAGTTCATTGCCGACAATACCCCTCAAGTCGCGGGTACGGACGATGTCGATACTCAACCGACTTTGGGATTTCAGCGTGTGATCCAGCGCGCCATCATGCACGTCCAGTCGACTGGCAACGGCAAGAAAGAAGTCACCGGTGCCAACGTGCTCGTGGCGATTTTTGGCGAGAAAGATTCGCACGCCGTTTACTACTTGCACCAGCAGGCGGTCACCCGTTTGGATGTGGTGAACTTTATGGCGCATGGCATTCGCAAAGGCGAGGCCGCCGAGGGTGCCAAACCCTCTGAGAACAATGAAGAGGCGGAGAGCAGTGAGCAAGCGCCCAGCGGTGGCAAGTCAGATAAGAATTCACCGCTCGAACAATTCACGAACAACTTGAACCAGGCTGCCGCCGAAGGCAAAGTCGATCCCCTCATCGGGCGCGAGTACGAAGTGGAGCGGGTCATTCAAATTTTGTGTCGGCGCCGAAAGAACAATCCCTTGCTCGTTGGTGAAGCCGGTGTCGGAAAGACTGCGATAGCCGAGGGTCTGGCCTGGTGCATCACTCAAGGCACAGTCCCTGATGTGTTGGCAGATGCCGTGGTGTACTCCCTTGACATGGGAGCGTTGCTGGCTGGCACCAAGTATCGTGGCGACTTTGAGCAGCGACTCAAAGGTGTACTGAAGGCACTGAAGGACAAGCCTAACGCAGTGTTGTTCATCGATGAAATTCACACCTTGATTGGTGCTGGTGCAGCCTCTGGCGGCACTTTGGATGCCAGCAATCTGCTTAAGCCTGCGCTCGCCAGCGGGCAGTTGAAGACGATCGGCGCAACGACGTTCACAGAGTACCGAGGTATTTTTGACAAGGATGCCGCTCTCTCCCGCCGCTTCCAAAAGGTCGATGTTGTCGAGCCTACAGTGAGTCAGACCGTCGATATTCTCAAGGGACTGAAGTCTCGTTTTGAGGATCACCATCAGGTCAAATATGCGCTGAGCGCGTTGCGCGCCGCTGCGGAGTTGTCGGCCAAGTTCATCAACGACCGCCAGCTGCCTGACAAGGCCATTGACGTCATCGACGAAGCGGGGGCCGCACAACGGATCTTGGCTCCTTCGAAGCGCAAAAAAACCATCAGCAAGAGCGACATCGAGGACATCGTCGCCAAGATCGCTCGGATTCCACCTGCCAACGTGTCATCGGATGATCGGGGCAAATTGAAGACACTAGAACGCGACCTCAAGTCAGTCGTCTTCGGGCAGGACAAGGCACTTGAGGTGTTGGCCGCGGCTGTCAAGATGAGCCGATCCGGTTTGGGTAAGACGGACAAGCCTATTGGCGCATTTTTGTTCTCAGGGCCCACAGGTGTTGGCAAGACTGAAGCAGCGAAGCAGTTGGCCTACATCATGGGCATCGATTTGATTCGTTTCGATATGTCTGAGTACATGGAGCGGCACGCGGTTAGCCGGTTGATCGGCGCACCTCCGGGTTACGTTGGTTTTGATCAAGGCGGACTGTTGACCGAAGCGATCACCAAAAAGCCGCACTGTGTTTTGCTGTTAGACGAAATCGAGAAGGCCCACCCTGACGTCTTCAATGTGTTGCTTCAGGTGATGGACCATGGGACTTTGACTGACAACAATGGGCGCAAGGCTGACTTTCGTAACGTGGTGATCATCATGACGACGAACGCCGGCGCTGAAACCCTCAACAAGTCGACCATTGGTTTCACCAATACCCGAGAACAGGGCGATGAAATGGCGGACATCAAGCGCCAGTTCACCCCTGAATTCAGGAATCGGTTGGACTCAATCGTGAGCTTCAAGCCCTTGGACGAACCCGTTATTCTTCGGGTGGTGGATAAGTTCTTGTTGCAGCTCGAGCAGCAGTTGGCAGAGAAGCGGGTTGATGTCACGTTTAGCGATGACTTGCGCAAGCACCTGGCCAAAAAGGGCTTCGATCCTGCTATGGGCGCGCGTCCCATGCAGCGTTTGATTCAAGACACCATACGCAAGGCACTGGCAGATGAGCTGCTCTTCGGAGGGCTCGTGGACGGAGGACGTTTGCATGTTGGGCTAGATGACAAGGGCGAGGTCTCGTTGGACATCACGCCTTTGTCCAAGAAAGAAGGCAAGGCTCGGCCCGAGCCAGCAGAGGCTGATTAATCTTTAAATCACGTCAACTGATCGGAAAAGCCCGCATTTGCGGGCTTTTTTCTTGATTCGAGATCCGCATTCGTGTGCAAAATGATCCGCACTGTGCGGGCATTGCACCGGTTGAGAAAAGTACAATAGAGGTCTATTCAGCGCTCCAAGCGATCGTGCTTTGGTGTGCGCACTACTGGAATGATGAGGCGAGGTTTCTATGGCTGGGCACAGCAAATGGGCCAATATTCAACACCGCAAGGGTCGTCAAGATGAGAAGCGTGGGAAGGTCTGGACGCGAGTGATCCGGGAGATCATGGTGGCTGCTCGTTCGGGTGGCGGTGACATCAACGCAAACCCCCGGCTGCGCCTCGCGATCGATAAGGCAAAGTCGGCCAATATGCCGGCGGATACGATCAAGCGGAACATCGACAAGGCGACCGGCAACCTCGAAGGCGTGAGTTACGAAGAGATCCGCTATGAGGGATATGGGATTGCAGGTGCCGCCATCATCGTCGAAACCATGACTGACAACAAAGTGCGCACGGTCGCTGAAGTCCGCCATGCGTTTTCCAAACACGGCGGCAACTTGGGTACCGAAGGCTCCGTGGCTTTCCAATTCAAACACTGTGGACAAATGATTTTTGCTCCGGGCGCCGACGAGGATGCCATCATGGAGGTCGCCTTGGATGCGGGTGCCGATGATGTGCTGACGGGTGATGATGGCTCGATTGAGGTGTTGACAGATGTTTCGGTCTTTGAGGCGGTCCGGGATGCGCTGCAGGCGGCGGGGCTCACTCCAGAGATGGCGGAAGTCACCATGCGGGCAGATAACACCATCGCGTTGAGCGGTGAGGACGGAGTGAAGATGCAAAAGTTGCTGGATGTGCTCGAAGACCTGGACGATGTGCAAGAGGTCTTTCACAACGCGGAAATCGAACAAGAATGAAAATATTAGTCATTGGCTCAGGTGGACGAGAGCACGCGTTGGCATGGCGTTTGGCGCAGTCGAATCGGGTATCCCAAGTGTTTGTAGCACCCGGTAACGGGGGCACTGCACTGGATCACAACATCCAAAATCTTCCTATCACGGACATCGACGCGTTGGTCGAGTGGGCCAAGCAGTGGGCCATTGACTTGACCGTGGTCGGCCCTGAGGCCCCGCTGGCGTCGGGGGTCGTCGATGCGTTTCAAGCGGCTGGCTTGCGTATTTTCGGCCCGACAAGGAAGGCCGCGCAGTTGGAAAGCTCCAAAGCCTACGCCAAAGATTTCATGGTGCGCCATGGCATCCCAACCGCTGCCTCCGAAACGTTCACTGATGCCAAAGCAGCCCATGCGTATGTTGATGCAATGGGTGCCCCGATTGTGGTGAAAGCCGATGGGCTGGCTGCGGGCAAAGGGGTCGTCGTCGCGATGACAGCGCTGCAGGCACATGAAGCCATCGATGACATGCTCCTCAACAACACCCTTGGTGTCAGCTACAACGCTGAGGGCGCGAGGGTGGTGATTGAGTCTTACTTGGAAGGGGAAGAGGCCAGTTTCATCTGCTTGTGCGATGGTGAACATGCCTTGCCCCTAGCGAGTAGCCAGGACCACAAGCGTTTGCTGGATGGCGATGAAGGACCCAACACCGGTGGCATGGGGGCGTACTCACCTGCACCGGTCGTGACCGCGTCGATCCATGAACGCATCATGCAAGAAATTATTTTGCCGACACTGCGGGGCATGGCAGCGGACGGCATTCCATTCTCTGGATTTCTTTACGCTGGCGTCATGATTGCCCCCAATGGCGATATCAAGACATTGGAGTTCAATTGCCGCATGGGTGATCCTGAAACGCAGCCCATCATGATGCGCTTGCGTTCGGATTTGGTCGCGGTCCTTCTGGCAGGCACAGAGTGCCGCCTCGATGCCGTGGAATTGGAGTGGGATGAGCGCGTCGCACTGGGCGTCGTGGTTGCTGCCCACGGTTACCCGTTATCACCCCGCAAGGGCGATGCCATCACTGGATTGCCCAGTGAGGCAGCCGATGCTGTGGTGTTCCACGCGGGTACCACGTTGGATGGCGATCGGCTGACCAGCAGTGGAGGGCGGGTGTTGTGCGTGACTGCATTGGGAGCAGACGTCGCGCAGGCTCAGGCGCGAGCGTACGAAATGCTCTCGAGCATTCAGATGGAAGGCGCACAGTTCAGGCGCGACATCGGTTACCGGGCGATCGAAAGAGAGATCGCTTGACTCCTGAAGCACCCACGTCCATATTCCCCGAAGGCAGCGCCCTGGCTCGCAAGGTTTTACAACTGCTGGGGTGGCGTTTGATTCGACCACCATTGCCTGGACCAAAAGGATTGATAGTCGCCTACCCCCACACCAGCAATTGGGACTTTCCAATTGCGATGTTGGCCAAGTGGGGACTGGGATGGAAAATCCGGTTTTGGGGCAAAGACAGTCTATTCAAGTGGCCGCTATTCGGTCGGTGGTTGCGTTGGTTGGGTGGCATACCAGTGAATCGAGCATCGCCGCAAGGCTTGGTTGACGCGACCTTAGAAGAGATGGCGTCAGCCGAATTTCTTTGGCTGGGACTTGCCCCTGAGGGCACACGCAGCAAGGGCAAAGGGTGGCGACTGGGGTTCTACCATGTTTGGGTAAAGACGGGCTTGCCGTTGGGGGTGGCAGTGATTGATTGGCGAGACAAATGTATTGGCGTGAAGGCCTTCATTCATCCTCTCGGTGATGTGTCGAAAGACTTTGATCAAATTCGGCAGGTACTCGGCGTGCCTGACGGACACACCCCCAGCAATGCTTCGCCTGTTGTGCCTTGGTCTAAATCGCCGCCTCATGGCGCGCACTCGGCTCCTCCTCGATGAATGAATTGTTTATGTCCGACGAATCGTTGAATCTGAACGTGATCCGCCCCTATTTGATGGGCTTGCAGCAGCGCATCATGGATCAAGTCGCGTCTGTTGATGGGACTGCGCCCACCGTGGATGTTTGGTCAAAGGAGCCGGGTGAGAAGCTCCAAGGTGACGGGATCACACAGATTTTTGAAGATGGCCCGATATTTGAGCGCGCAGGTTGCGGTTTTTCCCACGTTCGAGGACCGCAATTGCCACCATCTGCAACGCAGCATCGCCCTGAGTTGACGGGCGCGCCTTTCGAAGCGATGGGGGTGTCATTGGTATTTCACCCGCGAAACCCTTATGTGCCAACGGTGCACATGAACGTGCGCGCGATTGTGGCTCGTCCCAACCAATTGCCGCCGGTGGCTTGGTTTGGCGGGGGCATGGATCTGACACCTTATTACGGGTTTGACGAAGATGCGGTGCATTTTCATCGCTCGTGTCGAAACGCATTGAGTCCTTATGGGGCCGATCTCTACCCTCGATTCAAGCAGTGGTGCGATGAGTATTTTTGCAACCACCACCGCAAGGAGCAGCGGGGGGTGGGCGGTATCTTTTTTGATGACTTTGCTGAGCTGGGTATGCAGCAGAGTTTTGCAATGCTGCAAAGTGTGGGTGACTCATTTATTGATGCCTACTTCCCGATCGTGTCGCGCCGGCATGCATTGGCCTACTCAGACCGCGAGCGAGAACACCAACTGTTGCGTCGCGGGCGTTACGTCGAGTTCAATTTGGTTTGGGATCGCGGCACCCATTTTGGCTTGCAGTCGGGGGGACGCACCGAATCCATTTTGCTTTCCATGCCTCCGATGGTTTCGTGGTCTTATCAGCGTCAGCCACAAGCAGGTTCGCCTGAGGCGGAGTTGTTGACGCGTTACTTGACGCCACGCGATTGGGCGTGATGGCTGTGGTGCGCCGGATTGGTGTGTTAGGTGGTGCGTTTGATCCGCCCCACAGGGCCCATGTCGCCCTCGCTCGGGCTGCGGTCAAGCAGCTCGCACTTGATCACCTGTGGGTTGTGCCAACAGGCAGCGCCTGGCACAAGACTCGTCCTTTGTCCGAGGCCAGACACCGTTTGGCCATGGCCAAGCTGGCTTTTCGCGAGATCCCCGAGGTGCAGGTGACCGATTTAGAGATACAGCGCAGCGGTCCCAGTTACACTGTCGACACTTTGGACGCATTGCAAGCGCAGGCTTCGGGCACGGATGTGGAGTGGTTTTTGCTGATGGGGGCAGATCAGGCTCACGCATTTCACACTTGGCGGCGACAAGAGGACATTGTGGCAAGGGTTCGCCTTGCCGTTGCAAACCGGGCCATCGGGGATGCGCTTGAGGCGAATACATTGACCCACTTGCCGTGGCCAATGACGCTCATTGACATGCCGATTGATCCGGTGAGTTCGACATTGATACGCAATCAGTTCAGTCCATCTGCGCTGACCCAAGCAGACCAACCGATTCTCGACGAGGCGGTTGCGGGGTATATTGCGCAGCACAACCTTTATCTAGACAAACAACATGAGTGATACCAGCATCAAGCGAGAAATTCAAAAATTACAACGCACCCTCGTTGATGCGCTGGAAGACGTCAAGGCCAAGGACATTCAGGTATTCGATACCGAGCATCTGTCACCCTTGTTCGAGCGAGTGTTGGTTGCCAGTGGTACCTCTAACCGCCAGACCCGTGCGTTGGCCGCGAGTGTGCGAGATGCATTGAGAGATGCCGGCTTTGACAAGCCCCGCATTGAAGGTGAGGACAACGGAGAATGGGTGATTGTCGACTGCGGTTCTGCCGTCGTGCATATCATGCAGCCGGTGATTCGAGAGTACTATCGACTTGAAGAAATTTGGGGTGAAAAACCAGTGCGCATCAAGATCGCTTCCAAATCAAGGGGGTTGGTCAAGGCTGAGGCGGCAGCTCCGAAGGCAGAGCGAGGCCAAAAAGCGGAGAGCGCTTCGACCAAGGCAGCTGTGAAGAAGGCGCCTGCGAGGAAAACGGCAGCGGGCGCCACGCCCAAGGTCACTGCGAAAATGTCGACGGCTGCTGCCAAGCCAGTCGCCAAAGCCGCTCCAAAGACTGCGAAGCCAACGGCGGCCAGCCGAGCTCGAAGCCAGGCGGTTGCCAAACCGACCCAAAAAGTCGCCCGAAAATCCGCGACCCCAAAGGCCTCGGCCACCAAGTCTGGTACTACCAAGTCTGGTACTACCAAGTCTGGTACTACCAAGTCTGGTACTACCAAGTCGGTCGCCAAGCCGGTCGCGAAGACCCCAAGACGCACAACGTCCAAGTAATCTGCCGCCGCCGTAGGCAGAGAACGCCATGCGCTTGATCGTCATTGCCGTGGGACAAAAAATGCCTCATTGGGCGCAAACTGCCGTGGATGACTACTCGAAGCGCTTCCCGCCTGAGCTGAAATTTGAATTGAAGACGGTCAAAGTGGCCCACCGCGCCTCGCAGACTGATGCTCAAAGCGCAATGCTGGTTGAGCGCGAGCGCATCGAGGCTTTGATACCGCGTGGCGCTCATGTTGTGGCGCTCGATGAGCGCGGCAAAGCAGTGACCACCAAAGAGCTTGCACTCGAGCTGCAAGCGTGGCAGCTTGCAGCGAACGATGTGGTTCTGGTCATCGGTGGACCTGATGGGCTTGATGGCGGGTTTAAGGCATCGACCCACCAGCAAATGCGCCTGTCCCACCTGACCTTGCCCCATGCCATGGCTAGAGTCGTGCTTGTGGAGCAGCTTTATCGGGCCTGGTCAGTGAACGCCAATCACCCTTACCACCGCGAATGATCATGGTGCGTGCAAAGTACAACCGCATTTACTTGGCCTCGCAGAGCCCCCGAAGGCAAGAGCTGTTGCGCAGTTGGGGCGTCGAGTTCGATCTGCTGCTTGCAGACGATAGCGAAGATGCTGAATCTCTGGAGACTCAATGGCCGGGCGAGTCTGCCAAGACCTACGTTCGTCGCGTGACGCAGCTTAAGCTTGAGGCTGCAATCGCTCGGCGGCAAGCGCGCAACTTGCCCGAGTATCCGGTGCTGTGTGCGGACACCACAGTCTCCATCGATCGCGACATTCTTGGAAAACCGGAGTCCAAAAAACACGCGATGGCCTTGCTGATGCGCTTGAGCGGCCGCACCCACGATGTTTATACGGCAGTCGCCGTGGCGTCTGGGGGCAAGTCTGATCTTCTGGTGTGCCACTCTCAGGTGACTTTCGCTGCGCTGAGTCAGTCCCAAATCAGGCGGTATGTGGCAACGGGTGAACCGATGGGCAAAGCCGGCGCCTATGGCATCCAAGGTCTTGCTGGCATTTGGATATCCAGCATGAAGGGCAGTTATTCAGGCATCATGGGGCTGCCGGCGTTTGAGACGGCGGCTCTTTTAAACCGCGCGGGGTGTCGCATGGCATTGAGCGTAGCGTGAGGCGTGCGAAATGCAGCAAGAAATTTTGATCAATTGGTCTCCTCAAGAGACGCGGGTTGCACTGATTGAGCAAGGTGCCGTTCAAGAGGTCTTGATTGAGCGCGCACTTGAGCGGGGCTTGGTCGGCAATGTGTACCTCGGGAAAGTTACGCGTGTGTTGCCGGGGATGCAGTCTGCATTCATTGACGTCGGTTTAGAGCGCACAGGTTTTTTACACGTTGCAGATTTGGCACCACGCGGTGCTCGTGACGACCCTTCCCACTCGCCGGTTCCGATCGAACGCCAATTGCATGAAGGCCAGCGCCTGGTGGTTCAAGTTCTGAAGGACCCGATGGGTACAAAAGGAGCTCGTTTAACGGCGCAAGTGAGCATTGCCGGCCGCTTTTTGGTGTACCTCCCAAAGGAAAAGCACATCGGCATCTCCCAAAAAATCCCCATACAACAGCGTGAAGCGCTTCGAGCGCGCTTGACTGCCTTGGCTCATGATGATCCAGGTGGATTTATTTTGCGCACCAACGCTGAAGACGCTGCAGACGAAGAGTGGGTCAGAGACATTGCGTATTTGCAGAGAACGTGGGCTGAGATTTTGCAGGGCGCTCAGACCAAAGGACCTGGACAGTTGTTGTATGCCGATTTGTCTTTGCTCCAACGAGTGTTGCGGGACTTGGCATCTGAGCAAACCGAGCGCATCAAAGTGGACTCGAAAGAGCAACTCAGCGCTCTCCGGGCCTTCGCTGAACATTACATGCCTGCGTTGGTCGATCGCATCGAGTTGCACTCGGGCGAACGGACCGTCTTCGATTTGCACCAAGTTGATGCGGAAATTTTGAAAGCGCTGCAGCGGCGGGTCGATCTCAAGTCAGGCGGGTATTTGGTCATCGATCAGACGGAGGCGCTGACCTCGATTGACGTCAACACAGGCGGCTTTGTTGGTACACGCAATTTTGATGAAACGATTTTTAAAACAAATCTGGACGCGGCGCACACGATTGCGCGGCAATTGCGCCTCAGGAATCTGGGTGGGATCGTGGTCATCGACTTCATTGATATGGCCAACGATGCTCATCGAAAGGCGGTTCATGCTGCGTTGAGCAAGCAATTGGCGAGGGATAGGGTCAAAACGCAAGTAGGGGAGTTCTCGCCATTGGGCCTGCTCGAAATGACTCGCAAACGCGACAGAGAATCGCTCGCGCAATCGCTGAGCGAAACCTGTGAAGTGTGTCAGGGCAGAGGCTTGGTGAAAACGCCGCGCACGGTGTGCTACGACATTCTTCGAGAAATCTTGACCGAAGCGCGCAGTTTCAACCCCTCAGAGTTCCGGGTGGTGGCGCATCCGCGCGTCATTGAGATGTTTTTGGACGAGGAGAGCGTTCACTTGGCCGGGTTGAGTGCGTTCATCGGAAAGCCCATTTCGCTGCATGCAGACAACGTGCTCTCCGCCGAACACTACGACATCATCTTGCGGTAATTTCCCTAGGTTCAGCTCAAATTCAGGCATCCGACGCACTCTGAGCATCAAGGTTCGTTATGATTGACACTCGTGCTGCAACCTGAGTGTCGCTGCAAGCCTGAGCTACCACCGGAAACTGAATCGCACCATGGAACTTTCTTCTGACTCACGTCCGTTGGCCAACCCTGTTGACCTGAGCCGTCGCCGGTGGGTCGCTGCGGCGGCGGCGGTGGGAGCAAGCAGTCTGAGCCCCGCGGCATTCGCTCAGTTTCAAGTTGACGTGCGGGGGGTAGGGCTGACCCAGCGCCCATTCACGGTTGCATCATTCCAGGGCAGAGAAAATGCACCCGCAGCCGTCGATCAAATCGTCATTGCTGATTTGGAGCGGAGTGGGTTATTTCGCCATGTGGTGGTCAATGGCGAAGTCCTGAACGAGAACACGCGGCCTGATTTGATGCCTTGGCGAGCGCTTGGTGTGGATGCTCTGGTGACGGGCAGCGTGAGCCGTTTGGCGGATGGGCGTTGGGATGTGCGCTACCGACTTTGGGATGTGGTGAAGGCAGAGGACCTTGGTGGTGTGAGCTTTCCGGTCACTCAACGTGACATCAGGTTGGCTGCTCACAAAGTCGCAGATTCTGTCTATGCAAAGTTGACCGGTGATGCTGGCGTGTTCTCAACCCGCATCGCTTATGTCACTCAGGCCAGCAAGCGATTTTCCTTGTGGGTCGCGGATGCCGATGGTCAAAATGCTCAAGTAGCGTTATCGAGCCCTGAACCCATCATTTCTCCAACTTGGTCGCCCAACGGTTTGCAGCTGGCCTACGTATCGTTTGAGTCCAAGAAGCCGGTGATCTACGTTCACACGATCGCTTCGGGTGAGCGGCAGATGGTGGCTAACTTCAAAGGGTCAAACTCTGCTCCTGCGTGGTCACCCGACGGCAAGCGTTTGGTGGCTACCTTGACTTTGGCTGGGCACTCGCAAATTTACAGCGTTGATTTGGCGACCAACAAGCCTGAAAGACTCACTGACTCAGTTAGCATTGATACCGAACCCGTGTGGTCCAAGGACGGCCAATATCTCTATTTCGTCAGCGATCGAGGCGGTTCCCCGCAGATCTATCGCATGGCTGCACTGGGTGGTGCGCCCAAGCGGATCACCTACACAGGCAATTACAACGTGTCACCCGACATCAGTCCCGACGGTAAGACGCTGGTCTACGTGTCTCGGGTTGACGGGGCATTCCGCTTGCATGCCATGGACTTGGACAGTGGTGCAGTTCGCGTGTTGACCCGAACCTCAGCGGATGAGAGTCCGAGCTTTGCAGCGAACGGACGCATGATCATGTACGCGACCCGCATCGAGGGGCAAGAGGCATTGATGACCACGACTGTTGATGGTCGAATTCGCAGTCGCCTTGCGGGCTCTGTAGGGGATATCCGCGAGCCTGCTTGGGGACCTTTCCGTCAATAATTTGGCGATCGCAATCTATAAAAACCAATCATTGGAGACACATATGAAATTCAGTCAACAGTCAGCCCTAAGAACCTCTTTGGTCGGTGCCTTGCTGCTCACCTTGGCTGCGTGTAGCAGCGTGGATCTGACCGAGGGCGCGGGTGGCGCCGGTGTCAGTGCTGCTGCCTCAAGCACCAATGGTGCTGGTGCACAGTCCTCAGCAACCAATGCCGGCACTTCGGGCCAAAACGCCATCAGCACCGTTGATCTCACGGCAGAAAAGAACAAAGTCGACGAGCTGTCTGGTTTGGACAAAGTCATATATTTTGATTTCGACAGCTACGTGCTCAAGGAAAGCTATGCAAACCTAATCGCTCAGCATGCTCAGGCACTCGCGGGGAACAGCAAGCTGCGTGTGTCCCTCGCCGGTCATACGGATGAGCTGGGTAGCCGAGAGTACAACTTGGCGCTGGGACAACAGCGCGCAGAGGCCTTGAGGCGTGCGCTCACGCTCCTAGGGGCCAATGACAGCCAAATCGAAGCGGTCAGTTTTGGCGAGGAAAAGCCAGCCAGTTTGGGCGGCGATGCGCAATCGCGTGCCTTGAATCGCCGCGTTGAAATCAGCTATCGCTGAAAAGGGGTTAAAACAAATGCGTTGGAGTCAGTTGGTTGTGAAGCCTGCAAAGCATGGCTTGGTGGTTTCTCTAATCGGTGTCTCAACGATCAGTGGTGTTGTGCATGCTGCCTTGTTTGAGGATGTAGAGGCGCGCAGGGCAATCATTGAATTGCGGGAGCGGGTCGCGGAGAACCAAAATGCGTTGCAACTGCTGACCAAACAATCGGCTACCGGAGCGGGTCTGCTCGAGCTCTCGAGCCAAAACGCGACCCTTCGCCGAGAACTTGCGCAGTTGCGCGGTCAAAATGAGGAGCTGACCCGCACCATCGTGGCTTTAACTGAGCGTCTCGAAAAGGTCTCCAGTGATTTGGCGGCGCGCATGAGCAAACTCGAGCCCGTCACCTTGATCGTCGATGGCTTAGAAATCATTATCCAGCCCTCAGAAAGGGCGGCTTACGACGATGCGATCTCGGTGCTGCGCGCAGGAGATTATGTGGCGGCGCAGGCCAAGTTGGAGGGGTTCCTGAAGGCGTATCCCGCGACCGGCTACCGGCCCAGCGCACTGTTTTGGTTGGGCAACGCGCAATATGCATCGCAGTCTTTCAAAAATGCCTTGGCGAGTTTTCAATCCTTGATCAATGAGTACCCCACGCACTCACGGGTTCCAGAGTCCAAGTTGGCATTGGCGAATTGCCAGTTGGAGTTGAAGGATCTGAAAGGGGCCAAGGCGACATTGACGGAACTGGTCAGTTCAGCTCCAGATTCTGAAGCCGCACAGACTGCCCAGCAGCGCTTGCAGATATTGCGATAAATCGTAACCTTTTTGCGGGTATTTTGGCCCGCGATTGATTGAGCCTTCATGGAATTAAATGAACTGGCCGCCCTGAACACACAAGTCTTATGGGCGGCTTTTTTAGTGGCGGTCTTCTTTGGTTGGATTGTCCAGCGCAGCCACTTTTGCACCATGGGTGCCATCAGTGACTGGATCAACATGGGCGATCAGTCCCGAGCCAAAATGTGGCTGTTGGCGGTCGTTACAGCGTCACTGGCTCTTTGGGCAATGAACGCGATGGGGTGGCTGAAGGTCACGGACAGCATTTATGCCTCAGGCCGCATCATTTATGCCAGCGCACTGGTCGGTGGCTTTTCATTTGGTTTTGGCATGGTGCTCGCATCTGGCTGCGGTAGCAAGACACTGGTTCGAATTGGCGGCGGAAGCCTCAAGTCACTGGTGGTTTTTTTCGTCATGGGTATTACCGCTTACGCCACCCTTCGGGGCATCACTGCCGTGTTGCGCACACAAACCTTGGATCGCTTGAGTGTTGACCTCAACACCAGTTTGATCCCGTTGCATCTCGCAGACTTGGTGGGATTGAACTCAGATTGGATGGGTTTAGGCTTGGCCGCGCTTTTGTTTTTATTGGCTTGGGCTTGGGCACTGCGTTCCGCTGACTTCCGCGAATCAGCATTGGGTTGGAGTGCATTGGCTATCGGTTTTAGCGTCGCTGCCATGTGGTTCGTGAGTGGTTATTGGGGGTTTGTTGCAGAGCATCCTGAAACGCTTGAGCCTGCCTTTATTGCGACCAACAGCCAGCAAATGGAGGCGCTCACCTTTACTGCGCCCATGGCATACACCTTGCACTGGTTGATTCTCTTCAGCGATCAGTCTAATCACCTCACCATCGCAATTGTCAGTGTGTTTGGTGTGGTGTTGGGGTCGGTGATTGAGAATTGGCGGGCGAAAACATTCCGTTGGGAAGGTTTTCATGGCACGCAGGACACAGCGCTGCACATCGTGGGTGGCGCGTTGATGGGCTTTGGTGGTGTGACGGCGATGGGATGTACCGTCGGTCAAGGTCTATCCGGTGTGAGTACCTTGAGCGTCACGAGTATCTTGGCGCTAGCTGGCATCGTCGCAGGCGGCGTCATTGGGTTGAAATTTCAGCTCTGGCTGCTGATGCGAGAGGAATGAGTTTGACCACGTCAGAGGCATTTGATCGTCGATTTGGCGGTTCACGCCGCCTCTTGGGTCGACATGCCGAGGCTGTTTTCAACGGCGAGGCTTGGGTCATTGGCATTGGTGGTGTGGGGTCATGGGTAGCAGAGGGCCTGGCACGCATGGGAATCGGGCGTCTTAAGCTGTTTGACTTAGACCACGTCGCGGAGTCCAACCTGAATCGGCAGCTGCACGCCACCATGGATACCATTGGAATGGCCAAGGTGGTCGCGATGCGCGACCGGATTCATGCGTTTCATCCGGATTGCAAGGTCGAAATCATCGACGAATTCGTGACCCCTGAAAACTGGCCGGAACTTTCCGCCGCCATGATTCCACAGCAATTTGTCGTCATCGATGCCTGTGATCAGCTTCGCACCAAAGTGGCGCTTGCCGCCTGGGCAAGATCTACCCACGGGCAGTTGGTCTGTGTTGGTGCTGCAGGCGGTAAGCGCCGAGCACAGGATGTTGAGCTAGCTGACTTGCGTGATGTGACGCATGATCCTTTGCTTGCCAAGCTGCGATACGAACTGCGGCGACACCACGGAGCACCCCAGGATCAGGCCATGAAATTGGCTTGCGTCTTCAGTCGTGAATCGGTAATCCGATCACAAGACGCTTGTGATGTAGAAGGGCAGACCGATCAAAGTTTGAATTGCCATGGTTACGGCTCAGCTGCCACTGTCACCGGGACTTTTGGACTTGTCGCGGCATCGGCAGCCGTAGAAATGTTGATTCGCCAAGCCGTTTTTTGATGCGGAAGCGCGCTTAAAAAAATTGGCGGCTCTTTTAAAAGGAGCAGTTTTGTGTCTATAATGCGAGGCTTCACCGAGACAAAGACACGTCTTTAAACGAGGTGACTGGGTCGTTAGCTCAGCTGGTAGAGCAGCGGACTTTTAATCCGTTTGTCGTGGGTTCGATCCCCGCACGACCCACCAAATACAAAAAAGACTCGCGTTTGCGAGTCTTTTTTTTTGCCTGCTCTGACACCTGCCAGCAGGCTCGCCCCAACAGGCTAACCAAAGGCAAGCGTTAGGGGCAGCAACCCATCAGCTTTAGGGCGTTCATTGCGAGAGATGCCAGCGGTGCGCCGGAACCTGCCTGGATTCAACCCGCCTCAGCCATCCCACCAACCACCTGGCTGAAACCGCCGTCCACATAGGTGATCTCAGCAGTGACGCCGGCGGCTAAATCAGAAAGCATGAATGCAGCCACGTTCCCGACATCTTCAATCGTCACGTTTCGGCGAATTGGTGCAGTCTCGGCGACGACGTTCAAAATTTTGCCAAAGCCTTTGATTCCGCTGGCCGCCAGCGTTTTGATTGGACCAGCGCTGATGCCATTGACTCGGATGCCTTTGGGTCCAAGAGATTCAGCAAGATACCGAACAGACGCTTCAAGAGAGGCCTTGGCTAAGCCCATGGTGTTGTAGTTGGGAACAACCTTGAGGGACCCCAGGTAGCTCAGCGTCAACAAGGCAGCTTTGGGGTTAAGCATTGGCAGTGCAGCCTTCGCCATCGCTGGAAAGCTGTAGGCACTGATGTCGTGGGCAATTTGGAAACCCTCGCGGCTCAGGCCGTCTAGAAAATCACCCGCGATGGCTTCGCGTGGTGCGAATCCAATCGCGTGGACTAAACCATCGAATGTCGGCCAGCTTTCTTTTAAGCCCGCAAACATGGCATCAATTTGTGCGTCATCTCCCACATCACAGTCAAATACCAGCTTGGATTCGAACTCAGCAGCGAACTCAGAGATGCGGTCTTTGAAGCGCTCGCCTACGTAACTGAACGCCAGCTCAGCACCCTGTGCGTAGCAGGCTTTGGCGATGCCATAAGCGATGGATCGGTTCGACAAGACACCGGTAATCAGCAGTCTTTTGCCGGTCAAAAAGCCTGTGTTTGGGTTCATTTCTGTGACTCCTCAAATAATTCAGGCGTGATTGTCGCATGTTGATGGGCACGCTTAGACGCGATAATCGGGTGATGCAATCTGTTTACCAACTTCAACGGGGAATGCCATGAAAAAGCCCATTGCGCTAGCCGCCAATGGTGAGCGACGCGTTCATTTGAGTTCGGTATTCAAATGGCTCGCTGCAGGATTTCGAGATTTGCTTGCCCATCCTGCGCCCGGCCTCACACACGGCCTGGCGTTCGTGGTCTTTGGATGGTTGTTGCTGGCCATAGCGCATGATCAATTTTGGTTGCTGGCTGGCGCTTATTCTGGCTTTTTGATTGTGGCGCCGGTTGCAGTGACGGGTTTGTACGAGATCAGTAGGCAACTTCAGCAAGGCGTGCGTATGCCAGCAGAGCGGGTATTCGCGATCTGGCGGCGACCCGATCGAAGAATGGTGATTTTTGGCTTGTTGCTCGGATTTGCCGGCACGGGTTGGGTATTGACGTCTGCAGGGCTGATCACGCTTTTTGCTCCTGTCCCCGTGAACAAGCCCGTCGACTTTTTAAGGCACGTGGTGCTGGCTCCTGAGGGCTGGCTATTCAGCGTGTGGCTGGTCTTGGGTGGCGTCTTGGCAGCTCCGATGTTTGCGTCGAGCGTGATTGCCATGCCCATGTTGCTCGACAAGCCCGTGTCATTGAAGCAAGCGCTGGCGATCAGTTGGACCGTGTGCAGCAGCCATCCTGATGTGATGGCGCTCTGGGCACTGGTGCTAATGGCCTTGGTCGGCCTGGGTATGTTGACGGGGATGCTGGGGCTGATCGTGATTATTCCGTGGCTAGCCCATGCAAGTTGGCATGTTTACTGCGACTTGGTACCTGCCAATATGGTTGTGCCGAATTCGCGCGGCCAAAATTGAGAGCGTGTATGGAAGATACGCTGCTATTCGGCTTAAACGAGAGCGAAATCGCTCAATACGGCCTGTCCATAGGGGTCACAGCATTCATTTTGTACATGCTGTTCATTGTGTTCAATTTGGCCAGAGAGGCGAAAGCTGGAAAGTTTGGAACTTTCATCCTATTTTTTGTGCTGAGCCTGGGGATGTTAGGCTTTGTGGCCAAGAATGTCATTCAGTGGGTGCTGGAGAGTTAATGGGATCCTCGTGTTGGCGTTTTGCGACTCCAAACACATTGTTTTTGCTTGATTTTTAAGCTATAATCTCAGGCTAGCAACCAAATGCAATGGGCGGCAAACGAACCGCCCATTTTTTTTGCCATTTCGCTTTTGAGCCGGGTGGTTAAAACAATCTATTGCGGTTTTCGGTGGGTTAAAGCATCGAAGAGCGGTGGTGCAAAAGGTGCATTGAGATCAAAGAAGCGGCGCGGTGCTTTTTGAGTGCTGATGCTGCGTTGAAATTGAAGAAGGGCTTGTTGATCAATGGGGTGGCAAGAAGCGGTTGAGACAACCGTTACTGGAATGGGCTATGACTTGGTGGAAGTGCAGCGCACGGCCGGCGGTCTTCTGCGCATCACGATTGATTTGCCTTTTGTGAAGGGTCAGCCCGCTGATGCGGTGACCGTCGAGGATTGTGAGGCCGTCACGCGGCAGCTTCAGTTTTTGCTTGAAGTGGAAGCAGTTGATTACAAGCGACTAGAGGTTGGTTCCCCTGGAATAGATCGGTTGCTGCGCCATGAGATCGATCTAGATCGGTTCGAAGGTGAGTTGATCGATGTGACTTTGAGGGACCCTTTGGGGCCTGAGATGGGGGCTTACGCAAACCGCAAGAAGTTTCGTGGTCATTTGGAAAAGGCGGCGTCTGGTGACGGGTGGCAAGTCGTTTGGACGGAGGCCCCCAAGCGCAAACCTGGCGCGAAGGTCAGTAAGCACGCCAAGCCTTTGCCAATGCAGGCATTGCAGTTTTTATGGTCGGAAGTGCGCGAGGCGCGTTTGGCCGATGTGGTGGATTTCAAGGGGCGTCAATCGATGCCTCATGAGCAAAGTGACGATGGCATCTCCGAGTCGGGAGATGGCACGTTGAACGTAGAGTGACGAAAGGCGTTTTGGAAATGAATCGCGAAATGTTGATGTTGGTAGATGCAATCGCCCGAGAAAAGGGTGTTGAGCGTGACGTCGTTTTTGCTGCAGTTGAAGCAGCATTGGCGTCTGCCACCAAGAAGCTTTATGCCGAAGGCGCAGAGATTCGCGTGGCAATCAATAAAGATACTGGCGAGACAGAAACGTTCCGCCGCTGGTTGGTGGTGCCTGACGAAGATGGATTGCAAAATCCTGAAGGCGAAGAACTGCTGACCGATGCTCGCGATGAAATCGCAGATATCGAAGTGGGTCAGTTCATCGAAGAGTCGATTGAGTCTGTGCCGCTTGGAAGAATTGGAGCCATGGCCGCAAAGCAGGTGATCTTGCAAAAGATCCGCGAAGCCGAGCGCGAAATGCTGTTGAACGATTTCATGGCCCGTGGCGAGAAAATTTTGGTGGGCAGTGTCAAGCGCTTGGACAAAGGCGATGTGATCGTCGAAAGTGGTCGCATCGAAGGGCGTCTGCGTCGCAGCGAAATGATTCCGAAGGAGAACTTCCGCCCAGGCGATCGGGTGCGCGCTCAGATCATGGAAGTTGATCCAACGCTGCGCGGTGCGCCTATTTTGCTATCGCGCTCTGCCCCTGAATTCATGATGGAGCTGTTCGCTCACGAAGTGCCAGAAATTGAGCAAGGACTGCTCGAAATCAAGTCTTGCGCTCGTGATGCCGGTTCGCGCGCCAAAATCGCCGTCGTGTCGCATGACGCTCGCATCGATCCCATTGGCACCTGCGTGGGTGTGCGTGGTTCTCGCGTGAATGCGGTCACCAATGAGCTGGCCGGAGAGCGTGTTGACATTGTGTTGTGGAGCGATGATCCAGCTCAGTTTGTGATTGGCGCTTTGGCTCCCGCCAACGTCAGCTCGATCGTTGTTGATGAAGAGCGCAGCACCATGGACGTTGTGGTGGATGAAGAAAACCTAGCGATGGCGATCGGTCGAGGCGGTCAAAACGTCCGTTTGGCATCTGAGCTGACCGGCTGGCGCATCAACATCATGACAGCAGACGAGTCTGCGCAAAAGCAAGCTGAGGAGATGCAGGGCGTTCGCGCTTTGTTCATGAGCAAGCTCGATATCGATGAAGAAGTCGCGGATATCTTGATCGAAGAAGGTTTTGGTAGCTTGGAAGAAGTCGCCTACTTGCCGATTCAAGAAATGCTTGAGATCGAAGCCTTTGATGAAGACACAGTGAACGAACTGCGTTCGCGTGCCAAAGATGCATTGCTCACGATGGAGCTTGCCAAAGAAGAGAGCATCGATGAGGTGTCCCAGGATTTGCGCGACTTAGACGGCATGACGCTTGATATGGTCGCCGCGCTCGCTGGCGCTGACATTCACACACGCGATGATTTGGCCGACTTGGCCACCGACGAGTTGTGTGAAATCACTGGACAAACCCCTGATGAAGCACAAGCATTGATCATGCAAGCACGGGCTCATTGGTTCACAGACGACGAGTCTGCGGAATAAATTGGCCCGATCCATTCTGGAGCGCTTGTAGGAGAAAGAGAAACATATGTCCCAAACCACCGTCGCCGAACTTGCCACCGAATTGCACAAAACTACAGATGCCCTGCTCGAACAGTTGGCTAGTGCGGGTGTTGCGAAAAAAGGCGCTGAAGATGTGGTGTCTGAGTCTGACAAAAAGACGCTGCTTGAGCATTTGCAAGTCAGTCATGGCGCCAGTGCTGGTCGCAAGAAGATCACGCTAACCAAGCGCACGACCTCTGAAATTCGACAGGCTGACGCTCAAGGGCGCGCCCGCACCATTCAAGTGGAGGTGCGCAAGCGACGCACGCTGGTTCGCCGCGAAGATGATCCCGCTGTTGCCGCATCTGCTGATGCCGAGGCCAATGCCCAAACCGAAGAGTTGAAGCAGCGTGAAGCCGCTGCTCAGGCAGAAGCTGAAGCTATCCGGGTGAAAGAGGCTGAGCTGGCTGCCGCTCGCGAAGCGGCTGAAGCGGAGCGTTCTGCCGCCCGCGCCAAGGCCGAGCAGGAGGCTACCGAGGCGGCCGCCGCTGCAAAGCGCTTGAACGAATTTGCCAATGCACCATTGGTCGCGAAGTCTTCTGAAGAGGCCGCGGCGCCGTCTGCCGCGGAAGTCAAGGCACAAGAGGCCGAAGCCCACAAGCAAAAAGTTGCGGCAGAAGAAAAGGTGGCCAAGGCCCAAGAAGCAGCAGACGCATCGGCGCTGCTGGAGCGCCGCAGGAAGGCTGAAAAAGAAGCGGCTGCTATCCGCGAAATGATGGCTGCGCCCAAGAAGGTCCTGACAGCGAAGCGTCCGGAAGAGGCCAAGGCTGCCGAGTCGCCCAAAAAGTCAGGTGCCAAGAAGGAAATCAAAGCCGAAAACCTCTCATCGACCTGGAAAGATGAGGGCAAGAAGAAGGAGCGCGAAGGCGCCAAGCCTCGCAGTGGCGTTCCAGACCGTGGCGGATGGCGTGCAGGTCCCAAAGGTGGCAAGCGCGATCGCCGCGGCAATGGCGACCAGACCTCCAATTTCGTGGCGCCCACTGAGTTCAAGGCACTCGAAATCCACGTTCCTGAAACCATCACAGTGTCTGAGTTGGCGCACAAGATGGCAGTCAAGGCGTCTGAGGTCATCAAGGAGCTGATGAAGATGGGGCTCATGGCCACCATCAACCAGCCCTTGGACCAAGATACGGCAATGATCGTGGTCGAAGAATTAGGCCACACAGCGGTCCAAGCGGCTTTGGACGATCCAGAAGCTTTCACCGATGAAGAAGCTGGCCAGCACGAAGCTGAAGCATTGCCACGCGCACCGGTCGTGACGGTGATGGGTCACGTGGACCACGGCAAAACGTCATTGCTTGACTACATTCGCCGGTCCAAAGTGGCCAGTGGCGAAGCCGGCGGCATCACGCAACACATTGGCGCCTACCACGTGGAAACACCCCGCGGTATGGTCACATTCTTAGACACACCGGGACACGAAGCTTTTACAGCGATGCGTGCACGTGGTGCTCAAGCGACGGATATCGTCATCCTGGTCGTCGCTGCCGACGACGGTGTCATGCCCCAGACCAAAGAGGCAATCAAGCACGCGAAAGCGGCTGGTGTCCCGTTGGTCGTGGCTGTGAACAAGATCGATAAACCTGACGCCAATCCTGATCGCGTCAAGCAAGAGTTGGTCGCTGAAGAAGTCGTGCCAGAAGAGTACGGTGGCGATTCACCATTTGTGAGCGTCTCTGCCAAAGTCGGTACAGGGGTCGACGAGCTCTTGGAGCAAGTGCTCTTGCAGGCTGAGGTGCTGGAATTGAAGGCGCCGGTTGAAGCCAATGCCAAAGGGTTGGTCGTAGAGGCCAGATTGGACAAGGGCAAAGGTCCTGTCGCCACGGTTCTGGTCCAATCCGGAACTCTGAGGGTCGGTGACGTCGTGCTGGCGGGCCAATGCAGCGGACGTGTGCGAGCGATGATCGATGAAGACGGTCGCCCGACGAAAGAAGCGGGTCCCTCGATTCCTGTTGAGATTCAGGGCTTGGGCGAAGTGCCTCAAGCAGGCGATGAGTTCATGGTGTTGTCAGACGAGCGTCGTGCTCGTGAGATCGCAACCTACCGTCAGGGCAAATTCCGCTCGACAAAATTGGCTCAGCAACAAGCGGCCAAGCTCGAGAACATGTTTAGCGATTTGGGCTCTGGCGAGGTCAAGACGCTGCCTCTGATCGTGAAGGCCGATGTCCAGGGCTCACAAGAAGCGCTCTCCGCCTCCCTCTTGAAGCTGTCTACCGAAGAGGTCAAAGTCCAAGTTGTGATGGCTGCTGTGGGCGGTATCAGCGAAAGCGATATCAACCTCGCCATCGCTGCCAATGCAGTTGTGATCGGGTTCAATGTGCGTGCCGACGCTGGTGCGCGCAAGGCTGCCGAAAACAACGGCATCGACCTCCGTTACTACAACATCATTTATGACGCTGTCGATGACGTGAAACAGGCGCTTTCTGGCATGCTGACCCCCGACAAGAAGGAAGAGATCATCGGTACTGCCGAGATTCGACAGATCTTCCGCGTGTCGAAAATCGGCGCTATCGCCGGTTGTATGGTGGTCAACGGTATCGCTAAGCGGGATGCAAAAATCCGATTGCTGCGCGACAACGTTGTCATTTACACGGGCGAGTTGGAGTCGCTTAAGCGTTTCAAAGACGACGCCAAAGAGGTGCGTGAGAACTTTGAGTGCGGCTTGAATATCAAGGGCTATAACGACATCGTTGAAGGCGACTTGATCGAATTCTTTGAAGTAAAGGAAGTCGCAAGAACCCTGTGACCGCGGGTGGCGCAAGTCTTAGGCTTGCGTCGCGACCTAAGCCATGCGCAAGAAGTCTTCCACTCCCAACCGCGGGTTCCGCGTCGCAGATCAAATCCAGAGAGATTTGAGCGAATTGATCGCGCGCGAATTAAAGGATCCCAGACTTGGGATGGTGACTTTGCAATCTGTCGAAGTGACACCCGACTATGCCCATGCCAAGGTATTTTTCAGCGTGCTGGTGGGTGACGTCGACGCCACAGAAGAGGCACTGAATCAAGCGGCAGGCTTTTTGCGCAATGGGCTCTTCAAGCGCCTTCACATTCACACCGTACCAACATTGCACTTCGTCTTTGATCGCACGCCAGAACGCGCTGCAGACATGAATGCATTGATCGCAAAAGCGGTCGCCTCCCGCAGCAAAGACACCGAGTAAGCATGAGCCGTCCCACCACACGGGGTGGTTCGGTGCGCCGCCGCCCCGTCCACGGGGTGATGTTGCTCGACAAGCCCCTTGGATTTTCCTCAACTCAGGCCTTGGCTAAGGTCAAGTGGTTGTTGCGCGCCGAAAAAGCCGGGCACACTGGCACGCTCGATCCGCTGGCAACGGGCGTCCTGCCACTTTGCTTTGGTTCAGCGACAAAATTCAGCCAAACCCAATTGAATGCTGACAAGGCCTACGAGGCCACCATGGTGCTGGGACAAACGACGGTGACGGGAGATGCGGAAGGGGCAGTTCTGGTCACCCGCGCGGTTCCGGCGCTGGATCAGGGCCAACTGGATGCGCTCGCGGCACGTTTCACGGGGCCACAGGCTCAAGTGCCGCCGATGTACTCCGCACTCAAGCAGGACGGCAAGCCCCTGTACGAATATGCCCGCGCAGGTGAAACAAGAGAGCGTTTGGCTCGCGATATCACTGTCCATGCCTTGACGCTTACCCTAGGGGAAAAGCCCAACACGGTCATCATGCGAGTCACTTGTTCAAAAGGCACATATGTCCGAACGTTGGCAGAGGACCTTGGTGAGGCAATGGGCTGTGGCGCCCACTTGGGCTCCCTGAGGCGGACCTGTACAGGTCAGTTTTCTCTGCATCAGTGCCTGACCATAGAACAGCTTGAGGGCTTGTCAGAAGATGAAAGACTCGACAAGTTGCTGGGCGCTGAAACATTGCTGCCCTCTGAACACGCAGTCACGCTCAATCCATCTGAGGCTGCGCGGTTTCTCACTGGCTTGCGCCGGCGCGGCGACTGGCCCGACCGCGACTTGGTTGCGGTGTGGGGCGACGCACCGGTGGCGCTTTTGGGTAGTGCCCACGTTAAGGCTGGCGAGTTGATTCCTACTCGCTTGCTTTCACCCATCGAAATTCAACAAACCTTGGCGCAAGCCAAGCCTGCAAACTTTTGAAACATTGAAGCTTGAGCAAGAGGACCTTATGAGTACCCCGATTAGAAATATCGCCATCATCGCCCACGTTGACCACGGCAAAACCACCATGGTTGACCAGTTGCTGCGACAGTCTGGCACATTTGCTGACCACGAGAAGGTGGTCGATACCGTGATGGATAACAACGCAATCGAACGAGAGCGCGGCATCACCATCTTGGCGAAGAACTGCGCTGTGAGTTGGAACGGGACCCACATCAACATCGTGGACACCCCGGGTCACGCTGACTTTGGTGGAGAAGTCGAGCGCGCCCTTTCCATGGTCGACGGCGTGGTCCTGTTGATCGATGCGCAAGAGGGGCCCATGCCTCAAACGCGTTTCGTAACCAAGAAGGCGCTAGCGCTCGGTCTCAAGCCGATTGTGGTGGTCAACAAGGTTGACAAACCAGGTGCACGCTGCGATCACGTGGTGAACGCGGCGTTTGACCTCTTCGACAAATTGGGCGCAACAGACGAACAACTCGATTTCCCTGTCGTCTATGCATCCGGCATCAACGGGTGGACTTCCCACCAAGAGGGCACACCGGGTGAAAAGTGGGGTCCTGACATGTCAGCCTTGTTCGACACCATTTTGTCCCATGTTCCTGCACACCAAGGTAACCCCAAAGCGCCTTTGCAAGTCCAAATCTCTGCGCTGGACTTCTCGACTTTTGTCGGCCGCATCGGCGTTGGTCGTGTGAATGCTGGCACGCTCAAACCGCAAATGGATGTGTTGGTCATGGAAGGCCCTGATGGCAAGACCATCAAAGGTCGCGTCAATCAAATTCACAAGTTCCAAGGGTTGGACCGCGTGCAAGTCACTGAAGCGGGCCCAGGCGACATCGTGCTGATTAATGGTATTGCCGACATCGGCATTGGCGTGACGGTGACCGATCCACTTGATCCCCAGCCGCTTCCGATGTTGAAGGTTGATGAGCCTACTTTGACCATGAACTTCTGCGTCAACACCAGCCCGTTGGCTGGTCGCGAGGGCAAGTTCGTCACCAGTCGACAAATCTGGGATCGCCTCCAAAAAGAGTTGCAGCACAACATGGCGTTGCGCGTCAACGAGACTGATGAAGAGGGTGTATTCGAAGTCATGGGTCGCGGTGAACTCCACCTAACCATCTTGCTGGAGAACATGCGACGTGAGGGCTACGAATTGGCTGTATCCAAGCCACGCGTGGTGTTTCAAGACATCGATGGTGTGCGCCACGAACCCATCGAGTTGGTGACAGCCGACTTGGAAGAAGAGCACCAAGGTGGTGTGATGCAAGCGCTGGGAGAACGCAAAGGCGAACTGGTCAACATGGAGTCTGATGGACAAGGGCGTGTGCGTCTGGAATATCGGATTCCGGCTCGCGGTCTGATTGGATTTACCAATGAGTTCTTGAACTTGACTCGTGGTTCTGGCTTGATTTCCAATATTTTCGACAGCTATGAGCCTCACAAGGGTGATATCGGCGGCCGCAAGAACGGCGTCTTGATTTCCATGGATGACGGCGAAATCTTTACCTACGCCCTCGGCAAGCTCGATGATCGTGGTCGGATGTTCGTGCGTGCCGGAGACCCTGTCTATGAGGGCATGATTGTTGGCATTCACAGCCGAGACAACGATTTGGTCGTGAACGCGACCCGCACCAAGCAGCTGACGAACTTCCGCGTCAGCGGTAAAGAAGACGCTGTCAAGATCACGCCACCCATTGAGTTGACGCTCGAGTATGGTGTTGAGTTCATTGATGACGACGAGCTGGTGGAAATCACGCCGAAAAGCATCCGTCTGCGCAAGCGCTTCTTGAAAGAACACGAGCGCAAACGCGCGTCTCGTGATCTCTGATTGATTTCAGGCAAAAGGCTCATAGAGGCCGCCTTGCGAATGTAAGGCGGCTTTTTTGTGCTTGCCAATCAGCTGTCGCCTCAGTGCCCAAGCGGGGCGAATCAACTTGATACAGTGGTGACTAGTTTGTGTCCATGCTCGCCAGCGCGCAGACGGCCTTCAGGTCAGAGGACACAACACTGTGTATGCAAACATTGAGCCTCTTCTGCGAGGCGCTGACCACACTATGAACACCACGGAATTGATCATCGAACAATCAGGCGCGATGGGCTTGATCACACTGAATCGACCCAGTGCGTTGAATGCGTTGTCGCTGGACATGGTTAGAGGTATCACCTCGGCCCTTTTGCAATGGCGAGATGACGCCAGTGTGAGAGCGGTTGCGATTCGTGGCAGCAACAAGCAGGGCCCGTTTGGCCATTTTTGCGCGGGTGGCGATATCCGATTCTTCCATGAGGCAGCCCTCGCCGGGGACCCCAAGCTCGAGGATTTTTTCACCGAGGAATATGCCCTCAATCAACTGATCTTCACATACCCGAAGCCTTATGTCGCTTTCATGGATGGGGTCGTGATGGGTGGTGGTATGGGTATCAGCCAAGGCGGCAGTTTGCGAATCGTCACGCCCACCACCAAGATGGCTATGCCCGAGACGAACATTGGGCTTTTCCCAGATGTGGGTGGAGGCTATTTCTTAGGCCAATGTCCTGGCTCGGTCGGCGAGTGGCTGGGCTTGGGCGGCCAGGTGATTGGTGCTGGAGACGCGGTGGCTTTTGGCTTGGCTGATGTTGCCGTGGCGCAAGAGTTGCTGAGCAGCATTTGGGATGCGTTGCCAACATGGGCGGCCTCGAGTGCCAATGAAATCGAACAAAACGTGAAGGCTATGCAGATCCCGGCGCCTACCCCTCATGCTGATCACATCCAAACCATCAACGCCATCTACAGTGCGGACACCCTTTTGGAAATAGCCCAGCGACTCCAGGCTCACGACAGTGAGTGGGCTCAAACCGCATGGCGAGTATTTCAGCAGCGTTCACCGTTGATGATGCACGTCGTACTAGAGCAGATCCGCAGGGCGCGCAGCATGTCGTTGGAGGACGAGTTGCGAATGGAGCGTGACATGGTCCGACACTGCTTCCATTTGCGCCCAGGGACAAGCAGCGAGACAGTAGAAGGAATCCGAGCGCTGGTGATTGACAAAGACAACGCGCCTCAATGGAATCCGGCCACCATCGGCGCGGTAGACGCGGCATTGGTGCAGGCCTTTTTTGACAGTCCTTGGGATACGCACGCCCATCCGCTCAAGCATTGGCTTTGATCAAGGCGCGCATCTCGCGGCAGCCTTAGATGGTGGGACTTGGAGAAGCTGGAGCGGGCGATTGTTCGCCCGTCTCAGCTAGGGGCTTAATTGGCCTGTGGCTTATCTATCAGAGCGTCGGTCACACCAGCTGCCAGCCACATAAAGAGCAGGGCAAACCATGCCGTGATGGCCATCACCGAGCCGCCTGTGATGCCAGCACCGACCGCACAGCCGCCAGCCAACATGCCACCAAAGCCCATCAATACCGCGCCAATGATGTAGCGCGATAAACCCGTTTCGTGGGTAAAACTTTGCAGCTTGAAATCGCCAAACAGCACAGACGCAATGAATGAACCCGCAAAAACGCCAATCACGATGCCGATGTCAAAGGACATCGGAAAAGTCGGCTCGCTGATGATTCCCATCAGCGTGTCGGCAGATGGTCCAGTGAAACTCACGCTCTTGACGGGTACCACGTCAAATGACCAGGATGCGTGCCACTGCGTCGCTGCCCACCCTAGAGCGATCGTCAATCCAACCGCAACCGCGCCAATCTGTACCCACGCCGACGCCCCACTGCGGCGACCCAACCAGATCGCGGCGAGCAGCAATAGCGAGGCGAACGCAATTGGCGCACCATCGGGCAAATAGTTGGCGAGGTTGCGGTGTGCGCTGTCAACCAGCCACCAGCTGGAAATGCTTTCGCGGGCAGGGGACAGAATGCCCCTCAGCGACGCTTGTGATGCGACGGTGACAATCAGCCCTGCGACCAACGCGCGTTGGTTGCCTGTCGCCGACAAAACCAACAATCGACTGGCACACCCTCGAGCCAAAATCATACCGATCCCGAACAGCGAGCCGCCAATCACTGCGCCTGACAGCGACCCAGTGGTGGAGAGCTGGCGAATGTGAGCTGTCTCTAGCCAGCCCGATTGAATCATCGATTGGACGACCAACAAGGCAGTGGCGAACGTGAAAAGCCAGATGGTGAATTTCACGCCTGGTGATCGACGCCAGAATTCCACTGTGGCAGCGCGCAAGCAAAATTGACTGCGCTGCGCTGCGACACCAAAAAGCAGGCCAACAGAGATGCCCAAGAGAACCGAGACTTGTGGCGTCGTCAGTACACTGAATATTTCTTCCATGGGGAAATCGAATAGTGAATCGCCGTATTGTGGGGTGAGGGGTTGGCAGCTGCGTTGATATTGATCAAATCAGGCGACTTTGCCTGAGACGATTGAAGCCATTGGAGCTTGGGGTTCGAGCGCTAGCGCGTGCGATTTTTCATCGCGCGCTCGACTTCGAGCTTACCCTCGCGGTCCTTGATCGTGGCCCGTTTGTCGTATTCGGCTTTGCCCTTGGCCAGCGCGATTTCACACTTCACTCGACCGTTTTTCCAGTGCAGGTTCAACGGGACGAGCGTGAAGCCTCGCTGGTCTACCTTACCGATCAACCGCTCGATTTCGTCCTTGTGCATCAACAGCTTTTTGGTGCGCGAGGTGTCAGCGCGCACGTGGGTGCTGGCACTGATCAGGGGATTGATCTGGCATCCAATCAGGAATAGTTCTCCGGCACGGACAACGATATAACCATCGGTCAGTTGAACCTTGCCTGCGCGAAGCGCCTTGACCTCCCAGCCCTCGAGTACCATGCCTGCCTCAAACCGGTCTTCGATGTGGTAGTTGAACAGTGCCTTTTTGTTCTCGGCGATTCGGCTTGGCAAACCTTTGCTTTTTTTGTTTTCTGGGTTGGCTTTGGCCATGGTGTTACAACTCAATATCTAAAATGGACGACTGCCCAAACGGTCATTGTATGAAAGTCATAGAGAAAACTGTTTTGCTCACCCACAGTGCAGCACAAATGTATGCACTGGTGACGGATATTCCTTCGTACCCCAAGTTCTTGCCCTGGTGCAGCGCTGGTGAAGTGCTTGAAGCCCACCCCGATGGCGTCACTGCAAGACTGGGTATGTCCCTCGCTGGCTTGAGCCAATCTTTTGTGACACGCAATCGACAAGTGTCGGACAAAAGCCTCGATATGCGATTGGTCGATGGTCCCTTTAGCCACTTGGAGGGGCGATGGGAGTTTCATGACTTGGGTTCGCCAGACGATCCGGCGTGTCGCGTGGTGTTTGACCTCCGCTACGATTTTTCGAATGCCATGTTGGCGCGCGTTGTCGGTCCTGTGTTTGACAAAATCGCCAGCACCCTGGTCGAAGCCTTTGTCAAAAGGGCCGATGCGGTATATGGGGACTGCACCTGAATGATCCATATCACCCTGATGCATGGCAGTGCTGCCCGACGGGCCGATGAATGGCAGGTCGCACTGGAGTCGTCTCAGTCCATCGGCGATGGTTTGCGAGCGTGCCTGCAAAGCCCTGTCATCAACGATGCTTGGCGCGGCGTGATTGATGCCGCCCTGAATGAGGGTTTGGCGATCAGCCTGTGGGGTCGTCGGGTCACTCTGGCAGAGCCTTTGCGCGATGGCGATCGCGTCGAACTGAGTCGGCCACTGCTGGTTGACCCGAAAGTGGCCCGGCGCGAGCGATTCAAGTCGCAGGGCAGCAAGTCGGCGGGATTGTTTTCAAAGCGAAGGCCCGGCTCCAAACCAGGGTATTGAAGCGTGCAAGGCGCAGGTCAGCGCCCCTCCAATCAGGGCTGCGATCCAAAACTGGGTTTCGGGTTCGATACAATCTGCTTTTTGGGAGAAAACCATGCGTTTGCAAGGTCTCGCTTTGACCTTTGATGATGTGCTTTTGGTGCCGGCATACTCCAACATCCTTCCCAAAGACACCAATCTCGCCACCCAGTTTTCTCGAGGCATTGCGCTCAACCTGCCTTTGGTATCAGCCGCTATGGATACCGTGACTGAGGCTAGGCTGGCGATTGCGATGGCGCAAGAGGGTGGCATCGGGATCGTCCACAAGAACCTTACCGCCGCTGAACAAGCCGCTGAGGTGTTGCGCGTCAAGCGCTACGAGAGTGGTGTTTTGCGAGACCCTGTCGTGATTACGCCCGAGCACACGGTGCGCCAAGTGATTTCGATGTCGGAGGAACTGGGCGTGTCAGGTTTTCCGGTGTGTGAAGGTCCTCGTGTGGTGGGCATTGTCACTGGGCGTGACTTGCGTTTTGAAACTCGCTTTGACACCAAGGTTCGCGAAATCATGACCCCAGCAGAGCGCCTCGTCACGGTGCCCGAGGGAACGACACCAGAGGAGGCCAAGGCACTGCTGAACAAGCACAAGCTTGAGCGACTTTTGGTCGTTAATGACCAGTTTGAACTCCGCGGCTTGATCACGGTGAAGGACATCACCAAACAGTTGAACTTCCCCAATGCAGCCCGTGACAGCGCTGGTCGCTTGAGAGTGGGTGCCGCTGTTGGAGTCGGGGCCGGGACCGAAGAGCGTGTCGAGGCCTTGGTCAACGCTGGTGTCGACGCGGTGATCGTTGATACCGCCCATGGTCACAGCCAAGGGGTCATCGACCGCGTGCGCTGGGTCAAACAAAACTACCCACAGGTTGAAGTCATCGGCGGCAACATCGCCACGGGCGCAGCGGCATTGGCATTGGTCGAGGCGGGTGCCGATGGCGTGAAGGTCGGCATTGGCCCTGGCAGCATCTGCACCACCCGAGTGGTGGCTGGTGTCGGGGTGCCCCAAATCACTGCGATTGATAACGTTGCCAGTGCACTCAAAGGCACAGGTGTGCCGCTGATTGGGGACGGTGGCGTGCGATTCAGTGGCGATATCGCCAAGGCGATTGCCGCCGGTGCAAGCACCATCATGATGGGCTCCATGTTCGCCGGGACTGAAGAAGCGCCCGGCGAAGTGATCCTGTACCAAGGGCGCTCATACAAGAGCTACCGGGGCATGGGCAGCATTGGGGCGATGAAGCAGGGGAGTGCCGACCGCTATTTTCAGGAGGCCACCAGTGGCAACCCCAACACAGACAAATTGGTGCCCGAGGGCATCGAAGGTCGGGTGCCTTACAAGGGCTCGGTCGTGTCCATCGTCTATCAGTTGGCTGGTGGAGTAAGAGCTTCGATGGGCTATTGCGGCTGCCGGAGCATTGCCGAGATGCAAGAGAGAGCTGAGTTCGTGCAGATCACATCCGCGGGCTTCCGTGAGAGCCATGTGCACGACGTTCAAATCACCAAAGAGGCGCCGAACTACCGGGTCGAATAACGCCAACTCACCGTTAAAATCACCACTTCGGTCACGCTTACCCAACGGGCCCTCAGGAAACCCTCAGAGCCCGTTTTTTATTGATGCAACACGACAAAATCCTCATCCTTGATTTCGGCAGCCAAGTCACCCAGTTGATCGCTCGCCGCATCCGCGAAGCCAACGTGTATTGCGAGGTCCATCCTTGCGACGTGTCTGACGAGTGGGTGCGAGATTTCGCAGCGGACGGACGACTCAAAGGCGTGGTGCTGAGCGGCAGCCATGCCAGCGTTTACGAAGAAAGCACCGACAAAGCTCCTGATGCTGTTTGGGCACTGGGGATACCGGTTCTGGGGATCTGCTACGGCATGCAAACCATGGCGCAGCAGCTCGGCGGTCGGGTCGAGAGTGGTCACACGCGAGAGTTTGGTTACGCAGAGGTTCGCGCCCACGGGCATACCCGGTTTTTAGCTGGCATCGAGGATTTTTCGACCGCTGAAGGCCATGGCATGTTGCGTGTGTGGATGAGCCACGGGGACAAGGTCGCGGAAATGCCTCCGGGCTTCAAACTCATGGCGAGCACGCCCGCCTGTCCTATTGCAGGGATGGCGGATGAAGCACGTGGTTATTACGCCGTGCAATTTCACCCCGAGGTGACGCATACCGTGCAAGGGGTAGCGATGATTCGACGGTTTGCGCTCGAAATATGTGGCGCTCAGCCCGATTGGGTCATGCGAGACCACATCGAAGAGGCCGTGGCTGTAATTCGCGAACAAGTTGGTGACGAAGAAGTCATTTTGGGCTTGTCAGGTGGAGTGGACTCGTCTGTTGCTGCAGCCCTGATTCATCGTGCCATTGGCGACCAGCTGACCTGCGTATTCGTAGACCATGGTTTGCTGCGCTTGCACGAAGGCGACATGGTGATGGAAATGTTTGAAGGCAAGTTACACGCCAAAGTGATTCGTGTAGACGCCGCCGACATGTTCTTGGACAAACTCGCCGGCGTGTCAGACCCTGAGCAAAAGCGCAAGATCATTGGCGGTTTGTTTGTCGATGTGTTCAAGGCCGAAGCGGCCAAGCTCAAGGCTGGCAATGGTGGCCACAAGGGAGCCACTTTCTTGGCCCAAGGCACGATCTACCCGGACGTTATCGAAAGTGGCGGAGCGAAGAGCAAAAAGGCTGTCACCATCAAGAGCCACCACAACGTAGGTGGGCTGCCTGAACAGTTGGGTTTGAAGCTGCTGGAGCCATTGCGAGATTTGTTCAAAGACGAAGTCCGAGAGTTGGGCGTGGCCTTGGGTTTGCCGCCTGACATGGTCTACCGCCATCCGTTCCCGGGCCCCGGCCTGGGCGTGCGCATCCTAGGTGAAGTCAAGCGCGAGTACGCCGACATTCTGCGCGAGGCCGATCACATCTTTATTCAAGAATTGCGCAACACCATTGACAAGAACAGCGGTAAAAGCTGGTACGACCTCACCAGTCAAGCTTTCACCGTATTTTTGCCCGTTAAAAGCGTTGGCGTGATGGGCGACGGGCGCACGTACGAGTACGTGGTGGCGCTGCGCGCTGTGCAGACCAGCGACTTCATGACCGCGGACTGGGCGGAGCTGCCCTACGATTTGCTCAAGCGTGTCTCCGGCCGAATCATCAACGAAGTGCGCGGTATCAATCGCGTGACTTACGACGTCAGCAGCAAGCCTCCAGCCACCATTGAGTGGGAGTGAGGTTGGTTCATCCTAGATCCTCACAATACGATGGGGACATGACTTCAGTTTTGGCCTGAACGGTGGCCGGTGCTTGGCTCCACCGGTGTCGGCGCGTCGAACTGGGCTTCATATTGTGGTGTTGCAGAAAACGCTTTTCCCGCCACGAGCAAGCGCTATTTGTAGGGATATCTCAGAGGCGAATGGTTTGCGCCCACTCGAGGTGTTCGTCCGCCTCGTAATCTGCGATCACCCAGGCGCGCGTGGTGTCTCGAGCGACTTCACGCAAGTGCGCTCGCAGCACGCCGATCGATTGCATATCCAGTGCGGCATACGGCATATCTATACAGGTGATGGTGTGGTTGCTGCATAGCGCTGCCAGCAGACCAACCTTGCGTCGGTGTCCTTTGGACAGCATAGATAGCGCCTTGTCGATGTGGGGCGCCATTTCCCATGCATGAATCAAAAAAGCTTGCAGGTCTTCGTCCCATTGAGGCGTTGCGATGGAGGCCCACACCTCGCGGGGAGATGCATGGTCATGTCCGGGCAAGGACGAGTCCAAGCCTAGGGTCTCATGGTGGTACTTCTGGTCGCTTGAGGTCGCGGCACCTTGGCTGATGATGCGCAGGAGACCCGTTTTGCCGGTGCGCTCGCCGCCTGTGATGGCCGTCAGGCCCGGTGAAATGGCAACAGACACAAGCCTTGAAGGCAACTCTCGGCACTCTGGCAGTGGCACGTCGTGTAGTTCAAGCAGGGGGCGCTGGCTCATGTGTTGATTGTGAAGGATTCCGCCGCTGCCGTAGTGGTACAGGGGCGGCCTCAGGTGCTTGATTCGATGTTTTTGAACGCGTTTAGGCGTGCGGGGCGGGAGCTCTTTTTTTTTTAGAGGAATCGGGTAATTACCAATTCTGCTCTTACCTGCATCCGTTCATTATTGCTAGCTGATATTTGAGTTCTGAGTGACAACACCACTAGCCAACTCGATCCGCGCCCTGCAGGGTCGGACGAGGAGAGTGGTAGGGCGTCACAGGGGCCAAGGTTTTTTACAAGGAGACTGTCGATGAGATTAAAGCCATTAGGAGTTATCAGTGCTGCCCTCGCGGTATCGCTATGGGCAGGAGCCGCGGCTCAGGCCAATGAGTTGCAAGTGAAGGTCTGGGCCGCCGCCTGCGCGACATGCCACGGGACCAACGGTAACTCTGTGGGTGCCATGGTGCGCTTAGCGGGAGCTGATGCTAAGGCGACGTTGGAGACGCTGTTGGCCCATAAGCGCGGCGAGCGCAAGGGCACGATCATGCATCAGATCGCCCGAGGCTATTCCGACGAGCAATTGGCACAGATCGCCAACTACTTTGCAGCACAACGCTGAAACCCATTGAATGGAGTATTGATATGAAAAGACGTGCTTTATTGCAAGGAATTGGCGGCGGCTCTGCAGCTTTGTTGGCAACTTCGATGACGGGTTGTGCCAGCATTGGTGGCAACAAGGCCAAGGTAGTGGTGATTGGTGGTGGCTATGCCGGTGCGACTGCAGCCAAGTATTTGCGGATGTGGTCCAACGGCAGCATTGACGTGACGATGGTTGAGCCCAACCCTGCGTTTGTGTCATGCCCACTGTCTAACCTGGTGGTTGCCGGCATGAAAGACATGAAGGACATCACGACGCCCTATGACAACCTGACCCAGCGCCACGGTGTGAAGGTTGTGCGGGACATGGTTACGGGCATTGATGCCAAAAACAAAAAAGTCAAACTGGCGGGTGGTTCTGAGCTGGCGTTTGACCGTGTCATCGTGTCTCCCGGCATTGATTTCATGTATGACGCTTTGCCTGGCCTCAACAACGCAGATGCGCAGGCCAAAATCGTCCACGCTTGGAAGGCTGGCCCCCAGACAGCCACATTGCGCAAGCAACTGGAAGCGATGCCCGACGGCGGTGTGGTCGCCATCGCGGTGCCACCATCTCCGTATCGCTGCCCGCCTGGCCCCTACGAGCGTGCCAGTGTGATTGCCGATTACTTGAAGCGCAACAAGCCCCGCAGCAAGGTGCTGGTCCTTGACCCGCACAAGGATGTGGTGGCCAAGGGCAAGCTGTTCAAGGCGGCTTGGGCTGAAAAGTACCAAGGTATTTTGGAGTTCCGTCCCAACCACAAGTTGATGGATGTCGATGTGGCAGGCAATACGCTCAAGTTTGAAACCAACGACGATGTCAAAGCCGACGTGTTGAACGTGATTCCTGCGATGAAAGCTGGCGGTATCGCACGGTCCGCTGGTCTGGCCAACGTCAACAACCGTTGGTGTGACGTGGACTTCTTGACCTATGAGTCCAAGGTCATGCCAGGTGTGCACGTGTTGGGTGACTCCATCGCTGCGACGCCAGGTATGCCTAAGTCAGGCTTTATGGCCAACCAGCACGCCAAGACATGTGCCGCCGCCATCGTGGCGATGACGCAGGGTCAAGCGGTGCCCACCAACCCGATCTTTGCCAACACCTGCTACAGCTTTGTGGATGCGAACGAGGCTTGCCACGTGTCTGCGGTCTACACCTATGACGCGGCGAAAAAGCAAATGGTTTCGGTCAAAGGTGCGGGCGGTTTGTCGCCAGACTCCAACCGAGCAGAGGCCGCTTATGCAGAGGCTTGGGCGGTCAATATTTGGGCCGATATGCTGGCTTGATGTCAAAGGGTTAAATAAGCCACCTTCGGGTGGCTTTTTTTTTGGGCCTGTAAGGGGTTAACAAACTGATTCTTTTCAACCGATTACACTGCGCGCACTGATCTGATGCGCATTGCGCAAGGGCGCGCCCTTTGTTTGGAGTGTTTGACTTGACCTTGCCAGCCCATTTCCGCGTTTTCGCCGCCTTTTTTATCTACTCGTTCAGTTTGGGTGGCTTTTACCCGCGGTTGCCCGAGATCCAAGAGCGGCTCGGCGTAGAGGAGGGGGCCTTGGGACTCGGCCTGATTGGTGTGGCCATCGGCACGCTGGTGTCGCTCACATTCATCGCGCCTAAGTTGGAGCGTTTTGGCTATCGGCGTGTGCTGCTCACCTTGATTCCATTGGTGTCCGTTGGCATGTGGGCTGCGTCACTCGCGACGCAGGCTTGGCTGATGTTTGTCGGTTTGGTGGTCACTGGTTTGGTCGTCGGATGTGTCGAAACCGTTGTCAATGTGGAGGCCGACCGGGTCGAACACCAGATGAAACGCCGCATCATGAATCGGGCGCATGGCTTTTGGAGCTTTGGCTTTTTTGGGGCGGGGGCCCTCAGTGCATTGCTTGCAAAGTGGTCATGGACGCCTCAAGCCCAGCTGGCTCTGAGTGTCGTGCTGGTTTGGGTGTTGATGGTGCTCCTGCTGAGTGGTTATCAAGCCGCCCCAGCACGACCCAGTCAGTCCGAACACCAGGCCACGCCGCGTTGGGCAACACCGACGCGCGGTATTTGGCTGTTGGTGTCCGTGTGTGCGTCAGCGCTGTTGCTTGAGGGGGCAGGTTTTGACTGGTCAGCGATCTACATGAGAGATGCGTTTGGCAGTGATCCCGCGCAAGCCGCTTTGGCGGTCAGTGTGGTGGCATTTGCCCAGGCATTGACCCGATTCAACGCAGATTATTTGGTGCAGCGATTTGGGGTTGGGCGAGTGTCTACAACGCTGTTGGGCATCATGCTGGCTGGCAATGTGATCGTCGTACTCGCAACCGGACCGGCGTTAGCCATGGTCGGATTTGCAATGCTGGGCGTTGGCTCTAGCGCGATTTTTCCGCTCGCCGTTTCGGCTGCGGCTCAGCGTCAAGACCGTCCAGCCGCGCTGAACGTGGCAGCCTTGGCTCAAAACGGATTCATCATTTTTCTGCTTGCGCCACCGCTCTTGGGTTTTGTGGCGGAGCACGCTGGTGTCAGGGCAGCGTTTGCGGCGTGCCTCCCGATCGTGCTCATCAGCTTCTACAACCGAAAAGCGCTCGATCCAGACGCGGCATGACTCTCCTCAGTTGCGATGCCCGAACCGAAGCTTGAGCCTCTGGGCGAGATCGCGATGACCGCGAAGTGATGGTCACTGCTCCGCAAATGCGCGCTCGATCACGAAGTCACCAGGCTTGGTCGTGTTGCCTTCTTTGAATCCGCGCTCTTCTAACATCACTTTGAGGTCGCGCAGCATCCCCGGGCTGCCGCAAATCATGGCCCGATCAGTCTCCGGGTTGAGTGCAGGCAGGCCCAAATCCTTGGCCATCTGTCCGTTGGCAATCACGTCCGTGATGCGACCTCGATTTTTGAAATCCTCACGGGTGACCAGTGGGTAGTACTTGAGTTGCTCGCCAATCATCTCGCCCAAAAATTCGTGCTGCGGCAACTCGTTTTCGATGTACTCACCATAAGCCAGTTCGTTGACTTGGCGCACGCCGTGTACAAGCACTACTTCGTCAAATTTTTCATAGGTCTCCGGATCGCGAATCACGCACATGAATGGGGCCAACCCAGTGCCAGTCGAGAACAGGTAAAGGCGCTTGGCTGGCAGCAAATAGTCGATGAGTAGCGTCCCTGTGGGCTTCTTGCCAACGATGATTTGATCACCCACTTGGATGTGTTGAAGCCGAGAGGTGAGGGGGCCATCGGGAACTTTGATGCTCAAAAACTCAAGCTCTTCCTCGTAGTTCGCGCTGACGATGGAGTACGCACGCAGCAGAGGTTTGCCGTCCACCATGAGGCCAATCATGGTGAAGTGGCCATTTGAAAAACGCAGGCTGGAGTCGCGTGTGGTTTTGAAAGAGAACAGGCGATCTGTCCAGTGATGTACGCTCAAAACGCGTTCTTCGTGAAACTTACTCATAACAATTCCGTGGTATCGCCGCTTGAGTGGCGTCGCAGAGCGAATAAAAGTTGCGCCCTAGGGCAATCCCAGTATTTTCATAGATTTGTCATGCCCAGTTTTGAGGAATGTCATACAAATCGGTAATAAGCTGAATGAGTGGTGGGATCTGTCGCGCTCAGGGTAGCGATGCGGTCAGGGGTGGTGAATAATTCCTCCAACCATATGGGAGACAAGCGATGAGAATCAAGACTTGGGGCAGGGTCGCGCGATGGGTGTTGGGAATCGCCATCGGGGTACTCGTCTTGTTGGGCGCCATTGTGCTGGTTTGGGCGTGGAAGAGTCAGCCCGTTCAATCTGGCCTACTCAAAGCGCCCGGTCTGGCAGCAGCCGTCACGATCGAGCGCGATGTCTCAGACATTCCTCACATCAAGGCTCAGTCCCCTGAGGATGCCGCTTTCGCCCTGGGGTGGTTACACGCGGCAGAGCGCGGCTGGCAGCTAGAGTTCAACCGGCGCGTGGTCGCTGGTCGCCTGTCGGAGGTGCTGGGGGAGGCGACTTTGAGTGCCGATAAGACATTGCGCTCGCTCGGCATCAAACAGGCAGCCGAAGCCCAGTACAAAAATATGCCTGCGGACGCCAAGGCCTCTTTGCAGGCGTATGCCAATGGCATCAACAGTTATTGGGCGCAATTTGATGGATTGCTGACGCCTGAGTTCGTGGCCCTCCAAATCGACCCGCGCGTGGAAGCGAAGCAGGGGGCGTATTGGCAGCCCTCAGACAGCGTCGGCTGGGCTTTGGTCATGGCGCTGGACCTGGGTGGCAACTGGGCCAAAGAGTTGCAGCGAATGCAACTGGCTGAGCGACTTTCGACAGCTGACATTTGGTCGATGATGCCTCCGTATCCTGGCGAAGCGCCAGCGACAAGCACCGACTTTGCACAGATGTACAAGCGGCTGGGCGTATTTGCATCGCCCAATGCTTCGGCCAAGCTGAGCCGAGCGACGCCACTCGCGGATGCGTTCGCCAGTGCGACCGCGCAGTGGGTTGATGCCCTCGGCCAAACCGAGGGCTTGGGCTCCAACAACTGGGTCGTGGATGGCACGCGAAGCAAGACTGGAAAGCCGTTGCTCGCCAATGACCCGCACCTAGGGCTGAGTGCGCCAGCGATCTGGTACTTTGCGCATTTGAGCAGTCCAGACAGAGCCGATGCTGTCCCGCCCCGTGAATTGAACGTGATCGGTGCGACCTTGCCTGGTATGCCATTCGTCGTGTTGGGACACACGCAAGGCGTCGCTTGGGGATTCACCAACACCGGTCCAGATGTGCAAGATTTGTATCTTGAACAAGTCAACCCATCCCAACCCAGTCTCTACCGCGTGCCATCTGATACGCCTGGACAGGTCGCATGGGCAGCATTCGAAACCCGCCAAGAGCGGATCGCAGTGAAGGGGAAAGAGGACGTTGTCTTTGAGGTGCGGACCACCCGACACGGCCCCGTGATCAGTGATAACGGCAAATACGATTGGTTGCATCCACAGTATGTGCTGGCGTTGCGTTGGTCTGCTTTGGATGCCGACAACATGACCGTCGTCGCTGGTTTTCGCGGAAACCGCGCGCAAACCGTGGAGGAGTTGAAGGTCGCTTACGCGGATTACCATTCCCCCATGCAAAATGCTGTGATGGCCGACACCACAGGCCGCATTGCCTACCAAGCCATCGGTCGAGCACCCATCCGAGGTGCAGACCATGACCTTCAAGGCGTCGCACCAGCACCGGGTTGGGAGCCGCGCTTTGATTGGGTGAGTTGGATACCGCGAGACGCCAATCCCTCAGACAATGGAGAAAGAGGGTGGGTGGCGACTGCAAACCAACGCATTCACGCGGCGGATTACCCATATTTTCTGACCCAGGACTGGATCGCTCCCTACCGCATGGAGCGCATAGAGGAGAGGCTAACGGCGAGCAATACTCACTCGATCGAGAGCTTTCAGGCTATCCAAAATGACGTGGTGTCGCTGGAGGCCAAGCGCTGGATGCCCCACTTGAGTCGCATCCAAGGAACACATCCCTTGGCCAAAACTGCGTTGGATATATTGGCGCAGTGGGACGGCAGTATGGCGCAGGACTCCAGCGCAGCTCTGATTTTCAACACGTGGATCGCTCAATTTGGCGAAGCACTTCTGCGTGACCGCTTAGGCGATGAACTCTACGATCGGGTATCCACGGGACGCAATCAGTTCCGTGTCGGGTTGCTCGATATCGTTGAAAAGCAGACTTGGTGTGGTGACTGCACGGCGCGCTTGCAGCAGGCATTGGATGCAGGGCTGACCGATTTGGTTGAGCGGTATGGAGATGCCCCAAGCAAGTGGCACTGGGGCAAGGCGCACGTGGCCATCAGTTCCCATAAACCGTTTGGTCAAGTGCCCGTCCTGAAGGAACTCTTTGACGTGAAGCGACCTTCGGCTGGTGATGGCTTCACCGTCAACGTTGGGCAGTATCACTTGAGCGATGCCAAGGCGCCATTCGCGAACCGCCATGCGGCATCGATGCGCGCGATCTACGATTTAGCGGATTTAGATCGTTCGGTGTTCATCTACCAAACGGGTCAGAGCGGCAACGTGTTTTCGGCCGAGTACCGGAACATGGCTGGCGACTGGTCCAACGGGAAATACCGAGCCCTCAAGATGAAAACCGACAAAGTCACTCACCAGTTAACACTGCAGCCTGCGCCTTGAGGCAAAGGAAGCGGTGCGGGTGGCGTGGATTCGACGGATTCGCGGCTTAGCTGGTGCGTGGCGACATGGTGGTCGTCCTTGGTTCGGAGGTGAGGGTGCGGTCTGACGGGCTTGGCTTGATGGCGGGCTTCCGATCGGATTGATGAACTGCTTCCATCTATAAGTTAACATAATATACATCGTACATAAAATAGATGGGCGATTCGATGTGCTGGATATAGATTGAAAACCCGTCGTCGAACACGGATGAACGCCATCCGACCAGGCCCATCAGCTGCAGGCTTCACCAGTTGCCTTTGAGCGGCTCTCCATTCGCCTTGGGCGCGCCCTGAGACTGACCTAAGCCAGTGGATGGAGTCAGTCCCGTCTGCGGTGCGGCATCACCCGCAACGCCTCCGATCGGCTTGTCTGTGGACGCGCCCCCAAGAGTGTCTGGCTTGGATGCCGTTGCGTCCAGCTTCACCTCGGGCTCAGCCGCGCTGGTGAGCGGCTTCTGAGTGCCTGTCATCGGTTGATCACCGACCGGTTTGGTTGGGCTCAATGCCGCAGCGTCACCAGATCCCAAGGCTGGTGGCCGGTTGGTTGCTGGTTTGCTGGTGAGGTCCTCGGATCCTTGAGTCTGAGCGGCTGCTGGATTGCCGGGAGTCATCTCAATGGACGCTGCCGGCTGTGATTGAGCATCAGATTGCGCTCCTGAAGCGGCTGGAGCGGCTGGAGCGGATGGAGCGGCTGGAGCGGCAACGTTCTGTACTTGAGGGGGCGAAGCCATGGGCAGTTCCGCAGGTCCTTTGACCTGAGTGGCGCCTGAATTGCCCAGGGTCGCCAAGTTCGGGGCTACAGGCGACGATGGGGTATCTGGCGATGATCCTGCTGTCGATTGGTGGGCCTCGCCTGGCGCCGCAGTGGGTGTAGCGATCGGCTCGTCCGGCTTAGACGCGGCAGTGGGTGCATGTTTGGTGGGGAATTCAGGCGCTGGTCCAACGACTTTTCCGAACGCGCTGTCCGGCACCACGATGGGGGTGCGGGGAAAGACCACTTCTGGTACCAGCGAGGGAGCTTCTTGAGGATCGGTGGCCGTTTGCGACGGCACATTGGCCGGGGACCTGGGTTCATTTGGCGCTTGCGACTTCTCCGACTGGATCTCCGCAGGGATGGCTGACTTGGGTAGCGCCAAAGCGGGTGCGATCAGCCCCCCTGCTTCTCCTGTGGCCGTGTTTTGAGTGCCTTCTGTGGCCAAGGGCGCGCTTGTCTGCTCAGACGACGATGCGTTGCGCGGGATGTCAGTGATGCTTGGAGTACTGGCCTCAGAGGGGGCGCCCAGTGCGCGCGCCTCAATGCCTGAGGTGGTGCCACCAATCGGCTGCGTCTTGACGGCGCGCTCTTCGGCAAGGCGTGCTTTCTCGGCCAATGCCTTGGCCTGCGCCTCAGCGAGCGCTTGAGCCTGGGCTTTGGCCTCAGCTTCCGCGCGAGCTTTGGCTCGGGCGAGCTCTAGCTGCTCGAGTTTGGCAGAGAGATACCGGATGGCATCTGGACGTTCGCCGCGCTGGGCAAAGTCGAGTGCCGTGAGACCAAGCTGGTTTTTCAATTCCACATCGGCGCCGATCTCGATGAACGCCCTCACCGCCTCGGGTGAACCGTATTGCGCTGCCATCATCAGTGGCGTGGTCCCATTGGGTGACTCGGCGTCAATGTATGCTGCGTGGTCCTCCACAAGTTTGCCCACCATGCCTGAGGCTCCCTCGCCTTGACTTGCTGCGGCGTAGTGCAAAGGCGTCCAACCCACTTGGTTGACGTGAGCGCCTTTGTCCAAAAGGACGTTGGCAATGCCCCAGCGCCCCTCTAGCAGCGCAAGCATCAAGGCTGTTTCGCCCGCGCCATTGCGCCGGTTGATATCCACCTCTTTTTGCTTGAGCAGCCACTTCAGGGTGTTCAAATCCCCAGCTTTGGCACTCAAGTGGGCGGCAGTGTTGCCCTTCTTGTCTACAGCATTGATGCTTGTTCCCTTGAACAGTAACCCAGACAAGGCCCACTCATCGCCCTTTTTGGTCGCGCTAAACCACGCATCTTCGGAAGCTGATGCCGAAGAAAAAACACATAAATAACAAAGGCAAAAAGCAATTAACTTAAAGTGATTTGTCATAATTTTGAGAGCACTCTGGCGGTGCATCCGCGCACGAAGCATCCGGGCCGACCGATGGCACCGAGTATGGCGCAGAAAATCTCTGGTTGCTACTGAAGCTTGGATAGGCGCGCGATGCAGCCACCCCCATCAGGCCGGAACGGCATGAAACAGGCGGTGAAAGTTGTCAGCGGTCTGCCGTCCGATTTCTTCTGAGGTCACCCCATGCAGATCAGCGAGACATTGGGCCACATAGGGCACATAGGCAGGGGTATTCGTCTTGCCGCGATAGGGCACGGGCGCCAGATAAGGACTGTCGGTTTCGATCAACGTGCGATCCAGCGGGACTGTGCGCGCGACATCCCTCAAATCTTGCGCACTTTTGAAGGTCAAAATACCAGAAAAGGAGATGTAAAAGCCCAGATCCAATGCCGCGTCTGCCACCGCCTGCGCTTCGGTAAAACAATGAAAGACACCTCTGATGGTGCTTTTGCCAAGATGGATGGCCTCTTGGATTTCCTCTCGCAAGATGGCCAGCGTGTCGTCGCTCGCGGAGCGGGTGTGAATCACCACGGGCAGCCCGGTGTCTCGCGCGGCGCGCAAATGCACCCGAAAACGCTCGCGCTGCCACGCCATGTCTTGGATGGAGCGACCGTTCAGTCGGTAATAGTCCAAGCCGGTCTCGCCGATCCCGACGACGCGGGCGAGTTGGGCTCGCTCGAGCAGCCCCTCCAAAGTCGGCTCCTCGCAGTCCTCCTCGTCTGGGTGGACACCAACCGTACACCAGAGCTGCGGATGTTGGGTGGCTAGGCGGTGCACATCCTCAAAATTGCTCAGTGTGGTGCTGATGCACAAGGCTTTGCTCACCTGCCCTGCGTTCATTTGCTCGAGGATGGTGTCGAGTTGGCATTGCAGCTCAGGGAAATTCAAGTGGCAGTGTGAGTCGATGTACATATCTACAAGCGTTTTCTGCTCAGGCAGCTTGGCGCATCCAAAGGCTTTGGGCATCTGCCATCCAAGCCTCGAGCATCAATCCTGCGCTAAATGGGTGCTCTGCAGTGCGCGTGGCTTGGATCAGGCGCTGTTGCCAGGCGACCAATGCGCGCCATTCAGGGGCACTGGGTAAGTCACCGGTCTGCCAAAAACGGGGCGGTGCCCCCGCACCGTGGGCCATCAAATCATGGGCAAGTTTGAGCAGCGTCTGCAACTGTTCGACTGGCTCCCAAGCCAGCATAATGCCCGGCTGTCCCGCTGCGATCTGTTTGGGTAGCGCCTGCCAGCCCGCAGGTGTCAACCCGCGCTCCGCCCATGCCAGCGCGGCGTGCGCGATGCCTCCAGCTGCGGCCAACCAGACATTCAAGTCCGCCTCACCGGCCTGGCCTGGTGTCACGGCTCGCAACCACGGTTTGACCTGATCCGCCTCGGGCCAAGCCATAGGGTGCACCTGACAGCGGCTGCGAATCGTGGGCAGCAGCTGGTGCGATGCCTCTGTGGCCAGAATGAACCGAAGGTCGCCGGGCGGTTCCTCGAGTGTCTTCAGCAGTGTGTTCGCGGTTTCGGTATTCATGCGCTCCGCGGGGTAAATCAAGATGACCTTGAAGGGCGCCCTCGCCCGCGTGATTTGCGAAAACGCGATCGCCTCGCGCGCTGCGTCCACCCGAATCCAGCGGCTGGGTTTGCGGTCCTTATTGTCGATGGCGTCTTGCGAGGCGGCAGACAGCGGCCACTCTTTTTCCAATGCAATGGTTTCAGGCATCAGAACTGAAAAATCGGCATTCGTGTGCACCGACACCGCATGGCAACTCTCGCACTGCCCACAAGCCAAATGGTCAACCGGCGACTCACACAGCCAGCTTTTCGCGAGTGCCATCGCGAGTTCATATTGGCCCATACCGGGCGCACCGCTCAGCAGCAGGGCGTGCCCCTTTCGCCTCACAAGATCGATCAGCTGTGACTGTAGCCAAGGCGCCAGCGCTGAATCTGTGTCGCCTGAACTCATGTGCCGAGCTTGAAATTGTTGGCGACCATGATCGCCAGCCAGCCCTTTTGGACAAGCCTGTGGGTGATTTGCTGCCAAACCAAGTGCCGTTCTTGGTGCGCATTGATGCGCACGACTCGCTGCGGTGCAGAGGCCATGCGTTCGGCATAGCCTCGGGCCACCCGCTCGAAAAACACGACATCCTCTTGCTCAAAGCGGTCGGCCACTCGGGCATCACGCAAACGATCGGCAGCCACCTCTGCTGGCAAATCAAACCAGAAGGTCAGATCGGGTTGGAGCAAAGCGCCCTCTTCCTGCTGTTGCACCCAGGTTTCAAGTGTTCCAAGGATTTGGGCATCAAATCCTCTGCCAGCCCCTTGGTAAGCAAAGGTGGCATCTGTAAAGCGATCGCTCAACACCACGGCGCCGCGCTGCAAGGCTGGCGCAATGACGCGGCGGATGTGGTCGCGGCGCGCAGCAAACACCAAGAGCGCCTCGGTCAGGGCGTCCATGTCATCGTTGAGCACGCGCTCTCGCAGGTGCTCAGCCAGCTCGGTTCCGCCAGGCTCCCGCGTGCGCACCACTTCCCGCCCTTGCTCTTTGAACAGGCGAACGACCCCCTCAATGTGGGTAGTCTTACCGGCACCGTCTATGCCTTCAAAGCTGATGAATAACCCCCTGGCGTTGCTGACCATGTCGCAAACTCTCCTCGGAAACTGCGCGCACAAAACCCTTAGCTTACCGCAGGCCGCAGGCGCTTTAGCGCTTGAGGATAAATTGGCGAACCGCCGCGTTGTGCTCGCTGAGCGTTTCGCTGAATTGGCTGCTGCCGTCGCCCTTGCCCACAAAGAACAGTACTTTGCTGTCTGCTGGCTGCGCAGCAGCAAACAGAGCGGCCTCGCTGGGCAGCGCGATGGGCGTCGGCGGCAGTCCGTTGCGCGTGTACGAGTTATATGGCGAGTCGGTGCGCAGATGCACACGCTTGAGGTCGCCATCAAAGGCTTCGCCCAGTCCATAAATGATGGTTGGGTCGCTTTGCAGCTTCATGCCGGAGCGCAAACGGTTGTGAAACACGGCTGAAATCAGTTGGCGGTCCGGGTCATGTTGCGTCTCCTTCTCAATCATGCTGGCCAAAACCAACAAGCCGTCGCGGCTGTCCACTGCCGCGGAGGACGAGCGGCCTTGCCAGGCGGCATCCAGCCTGGCTTGCATGGCTCGAGCCGCTTGACGGTAGACCTCCAAATCTGAACTGTTCTTGGGGTAAATGTAGGTATCTGGAAAAAATCGCCCTTCAGCCGCGACGCCTGGCATCCCGATCGCCGCCATGATTTGCTCTTCAGACCAAGATTCTGTTTCGTTTTTCAGGGACGGCGCCTGACGCATGGCCTGGCGCATTTGTCGGAAGGTCCAGCCCTCAATGAACGTGACTTTGGCCAAGGCTTGATCGCCTTTCGCCAGCTTGTTCAGCAACGCGCTAGGGCTGAGAGGTTCGGTGAATTCGTAGGTGCCCGACTGGATTTGGCGCGCTCGCCCAGACCACCGGAACCAAGCGTAAAGCGCCCAGGCTGGCACATCCACTCCGGCCGCCTCGATGGCTTTTGCCACCTGTTTGGCGGAGGCACCGGGTGGAACAACGACCAAAGCGCTCTGCTCTGCGTTGGTGAGATGCAAGGGTGAATCGACCCATCTTAAAGCGGCTTGCCAGGCAAGCAACAAACACAGCCCAAGCGCCAGTGCCAGGACCGCAAAACGCTTCAATGTTGGACTCACACGTGTCATAGAGGCGCCCATGATACTCATGTGCCTTTCAACACGGGCAGATAATAGTCACATGAACACAGACATTTTTTCGCCCCAATTGGCGGTCGAACCGTCGCAAGCCCTGTTGCCCCATTGGGGGGTAATTCGCGCAACGGGAGCGGATGCCGCGGCTTTTTTGCATGGGCAGATCACGCACGACGTGGCGCTCTTGCCTGAGGGACAAGCGCGGTACGCCGCGTACTGCAACGCGCAGGGTCGGATGCAAGCGAACTTTCTGGTTTGGAAACGCGATCAGGAGATATGGATTGCCGCGCCCGCCAGCTCCATCGAGTCGCTGATTAAGCGCTGGCGCATGTTTGTGTTGCGAGCGAAGTGTACCTTTGAAGACCTTAGCAGCAGCCATGCCGTGATGGGTGTGTGGGGTGCGATGGTTGCGGACTGGGCGGGGCCATCTGTGTGGGCCGTGCGACACATGCCATTGGGGATGGCCGTGCGGGTGCCAGACGCACACTTGGGCGAACAGTCGGTGCACAGAGCCTTGGTCGTGCTGAATGGTCCTCCTCCCCCTCAGACCTCGGCCGAGGCAGCGAACATTTGGGATTGCTTGGATATTCAAGCCGGGTTGCCTTGGGTCACCCCTGCCACCGCCAACCAGCTTGTGCCGCAGATGGTCAACATGGAATCGCTGGATGGTGTGTCCTTCAAAAAGGGGTGTTATCCCGGACAGGAGGTAGTCGCCCGCAGCCAGTTCCGCGGGGCCATCAAGCGCCGTGGTGAACGGATTCGTGTGAACGCTCCAATTCAAGCGGGGCAAGAAGTGTTTGCCAACGGGCAAGCAGTCGGCGTTGTCGTCAACGCTGCGCAAACTCCAGAGGGCGTTCATGCTGGGTTTGTCAGCGTCCACGTGGGCGAGTCCGACGGCCATGCCCTACACATCGGTGCGGTCGATGGTCCTGAGGCACAACGCCTGGGTCTGCCCTACCCGTTGCTCACCGATCTTTGAGGCGTCGATCCGGTGTGCCTCATCAGTTTTGCGATTGAACCAAGCGCAGAGGTGCAGTGGCTGATTGTTGCCAACCGCGATGAATCCTACGGCCGTCCGACACAAGGCTTGACTGGATGGCGGACAACCAATGGCACCCGCATCGTCGGTGGGCGCGACCTTAAAGACGGTGGCGTTTGGATGGCAGAACAACCGGACTCGGGCCGGCTGGCGTTTCTCACGAACGTGCGTCGAGGCGCTCCTGAAACAGGTGCCAGAAGCCGTGGCGAGTTGGCTCTCGCGTGGCTGGAGGGTGGAAGCCTTGCCGAATGGCTTTCGCAGCACAAAGCTGGCGAGTACGCAGGTTGCAACCTCGTGTTGGCAGAACCCTCGTCGGGGCAATGGTGGTGGCTATCCAACCGCGATGAGCAGCAAGAGCCTGCAAGCGCGTGGCTGCAACGCCCTTTGGCGCGTGGTCTTTATGGTCTGTCGAACGCCAGCCTCGATACGCCATGGCCCAAGACGCTGAGGCTCAAAGCTGCAGTGCAATTCCACCTAGAGCAACACCCGGTTGTTCCTTCCGATATCGCTGGCTTTCGCTCGGCGATGCTGACCGTGCTGAGCGACCGGACCTTGCCACCAGAAACAGATTGGCCAGACACCCAGGTACCCCGGGCCGCCGAAGCCGCATTGGCGCCCGTGTTTGTCCATTGGCCTGAGCAAGACTACGGCACCCGCACCAGTACGGTCGGGGTCAAGCTTGTGGGGGCCGCGTCGGCGATGTGGACCGAGCAGGCCTACGACCGCAGCGGCGCGCCCAACGCCATCCATACCTATCCTGCTGGCTGAGGCACTGCCTGGGCTGCGCCTTGAGCCAAGTGAGGATCAGCGCAGGTTCAACCCCATGGTGACATGAGGAATGCCCACTTCGTCAAAAGGCTCCCCCTCCGCGACAAAGCCCATGCGCTCGTAAAAGCCCTCGGCACTTTTTTGTGCGTGCAAGATCACCCGCCTGTCCCCTCGCTCGCGAGCCACCGAGACCAATGCGCGCAGCACTTGCGCACCCAACTGAGCCCCTCGCACAGGGCGCATCACCGCCATCCGCCCGATCTTGGATACGCCGTCTTCCGCCGGCAGCAGTCGTCCCGTCGCGACCGGCATATCCAAAAAATTGGTGATGACCGCGTGGGTGGAAAACGCGTCCATCTGGTCCCATTCCTCTTCTCGAGCGATACCCTGCTCTTCAACAAAGACTTTCGTGCGAACCAAGCTGGCAGGCGCCTGAAGGCCCACCCACTCACCGATCTTCAAGCTTGTAGTCGGAACGCCTGCTTCAAAATTCATCAGTGCTTGACGCAGCCGTTCGGGGACCGGCTTGCTGGTTTTCTCTTCTGGATTGGCAAAAACGTAAATCAGTTCGCCGTGGACCAAACACTCATCGCCCCGAAAAATTGCGCCCTGGAACGCCATGCTGGACGTGCCCACACGCTCACAGCGCAAGCCGACGTCGAGCCGGTCGTCGTACTCTGCGGATGCGTTGAACTCGATGCTCGCTTTTTTCACAAAGATATCACCGTCCAACAACACCATGGCGTCGCTGTAAGGCATGGCCAATGCCTGCCAGTAGCCACCAATGGCGGTATCGAGGTACATCAGATAGTGCGCGTTGAAGACGATTTTTTGCATATCGACCTCGGCCCAACGCACGCGCAAGGTTTGGAAGTATCGGAATTCACTGCGTTTCATGTCGGTCTTCTCACTGTTCAGTTGTCAGCGGTCATTGTGCGGTAAGGCTTGCGGGCGATCAGACGCCTAGGCGATGCGATGGTTTGCGCATATGGATGCCATCTCTTCATATCCTCTTATGAATATAAAGAAATGAAAACAAAGTCGTTTGAGAAATAACGACTCACGCCTAAAGTCTCGCCCCTATGACCGAACTTTACTTGGTGTTGGTGGGGCTGGCAGTCGGCGCTGTCATCGGATTGACCGGTGTTGGCGGAGGCTCGTTGATGACGCCCATTCTCATTGGCGTGTTTCACATTCCGCCGCACATCGCTGTGGGTACAGATTTGCTGTTTGCTGGGATCACAAAATCGGCCGGTTGCGCCGCTTTGGCGCTCAAGCACGTGACACCTTGGCGAGAGGTTGGTTTGTTGAGCTTGGGCAGTTTGCCCGCGGCAGGAGCCACTTTGTTGGTGCTGGCGCACCTGGGTCCAGCCAGTGACGGCATGGCTCAAGTGATCACCACACTGTTGGGGATGGCCTTGGTGCTGACTGCGCTAGCAGCTTTGTACAAGTTGTGGCGTGGACTCGGGCGAGATGCGGCTTCTGCCTCCCACGCACTGGTCTCGGGAGGGGCCGCCATAGGGCGCTGGACGGGCTGGATTGGTCCAGTGGTCTTTGGCGCTGTAATTGGCGCGTTGGTCACTGTGACTTCGGTGGGGGCCGGAGCCATTGGTGTCTCGGCGATTGCGCTGTTGTTTCCCTATTTGTCGGCACAACGGGTGGTTGCCGCAGATTTGGCTTATGCGGTGCCGCTGACATTGCTGGCGGGCATGGGACACGCAGCGATGTCATCCGTCGATGTGCAGCTCTTGGGGTGGCTGTTGCTCGGGTCATTGCCAGGCATCACTTTAGGCAGCAAGGCCCTGGCTTGGCTCCCAGCCCATTGGGCCAAAGCAGGCTTATCCGTTGTGTTGTTGGGTGTTGGTACTGCCATGGTGGCGCGCTGATTTCTACCGAAAGTTTCTGATGTACTCGTATACCGAATTCGATCGAACCCATGTCCGGTTAAGGGCTGTGCAATTTCGCGACCAACTGGAGCGGTGGCAGGCTGGTACGCTGAGTGATGAAGCCTTTAAACCCCTGCGCCTTCAAAATGGTTGGTATGTCCAACGATTTGCGCCCATGCTTCGGGTTGCCGTGCCTTACGGGGAGATCAACGCCCAACAGCTGCGCGTGCTCGCTCGCATCGCCCGAGAGTTCGACGATCGGAGTCAGCATGATTTGAGTCCGTTTGATCCTGGCCTCTCCGACATCACCGCCCTGCCCTTCCATTGCGCGCACTTCACCACTCGGCAAAACGTGCAGTTCAATTGGATTCCATTGCACCGCGCGGCTGACGTGATGGACTTGCTGGCGAGCGTGAATATGCACGGCATCCAAACCAGCGGCAACTGCATTCGCAACACGACAACGGATGCGTTCGCAGGCATCGCCCCCGACGAATTGGCTGATCCCCGACCCTTTGCCGAATTGATTCGCCAATGGAGCACGCTCCACCCGGAGTTCTCGCATCTCCCACGCAAGTTCAAGGTGGCGATCACTGGCGCCCTCGAGGACCGCGCGGCGGTGGGTTGGCATGACATTGGACTGCGCCTGAAACACGATGAGCTTGGGACATTGGGCTTTCAAGTACAGGTGGGTGGCGGCATGGGGCGTACACCTTTAATTGGTCCAACGATTTCCCCGTTTGTGCCTTGGTACGACGTCCTGAATTACCTCGAGGCGGTTCTGAGGACCTACAACGCCTATGGGCGCCGAGATAACGCGTACAAAGCACGCATCAAGATTTTGGTCAAGGCAGAGGGTCAGCGGTTTGTCGACGCAGTGGAGCGTGAATTCCAAGCCATTCTGAACCACGACGGTGGGCATCACCGCATCACGGTCGCTGAACTGGAGAGGATGCAGGCGTTGTTTGAGGCTCCCGACCTACCTGAACTCCAATTGCGCGCGCCGGAGAAGGTCCGTCGCATTTTGGAGGCTGCAGCCTTGGACGACAAAGGGTTTGAACGCTGGCTTCAAAACAACGTGCACGGCCACAAGAACCCCTATCTGCGCGCGGTGACCTTGTCTTTCAAACGGTTGGGATTCGCGCCTGGCGATGCGACGGCGGATCAACTTGAGGCAGCGGCAGAACTCATCGAGCGCTTCAGCGCCGGCGAGGCCCGCATCAGCCATGAGCAAAACATGGTGCTGCCATGGGTGCCCTGCGAGGACCTTCCAGAACTCTGGCGCGAAGCCCGAAGGTTGGGCTTGGCCAAGCCTAATGTGGGTTTGCTGACTGACATGATTGCCTGCCCTGGTGGCGACTTTTGCGCGTTGGCCAATGCGCGCTCGTTGCCGATCGCCTCTGCTGTGACCGAGCGCTTTCAGGACATGGACGAACTGCACGATCTCGGTCCGATCGATCTGCATATTTCGGGTTGTATGAACTCATGCGGTCACCATCACAGCGGTCATATCGGCATCCTGGGGGTCGATAAGGATGGCCAGGAGTGGTACCAGATCACGGTCGGAGGGTCTGACGGCTCGACCCTCAGTGGCACGGCTGCACCGGGACGAGTGGTCGGACCTGCGTTTGCGGCAGATGAGGTGGTCGATGCCATCGAGGCATTGCTAGATACCTATCGCCACCTGAGAGAGACGAGCGAGCGGTTCATCCAAGTCGTTCAGCGGGTTGGGCTCGAGCCTTTCAAAACCGCCACACAGCGCGTTCGCACATCAACGGCGCGTGTCAACCTATGAGAGTCAACATGCAACTCATTCATGCGCAACACCTCGCGCGGCTTTGCCAGCCCGATGTCCGACTGTCGAACACCCAAGATCTCTTCGCCATCGACCTCACCGCCGTTCAGAGCATCGCGCTCGAGTTTCCCAAGTTCACCGACGGACGCGCCTATACGCAAGCCTACTTGCTGCGCAGACGCTTCGCCTTCACGGGCGAATTGATCGCAATCGGTGAAGTCTTGGTCGACCAAGTTGAAGCCATGTGGCGCTGCGGATTCAGTTTCGCTGCACTGAGAGATGACCAAGACCTGGCGGTCGCTCATCGATTGCTTCAATTGTTTTGCAATCACTATCAGGGAGATGCAGTACATCCCGACCCCGCATTTGCGCGCGTGGGTTTGAACGAGGGAGCCGCTGCATGAATGCCGCCGAAATCTATGACAAACCGAGCGTTGACTACGAGGCAAAGCTCTTCCATAGCCTGCAGCTGTTGAAGGAGCACGTTGACTTGAGTCGTGGCCGCTGGACTCAAGCCCATAGCATGGGTGCAGAAGACATCGTGGTGAGCCATTTACTAAAGCAGGCCCAGTTGTTGCCAGCGGTTTCGATCTTTGTGTTGGATACGGGGGCCTTACACCCTGAGACGCGGGCACTGATGAGCCGGGTTGAGACATATTTTGATGTTGAAATTCGCCGCTACCAACCAGACCCTGCGCAAGTCGTTCGATTTGTGCAGCGCTACGGCGAGCGGGCGATGTATGAAAGCCTGGAGTTGCGCAAGGCTTGCTGTGATATCCGCAAGATGCAACCCTTGGCACTGGCGCTGCAGGGCCAAACAGGCTGGATAACTGGATTGCGACAAGCCCAATCACAGGCCCGCTCAGATGTCCGCGCGGTCGACGCCACCGGTGGTTTGATCAAACTCAGCCCTCTCGCCGACTGGACTTGGGGTGACGTGTGGCACTGCATTGCGACCCATGCGTTGCCATACAACGCCCTGCATGACGCGTTTTACCCGTCCATCGGATGTGCACCTTGCACCCGAGCCATCAGTCTCGGCGAGGACTTTCGGGCGGGCCGCTGGTGGTGGGAAACCACGGGCGCCAAGGAGTGTGGTTTGCACGTGCAGTCCGTTCCGATGGATTCCAGCTTGTCTTTGACTTCAACACATACAGTCCCATGAATGCTATCGCTCACCCAGCCCATCTCAGTGCGCCGTCCAACCGACATTTGGATGCACTCGAGGAAGAGACCGTTTACATCCTGCGTGAAGTGGCCGCCTCGTTTGAAAGACCTGCCTTGCTGTTTTCGGGCGGCAAAGACTCACTGGTTGTTCTCAAATGCGCAGAGAAGGCCTTTGGCGCTCGCCGCATTCCGTTTCCGCTGTTGATGATTGACACCGGCCACAATTTTCCCGAGGTCACTGCTTTTCGCGACCAACGCGCCGCTGAATTGGACGCGCAGTTGATTGTGCGCAGCGTAGAGGACTCCATGGAACGCGGGACGGTCAGGTTGGCCCACCCAGATGAGCCAAGAAACGCCCATCAATCGGTGACTTTGTTGGAAGCGATTGAGGAGTTTCGCTTCGATGCTTTGATTGGTGGTGCTCGCCGCGACGAAGAAAAGGCCCGCGCCAAGGAGCGCATCTTCAGCCACCGAGATGACTTTGGTCAGTGGCAGCCCAAGGCGCAGCGGCCTGAGCTCTGGCAGTTATTCAACACCAAGCTGCACCCTGGCGAGCACTTTCGCGTCTTTCCTATCAGCAATTGGACCGAGCTTGATGTGTGGCAATACATCGAGCGCGAGCGAATCGCATTGCCGTCGTTGTATTACTCGCACCCTCGCCAGGTTGTGCAGCGGCGGGGGCTTTGGGTGCCCATCACGCCATTGACTCCGGCACAGGCCGATGAGGCAATACAGACCCGTCTGGTGAGGTTTCGTACTTTGGGTGACATCACCTGTACATGCCCGGTTGAGAGCACAGCTGGCACACCGGCGCAAATCATTGACGAAACCGTTCACGCCCGCGTCAGTGAGCGCGGTGCGACCCGCATGGATGACCAGACCAGTGAGGCATCCATGGAAAAACGCAAAAAGGAAGGCTATTTCTAATGACGCAAGCACAGTTGCCAGATTCGACCATTGCCACGGCGGCCACGACGAGTGCGGCCCTCACCTTCATCACCTGTGGCTCGGTCGATGATGGCAAAAGCACGCTGATTGGGCGGTTGCACTGGGACAGCAAAGCACTGCTGCAAGATCAAGTGAAAAGTGCCAAGCGCCTGAGAGGATCAGACGCCATCGATTTGGCTGCTTTGACTGATGGCCTCAGCGCAGAGCGAGAGCAAGGCATCACCATTGATGTGGCGTGGCGCTATTTCTCGACTCCAGAGCGCAAATTCATCATTGGGGACTCTCCAGGGCACGAGCAGTACACGCGAAACATGATCACAGCTGCGAGCCAGGCCCATGCAGCAGTCGTGCTGGTGGACGCGCTCAAGCTGAATACCTCTGCTCCAGCCTTGGATCTTTTGCCGCAAACCCGACGTCACACGCTGCTCGCTCAACTGTTGCGCGTGCCAACGATTATTTTTGCTGTCAACAAGCTCGATGCTGTGGTCGAAGCGGTTGCCGCATTTGAGCGCATTCGCGACGCGATCCACGTTTTCGCTGGCGATATTGGCTTGCCAACACCCGCCGTCATCCCGATCTCGGCGCTGGAGGGATACAACGTGGTTAACGCGCACAAAAATTGGGCTGGCTATGAGGGGCCTAGTCTGTTGCAACTCCTGCAAGCCACACCCATCATCCAAGGAGACGTGCACACCGACGCTCATTTCAGTGTGCAATGGATAGAAAAGCGCCATGACTCTGCGGATACGCGGCGAGGGCGCCGAGTGCTTTGGGGGCAACTGGTCGCGGGGCAGCTGGCAGTAGGCGACGAAGTCAAAATCAACGGTGGATTGTCGGCCCGAATCGCCAGGATTGAGAGCCTTTCTGGCGACAAGCTGTGTGCAGATCCAGGGCGCGCGCTGGGCATCATCTTGAGTCAAGAGCTCGACGTCTCTCGTGGGGACTGGCTGCTTGCGGCGACTGCAAAGCCTGGCGTCAAGACCGCGACCGCAACTGTGGCTTGGCTAGATGATGAACCGTTGCTGCCAGGGCGCATTTATTGGGCACTGCATGGCCACCGATGGGTCAAGGTCAAGGTCAACCGCATTGCACACCAGTTGGACGTGCAATCCCTCGAAAAGAGCCAAGTCAGCCAGCTGAACGCCAACGCCATCGGGCAAGTCGAACTGGCGTTCCAATCCCCGCTGCCCCTTCAGCCTTTTAGCGTGTCACGCGCGTTGGGGCGGATGATCTTGGTGGATGCTGCCAGCCATGCTACCGCTGCCGCCGTCTTGATCGACTCGGTTGGCTGACCCAGATCAAATCTAGGGAATGCGCCTAAGGTATTAAAATGGCGGGTTGACCGATCACGAACACACCATAGATTCACCATGACTCACGTTGTCACCGAAGCTTGTATCCGCTGCAAATACACCGACTGTGTCGATGTCTGCCCTGTCGATTGTTTCCGCGAAGGCCCGAACTTTTTGACGATCGATCCGGATGAGTGCATTGACTGTGCGGTCTGTATTCCAGAGTGTCCCGTCTCGGCAATCTATGCGGAAGAGGATGTGCCCGCCGACCAGCAACACATGATCAAACTCAACGCTGAATTGTGCGACAGCAACTGGCCCACCATCACGCGCCGGAAAGCCCCCCTGCCCGACGCCGATGATTGGAAAGATCGAACCGGCAAGCTCGGCGAACTCGTTCGCTGAGCGCTTGGCAAGCCTGATCGCGTGACTTTCCCAGTCATTGCCGCCCAATCTCTGCCGCCGTCTACCGACGTGCTGGTGGTAGGCGCTGGCCCAGCAGCTCTGTTTGCGACATTTCAACTGGGCCTGCTCGACATTTCGAGTTGTATGGTTGATGCTCTGCCCCACATCGGCGGGCAGGTTCAGCAGCTCTATGCAGACAAGGTACTGTACGACGTACCAGGTATCCCTCGGTGCACAGGAGGAGAGTTGGTGGATCTCCTCTGGGATCAAATCCAGCCTTTTAAGCCGATTGCTGCCTTGGGGCAATTGGTCAAATCCGTCAGCCTTTCTGACGGCGCGTGGCAAGTTCAAACCGATCGCGGTCTACAGACGCGTGCCCGTGCCATCTTGATCGCTTCAGGCGTAGGAGCCTTCGCGCCACGTCGAATCAAGGCGGTCGATTTTGGCGAACTCGAAGGGCGAGACGTTCAGTATTATCGGCCACCTGTTTTGCCATCAGGCGCATCGAAATGTGCTGTTTATGGGAACGACGAGGAGGCGCTGCGCTTGGCGATTGACTTGAGTCAGTCCGCAGAACCCCCCGTGCTGGTCTGCTATCGCCGCGACGCGTTTGACGCGTCATCTTGGGTCATGGAGACATTTCAAGACTTGCGCGATCGCGGTCGCATTCAAGTGCAGATCGGGATGATGCAAGGCTACTCCAAACAAGGAAATCGCCTCATTGCTCTGCATCTGATGCAGCCTGATGGACAGGTAGCCAAGCCTTCGGTAGACCAACTCTGGATCATGCAAGGGATCAGCCCTCAGGTGGGCCCAATTGCGCATTGGGGCTTGGCATTGCAGGGACGTTCTCTCGCTGTGAACCCCGGTACATTTGCGACTTCTGAAGCTGGAATCTATGCCATTGGAGACGCCGTCAACTACGAAGGCAAACGCAAATTGCTAGTCAGCGCCTTTCACGAGGCCACCCAAGCCGCGTACGCTATCGCAGATGCTTTGCACCCACAAGGACTGGGGCCGCAAGAGTACACAACGAGCAGCGTGAGACTCCAAGAAAAATTAAAGCGGCTTTAAAAACACCGCGAAAATTGTCTATAATCTGAGGCTTGTTCCCTGATAGCTCAGTTGGTAGAGCGACGGACTGTTAATCCGCAGGTCGCAGGTTCGAGCCCTGCTCGGGGAGCCAAAACATCAAAGAGCTTCACAGCAATGTGAGGCTCTTTTTTTGTCCGGAATTCGGATCTTTTCAGCCTTGAGTCATCTGCTACTTTGGGTAGGCCCTGCTCAAGACCGTCGGATCGACAGGGATGTGTGTCAGCCTTCAATCTGACCACTTAGCGACGCAGAGACCAGTTTCTTTCGAGCGAAAGAGCGCTTGCTTCTTGAAAAGATGCCGCACATCCGAGGCGTCCCCAAGCGAACCATCATCAGCTGGGTTGAAAAGGCACGCCATCGAGGGATCCTGATATGCGTCAGCTGTGGTCAAGTTGGAGGACGCATCGTTCCGCCACCCTAACTCGTCATGAGGTGAGTGCGCCATCAGTTGCCCAAGAGGGAAAGATTGATGATTTCCTGTTTGCGCCAAATAGGATAAATTGGGTCAGCGACGACCCGGAGCGTCTTTTCCTCAATGCTTTCCGACAATATTTATGAACACTCCCTCAATTGACTGGAACGATGCATACGCCAACGCGCCGCATATCCCAGATGGCCTCAGTTACCCCGACCGTTGGCAGACGAATGCTCGGGCATGGCGACAAACCCTGCAGGACGAGGGACGTGCACGCCTCGCCCAGCCCTACGGCAGTGGGGAGCGACAACACATGGATGTCTACCAGCCCGATGGCACACCCAAGGGCATTGCGGTCTTTGTTCATGGTGGGTTTTGGCACAAATTTGACAGCAGCTACTGGTCTCACTTTGCTGCTGGTGCCCTTGCTCGCGGTTTCATCACCGTATTGCCCAACTACACCTTAGCCCCTCAGGCGCGCATCAGCGAGATCACGCGAGAGATCGCCGCTGCGCTTGTACAGGCGGCAGGTCTGAACCCCGGTCCTTTGATGCTTGCCGGGCATTCGGCGGGTGGTCACCTCGTCACTCGAATGGTGTGTGAAGACAGTGCCTTGCCTTCGCAGATCAAGTCACGCATACGCAATGTGTTGAGCATCAGCGGTGTGCATGACCTCCGCCCCATGCTCTGGACAGATATGAATCAAAGTCTGCAACTCACGTCAGGAGAAGCCAAAGCAGAGAGTCCTGTGTTGCATTTGCCCCAAACCGAGGCCCGCATCTCGGCGTGGGTGGGGAGTCAAGAACGACCTGCATTCATCACACAAAATGATGCGCTGTTTCACGTATGGGGAGGCTTGGGCGCCCACATCCGTTGCCACCATGACCCAGGGCGCCATCACTTTGATGTCATTGATGGGCTCCAGATCCCCGATTCTGATCTATGTGAAGCATGGCTAGGCTGAGCGCGTCGCGCGCGTTGGCTTGTGCCTACTGATACCCCAAATCTCAAAAGACACCACAACAGGAAGGCCCTCCGAGATGCATACATTCAACCCTGAGCTCGACCTCCAACTCACTGTGGATGTGCCACTCACGCCCGAGCAGTTGTTTGATGGCTGGACCAACCCTGAGATCCTGCCAAAGTGGTTTTGTCCGCGCCCATGGAAAGTTGTCGAGTGTGAGATTGATTTGAAGCCAGGTGGTCGTTTTTCTAACGTGATGCAGTCGCCGGAAGGGGAAAACATGCCCAAAAACAGCGGCTGTTTTCTGCACATTGATGCCCCTCAACGATTGGTCTGGACTGGCATGATGTCCGAGGGGTATCGCCCGAATCTGATTCCTCAGCTGGGCTTTGGCTTTGTCTGCGACCTCAGCTTCACAGCACTGCCTCAGGGGGGCACCCGATTCCAAGCGGTTGTGATGCACGCCGATGCTGAGGGCAAGGCTAAACACGAACAAATGGGGTTTGATCAGGGCTGGCGCGCTGCACTGTCTCAGTTGGTCGAGCTGCATCAATAGCAATCTGATGCGCGCCTGAGGGCAAGCCGGTGAAGTTCAAATCCTCACGATTGAAGGCATACGACGCGCGAGCAGCATTTGGGTCGCCTCCTCTGTGTTGGCGTGGAGCCACTGCCGCGCGCCGTCTTTATCAAGTACAAGAGGCGATCGCTTTTCGTCTTCGGCCCTGTGAAATTGCTTCATGACTGGATGATCGTCTGCATTCACGGTCAGCATCGAGAAGCTGACGCTTGGTTGAGTGGTTCCGGGCGGTGTCCAACGTTCCCAGAGACAAGCGATGCCCATGGGTTCCCCCGCTTCCAGTGCAATGGCTGCACGCTGTGCTTTGCCGCTTTCATAGCTTGGCTCGTAAAACACATCAAGCAAGACCACACCCAGTTGTACAGCTCGCCACGCATCGCGGTAGCTGGGCTTGTCTGCGACAGTTTCGGCTCGCGCGTTGTAGGTGTGGCGGGCGATTTTGCTGTCTTTGGCCCAGCGAGGAATCAAGCCAAAACTTGCCAATCCGCAGGCCAGACGCCCGCTGTGTTTGCCTCGTACAAGCATGGGTGCGAGATAGCCAGGAAAAGCCTCGTTTGGGTAGCTGTCTGCGCGAGGAAGCGACACACCAAATTGAGCCTCCGCCCACACGTCGTTGCGCGTCGGGACAAAATTAGTGCACATCAATCGTCTCGCAATGCAGTGCCTAGGCAGGCGTTTTAAACCCCCGCAGCATCCCTTCGCAAGGTGGGTAATCCAACGCCCATCACGTCAAATCCGCCATCCACGGCCAGTGTTTGACCGTTGACATAGGCTCCTGCAGGGCTGCACAAAAAACCCACTGCCGCGGCAATCTCTTCGGGCAGTCCATAGCGATTGAGGGGAATGGTGTCGTAGTAGTCCTTGCGTATCGCGGCCGTGTGCACTTGCTTGGCCATCTCAGTGTCCACTGGTCCTGGCGCGATGCAATTGGCTCGCACACCAAATGCACCATACTCAACGGCTTGCTGTTTGGTCAAGTGAATCAATGCCGCTTTGCTGGTGCCGTAGGCGACGCGCAAGGTGCTTGCACGCAGTCCCGAAATGGAGGCGATGTTCACGATGGAGCCCCCCTGCCCTTGCTGCATCAACGGCACGAAAGCCTGTGTGCACAGGAACGCCCCATCCAGATTGACCGACAAGACATGACGCCATTCATCGAATGACGTCTCTTGGATGGGCTTGAAGATCGCAACACCGGCATTGTTCACCAACGCGTCCACCCGCCCAAATTGGGCCATCACCGCCTCGGCACAGGCTTGCACCTGATCGGGTTGAGACACATCGCACACGTGCATCAACGTGCGCTCTGGACAATTGAGTTGCCTTTGGGTCGCTTCGAGTTCATCGGCATTCCAATCCAACAATACAACTGCATGGTTGTTGTCCAAAAACCAACGCGCGATGGCCAAGCCGATGCCGCGGGCAGCTCCCGTGACCACGGCGACGGGGATGGAAGTAAGTGCGCGTGTGCTCATGGTCTTGTCGTTCTGAATGTTGGCAAAAGGAAGTCGGTGTCGACCGAGGTCAATCAAATCTCATTACTGGCCCACCACTTTAGCAGCACCAAATCTGGCTCCCATCTCCGCAGTAAAAAAGCCACCCGAGGATGGCTTTTGCTCACGAAAACGCTGGGTGCCAGTTGGTTCAATCCCACGTGAGGTTGTTGCAGGCCTCGCACTCGTGTTTGATGATGCCCATCCAGACCAGCAGCGCGTGAATTTGGCAGCCGGCACATATGCCCAACACTGTTTCCATCCACATGAAGCCTAAACACACCCACACCAGGACCAATGGAATCCAACGAGGCATGTAGTTGGTGGTGGTTGGCAACAGTTCAGTTTGAGCCACCATGTTGACCCAGCCAGCAAATGTGTCAGGGTTAAAAAAGACCAAACACACGGCGATCAGGCTCGCGCCAATGGTCCAAGCGAAGCGCTTGGGGATCAATGGCTTCCACACTGGCCGATGGTGGCGCGCCAACAGCGTGGCCAAATAGATCGTTGGTGAAAAGCGCGAGGTGGTCCGCCACATGCCTGCGAGCATTTCAAACAACGCAAAGAGCAAAATCCAAGTCTGCACGGTGTAATCGTAGACGCGCCGCACAGCTTCAACGTGGTAGAGGATGCGGTCATCAAAGTCCAGCTCGTACGTGTCTTTGATGTAGTTACCAGTGACTTCCCAGTGCGAGCCCCACACGATACTGGCGAGCGTATAGGCCATGTACAGCGGAATTATGAGCAAGATGCCTGCTCGAATGCGCACCGCAACATCGTTGATCAAAAGGCTTTGATCACCCAGTTCGCGGAACCATTGTTGGCGCACCAGTTGCACAGTATCAGCGATGAAATTGGGCATTTCCCCCCCCCAATAAGTTGAACGAATGGAGGAAATTCTACGCTTTTGGATACACCCCCGGGGGTTTATTATTCAGCCCATCTTGCCCCGATTTGCACGGGCATTTTGTCCAGATCCGCCAATGGGACGGCACGCTACCTCATTCTTCCCCTAGGAAACGCGCTTTGATGGATTTGCCTTTGATGCGCCCTTGATTGAGCGCCTTGAGGGCTTTGTGGGCAACTTCGCGCTTCAGGCCGACATAGGTCGAGAAGTCGTTGACGTTGATTTTGCCGACTTCATCGCGCGTCAAACCCGCCTCCGCACCCAAGGCACCCATGACGTCGCCCGCGCGGATCTTCTCTTTGCGCCCCGCCGCCAATTGGATGGTGACCATGGGAGGCTGGGGGATGCCGCCGGCCTTGGGTACGAGCGCGCTCAGTTGGTGCCACTCGGACTCGCGTCCCTGCACTTGCTCGATCTTGCCGACCCAGCCCATTTCGTCCATGCTCACCAGCGTGAGAGCCAAACCTTCTGAATCCGCGCGACCCGTGCGTCCGACCCGGTGGATATGCACCTCAGGATCGGGGGTTACATCCACATTGATCACGGCCTCGATGTCGTCGACATCCAGGCCTCGAGCGGCCACATCTGTCGCGACCAACACAGAGCAACTGCGGTTGGCAAACTGGATCAGCACTTGATCGCGCTCGCGCTGCTCTAACTCCCCAAATAAGGCCAACGCAGCCACGCCATGGGACTGCAGGACTGCCAAGAGGTCGCGGCATTGTTGTTTGGTGTTGCAAAACGCCAGGGCGCTGTTGGGTTGATAGTGAGCTAGGAGTTGTACGACCGCATCCAAACGCTGGTGGTCGTCGACTTGGATCATCCACTGGCGAATTTTCTTGGCGTTGTGTTGACTTTCTACCTTGACGCTCTGCGGCTCACGCATGAACTGCGCGGCCAGTCGAGCGATGCCCTCGGGGTATGTGGCCGAGAACAGCAGCGTTTGCCGGTCATCTGGACATCGACGCACCACCGCCGCGATCTCGTCAAAGAACCCCATGTCTAGCATGCGGTCAGCTTCATCCAGAACAACGGTTTTGATCCCCCGCAGCTCCAGCGTCCCGCGTTCTAAATGGTCCCCTATGCGTCCGGGCGTTCCGACCACCACGTCGGCTCCGTGTTGCAGGCTTTGAATTTGCCCACGCAGGGCTACTCCGCCACAGAGTGTCGCGACCTTGGTATTGGGGCGTGCCCGGGCGACTTTGCGAATTTCTTGCGCAACTTGGTCCGCCAGTTCACGCGTAGGACAAAGCACCAGTGCTTGAGCGTGGGAGCTCTGGGGCTGCAAGCGATTCACCAATGGGATCGCGAAAGCGGCGGTTTTTCCACTGCCGGTGCTGGCCTGGGCGATCACATCACGACCGAGAAGGCTCAGCGGCAAGCTGGCAGCCTGGATCGCCGTCATGCGTGTGAGACCCAGCTGTTCCAAGTTGGTGAGCATTTCAGGTGTCAATGCCAACTTGGAGAATGTGGCTGAATGCGCTTCAGTGCCAGGCGAAATTTGTGATGTCATGTCCGTGATTATCTGCTGGATGTCCTGCGCCGCTGGAAACGCGCCAAGGGTCCAAAGCCGAACGAGCGAGCAAACCTTGGACAGTCACCTGCACGACGCATCGATGCCAAACTTGAGTTTTGAATAGCAACTTGAGTCCATTTCCCTAAGGAGTCCCATGATTCAGACCCGTCCGCTCTTCAAAATCCAAGTGCAAGTGCCCTCCTCGATGGACCTTGGACATACGCCGCTGGGTGCGCGCCGCGTGGCCATGGTGGGCACCGGTTCATTTGAGGGTGACCGTGTGCGTGGCACGGTACTGCCTGGCCCCAATGGGGACTGGCTATTGCAGCGCAACGATGGTGTGATGGTGCTCGATGTGCGCCTGACCTTGGAGACTGATGACGGCGCCTACATCCACATGCGTTACAACGGCTTGCGCCATGGCCCGGCTGACGTCATGGCTAAGGTCGCGCGCGGTGAACCCGTAGACCCCAAGAGCTACTACTTTCGAATCACGCCCACTTTTGAGACATCCTCCGAAAAGTACGCATGGATGAACAAAATCTTGGCGGTTGGGATTGGCGAGCGCAATGCCAGCGGCCCCAATTACGACATTTTTGAAATCCTTTGAGGGGCAAAGCCATGGAACTATTCAATCTGAGCGGGCAAGTCGCTCTGATCACGGGGTCTTCTCGCGGCATTGGCAGGGCCATTGCGATGCGCATGGCCGAACATGGCGCCAAAGTGGTGGTTTCCTCGCGCAAACTCGACGCGTGCCAAATCGTTGTTGATGAGATCAATCAACGGCACGGAGAAGAGCGCGCCATCTCGTGCGCAGCCAATATTTCTTCCAAGGCTGATCTGCAAGGTTTGGTTGATGCCACTTTTGCCCGATGGGGGCGCATCGACACGCTCGTGTGCAATGCCGCGAGCAATCCCTACTATGGACCGATGGCAGGCATCAGTGATGAGCAATTCCGCAAGGTGTTAGACAACAACATCGTCGCCAACCATTGGTTGATCTCGATGGTCGCGCCGCACATGCGGGAGCGTCGTTCTGGTTCGATCGTGATTGTGTCGTCGATCGGGGGTTTGAGGGGCTCGCCCATCATTGGCGCCTACTGCATCAGCAAAGCGGCCGACATGCAGCTTGCGCGCAACTTGGCAGTCGAGTTTGGCCCTGACAATGTGCGCGTCAATTGCATTGCCCCCGGTTTGATCAAAACGGATTTCGCCAAAGCGTTGTGGGAGGACGAAAAGATGCTGGCTGAGCGCAATCAGACCACGCCGCTGCGACGCATTGGTGAGCCAGACGAGATCGCAGGCGCCGCGGTTTATTTGGCCTCTCCAGCTGGCCGATTCATGACCGGGCAGAGCCTCGTGATTGATGGTGGTGTCACGATCTAAACCCACGCACGAAGCATGTTGTGAAGGCGAGCTCTGACGATCTTGTGCTGAGCCTGCCCTCTTCACTCGAACGTTGTTTTGCTGCCAGGTGAAAGTGTCGCTTATTGGCTCGTTTGAAGCAGGGCGAGATAAATTTTAGGGTTATCCCTAGATGCTGTGGCATAATTCTCCGCTTCGGTTTGTTGGAAATGCAAACCGTTTATTGCATCTACCGCAACACGCTGACTGCTTTTATGCGCCACACGGCGCCTCCAGCTGACCTCCTCACTCATTTGTGCAGGGTCCTCTCGTTTGATGGTTGATGTTTTTCAACCCGTGCGCAGCGGACTCACCCATGGCCTGATCGGCCTGTTGTCGTGCGCGCACACAAATGAAAGATGGTCATGAAACCTCGTCACCCTGCGCGTGCTCACGCGAAAGCCACCCATCCTGCAGACGGTCCTCGGGCCCGCGATGCGTCACGCGAAGCGTTTGCTGAACGCGCCGCGCCCCGTCGCCCCCGCGTGACTCACGAAGAGGCGCCCCTGCCACCCAAGCCCGAAGCTTTCGCTGCGATGGGTTTGGCAGAAGAATTGTTGTACGCCGTCGGTGCACTCGGCTACACCGAACCCACGCCGGTTCAGCAGCAGTCGATTGGCCATGCCTTGAATGCGGATGGAGAAATCGGTGCAGATTTGATGGTGTCCAGTCAAACCGGTAGCGGCAAGACTGCCGCATTCTTGTTGCCGGTGCTGAATACATTGTTGAAGGCCAAGGCCGAAAACCCCATGGCTGCGCCCCGAGGCAACCCCCACGATCGCCGCCGCCGTTTTGCGCCTGCTATTCCCCTCGCCTTGATCGTTTGTCCGACTCGCGAATTGGCACAACAGGTGGCGCGCGACGCGATTGAGTTGGTGCGCTTTTGCCGCGGCATCCGCATCGCCAGCATCACTGGTGGCAGTGCTTACGGCGCCCAGATTGCCCAGCTGCAAAATGCCTCGTTGGTGGTGGCAACACCGGGTCGGTTGTTAGACCTTGAGTCCAGCGGCAGTTTGCAATTGGATCAAGTCCGTTTCTTGGTGGTTGATGAGGCAGATCGCATGTTGGATCTTGGCTTTGCCGATGAACTCGCAGCCATCAACGACCTCACCTCTAACCGCGAACAAACCATGATGTTCTCGGCCACGTTCGCGCCCAACATCCAACGCTTGGCCATGCGCGTGATGCGCGATGAAGGCGCGCACGTCAAAAAGGTCGAGATCAATACCGCTCAAGAGGCCCACGCCAACATCGAACAGCACCTTTACTGGGCTGACAACCTGCGCCACAAGCGCGAGTTGCTTGACCACTGGTTGCGCACGCCCGATATTGAGCAAGCCATTGTGTTTGCCAGCACTCAAATTCAATGCGATGAACTCGCTTTGGATCTCCAAGAGGCCGGCTTCAGCGCGGTTGCGCTGCACGGCGCCATGAATCAAGGCTTGCGCAATCGCCGCCTCAAGGCACTGCGCGATGGCCATGTGCAAATTTTGGTCGCCACCGACGTCGCTGCACGCGGCATCGATGTACCGAGCATCAGCCACGTGTTCAACTTTGGCCTGCCCATGAAAGCCGAGGACTACACACACCGCATCGGTCGGACCGGTCGCGCCGGTCGCCAAGGCTCTGCTGTGACGTTTGCCGAGTGGCGCGACGAGCGCAAGATCCGCGACATCCAACACTTCACCAAGCAAGACATTGCCGTGGCAACTGTGCCTGGCTTGGAGCCCAAGGGTGGTCCGATCCCGAAGCGCAAGGGTCCTCCAGGACGCAAGTTTGGCAACAGCAAGCGCCCTCACCCGGCGCGCCGCTCCAAGGCCTATTGATTATCGTGACCATCACTCAGGGCGACTTCGGTCGCCTTTGGTCTTTCTGAGGAGGCCGGGTTTCACCTTGGCCACCTGACATTGATACACTGCCCCGCGATGACAAACATGACATTGATTCAGCTGGTCGAGTCCACCACCCAGAGGCTGCAAGATGCCCTGGACGCTGGCGCACTGAGTCTTGGGCATGGGACATTTGATGCCTGGGACGAGGCAGCCTGGCTGGTGCTTTGGTCGCTCAAACTGCCACTGGAGACCGAGCTGGATGATCGTGTGGTGTCTGATGAACAAAGGACGCAAGTAGAGCACTTGTTGGATGCGCGCTTGCAAACGCGCAAGCCACTGGCGTATCTCACGCAAGAGGCTTGGCTTCAGGGGTTGCCGTTTTACGTTGACGAGCGCGTGATCATTCCCCGCAGCTTAATCGCAGAACCCTTGGTCGATGGTCGCCTGGACGATTGGCTCAGTGAAGACAAAGGCCGCGTGCTTGACCTGTGTACCGGCAACGGCAGTTTGGCCATCCTGACCGCGGTGATGTGCCCCGATGCTGCTGTGGATGCAGCTGACATCAGTGAGGCAGCACTTGAAGTGGCTGCGATCAATACCCTCAAGCACCAGGTACAAGACCGCGTGTTGCTGCTGCTCTCAGATGGTTTGGCGGATGTGCGCGGGCCATATGACTTGATTCTGTGCAACCCACCTTATGTCAACAGCGATAGCATGGCCTCCTTGCCGATTGAATATCAGCAAGAACCCACGATTTCACTGTCGGGCGGAAGAGACGGCATGGACTTCATTCGACCCATGCTCAAGAACGTGGCCAAGCAGTTGAGCGAACAAGGGGCGTTGGTGCTTGAGATTGGTCACGAGCGACCCTATTTTGAAGCCGCATTCCCGCACCTGGACCCGCTGTGGTTGTCAACCAGCGCTGGGGATGATCAAGTGCTTTTGCTCACTCGGGAACAACTGTTGTGATCGTTCTGACCAAATTGACGCTGGTCCGCGGGACCAAAAAGGTGCTCGACAGCGCCAGTGTCACCTTGCACCCTGGCGATAAAGCGTCACTGGTTGGCCGCAATGGCGCCGGAAAATCATCCCTGTTTGCGATGCTCACCGGCCAGCTCCACGAGGAGTCAGGTGACTGGAGCATGCCACCGACGTGGCGCGTTGCCCAAGTGGCACAGCATATGCCTGACAGTGCCGAGTCCGCCACTGACTTTGTGTTGGCGGGGGACCTGCCCTTGCAAGAGGCATTGGCTGAACTGGAGAAAGCCGAGGTCAGCGGCGATGGCGACGCGATGGGGATGGCCCATGCGGCGCTGACCGATGCTGGAGCACATGACGCGAAATCGCGCGCGCAGACTTTGCTGATGGGTCTGGGATTCACCGTCGCCCAATTGGACAACGGCGTCAATACGTTTTCTGGTGGCTGGCGAATGCGACTGCAGCTCGCGCGGGCGCTGATGTGCCCGGCTGACTTGCTGTTGCTGGACGAGCCTACCAACCACTTGGACCTTGACGCATTGGTGTGGCTTGAGGCCTGGTTGAAACGCTACCAGGGCACGTTGCTGGTGATCAGCCACGATCGAGAGTTTTTAGATGCAGTCACTAAAGTCACGTTGCACCTAGAAGAAGGACAGTTGACGAGGTACGGTGGCAACTATTCAACCTTTGAAGAGTTGCGTATCCAGCAAATTGAATTGCAGCAGGCGGCTTTCGCCAAACAACAAGACAAAGTCGCCCACCTGCAGAAGTTTATTGATCGCTTCAAAGCCAAAGCCTCTAAAGCCAAACAGGCGCAAAGCAGGGTCAAAGCACTGGAGCGCATGGAGCGCATTGCGCCAGTGATCACAGCAGCAGACTTTCAGTTTGAGTTCAAAGCACCCGAGGCACTGCCCAACCCCATGCTGTCGTTCAAGGACACCGCCGTCGGTTATTGTGCTGAGGACGGTCAAGCGAACCCCATCGTGACAGGCATTCAACGCACGGTCTTGGCTGGACAACGGATCGGGATCCTTGGCGCCAACGGTCAGGGCAAATCAACGCTGATTAAAACCATCGCGCGAGACTTGCCTGCACTCGCCCATCCGCCAGTCGAGGGCAAAGGCTTGAGCATCGGCTACTTTGCGCAAGAAGAACTGGACATCTTGCGCATCGATGAATCTCCTCTGCAGCACATGATCCGGCTCTCAGCCGTCGTCACGCCACATGCACGCGAACAAGAGCTGCGCAACTTTTTGGGTGGTTTTCGTTTTGTAGACAGCATGGTCAATCAAGCCGTAGGCACGATGAGTGGCGGTGAAAAGGCCCGCTTGGTGCTGGCGATGCTCGTGTGGCAGCGCCCCAACCTCCTATTGATGGACGAGCCCACGAACCACCTCGATTTGACGACTCGCGAAGCCTTGGGTATGGCGCTCAATGCATTTGAAGGGACGGTCATGCTGGTTAGTCACGATCGCGCCCTGTTGCGCAGCGTGTGCGACGAGTTCTGGTTGGTCAGTGAAGGCTCGGTACGGGACTTCGAAGGAGATCTCGAGGACTATCAGGTATATCTGCTGGACGAAGCCAAGCGCCGCCGCGAGTTCGCCACGCAGCGAGGGACGCAGCCGACCTCCATCCAGGGTACGGCCGAACAAGCTCCGGTCGTCATTGCTTCAGCACAGCGTGTCAATCAATCCCAGCTGCGCAAAGAACAAGCCGCCAAACGCCAAGCGCTACAGGCGCTGCTGAAACCGCATCAAAAGAAAATCACCGACGCCGAGCGGCGGATGGCAGCGATTGAAGTGGAACGGGAGCAAATCAACGCGCGACTGCTTGACTCTCCACCAGCACAAGAGATTGCCGACTTGGGGCGCCGTGCCAAGGCGCTCGATGACGAGCAAGCTGAATGCGAAATGGTGTGGCTCGACGCTCATGAACACATCGAGAAATTGTCGCAAGAATCAGAGTCAACTGCGTAACAGACCCCTGAGCGAGATTGCACCTGCATCTGCCTGCATTGGGCAAATCAATGGTTGCCGTGGTGCTTGCGCCAAAACTTCTTGCGCAGCCGTTCGAACTCCTCGTCGCTCACTCCCAAATCGTCTTTGAGCGCATCCAAAAAAGCGATTTCTTTGTCCGTCAGCACGCCGTCTGCCATGGCCTCGTGCAATTGCTCTTCGAACTCACGTTTGCGACGTTCCATCTGTACCGCAAACGAAGACGCCAGAATACCCGTGATCAGGGCCACGGTACACACCCCCATGATGGCCACCAACGCACCCAAGAATTGGCCTAGCGGCGTGATCGGCGATACATCCCCATATCCAACGGTGGTCAGCGTGATGATGCTCCACCACATGGCTCGCGGAATGCTCGAAAACTTATCGGGCTGTGCTTGGTGCTCGGCCAAATACATCATGGTCGAGGACAAAATAATCGCTACACCCAGCACATACATGGACGCCATGAAAGCGCGCCTCTCCTCGTAAATCGCACACCACAAATCCTGTAGCGCGTAACTGTAGTGCGTGAATTTGAGGATCCGCAGAAGCCGAATCGCCCGCAAGGAACGCAAGTCGATTCCGGGGATCAGGAACGTCAAGATGGATGGCAAGATCGCGATCAAATCAACAATGCCATAGAGGCTCAGCATGTAGCGCCTGCGCCGCTGCCAAGGGGAGCCTTCAAATTGAGGATTCAGTGCTGCTGTCCACAGCCTGAGCAGATACTCCACCGAGAAAATCGCGACTGAAAAATACTCAAAGCTGTCGAACCACAGCTTGTATTCCAGATAAATGCTGTGTTCAGACGCGATGATCACAGCCAAGATGTTGACAACGACCAGCAACATCAAGGCCGCATTGACCCAATAGGCTACGGCATCATTGTCTCTGCCGCGCTCCAATACTTCATAAACACGTTTTTGACTGAAGTCACCCATCGGTCAGCTCCTGATCTAGCTGTGATCGTGGGCCCACATGAGCAAGGCTTCTCTGCCCTGCACGGCCAAACTGACAGGCATACCGACTGGCAACATCACTTTGGTGCGGACGTGCCCCATTGGGAGCCCGGTCAGCACTTTGGCCTTGGTGTGCTGGCGCAGCCAAGCCACCACGGACTGCATGTTGTGCCCGCCGTCTGTGGGCAATTTGCGTTGTCCTGTGAAGGCGCCAAGCAAAATCGCCTTTTGCTGAGCCAACACGCCCGAATGCAGCAATTGGGTCAACATGCGCTCGACGCGATATGGCGCCTCGCCGATATCCTCTAGGAACAAAATGCCCCGCTCCACTTGCGGCAGATAAGGTGTGCCTACCAAAGAGGCCAGCAACGTCAAATTGCCACCCCAAAGCATGGCATCAGACAGCAACCACTCAGAGGGATCGCTCTTGCCGATTCGCCAGCCGCTGCCCTCTGACATACCAAAGAGAATGTCCTCCCAGCACGCTTGGGTGATGTCATCAACACCTGAATCGGAGCCGAAGTCTTCAATCACCGCGGGACCCGCCCAAGACGGCGCCCCTGTCTTGGCCATCACCGCGAGCGAAAACGCGGTGAAGTCGCTGAATCCGACCCAATGTGTGCCTTTTTCAATTGAACGGGCGATGGCTTTGTACGGCAATCGCGGCAAAATACGGCTCAATCCATAGCCACCGCGCGATGTCAGCACCATGTCCGCCCCACTGGCAGCCGCGCGTGCGATGGCATCCAGGCGCACCTCGTCACTGCCTGCAAAGCGCTGTTCCTTGCTCAGCGCCGAGGGGTCGACTTCAACCTGATGACCCAGCTTTTCAAGGTAACGGATACCCCGAGTGAAATCGGGTTTGCGATGCACTGCGCTGGATGGGGAAATCACGTATAGATGGCTCATGGGCACAGAGTTTGACACAAACCACGCCACTTCACGCCTTCGATGTGGCGGCCGCTCAGCACCTCCTACCTCGGCTCAGCGCAATTGCGCCAAAAGGATCTCGAACCACGCATTGTCCAAGGTTGGGTGCAACCATTCCTGCACAAAGTGCCCGCCAGATGACAGATGAATGGGTGGTGCGCACCCCCTGATCTTGGCGTGCAGCGATGGCATGACGCTGGCTAAAACGGGATCTGCATCGCCAATCACCATGGCTGACTTGCCTTGCCATTGCTCCGACCAAAAGGCGGCTGCCTCTCGCGACAAAGCTGCTCCTGGTGCGTCGAGTCTATCCATCACCATCTCTGGAAAACGCCGCAGCGCTGCGCGATGACCGCTGTCCGGAAATGGTGCGTCGTACGCAGCCCTCTCATCACGACCGAGGTGACGACATCCTCGACCCAACAGGTCGCCGACGCCAAACTGTGGCTTGTCCCTGCAGAACTGGCGCCAAGCCACAAAGCCATCGGGCAGCGGCTGCTCGCCCGTCGCTAGGGTCGTGTTCATCACACAAAGTGCCTCGTAGCGCTCAGGCGCTGCCATGGGCAAAGTCAAACCCAGCAATCCACCCCAGTCTTGGACCGCCAGAGTCACCCTTTGCAGATCCAGACGCTGGACCAACTCAATCAGGACCTGCCGATGCCAGTCGTAGGTATGCTGAGCCATTTTTTTCGGTTTGTCGCTGCGACCAAATCCCATCAAGTCTGGTGCGACGACGCGGTGGCCCAGGGCCGTGAGCCGAGGCACCCAGTGTCGCCAGACATAGCTCCAAGTTGGGTTGCCATGCAACAGCAGCCACGTGGTTGGGGCATCTCGGGGGCCTTCATCTAGGTACGCTAATCGCAAGCCACTCAAACTCGGCAGGTCGTCGATGTAACGCGACTCAAAACTCCAGTCTGGTAGTCGTTCAAAAGCGGAATCAGGGGTGCGCAACGCATCGTCTCGAAGACGCCCCGCACGCCCTTTGAAGTCATCCCGTTTGGCTTGGAAAAAAGCCTGCATGATGCTCGCGCAAGCCTCCGCTTCGATACCGCCCTGCACTTGAGTGTGGTGGTTGATCGTGGTTTGCGCGAAGACGTTGTGCACTGAACCGGCGGCACCGGTTCTAGCCTCAGGCGCACCGTAGAGCACATGTCCAATCCGCGCGTTAAGGGCGGCTCCGGCGCACATCGTGCACGGTTCAACTGTGACCACCAAAGTACAGTCATCGAGCCTGTAATTGCCGAGGGATTGGGCGGCATCGCGCAGCGCCAAAATCTCAGCATGAGCACACGGGTCTGACAGGCCGATGGTTTGGTTAAAGCCCCGGCCAACAATTTCCCCATCCTTCAGTACAACAGCCCCAATGGGCACCTCGCCTGAAGCTTGGGCGAGCCTCGCTTGCTCAAGCGCGTACGTCATGGCCTCAGTGTGGTTCACGGTTTCACCATTCCCAGTTCAATCATCCAGTCGCGCAGGGCGCGCTCATGATCACCGCCGAGGGCCAGTTGCGCTGCCATTTGCTGGTGTGACTCTGGGCGATGCTGATTCAATTTGATCTTGCTGTCCAGCTGCTCAATGTGCAAGCGAAACGCGATGATGCGCTTGAGCATATCGCCGGCATAGGCCTCGCTCAAGCCTCGCCACTGCTGGGCGTAGGCGGGCTCATGGTCACCAATGATGCGTTTCAATAGCGCATCCTTGGCTTGCAGATCGTCGATCATCTCAGCCCTGACTCGGGCCTGCAGCATCACATAAGACCAGGTGGGTACCCGTTCTGTATCTGGGTAGACACTGGGAGACATGTAAGCATGAGGCCCGTGGAATATGGCCAAAGCCTGTGGATTGGCGCGCAGCAAAGCGCCGTGCGGGTTGCCCAGCGCCACATGACCCCAAAGCGTGCCGTGTTCACCCCCCTCTTTCGACCAGTGCAACGGCAGCGGTGTTGCCATCGGCCAGCCGTCTTTGCCTTGGCTCACCAGCGTGGCAAACGGATAGGCTTGCATGAGGCGAGCCGCGTGCTCCGGATGGCTAAAGGCCTTGGGTAGGTACATATTGAAACTCCACTTGGTTGATCATTTTGACACCACCGCGTGCGGTGTCGGGGGCTTGGATATCCCCCTGAGCGACTCCAGGATCGCGAATCCCAAGTATTCCAAATGGTTGTCTGATGTATAACAATTTCAAAATACAATTTAATATCATATAGATATTTAATTATTTTAATGTATCACATCAATGCTTGAAGTTCTCTGGCTGCAGCTTGTAATGCCGGCAAAACCTCTCGCCCAAAGATCTCGGCCGTGGCACGAGATGCAGGCACCACCGCATTGAGTGCGGCGATCACACGACCATCCAAGTCCCGCAGTGGGACCGCCAGCGCGTGCACGCCCAGCTCATGCCCTTCCCGTGCAATGCAGTGATCCGACTCCCGTGCCTCGGTAACCAGCGCGCGCAAGGTCTCAGGCTCTGTGGGCGTATGAAGGGTTAAGCGAGGCAACACCCGAGCGGCCAACCACTGTTCAAACTGCGATTCGGGAAGCGAAGCCAACAGCATTCGGCCCGTCGATGTCGCGTGGGCCGGTAGGCGTGCGCCCAAGTGCAAGCCATGCGCGAGCAATCTGCCGTGAACCTTGGTGCTCGCCCCCTCTCCCATGTTCCAGGACATGCTGCGCGCGATGATCACCACCGAATCTCCATCGAGCACCGCAACCGAAAAAGCGTCCGGCCACTGGGCAGCCAGCCGATTCAGGGTTGGTTGGACCGCTCTGGGTAACCGCGCGCTCGCCAAATAACTGCCCGAAAACCGCAGCACCTTGGCAGACAACCAAAAATATCTGCCATCGGTATGAAGGTAGCCCAAATGACAAAGGGTCAGCAAATGCCGCCTGGCCGCCGCGCGGGTGATGCCGGCGCGCTGAGCCGCGAGGGTCGCATTCAGGCGCTGTCTTTCGGTATCAAAACTTTCCAGCACCCGCAGCCCCTTGGCCAAGCCCTCAATGAAATCTGCAGGTTGAATGGCGCCGATGGCTTCTGTTGGCACAGGGACTTCGGCCGGGATGGTGCTTTTAGGATCGAGATGAGTCATGCTGGTGTGAAGAAAAAGGGTCTGCTGATTGGATGCCCGTGGGTGCGTCAAGCGTTTAGCTGGCTGGTAATCCGAATCGGTCACAGCGGTTTCGCGCGATCTGCGCGCAGATTGCGCGATGATCGCACATTTTCGCCACTGCTGTGGCGACAGCCAGCGTCGAAAACTCTACATTTACGCCGGTTACAGACCCCTTAGGAGACACCCATGCGTACCCAAGTTGCCATCGTCGGCGCAGGCCCCTCAGGCCTCTTGCTCGGTCAACTGCTACATAAGGCCGGCATCGATGCCGTGATCTTGGAGCGCCAGAGCCCTGAGTACGTACTGGGACGCATTAGGGCTGGCGTGCTGGAGCAAACCACGGTTGACTTATTGGACGAGGCAGGCGTCGGCGAACGGATGCATCGCGAGGGTTTGGTCCATGGCGGCTTTGACATGTTGTTCAATGGTCAACGCCACCGCATTGACATCCACAAATACAGTGGCGGCGCCAACGTGATGGTCTACGGTCAGACCGAAGTCACGCGGGACCTGATGGATGCTCGTACAGCAGCTGGATTACCCACGATCTACGAGGCTGAAAATGTCCAGGTCCATGACTTCGACTCCGCCAAGCCGCGTGTCACCTATGAAAAAGACGGACAACACCACACCATTGAATGTGACTTCATCGCCGGCTGCGATGGGTTCCATGGCGTGTGCCGTGCCACTGCGCCCAAGAGTGCCATCAAAGAGTTCGAGATGGTCTATCCCTTCGGTTGGCTGGGCGTTTTATCCGACACCCGTCCGGTGCATCATGAATTGATCTACGTGAACAGCCCGAGGGGCTTTGCACTCTGCTCGCAGCGCAGCAACACCCGCAGCCGCTACTACGTCCAAGTCCCGTTGACGGACAAAGTCGAACAGTGGAGCGACGATGCCTTTTGGGATGAACTGCGCCTGCGCTTGGACGAAGAGGGCCGTGAAAACCTCGTTACCGGACCCTCGATCGAAAAGAGCATCGCGCCTCTGCGCAGCTTTGTGACGGAGCCGCTGCGCTTTGGCCGCATGTTCCTTGCCGGCGACGCAGGACACATCGTGCCGCCTACTGGAGCCAAAGGACTCAACCTCGCTGCGACAGACGTCAAATACCTGAGCTCCGCATTCATAGAGTATTACCAAGACGGGTCACAAGGCGACATCGACCGATATAGTGAACGCTGTTTGGCCCGCATCTGGCGCGCCGAGCGTTTCTCATGGTGGTTCACCAGCATCATGCACCGCTTCCCTGAAAAGGGAGAGATCAACGAAAAGCTGCAGAACGCAGAGCTCGACTACCTCATGCATTCAGAGGCTGGGCTTCGCACCATTGCGGAAAACTATGTCGGACTGCCGCTCAACTTTGGGGGGAATTAAGCCGCTGGTTTAATCCCGCTGTTGTCCTTTCAGTCCTCAGCCCACCGCAACGGTGGGCTTTTTTGCGCCAGTGGCCCCGGTCGCTGAGGCCATTCACCAATCAGATCAGGGCGAGACTGGAACTCGCCGTAGCGACGCACACGCCGTCTTCGGCTCTGATCAAGCGCGCATGGGCAAATGCCAGGGCTTTGCCGCAGCGCTCCAAGGTGCCCACGGCCATGTAGCGGCCCTGTGGGGCGGGCCGAAGAAAAGTGGTGTTGATGTTGATGGTCGCGCATGAGCGGCTAGGCTCAATCGCAGCCAGCGTAACAAAGGCCATCGCAAAGTCCAACATCGCCGTAACGGCCCCGCCCTGGAGCACTCCCGTCCCCTGAATGAACAACGGCTGTGGCTCATAAGTGATCTCGACCTCCCCCTTGGCTTGATCCACTCGGTTGAGCGTCGAGCCCAACACCATGGCCATCGGGTTGGAGTCAATGCGCAGCGGCTTGGATGCGTCGGTCAAAAACCGCTGAATCAGGGCTTGATCTGGGTTTCCCATCTGCATCATGTTGTGTCCTTGCACTGTTGAGTTTGGCCTTGCTGGAGCAGCAGCCGAGCAAGCCCATCATAGCTTCGGGGACAAGCACATCTCCCGGAAAATCGCTTTGGCTACACGATTGTCTTCGACAAAATGGTAGGCTAATGCCCGCAACAATTTCAATAACAGGAGACCCGATATGTCGATGATGAACCGCCCTCTGCTGATTTCTGATCTCTTAGAGCATGGGGCTGCCCAGCACGCGAACACACAAGTGGTATCGCGCGAAACGCACGGTGATTTGCACCGATACACCTATGCTGATATGGCTCCCAGAGCGCGCCAATTGGCCAATGCGCTGGTCGCACGTGGATTAACCAAAGGGGATGTCGTGGGTTCGATCGCGTGGAACAACCACCGTCACCTCGAGTCTTATTTCGGTGTGTCGGGCGCGGGACTGGTCATGCATACCTGCAACCCCCGCTTACACCCCTCGCAACTGATCTACATCCTGAATCATGCGGAAGACAAGGTCGTGTTCTTTGACGCGACCTTCGCGCCCTTGGTGAAAGGCATCGCAGCCCATTGCCCCCATGTTCAGCTATGGGTGTGTCTGGCCGATGCAGCACACACCCCCGCAGTCGAGGGCGTGAGCAATGTGATCGCCTATGAGGATTTGATCGCAGGACAGCCGATGACCTTTGCTTGGCCCGAGTTGAATGAAACAGATGGCGCTGCGCTTTGCTATACCTCTGGCACGACAGGCAATCCCAAGGGCGTGCTGTACAGCCATCGTGCCATCGTCTTGAATGCCACAGCGGGATGCGCCCCTGATGTGCTTGGCCTTTCGACTCGCTCGGTGATATTGCCGGTGGTCCCAATGTTCCATATCAATGCGTGGTGTATCCCCTACGCCGCGCTGATTGCTGGCTCAAAATTGGTATTGCCAGGGCCTCAGCTCGACGGCGCCAACCTGTATCAGCTGATGGAGAGCGAGAAGGTCACCATCAGTGCGGGCGTGCCGACCATTTGGCTGGGGTTGGTGCAGCATTTAGAGCAAAACAATTTGCAATTCAGCACCATGCGTTGCACTGCCGTCGGCGGCACGGCGATGCCCAAGGCATTGATCGCCAAATTTGGCGAGAAATTCAACGTCGAGGTGCGCCATGGCTGGGGCATGACGGAAACCACTGCGGTCGCCACTATGAGCAATCTCAGTGCAGATGACATGGAAAAATCAGCGGACGAGCGCTACGGCATCATCGCCAAGCAGGGCAAAGTCGTGTCTGGTATCGAAATCAAATGTGTGGATGAAAACGGCAACACCCTTCCCCGAGATGGCGTGTCTCAAGGTGAGTTGATGGTGCGTGGGCAGTGGATTGTCGAGCGTTACTACAAGGCTGAAAAAACGGCGTTGGTAGACGGCTGGTTCCCCACCGGAGACATCGCCACCATCGATGCCAGCGGAACCATGGTGATCCGCGATCGAACCAAGGACGTCATCAAGAGCGGTGGCGAGTGGATCAGCTCCATTGATCTTGAGAACGCGGCGGTGGGTCACCCCGCGGTGGCGATGGCAGCCGTGATTGGCGTCAAACATCCGAAATGGGATGAGCGCCCTCTCCTGCTGATCGTGACCAAGCCAGAGCAAAAGTTAGAGAAGCAAGAAATGCTTGACTTCCTGAGCGAGCGCGTCGCCAAGTGGTGGGTTCCCGACGATGTGATTTTTGTCAACACGCTGCCGGTTGGTGGCACCGGTAAGGTTCAAAAGAACGAGTTGCGCGCGACTTATGGCAGCGTCTTCGAGTCAACCACCTGAACGGTATCAGGGCATACACTCAAGGGGGCTCAGGCCCCCTTTTTTTGACCAATCGCAGCGTCAGGAGCCCTTTTTGAGGGCCTGCGCCACGAAGTCCAACCGATCTTGTCCCCAGAACATTTCGCCATTGATCACATACGTAGGCGCACCAAACACGCCCAGCTCGATCGCGGCCTCGGTGTTGGCCTGGTACTCGGCTTGCACGGCTTCGCTGGTCGCGACTTGCAACAGTTCAGCCGACAAACCACACGCTTGGACAATGCCAGTCAGCGTGTCGGCGTCGGCAATGTTGCGTTCCTCCGCCCACACGGCACGCAGGAGAGCGCCCGCCAAGTTCATCGCTGCAACCTGCCCTTGGCTTTGGCGCGCTGCAACGATCAATGACGAAGCCGCATCCGCGGGTACGGGGAAAAAAGCGGGGTGTATGTTGAGCGGCATCGCCAAATGGTCACGAAACCGGGCCAGCTCAACCAATCGGTAGGCCTGGCGTTGGGGCGCACGTTTGGGCAGGGGCAGTCCTCCTGACAAGGGGAAGATCTTGCCCAAATCCATTGGCTTGATCGAGATCGTCGCGCCCGCTTCAGCGGCCATTTTGGCGATTCGATCATGACCCAGGTAGGTCCAAGGGCTATTCGGAACCATGTAGTAGTCCACGTGCATTGTGTCGCTCCAAGTTTCAATCATTGGACTATACCGGTGCCAACGGGGAGTACCGTGCTGATCTCAGTCCCGCAGGTTTCACCGTCTAACCAAAGTGGCCGCTGCTGTCCAACTTTTAAGCCGATGGCTATGCAGTGTGCGTGGCTTTGCTGCGAACCCGGTGCGTGATGGCGTACGCAGCGAGCGAGCACAAGGCGGTTCCCCAAACCATGCCGGAGATGTCGTGGATGACATAGTGCCCAATGATGGCGCCCAGAGCGGTCGCGATCAAATTGGTGAGGGTCGACATGAGGGCTGAAGCCACACCCGCCAGGTGCCCCAGGGGCTGGAGCGACAGCGCCATGAGGTTGCCAAAGAGCAACCCAAAGGTGAAGAAAGATAGACCCATCCAAACGTAGGTCACCTCCAAGCGATCAATCTCTGGCCACAATAGTCGCAACAGCCCAAAAGCCAATGCCAAGCCAAACAGCACCAACAAAGCATGGCCCACCAAACGATGAGAGCCCCAGCGCATCACCCATTTGGCGTTGACCAAGCTGGCGAGCCCAACGGTACTGGCCAGAGCACCAAATAGAACCGGAAACCAAACCGGCTGCCCATAGAGCTCACCGAAGATGTGTTGGGCATTGCCGAGATACGCGAAGAGCGGAGAGAACACCAGACCCAGCGCCACCACAAAGGGCCAACTGTCTGGGTGGCTGATGCACTCATGAAACGCGCGCCCTACGCCCTTGAAACTCAGGGGTTGTCGCCGGCTTGCAGGCAAAGTCTCCGCTTGGCGCCACAAGAGCCACACCGTTGATATCAAGCCGATGCTCGCGAAAAACAAAAATATTGCACGCCACCCAAAGACCCAAGTCACGACTTGTCCGATCGATGGCGCCACCATGGGCACCAAAATAAATGTCGTGGTGACAAATGAGTTGACACGGGCGAGCTCACGCCCTTCATATCTATCGCGGACCATCGCCATGGAAACGACGCGAGGAGCTGCCGCGCCAAGTCCTTGAATCACCCGTCCGACCAACATGGTGCTCAGGCTCGTCGCGAGACTGGACACCACACAGCCCAAGACAAATATGGCAAAGCCAACTGCAATCACCGGCTTTCGACCAAAACGGTCCGCAGCTGGTCCGGATACCAACTGACCAGCGGACAGGCCCAGAAACAGCACCAACACCACGTACTGCATATCACTGGCCTGTGCCACCTGCAGATCGGTGCGCATCGTGGCGAGTGCAGGCAACATGCCATCGACGGCCATGGCGACCACACTCATCAGACCTGCCATCAGGAGGACGAATTCCTTCAATGAGGTCTGGCGATGAACAGGGGGCAACAACATGGCAAACAATCAAGGGTGCAAAGACCCCTATTGTCGCTGACCGAAATATGCGTCCTCCGATCTCAGCAGCGCCGAGGCGCACAGAGGCTAAAGACCAAGGTAGGTGCTGCGAGCGCTGGTGTCAGACATCAATTCGTCGCTGGTGCCTGACCACACCGTTTCACCTCGCTGGATGATGAAGTGCCGGTCTGCCAAGCGCACCAAATCGTGCAAGTTTTTGTCCACCACCAAGATCGATAAGCCCGTTTGGCGGATGCGATCCAGGGCCTCCCAGATGCGCTTGCGCACCAGAGGCGCAAGCCCTTCCGTGGCCTCGTCCAAGATCAGGAGTTTAGGGTTCGTCATCAACGCGCGCCCGATGGCTAGCATTTGCTGCTCGCCACCCGAGAGCAAGTTCCCCATCGAGGTCAGGCGGGTGGCAAGCTCTGGGAACAACTCAAACACCCGCTCCAGCGTCCATGGGTTGCTCTGTCCCAAATGATTCGAAGCAGTGGCAATCAAATTTTCTCGCGCACTCAGGTTGGGAAAAATTTGACGACCTTCCGGTACCAACCCGATGCCGAGGTTGGCAATCTGGAACGACGGCAGACCGTTGAGCGGCACGCCACCGAACACCAGTGAGCCGCCCGTCGGTTTGACGATGCCCATGATCGAGTTGATGGTTGTCGTTTTGCCCATGCCGTTGCGCCCCAAGAGCGTCGCGACCTGACCGTCACCGATGGTTACGTTGACATTGAACAGCGCCTGTGAGGTACCGTAATGGGCTTGCAAGCCTTGCACGTCGAGCATCAGTGTGCCTCGCTTTCTTCGCCCAGATAGGCGGCTTGCACATCTGGATTTTGGCGTATGTCTTCGGGATCACCGGTCGCGATGATGTGACCATAGACCAGCACGGAAATGCGATCGGCCAAGGCGAACACCGCATCCATGTCGTGCTCGATCAGCACGATGGTGCGCTCTCCTTTGATCTCTTGGAGCAGTTTGACCATGGCATGGCTCTCCTCCACTCCCAAGCCAGCCATGGGTTCGTCGAGCAACATCAGTGGCGCTTGAGAGGCCAACGCAATGGCGATCTCAATGTGACGATGCTCCCCGTGTGACAACTCACGCGTGAGTCGGTTGGCATGTTCCGCCAACCCCACTCTCGATAAACACTGCATAGCCAGATCGCGCACTGGTTTGTCCTTGCGCGCAGACTTGAACAATCGATAACTGGAGCCCATGTGGGCTTGCGCTGCCAAGGCGACGTTGTCCAACACACTCATATCCATCACCAGTGAGGTGATCTGAAAAGAGCGTGTCATACCCAAGTGTGCCCGCGCATGGGCTGGTACACGGGTAATGTCTTGGCCCTTGAACAAAACCTGGCCACTGTCTGGGAACTGGGTTCCACACAGCTGTGTGATCAAGGTGGTTTTGCCAGCGCCGTTGGGCCCAATGATGGCGTGCAACTCACCGGGCAGAACCTGCAGATTGAGATCGTCTGTGGCACGAATTCCGCCAAAAGCTTTCATCAAATGCCGTGTCTCTAAGAGAGCTTGACTCATGGGTTGCTCCCCTCAGTGCGCTTTGGCGAGCGGGAACGATTGCTCGACCACTGACCAACGATCTGTGACAAGCCCCCCTTGCTGTAAATCACCACCAGCATCAGCAAGATGCCGAACGGCAGTTGCCAGTAAACCGTGATGGTGGACAGCACTTCTTCGATCAATAAAAAGGCCACCGCGCCCAACACGGGGCCAACGGTCGTGGCGACGCCACCAAGAATCACCATGAACATCAACTCACCTGAGCGCGTCCAGTCCATCATTTCAGGCGAAATAAAGGTCGTGAAGTTGCCGAGCAAGACGCCCGCCAGACCAGCCATCGCACCAGAAATCACATAGGCGATCAGTTGATAGCGGTAAGTGTTGTAGCCCATCGTGATGAGGCGCTCGTTGTTGCCTTTGGCGCCTTGCAAGACCATGCCAAACCGGGAATGCACGATGGTACGAACGAGCCACATACAAAGTACCAACATGCCATAGCAGAGCGCGAAAAGTTGCAAAGGGTCATCCAGCGAGATACCCGGGAACTCAGAGCGCGAGTCAATGGTGAGCCCATCGTCACCGCCATACGTCTCAATTCAGACGTATGGCGGTGACGATGGGCTCACCATTGACTCGCGCTCTGAGT
>CAYZHE010000003.1:0-36529 GCA_964478285.1 uncultured Burkholderiaceae bacterium
CTCCAAACTTTTTTGAAAAATCTTTCAAAAAACTGAATCACACTGTTCTGGCTGATTGGTTGGGGTTTACCCTTGCAACCTCTTCAGTAGCGAAGCCCTCCACTATAACAGCATTTTTGTCTTGTTGGCAATTTTTTGAAAATAATTTTCGTGCTGCTTGTGCTTGGGTAGATCCGCACATCCAACAAGTGCGTTCCGCACAACCGAGATCTAAACCACCCTGGCGCATCACCTGCGCATACACCGCAGAAGTCTCGCCGCGAGCTCGATTGATAATGCGCCTATGGCACTCATCACAATCAGTAACGCGCAACTGGCTTACGGTCATTGGCACCTTCTTCATCACGCAGATTTTTCACTGGAACACCGAGAGAGAGTCGGTTTGATCGGTAGAAACGGTAGCGGCAAATCGTCATTGCTTAAGGTATTGGCTGGCCAAGAGCGGGTCGATGATGGCGATGTTCAATGGCAAAGAGATCTGCGAATTGCCGTTGTGGAACAAGAACCTGAGCTCCATGGCTCCGATTCGATAGCTGAAGCAGTGGCACGTGGCTTAGCCAAGGTGCGAGCTTTGCTAGACGCCTACAGCAACCCGACAGCCGATACCGATATTAGTGCCTTGCACAATCAAATCGAGTCCTTGAATGGCTGGGCATGGGAACAACGTGTTGAGGAAACGCTTGATCGCCTTAAGCTAGAAGGAAGCCTTCCCGTGTCCTCACTGTCGGGGGGGATGCGCAAACGCGTTGCGCTAGCCCAAGCATTGGTTCAACAGCCAGAAGTCATGCTGCTTGACGAGCCAACAAACCATTTAGACCTTGAGTCAATCCTATGGTTAGAGGAGGTATTGCTGGAGTTCAATGGCAGCCTGGTTGCGATTAGCCACGACCGCGATTTTTTAGACCGAATCACCACGAGGATTGTTGAACTCGATCGCGGAAAGTTGACCACCTATATCGGTAATTTTTCTCAATATCAGTCGCAAAAGGAGGAGCAACTTCGGCAAGAGCTCGTACTCAACGCGAAGTCAGACAAGCTGCTCGCACAGGAGGAAGCTTGGATTCGCAAAGGCGTGGAGGCGCGCCGAACAAGAAGCCAAAGTCGCATTGCACGTCTACAAGCGCTTAGACAGCAGCACAATGAACGCCGCGCGGTCGTTGGCCGCGCGCGCATGGAAATTTCGCAAGGCGACGCCAGTGGGAAGATCGTGGCCGAGCTTGATGGTGTGAGCAAATCATTCGCACAAGGCGGCTTGAAAGCCCCCGTGATTGCCAATCTAAGCACCACGATTTTGCGTGGGGACAAAGTGGGTTTAATCGGGCGCAACGGCTGTGGGAAAACAACGCTCCTCAAGGTCTTGCTGGGTCAACTGCAGCCGGACACTGGCTATGTTCGGCTGGGCACGCAGTTAGAAATCGCCTACTTCGACCAGATGCGAGATAAGCTTGACCTCGAGGCAACACTAGAGGACACCATCAGTCCGGGCAGTGAATGGCTGGAAGTGAATGGGCGGAAAACCCATGTCAAAAGCTATTTGGGAGACTTTTTGTTTTCACCGGCTCGCGCGCTATCCCCGGTTAAATCACTTTCTGGCGGAGAGCGCAATCGCTTATTGCTCGCCCGTTTATTCGCTCGGCCAGCGAATGTCCTCGTATTGGATGAGCCCACCAATGATCTGGATGTTGAGACTCTTGAGTTGCTTGAAGAGTTGTTGCAAGACTTCAAAGGCACCGTATTTTTGGTCAGCCATGACCGCCGTTTTTTGTCCAATGTCGTGACGAGCACACTCGTCAATGAAGGGCCAGGCAAATGGCAGGAATACGAGGGCAACGTCGAAGACTGGCTTACGCAATCCGCGCGAAGTAATCGCATGGATGCAGGTCGGCCGAAACAGGAAAGACCTCTGGTCAAAGCACAGGATCCCGCGCCCAAGGCAAGCGCAGCTGAATCAAGCCGACGCAAACTCTCATATAAAGAGCAACGAGAGCTCGATATTTTGCCCAATCAAATTGCAGGACTAGAAGCCGAACAAGAGGCACTGGAACGAGATTTGAGTGATCCAACAATCTATTCAAATGCCCCCGCACGTGCTGCAGAATTGGGGGCTCGACTTTTGGCGGTTGAGTCCGAATGGGCCGAAGCAATGGAACGTCTCGAGATGCTCCAAAATCCACAAACCATGCAGCGTAGTTCCACATGAGTACCGCCGAGTGGCTGGCCTTGCTGACCTTGTGCACAGTCTCATCTTTTACGCCCGGTCCAAACACCACGCTGTCGACCAGTATGGCTGCGACTGCGGGCCTTCGTGCAACCCTTCCCTTTATCGCGGGTGTCCCCGTCGGATGGAGTGCATTACTGATCCTTAGCGTGACCGGCATGAGCGCAGTGTTGCTGGAGCACCCAACGATGCGCCAAGGCTTAGTGATTGCAGGATCAATCTACCTGCTGTGGTTGGCGCAGCGCATCTTTCGCTCGGGCAACCTACAAATCTCTCGCCAGGCGCAAGTGGTGGGCTTCTGGGGTAGCGTGGCGTTGCAATTTTTAAATATTAAGGCTTGGCTATTGGCGATGACCATCTCAAGCGGATGGCTCCTGGGTCAAGAAGACATGTGGAGTCGATGGTTTTGGGTGTGGCCCGTTGTTGCAGCGTACGCGTTCGCAAGCAACTATTCCTATGCATTGGTCGGCTCGAGCTTGCAGCGTTGGCTACAAACTGGACAGCGTCTGCGTCTGTTTAACGGAGCGATGTCCCTAATGTTGGTCGCATTAGCAGGATGGCTAACACTCACACAGCTGTGACTTCCTAACCAACCACTCGGTCTTTGCAAGGCATGAGCAATCAGCGTACCGGCGGGCGTATGTAGACATGTCACTCTGTCCTTCATCCTAAGTGCAACGGCTGCTTGGCGCGAGGTGTCTCCTGTTGCGTCGCCGCGGTGACGGTCATACACACCGCAACATCGCCACAATCCCCCGCTATGGGATTACTGACATTTGTACGCCATGGTCAAGCGTCTTTTTTGGCCGAAGATTACGACAATTTGAGCGACGTAGGTCACTTACAAGCTCAGCGTTTGGGTGCCTATTGGGCCACCAAAGGGCGCCATTTTGATGCTGTTTACTTGGGCACACTCAAGAGACACGATCAAACCCTGCGAGGCATTGCTTCAAAGCTAGGCCCTCTACCCGAGCCTCAACACCACGCTGAGCTGAACGAATACGACAGCCATGCGGTCATCGCATGTACCCACCCAAGCCCTCTGCCACCGCGAGATACTCCAGAGGGATTCAAACAACACTTTCGGATCTTGCGGGACGGGCTGCGGCAGTGGATGGATGGCACCGTACAGCCGCAAGGGATGCCCACATACCAAGAGTTTTCCGAAGGCATCATGCGTGTGGTGAAACACATTTGCCAGAACCATGTGGGCCAAAACGTGTTGGTGGTGAGCAGCGGCGGCCCCATTTCTACCGTTGTCGGCCGGCTGCTCAGCACCATGCCAGAAACGACGGTAGAGCTCAATTATCAAATCCGAAACACTGGCCTGATCGAAACCCGAATCACGCCCAAACATTTGCGACTCATGACGTTCAACGGCCTACCGCATTTGGACAATCAAGGAGATGAGGCACTCCACACCTATGCCTGATTAGATCTGAAGGCTAGCCATGCAGGGTACCTTGAGGAAGACCGCCAAGGTCTTTGACCAGTTGAATCAACCCTATCGCTGATTTTTTTAGCATGGCCTCACCGATTTCCGCCGAGGCCGCCACAGCGTTTCCAACGGCACCACTGGGGTTGAGGTCTTGAGCCTGCCATGCGAATTTCGCGCTGTATCCATTGCCTAAAACTTGCGTCTGCTTGGCTCTGATTTCGCTGCTTGACGGAAAATTTTGCGCGAGCGACATCTGAACCGACTGAGGCTGAAGAGCGAGCATCATCGACGTTTCAACCTGCCCTGCGTGCACCCCAAAACGCCGCTCATGTGGGTCGATTGCCTTCATTTCCTCTTCCAATGGGAGCTGGTACCAGCTGCTGCTGGCGACTTGCATTCCAAGGCGGTGCCGCAAATCTCTGGCAACCAAATCCAACGCTCCGACTTGACCCCCATGACTGTTGAACATGAGCAGTTTTTGTATGCCACTGGCGTGAACACAATCGGCCAACTCTGTCCATAATCGAATCAGCGTCGCCGACGACAGGGTCAGTGTGCCGGCAAATTTCGCGTGCTCAGGGCTAAAACCCACGGTCTGAGTAGGCAAAACCAAGACTGGAAAATCTCCATCCCACCCCATCTGCGCGCGCGCCAAAATACCATCCAACAACTCTGTATCCACGGACAATGGAAGATGAGGCCCGTGCTGCTCCGTTGCGGCTACGGGCAAAATAGCGACCGCTTGCTGGCGCGGCAATGACGCCAACTCATGCGTGGTCAGGGAGGCCCATCGGGCCCAAATAGAGGTTGTTGTCGTGGTCATGTGCGCCATCTTAAAACGGTCTTTGGCGCCGATGTGGCAACATATTGAAAATTATCAGTTACTTATATTTGGCACTTGGCGCAACTTGTTCTTCGACTATCCATTGACACGTCAAACACATTCAATATGCAGACCTTTCTCTTTTGGTTGATCGCCGCCCTTGTAGGATGCACTAGCCCAGCGAATGCCCAGTCGTGGCTCAGCTCAGACGCGATGGTGAAGACTGAACGCACCGAAGCCCGATTGGTCGCTTTGGCACCCAATGGCATCCGTGCTGGGGAGACGATACAACTCGGCCTGATGCTCAGCCATTCGCCAGAATGGCACACCTATTGGAAAAATTCTGGTGAGTCTGGATTGCCCACAGAGATTCAGTGGCAGCTGCCCGACGGCAGCAGTGCAGGCCCATTGCAATGGCCAACTCCCAAGAAATTCAAACTAGGCCCGCTGGGCAACTACGGTTACGACGGCCAAGTCTTGCTGATATCTCCTATTGCGATCAATCGCGTACCAGCGGGCAATGTCTGGTCTGTGAAAATGACAGCCAATTGGCTGGCCTGCCGAGCAGAGTGCGTGCCCGAATTTGCAGAGCTGACGCTCGCATTGCCCTTGCAAGGTCCATGGATCAAGGATCGCCTTCTGTTCGAAGCGGCACAACAACAGTGGCCTCAGGACTTGGCGTTAGATGCAGAGATGCAAGTTTCCCAAGAGGTGCTTCAGCTGCGAGTCGACGGCATTCCAGCCCCCTGGGTTGGTCGGTCACTGAATGTTTTTCCAGAAGTAGCCAATTTGATCGTTGCTGGATCTGATGCGAAGGGTCAATGGTCGGGATCAGACTTTCTGATCACAGTCCCAACCCACCCTGACCGAGAGCTCTCTCCCGACTCCGTCCCCTGGGTATTGGCCCAGGCTGACGTCCCCAACGGAATACCAGCGCCAAAAGGAATGCGCGTCATCGCAAACCTCAAAGGCGCCTGGCCGCCTGTGCAAACCGTCGAGTTGAACCCTGCGTTGGCCGAGGCACTTGCGCGCGAACCTGCATTTGCGTCTTCGGCTTTGTCCTGGTGGTCAGCCATGGCGCTGGCATTTTTAGGAGGCATATTGCTCAACTTGATGCCTTGTGTCTTTCCAGTCCTAGCCATCAAGGTGCTGGCTATCGCACAAAGTGATGACCGCAGAACGCACAGGATCAGTGGCATCACCTACACATTGGGTGTGGTTGCGTCGTTCTCTGCCTTGGCCGCACTCCTGTTTGCGCTGCGCTCGGGAGGCGCCGCAATTGGCTGGGGATTTCAACTTCAGGAGCCCACCGTGATCGCTGGGCTGGCTGTTCTCTTCACGCTCATCGGCTTCAACTTGGCTGGGTTATTTGAATTCAACCTAACTGGCTCAGGGCGTTGGGCGAGTGTGCGGCTGCGCCACCCAGCGATGGATGCCCTGTGGTCAGGCATCTTGGCAACTGTGATCGCTTCTCCGTGCACGGCCCCGTTCATGGGGGCAGCCCTGGGTTATGCAATCACACAAACGCCCATCGATGGCATTGCTCTCTTTGCAGCAGTCGGCTTAGGTATGGCAAGCCCCTACCTTTTGCTCTCATGGGTACCTTCACTAAGCCGCTGGCTACCCGGACCTGGAGCATGGATGCTCCACTTCAAGCAATTCATGGCCTTCCCCATGTTCGCAACCGTGGTTTGGTTGGTTTGGGTGATCGGCCAGCAAGGGGGCATCAATGCGAGCGCCTCCCTGCTCATGCTGCTCCTGAGTGTCGCGATTTGGCTGTGGGCATGGAACCTCAATTCGCCGCGCCGAATGATCTGGAAGTGGGCTGGTTCAGCTGTCCTCGGCGCCGCGATTTGGACGCTGAGCCCCTTCATCACAACCCTCACCACCTCTGCGGCGCCAGCCACAGGCTGGACCGAATGGTCGGCACAGACAGAGCAACAAGCGCGCGCGCAAGGGCGACCCGTTTTTGTTGATTTCACTGCGGCTTGGTGCGTGACCTGCCAAGTGAATGAGCTTGGGGCACTATCTGATCCGCGCGTGGAAAAGGCATTCGAGCAAGGCAATTGGCTTCGTTTGAAGGCCGACTGGACAAAGCGTGACCCAGAAATTTCGCAAGCCTTGAGTCGACTCCAACGCACTGGGGTGCCGACCTATGTGATCTACCACCCGAAGAGTCCTCCGCAGATCCTGACCGAGTTATTGACCGTCAACCAAATTTTGAACGCCATAACACCGCGATAATCCACGCATGTTTGCACCACTTCAAAACGACACTTTCCTCCGCGCCTGTCTGCGGCAATCCACACCCCACACGCCGGTTTGGCTCATGCGCCAAGCGGGTCGCTACTTGGCTGAGTACCGCGAGACTCGCTCCAAGGCAGGCAGCTTCATGGGCCTCGCCACCAACACAGACTTTGCCACTGAAGTCACTTTGCAGCCGATCGACAGATACGGGCTTGACGCTGCAATCTTGTTTTCAGATATTTTGACTGTGCCTGATGCGATGGGGCTCGGTTTGTCTTTTGTCAACGGCGAAGGGCCGAAATTTGAGCATCATGTGCGTGACGAAGCCAGCGTGGCCAAGCTTGAAGTACCCGACATGAACAAGCTGCGTTACGTTTTTGACGCGGTGACCTCCATTCGCAAAGCGCTGAACGGACGCGTGCCATTGATTGGCTTCACTGGTAGCCCATGGACTCTGGCTTGCTACATGGTCGAGGGCGGTAGCTCCAGCGATTACAGAGCTGTCAAGTCATTGATGTATCAGCGCCCAGACCTGATGCATCAAATTCTCAAAGTGAACGCAGATGCGGTTGCCACCTACCTCAATGCCCAAATCGCGGCTGGGGCTCAAGCTGTCATGATTTTCGATAGCTGGGGAGGCGTACTGGCAGATGGAGCTTTCCAAAAGTTCAGCCTCGCGTACACGCAACAAGTGCTTAAGAATGTAGTCAGCGTCCATGAAGGATCCACCATTCCGCGCATCGTTTTCACCAAGGGCGGCGGGCAATGGTTGAGCGATATGACGGCACTTCAATGCGATGTGCTCGGCGTGGATTGGACGGTGAATTTAAAGCAAGCTCGCGCACTGGTCGGTGACCGGTACGCCCTGCAAGGCAACCTTGACCCCATGGTGTTGTTTGCCGATTCCGCGTCGGTGGCGCGAGAAGCCCGACGAGTATTGGACGACTTTGGAGCGCCTCACATGGGAGAGGGCAGTGGGGCCACTCATATTTTCAACCTCGGCCACGGTATCAACCAGCATACCCCCCCAGAACATGTCGCAGTGTTGGTGCAAGCGGTGCACGAATACTCGCGTACCTTGCGTGCATCTACCCAAAAATGAAAGCAAAAGTGGCCGACAACGCTTCAAACTTGGCATCACGCAGCCCTAGTTGTGCACATTTTTGGCGCATCGGTGTCCAAGCGCAGGTTTCGCCTACCGCCGAGAATCAAGCAGAAATAGAATCATAACTCATTGATTTTAAACATTTTTATTTTGCTTAATTTTTACGCAATGTGTTCTTTCAACGATTTCTAAACCATTGGAAGGCAAATTCAAAGGGTTTCCCACAAAGTTATCCACAGATATTTTGGATGACTTCATTTAGCCGATATAAATCAAATACTTAGCCTGGATTTAGAAGACACTTTTTGAAAAACCTTCGCAATTGATCCATGAACTTTGTGAATGCTCTGATTGTCGCCATTTGCGAGAAAGCTGCCCCATGACGGCATGGCTCGGCATTTGGGTCAACGTGCCACGCTACAGCGGGCTCAGCAGAGTATTGACTTACTCACACACCGAGGAGCTTGAACCGGGGCAACTGGTCAGCGTTCCAATGGGCACGCGCTCAGTGCCCGGTATCGTGATCGAAGTGCAAGCTTGTCAGCCTGACCACCTAGACCCTAAAACTCTGAAATCAATCAATTACGTCCTCAGTGGTTTACCCCCACTGGGCGCAGACTGGTTGAACTTGGTGAAGTTCGCTGCACGGTATTACCAACGGGCTGAAGGCGAAGTCGCGCTCAACGCTCTCCCTGCTAACCTGCGCGGTTTGGATGACACGCAATTGGCAAGACGCACAAAAAAGATGGTGTCCCGTGCTGCATGGCTTGCCCCAACAGATTCAGGGCCTCACCCGATTTTGACTGATGAGCAAGCGAACGCGGTTTCGACCATCCACAACAGCACCAAACCTGTCTTGCTGTTCGGCCCGACGGGAAGTGGGAAGACAGAAGTCTATTTGAGCGCCGCCCAAGCGTGTCTAGAAGCATGCTCAACGTCACAAATTCTGGTACTCGTGCCAGAAATCAATTTGACGCCCCAGTTGATCCGCCAGTTTGAAGCCCGCTTTGGCGCGGAGCATGTATGTGCAATGCACAGTGGATTGACGCCAGCGCAACGATTGCAAAACTGGTTGCGAGCGCACTTGGGACACTGTCGGATTTTGCTGGGAACTCGGATGGCCATATTCGCCAGTCTGCCGCAGCTTCAATTGATCATCGTCGACGAGGAGCATGACCCCAGCTACAAGAGCCAGGAAGGTGCTCGGTTTTCAGCCCGTGATCTGGCGATTTTCAGAGCACACCAGTCCAAGGGGGCATCTGCTTGCAAAGTCGTTTTAGGCTCTGCGACGCCGTCCCTTGAAACTTGGAACGCGGCATTGCAAGGTCGCTATCAAAAAGTAGACTTGACCCAACGCATTGGGGGCGCTCATTTACCTAAGCTTCGCCTCATCGATATGCAGCGGCAACCCAAGAAGACAGTGATCGCTGCACCTTTGTTGGATGCCATTCAAGAGCGAGCGGCAGCTGGCGAGCAAAGCCTACTCCTCTTGAATCGACGTGGCTTCGCCCCCGTGCTTTCCTGTAGTGAGTGCGGCTGGAAAAGCCAATGCCCCCATTGCAGCGTGTTTCAAGTCTTTCATAAAAGGGAGCGGGCGTTGCGCTGCCACCATTGCGGCTTTGCCCAACCGGTGCCAGATGTTTGCCCAGACTGCGGCAACGTCGATATCGAACCAGTAGGCAAAGGAACTGAGCAGTTGCAAGAGCATTTGATCGAAGCGCTTGCATCCAGCGTGACCCAATCCGGTGCGCCCCTTCGTGTCGGTCGACTGGATGCGGACACAGCCCCCAACGCCCAAGCACTAGAAGAACAGCTAGCGGCCATGCATGCAGGTGAAGTGGATGTGCTGGTGGGCACGCAAATGATCGCCAAAGGGCACGACTTCCGACGCATTACCTTGGTCGCAGCCATTAACCCAGACAGTGCCCTATATACAAGCGACTTCAGGGCGCCCGAGCGCTTGTTCGCACTTCTGATGCAGGCCAGCGGGCGCGCAGGAAGAGACCAGTCTCTCAGCCAACATGGCGAAATGTGGGTTCAAACATGGGTCCCTGAGCATCCCCTATATCTGTCATTAGGGGAGCATGATTTTCCTGCATTCGCGAATCAGCAGCTGCGCGAGCGTGAGGCGGCGCAATTGCCACCTTTTGTTCACCACGCATTGGTGCGTGCCGAAGCAAAATCGCAAAAAGACGCACAAGGGTTTTTGAACCAAGCAGCCCAGGCGATCAGGGGTGAAATGTCAGCACTCAGCATTGCGTCTTACCCAGCTGTTCCAATGGCGACCGCTAGGGTCGCAAATTTAGAGCGGGCCCAGTGGCTCCTGGAATCAACCAGTCGGCCGGCATTGCAGCAAATATTGCTGCATGTGCAGGACGCGCTGCATCGTCGCAGTAAAACACACCGGGTCGTCCGCTGGGCGATCGATGTCGACCCACTCTCGATCTGAGCCCGCACTTTCCAAAGCCGCGCGCGCCGCTATCGCACTTGAGTCAATAAATAAACAGCGCCGCTGAAAGTGAAAAAAGCAATTGCTGTGGTGATTAAGATGATTCGAGCGATTCGCGAATTATCCGCACCAAATCGCTCTGCCAACAAAGATACGTTCGACGCACTGGGCAACGCAGCCACCAACACCAACGCAACCAAACTCGACCAAGACAAATCCACGCCCCACTGAATCAACAACAAGCCAAAAAGCATGATCAGAGCGGGATGAACAAACAATTTCAGCGCCACAATTGTCCATACCCCGCTTAACGGGTGCAGCCTTTCATGGGCCTGAAGTTGCCCACGTGCCAAGACGCTTCCGATCGTGAACAGCGCCACAGGGGAGGCCGCGTCAGCCAGCATCCAAACCGTCTTTTCCACGGGGACCGGAAGCTTCAACTGTAACCAAGAAAACACGGCCCCCATCAAAATCGCCCAAGCCATCGGATTGCCCAAGACACCCTTGAGCGCATTTTTCATGGCGAGGCCCATTGAGCTCAAACCATGCCCGTCCAATCGGGACAAAGCAATACACAGCGAGCTCGTCAAAATCATATCGATGGTAATCGAGAGAATGACTGGAGACGCCATGGACGTGCCCAACAATCCGATCAGCAGAGGTACCCCCATGAACCCAGAATTAGGGAAAGCTGCTACCAGCGCTCCCAAAGCCGCATCACTCCATCCGATGCGGGGACCGAGTGTTAGCCCTATGGCCGTGACAACCACGCACAAACTGACAGCAATGTAGAGCGCAGCCAAAGTCGGGTTGAATACCGAGGCGATGTCGGTCGTTGCTCCAAAGCGAAACAACATGCAGGGCAACGCAAAATAAAGCACAAAGTTGTTCAGGCCTGGGATCGCCTGCAGGCTAAGGCGCCCTGAATAGGTTGCCCAATATCCGGCCAAGATCAATGCAAAAAAAGGCGTCGTAACCCAAAATATTTCAAACATAGCGCGATTCTCTCCGGACAACCGTTGTGCGCGCTTGAGACGCCAGGCGCCGCCGTCATTTGGGCGACATGATCCACCGCTGACTGGGCAAAAGCAGGAAGGTTCGGAGGCACTATGATAACGGGCGGTCTGCGATGTTGTGAGGCCCTTTGTTTGGAAAATATGTCTGCTGGCCTCAATATCTCTCAACTTCAAGCGGTTCACTATACGCAAGGCCCATCCCTGGTTTTAGCGGGTGCTGGGTCAGGCAAAACGCGTGTCATCACGCAAAAAATTGCCCATTTGATTGCACAAGGGATCGCCCCTCAAGGCATCGCGGCGATCACGTTCACGAACAAAGCGGCTGCCGAAATGCGCGAGCGCACCAAGCAATTGGTGGGCAAACGAGCGCAAGACACTTTGATTTGCACCTTTCACTCATTGGGAGTTCGACTCTTACGAGAACACGGAGATGCGATCGGTCTCAAACAACAGTTTTCAATTCTCGGATCGGATGACGTCCTCGGGATCTTGAAGGACTGCGGTGGCTCAACCGACACGTCACAAGTTCGCCAATGGCAGTGGCAGATCTCAAGCTGGAAGAACGATGGCCTTGACTCGTCCGATGCGCTGCGCATGGCCAAGTCCGAGGACGAACGAGCATTGGCCGTCCTGATGCAACGCTATGAAGAACGGCTCGCCGCGTACCAAAGTGTAGATTTCGATGACCTAATTGGACTGCCGCTCAAGATGCTGCAGCGGAATGAGGCTATCCGAAACCGATGGCAGATCAAGTTGGAGCACGTCCTGGTGGACGAGTATCAGGACACCAATGCCACTCAGTATGAGTTGCTGAAATTGCTCGTCGGATCAAAGGCCCACTTCACTGCAGTTGGAGACGATGACCAATCGATCTATGGGTGGCGCGGCGCCACTCTGGATAACTTGCGCAAGCTTCCAGTTGATTTTCCCCAGTTGAACGTGATCAAGCTGGAGCAAAACTACCGTTCTACCAGTGCCATTTTGCGAGCAGCCAACGCTGTCATTTCCTCCAACCCTAAGTTGTTTGAAAAAACATTGTTCAGTGAGTTGGGCGAAGGAGAGCCTGTTCGGGTTTTGGCCTGTGACAACGAAGAACATGAAGCAGAAAGAGTTGTCGCGCGCATTCAAAGTTTGCGAGGCACCAGTCAACATCGAACTTTCAAAGATTTTGCGATTCTCTACCGGGCAAACCACCAGGCCAAGATTTTTGAACAAGCACTCAGGAAAGCGCAGATCCCCTACAAGGTGTCTGGCGGACAAAGTTTTTTTGAACGCGCTGAAATCAAAGACCTATGCGCCTGGCTACGCCTGCTATCCAACAACAATGATGACCCGGCTTTTTTGCGAGCAGTCACCACACCCAAGCGTGGCATCGGGCATCAAACATTGGCTCAACTTGGGGCGTTTGCTGCCTCTCACAAGTTGAGTATGTTTGAGGCGATCTTTAGCCACTCGATTTCTGCAGCCGTGTCCTCACGCAGCTTGGGTTCACTGCAAGAGTTCGGTCGATTCTTGAATGACACCGAATTCAACGCTCGAGGGGTGAAAGGCGCAGATGAAGCTGCAGCGTTTCTGCGCCACTGGCTCAAAGAGTTGGGCTACGAGCAACATCTGTTCGATACTGAGGACAATGAAAAGTTGGCTGCTGTCCGATGGAAAAACGTCCTTGAGTTTTGTGATTGGATGGCAAAACGGTGTGGCGGCATCACTGACGACACGGCAGGGACGACGACGACCACTGCAGCTAAAACTTTGATTGATGTAGTGCAATCTGTCGCACTCTTGTCGACTTTAACCGGTGACGAAAAAGAAGAAGATGTCGTCACGCTATCGACATTGCATGCGGCGAAGGGCCTTGAATGGCCACACGTCTGCCTGGTCGGTGTGAATGAAGGTTTACTGCCTTTTCGTTCAGACTCTGATGATGACGCAGCGCAAGAAACACAAGAGCTGCGCATCCAAGAGGAACGACGCCTGATGTACGTGGGGATCACCCGAGCGCAACGGACTTTAATGGTGAGTTGGCTCAAACGGCGAAAAAAGGGACGAGAGTCGATCAACGGCAAGCCCAGTCGCTTCATCGATGAAATGGCATTAGACCTGAGCACCGTTCGCGAAGACCCCAGGGAGAGGCTCAAAGCTCTCCGCGCAGAGTTCGCCAAGCGCGCCAGCGCAGAGGCGTTACCGCCGAACTGAGTTCAGCTCAGCCCGTTGCTGCGCACACCCGATAGGCCGCTTGGATGGTCATTCCAACCTTGACGCCGAACGCAGTCGCGGCCGCATTGACATGACTGACCGAGCCATGCAGCCATGCATCTTTGGCGTCACCGATGCACGCACTGATGTGGCTGTATGCCAGTGCCATGATGCCCTGGTCCTCAAGTATTTTTAAGGCAGCGATCCCCGCATTCGCTTTGCCAACGCCTGCATCGTTGAATGCCACGACGTTAGGGTAGGCGTCACAACTCAAGACAAACTGCGCTGCCGAAACACCGCCATGCGAGCCGGTAACCACAAAGGCATGTGAATGCGAGGGACCAATGGCAGATATCGAATCCATGAGGATGAGTTGCATTGAAAACCTTTCGCCAGTCTGCGCGATTCAAGCAAAAAAAATCCCACTCTGTACAGAGTGGGATTTTTACCATTTCTGGTTGCGCGGGCAAGATTTGAACTTGCGACCTTTGGGTTATGAGCCCAACGAGCTACCAGGCTGCTCCACCGCGCGTCAAGCCCTTGATTCTAGCACTTATTCGGCTGCAGATTCTTCTTGTGCTTCTGATTCTTCAGCACGATCAACCAACTCAACAAATGCCATAGGAGCGTTATCACCCACACGGAAGCCCATCTTCAAAATTCGGGTGTATCCACCGGGACGAGCGGCGAAACGAGGGCCCAATTCATTGAACAACTTGGTGACCACATCGCGATCACGCAGGCGGTCAAACGCCAAACGGCGATTGGCCACGCTGTCTTTCTTAGCCAACGTGATCATGGGCTCCACGACTTTGCGCAGAGTCTTTGCCTTGGGCAAAGTCGTCTTGATCGCCTCGTGCGTCAACAGTGAGTTCATCATGTTGCGCAGCATCGCCAAGCGATGAGAAGAAGTGCGGTTTAATTTACGTAGACCGTGTCCGTGTCGCATTTTGATATCCTTTCCTTGATTGCCAGCAGCCGTATCAGGTACTGCTGGTTTGCGATCTAACCAGCGAAGCTGGTTTGAATTTTTTAGTGTTTGTCCAAACCGGCTGGCGGCCAGTTGTCCAGTTTCATACCCAGTGTCAACCCGCGTGAAGCCAACACTTCCTTGATTTCATTCAAGGACTTGCGACCCAAATTAGGCGTCTTCAAGAGCTCATTTTCAGAGCGTTGGATCAAATCACCGATGTAATAGATATTTTCGGCCTTCAAGCAATTCGCCGAACGCACCGTCAACTCGAGTTCGTCCACTGGACGCAACAAAATCGGATCAAAAGGCTCAGGACCAGCACCACCGGTACCAATACCCAATGGGCCCTCAACACCACCCTCCAATTGAGCAAATGCTGCCAACTGGTCAACTAGAATTTTGCTGGATGCGCGAACAGCCTCTTCAGGACCAATAGCGCCATTGGTCTCAACTTCAATGACCAGCTTGTCCAAATCAGTGCGTTGCTCAACACGCGCGCTCTCAACCGTGTAGCTCACTCGACGAACCGGTGAGAATGACGCGTCCAGCACAATGCGACCAATGGAGCGCATGTGGTCTTCGTTGTTGCGCACATTGCCTGGCACATAACCACGGCCTTTTTCGACCTTGATTTGCATGTCCAACTTCGCGCCCGCGCCCATCGTTGCAATGACGTGCTCAGGGTTGACGATCTCGACATCGTGGGGGGTCTGGATGTCAGCAGCCGTCACCACACCTTCACCGTCCTTGCGAAGGCTCAGTGTGACCTCGTCGCGGTTTTGGAGCTTAAAGACCACGCCCTTGAGGTTCAAAAGCAAACCAACTACATCTTCTTGCACACCATCAATTGAGGAGTATTCGTGCAAAACGCCTGCAATCACTACCTCGGTAGCGGCGTGACCGACCATCGAGGACAGCAAAACGCGGCGCAGGGCGTTGCCAAGCGTATGGCCATAACCACGCTCGAAAGGCTCCAAAGTCACTTTGGCCTTGTTGTCGCTGATTGTTTCAACGCTGATGGACTTGGGTTTCAACAAAGGATTCAACATATAACTTCCTTCAATGTCCTCGGCTCGTTACACCGATAAGACCGACGAAGCAAACCCGAGGCACACAAGCGCCTCGGTAACGAATGCATGGATTAGCGTGAATACAATTCGACAATCAAGTTTTCGTTGATGTCTGAACCAAACTCATCCCGATCTGGAGTCTTCTTGAAGACGCCTTCAGCTTTGTCAGCTGCCACTTCAACCCATGACGGGAAACCGTGCTGTTTGGCCAATTCGATGGCTTCCAATACGCGAGCTTGCTTCTTAGACTTTTCACGCACGGCAACCACGTCGCCTGCCTTCACAGAATAAGAAGGAATGTTCACAGACTGGCCGTTGACTTCGATGCCACGGTGTGACACCAACTGACGTGCTTCTGCACGTGTAGACGCCAATCCCATGCGGAAAACGACGTTGTCCAAGCGGCTCTCCAGCAGGATCAACAAGTTTTCACCCGTGTTACCACGGCGGCGATCGGCTTCAGCAAAATAGCGACGGAACTGGCGCTCAAGCACGCCGTACATGCGTTTGACCTTTTGCTTTTCACGCAACTGCAAACCGTAGTCAGACGTACGGGCACCAGAAGTGCGGCCGTGTTGACCTGGCTTGCTATCAAATTTGGCTTTGTCAGCAATCGAGCGGCGAGCGCTCTTGAGCAACAAATCGGTGCCTTCACGGCGAGAAAGTTTGGCCTTGGGGCCTAAGTAACGTGCCACGTTATTTCCTTTTCAATACTGCTGCAACCACTTGTTGCAGGAGCCGAACTTGCCATGAAGCCGGCGGTGGTCTTAAATGAAAAAAGATGCCGAGACTGACGCGGCATCTTTTGCTGCATCAGCAGCTGATTGTTGGCAATCAGATGCGACGACGCTTCGGTGGACGGCAACCGTTGTGAGGTACAGGGGTGACGTCTGAAATTTGCGTGATTCGGATGCCCAATGCACCCAAAGCACGCACAGAAGACTCGCGACCAGGACCGGGGCCCTTGATTTCAACTTCCAAGTTCTTAATGCCCTGCTCCATCGCAGCGCGTCCAGCCACCTCGGAGGCGACCTGGGCTGCAAATGGTGTGGACTTGCGTGAGCCTTTGAAGCCTTGACCGCCAGAAGATGCCCAAGACAAGGCGTTGCCTTGGCGATCCGTGATGGTGATGATGGTGTTGTTGAAAGAGGCGTGCACGTGCGCAATGCCGTCTGAAATATTCTTACGGACTTTTTTACGTACGCGAGCCGCGGCGTTGGATGACTTAGCCATTTGTCTTCTTTCCGATCAAATTACTTCTTCAGCGCTTGGGCAGCACGACGTGGGCCCTTGCGTGTACGAGCATTGGTTTGAGTACGCTGACCACGCACAGGCAGACCACGGCGATGACGGAAGCCACGGTAGCAGCCGATGTCCATCAGACGCTTGATGTTCATCGTGGTTTCGCGACGCAAATCACCTTCAATGGTAAAGCGACCAACCGCTTCACGCAGTTTTTCCAAATCGTTGTCGTCTAGGTCTTTGATCTTTTTAGCGTAGTCAATGCCACATGCTTCGCAAATGTGACGTGAACGCGTACGACCAATGCCGTAGATTGAAGTCAAGCCGATTTCAGTGTGCTTGTGCGGGGGGATATTGATACCAGCAATACGTGCCATGGTGTTCCTCTATTAGTCTGATCAGCCTTGACGCTGCTTATGGCGTGGATCTGTACAGATCACGCGCACAACACCGTGGCGGCGGATGATTTTACAGTTGCGGCACATTTTTTTGACAGAAGCCGAAACTCTCATGGTTTTCTCCTAAAACGAACTCATTTGGTGCCAGGCACCTGAATAATCTAAATCTTTTACCTTGGCTCAGCGAACCAAAGGCCCCTTGAAATTTGCCTTCTTGAGCAAAGACTCGTACTGCTGTGACATCACGTAGTTTTGAACCTGCGCCATGAAATCCATTGTGACCACCACAATGATCAGCAACGACGTCCCACCAAAGTAAAACGGCACGTTGTACTTCAAGATCAAGAACTCCGGCAACAAACACACAAAAGTGATGTAGGCGGCACCAACCAAAGTCAAACGAGCCAAAATCTTGTCAATGTACCGAGCGGTTTGGTCGCCAGGACGAATCCCAGGTACAAACGCACCGCTCTTCTTCAAGTTATCTGCTGTCTCGCGGCTGTTGAACACCAAAGCCGTGTAGAAGAAACAGAAAAACACAATCGCCGTGGCATAAAACGCCACATAAATTGGTTGTCCGGGTGAAAGTGCGGCAGCAAGGTCACGCAACCACAAGGTCGATTCTCCCGTGCTAAACCAACCAACCACCGTCGCAGGCAACAGAATGATGCTGCTTGCGAAGATCGGCGGGATCACTCCGGCCATGTTGAGTTTCAATGGCAAATGCGAGCTTTGACCACCATACACCTTGTTGCCGACCTGGCGACGCGCGTAATTCACCAAGATCTTGCGTTGGCCGCGCTCGATGAATACCACACCGAATGTCACCAAACACACGACGACCAAGATGAACAATGCAACCAGGATGCTCATTGATCCAGTTCGCACCAATTCACCGAAACCACCCAGCCCACTGGGAAGCCCAGATGCGATACCAGCAAAGATCAAGATGGAAATACCATTGCCTAAGCCGCGTTCCGTAATTTGCTCGCCTAGCCACATCAAAAACATGGTGCCAGCGGTCAAGCTCACCACAGCAGTCAAGCGAAACCCAAAACCCGGATCAATCACCAAACCAGCCGTCCCCTCCAAAGCCAAGGCAATGCCCAAGGATTGGAAAATCGCCAAAGCGACCGTACCGTAGCGCGTGTATTGAGTGATCTTGCGACGACCTGCCTCGCCTTCTTTCTTCAGCGATTCGAATGCAGGAACGACGTAAGTCATCAGCTGCATGATGATGCTGGCGGAAATGTAAGGCATGATCCCGATGGCAAACACGGTGAACCGCGACAGCGCGCCGCCCGAGAACATATTGAACAAATTCAATATGCCGCCCTCTTGACCCTTGAACAGCTGTTGCAACTGCGCAGGATCAATCCCCGGCACGGGAATATGCGCGCCAATGCGGTAGACGATCAAGGCCAACAGCAGAAACAACAACCGGCGACCGAGATCTCCGTAGTTGCCCTTGCTGTTTTGGCTGTTCTGTGATGCCACGCTTTACCCTTGCGACGAAATTCTTCAGGCTTCAATCGAGCCGCCAGCGGCTTCGATTGCAGCGCGCGCACCGGCTGTTGCGTTGATGCCTTTCAGCTTCACCGCTTTGGCGATCTCACCGGACTTGATGACTTTGACCTTCTTGACCAACTCACCAATCAAACCCGCTGTTTTCAGAGCCAGCATATCGACTTCAGCAGCATCCAAGCGGCCCAAATCGGTCAGACTTACTTCAGCGTTCAAAGCCAACAAATGCGATTTAAAGCCGCGCTTGGGCAAACGGCGATGCAATGGCATCTGACCGCCTTCGAAGCCTACTTTGTGAAAACCACCCGCACGGGATTTTTGACCTTTGTGACCGCGGCCTGCAGTTTTGCCTAAGCCAGAGCCAATGCCACGACCGACTCGACGCTTCGCGTGTTTGGCACCTTCGCCAGGTTGAATGTTATTCAGTTCCATGTCTCGTGCTCCGCTCAGATCACCTTAACCAGGTAGGCAATTTTGTTGATCATGCCGCGCACAGCTGGGGTGTCTTCCAGTTCACGCACACTATTGAGCTTGCGCAGACCCAGACCACGGACCGTATCGCGGTGATCCGCGCGGCAGCCGATCGGGCTTTTCACAAGCTGGACTTTGACTTTTTTGGTATCGCTCATAGCGCTAGCCCTTAATTGAAGATTTGCTCAACCGTCAAGCCGCGCTTAGCGGCGACTTCGGCTGGCGTCGTCAAGTTATTCAACGCATTGATCGTGGCGCGAACCAAGTTGTAAGGGTTCGAAGTACCGTGGCTTTTCGCCACAACATCCGTGATTCCAACAACTTCGAACACAGCACGCATAGGGCCACCGGCAATGATCCCAGTACCTTTAGCAGCTGGCAGCAACATCACTCGAGCTGCGCCATGCTCACCGTGTACAGCGTGGGTCACAGTGCCGTCTTTGAGCGCCACTTTGGAAATGTTGCGGCGTGCGGCTTCCATTGCCTTTTGAACACCGACAGGCACTTCACGGGCTTTGCCCTTGCCCATACCGACGCGACCGTCACCATCACCGACCACAGTGAGTGCAGCAAAAGCCATGATTCGGCCGCCCTTCACCACCTTGGTGACACGGTTGACCGCGATCATTTTTTCGCGCATGCCGTCTTCAGGAGCGTCGCTTTTTGCATTAGCCATCATTTTTGCCATGTTGTGCTCCTGATTTAGAACTGCAAGCCGGCTTCACGCGCGGCTTCAGCCAATGCCTTGACACGACCGTGGAAGGCAAAGCCTGAACGATCAAATGCCACTTGTTCCACACCAGCAGCCTTTGCGCGCTCAGCAATACGCTGACCAATCAAAGTCGCTGCAGACGTGGTGGCGCCTTTGCCTGCCGCACCCAATTGCGTGCGAACTTCGGCCTCGGCGGTAGAGGCAGACGCCAGTACTTTGGTGCCACAGCCTGAAATCACGCTGGCATAGATGTGCAGGTTCGTGCGATGCACAGCCAAGCGAGCCACACCTTTGTTCGCAATGCGAGCGCGGGTTTGGCGGGCCCGGCGCAGACGTTGTTCTTTCTTCGTCAACATAATCCGGTTCCTTATTTCTTCTTGGCTTCTTTCATCGCCACGCGCTCATCGGCGTAACGGATGCCCTTGCCCTTGTAAGGCTCGGGAGGACGCACTGCACGCACTTCGGCGGCCACTTGGCCAACGCTCTGGCGGTCAGCGCCTTTGATGATCACTTCAGTTTGCGAAGGGCATTCGACCTTGATGCCAGCAGGCATCTCGATCACAACTGGGTGTGAGAAGCCAACGCTTAGATTGAGCTTGTCGCCTTGCGCTTGCGCACGGTATCCCACGCCCACCAAGCTCAGCTTTTTCTCAAAGCCTTTGCTCACGCCCTGCACCATGTTGTTCACCAACTGGCGGAAAGTGCCGCTCAATGCGTTTGCCGCGACGGTGTCATCCACAGGAGACACGCGCAACAAATCGCCATCGCGAACCACTTGAACCAACGGGTTGCCTTTGAGCTCCAAAGAACCCAACGAACCTTTGACCGCAATGCGATCGCCCAAAACCACCTCAACGCCAGCTGGCACTGCGACGGGAAGCTTACCTACTCGAGACATGTTTTTTCTCCTTCAGTTCAGCTATTAGGCGACGTAGCAAAGCACTTCACCGCCAACACCGGCAGCGCGCGCTTTGCGATCAGTCATGACACCACGCGGCGTCGTCACGATGGCAACACCCAAACCATTCATCACCTGAGGGATGGACTTGGTGCCACGGTAGACACGCAGTCCTGGGCGACTGACACGCTCAATGCGCTCAATCACAGGACGGCCTGCGTAGTACTTCAAAGAAATCTCCAGCGTGGCTTTACCACCTTCGCTGGTGACTCGGAAATCATCAATGTAGCCCTCGTCCTTCAAGACTTGAGCAATTGCTTGCTTGAGCTTTGAAGCAGGCAGTGCAACAGAGGCCTTCTCAACCATCTGCGCATTGCGAATGCGGGTCAACATATCAGCGATAGGATCACTCATACTCATGCTTGTTCTCCTACGCCTTACCAGCTTGCCTTGGTGACACCAGGAATGTCACCACTGAAAGCCAGTTCGCGAATTTTGCTGCGGCCGAGACCAAAAAGACGGAACGTACCGCGGGGACGCCCAGTGATCGCACAACGTGCACGCTGACGCGTGGGGTTGGCGTTGCGGGGCAACTTTTGAAGCTCAAGACGGGCAACCATGCGCTCTTCGTCTGAGCGCTTGGCGTCATTGGCCACTGCCTTGAGTTCGGTGTACTTGTTGGCGAACTTTTGCGCCAATTTGGCACGCTTGAGTTCACGCTGGAGCAATGATTGTTTAGCCACGCGTCACCTCAGTTCTTAAAGGGAAAACGGAATGCAGACAACAAGGCTTTTGCCTCTTCGTCGGACTTGGCCGTGGTCGTGATGCTCACGTTCAGGCCGCGCAATGCATCGACTTTGTCGTATTCGATCTCTGGGAAAATGATCTGCTCTTTGACGCCTACGTTGTAGTTGCCGCGACCATCAAATGAGCGACCAGAGATGCCTCGGAAGTCACGCACTCGAGGCAACGCCACGGTAACAAAGCGATCCAAGAATTCATACATGCGATCACCACGCAGAGTGACCATACAACCGATGGGCTGGCCTTCGCGGATTTTGAAGCCTGCAATCGCCTTGCGAGACACGGTCACGACAGGCTTTTGCCCCGCAATCTTGGTCAAATCTGCAACGGCGTTGTCCATGACTTTTTTATCTGCAACAGCCTCACCAACACCCATATTCAAGGTGATTTTGGTGATGCGTGGCACTTCCATGACCGACTTGTAACCAAACTGCTCCATCAGAGCGGGAGCTACTTTGTCTTTGTAAATTTGTGCAAAACGTGTCATGTTCAGGCCACCTTGATTTCTTCACCGCTGGACTTAAAGACGCGCACTTTTTTGCCGTCTTCCAGCGCTTTGATTCCAACGCGGTCAGCCTTGCCAGACGCAGCGTTGTAAATCGCCACATTGGACTGGTGGATAGCAGCCGTCTTTTCGACGATGCCGCCTTGCACGCCAGCCATTGGATTGGGCTTGACATGTTTCTTCACCAGGTTGACACCTTCAACCAAGAGACGTGAGTCGTCAACGCGGGACAAAACTTTGCCGCGCTTACCCTTATCACGTCCTGCAATCACGATGACCTCGTCACCAGAGCGAATTTTGTTCATATCGTCCGCCTCTTACAGAACTTCAGGCGCCAAGGACACGATCTTCATGAACTTCTCGTTGCGCAGTTCACGCGTAACGGGGCCGAAGATGCGAGTGCCGATAGGCTCCAGCTTGGCATTGAGCAATACTGCAGCGTTGCCATCGAACTTGATCAGTGCACCGTCTGGACGACGAATGCCCTTTGCCGTGCGCACCACAACAGCGCTGTAAACCTCGCCTTTTTTGACGCGGCCACGGGGAGCAGCTTCTTTGATGCTCACTTTGATAATGTCGCCAACGGAGGCATAGCGGCGCTTAGAGCCACCGAGTACCTTGATGCACATCACGGACTTAGCACCCGTGTTGTCGGCAACATCGAGTCGAGATTGCGTTTGAATCATTTGTTGTTTCCCAACTTGAACAGTCACCCTCACCATGAAGGAGACCAATCAGTCTTGGGCCCGTCGTTGTCTGCCGCGCTGCTGCTGCAACGCCACCAGACTTCGGTGGGCGGTAGATTTGATTTCTTCGCCAGCTTTAGGCTTATGCGACCAGCAATAGGCCACCCAAGCAAAGCGAAGCCCCGTATTCTAGCCCAGATCAAATTCGCGAGTCAACCCTGATGTGTCTTTTTTTCGTTGTGGCAATAAAAAGACAAGCCCCCTCCGAACTCCTGGCAGTCTGGCGCCATACTTTTAGGAGTTTCAATTGGAAAGGGGTCACATGAGCACCAACGGCACGCACTTGGCATTCATTGGAGGCGGGAACATGGCCGGCGCGATCATCGGCGGCTGTGTACGAAATGGCGTCGCCGGGGAGCACATCTTGGTCATCGATCCGAACAGCACCAGCATCGAAACTTTGAAGTCGGCTTGGGGTGTGCGAGGCGCCACAGACGCTCGCGATGTGTCTGAAGATCTCAAGAGTGCTGCGGTGGTCGTTTGGGCTATCAAGCCCCAAATTTTCAAAGAGGTCGCCTTGGCTGATCAGGCCTATTTCGGCACCAGCGCTCTCCACTTGAGTGTGGCTGCAGGGATCACCTGCGCGAGTATCCAAGCGTGGCTGCGCAGTGACAACATCGTCCGAGCGATGCCCAATACGCCAGCCCTTGTGGGTGCTGGTGCGACCGCTTTGTACGCAATGCCCTCGGTGTCAGACGAGGGGAAAACTCGCGTCGGCGAGATATTGAAGGCCACCGGGCTCGTCCTGTGGGTGGATCGCGAGGAATTGCTAGAGGCAGTAACCGCTGTGTCAGGCTCTGGTCCGGCCTATGTTTTTTACTGGTTGGAAGCCATGGTGCACGCGGGAACTGAGCTTGGTCTTGATGCGGACACAGCCAAGCGCTTGGCCATAGCCACCTTCAAAGGCGCCGCCCACCTAGCCGAACAAAGCGCAGACACCCCTGGCACCTTGCGCGAGCGTGTTACCTCGAAAGGTGGCACCACATTTGAAGCGCTCGAGGTGATGAGGGCCGGTCATGTCGGTCCAACGATCGAACAAGCCATGACTGCCTGCGCACGTCGCGCGCGCGAAATGGGTGAGGCCTTCGGAGCGTAATTTCAGGAAATCGCATGCAGGACTTTCTTGTCAGCGCACGATGGACCACCTCGGTCTTTGAATGATTTTTTCAAGACACTCAAAGCAACCTGCCCACTCAGCTCACCGCGCCCCGGGTCAAGACCACACCCAAGAAAACGGTAAATCCCAACCAGTGGTTGAGTCGAAACGCTTGAAAACATTTCAACCGATCCCTATGTCTGATCAGTTGAAAGTGCCAGAGCACCTGGGCAATCGCCACCAACAAGGTCAGCCCCCAGAGGGGCTGCAGCCCTAAACCCAATACCCAGGTCCAGCCCACCAGGTGAACCGCATAGAAAACCATGACCATCGCCACATCCCACCGTCCGAGTGTGATCGCTGAAGTCTGAATTCCAAGATGAATGTCGTCGTCCCGATCGACCATCGCGTACTCGGTGTCATAGGCCAACACCCAAAACAAGTTTGCCAACAGCAGCGCCCAGGCCATGGGCGGTACCGATTGCCACCAAAAAGACCATCCTTGCCATGGTTGACCTTCTGCATTGACCGCCGCAAATGCCATGGGAATACCAAACGAAAATGCCACGCCCAACACAGCCTGTGGCATGGCAAACCAGCGCTTGGCGAAGGGGTAGATGATCGCCACCCCCAGTGCCACGACTGACCAGACCACGGCCACCCAATTGGTACTGAGCACCAATACAAATGCCAGCAGTGCCAGTGCGCCACCCAGCCTCAGGGCTTCGCTAGGCGTCACCGCGCCCGTCGTCACTGGACGGTTTGCCGTGCGTTTGACATGCTTGTCAAAGTCTCGATCTGCAACGTCATTGACGCAGCAGCCGGCACTGCGCATCAAGACTGTCCCGGCTACAAATACAAAAAGCAGATGCCAGCCTGGGAATCCATCGGCCGCCACCCAAAGTGCTGAAAGCGAGGGCCAAAGCAACAACAACCAACCAGCTGGACGGTCCCATCGGATCAAGTCCAAGTACAGGCGCCACTGCTGGGTACGGCTCAAGGTTGACATTTACGGACCCCGTCTAACTGACAGTCCATGACGGCTTGATGCAAAGCGTCAATCGCCTCTGTTCGAGTGAAGCTTTTGCGCCACGCCAACACCACCCGCCTTGATGGCTCTTCGCCTTCGAAAGGCAGGTATCGAACATACTGCCAATGCGACAGGGCTGGGTCTATCGCAGGCGTCGGCTGACTCAAGGGCCCACCGACACTGGAGGGCGGAACAGACAAACGGGGCACTAAGGTCACGCCCATGCCAGCCGCAACCATATGCTTGATCGTTTCCAACGAAGACCCTTCAAAGCCTCGACTGATGCCTTCGCTACCGGCTGCAAAGCGACCAAACTCCGGGCAAACCTCCAGCACATGATCCCGAAAACAATGGCCATTGGCCAGCAGCAGCATGGTCTCTTTCTTTAGAAGATCAGCATGGACTGTGCTGTGCTTCGCCAAAGCATGCTGAGCGGGGACCGCCGCCCAAAACGGCTCGTCATACAAAGGTACGGTTGCCAACTGATGGGTTGGGAACGGTTCTGCCAAAATTGCGCAGTCGATCTCGCCAAGCCGCAATTGCTCTAGCAATCGAACCGTAAAGTTTTCTTGTAGCATCAATGGCATCTGCGGCGTCCGCTCGATCACTTTGCGCACGAGATCAGGTAGCAGATAGGGCGCGATGGTGTAAATGACCCCGAGACGCAGCGGTCCGGCCAGAGGATCTTGGCCGCGCTTGGCGATTTCCTTGATGCCCTGCGCCTGTTCAAGCACAACCTGAGCTTGGCGGATGATCTCATCACCAAGCGGCGTCACAGTGAGGTCACTGGCTTGGCGCTCAAACAACATCACCCCAAGTTCATCTTCGAGTTTCTTGATCGCCACAGAAAGGGTCGGCTGCGACACATGACAGCTCTCGGCCGCCTTGCCAAAGTGACGCTCTCTGGCTACTGCCACAATGTATTTGAGTTCGGTCAAAGTCATGGGATCATGCTTTCAAGAAATCCGATTTTGAACCCATCCACAAATCAATGTGCGCTTGAGCCATTTCTGGCCAGTGGGACCAAATGTTGGGAGCCTCTTCCCGCGCCCAATCAATCAATGCCTCGTCCTCTTGAATGTCTGCAAATTTAAGCAAGGCCGTCCCCGACTGCCGTGACCCAAGAAATTCACCTGGCCCGCGCAGCGCTAAATCAATGCGCGCCAACTCAAAACCGTCGTTGCTCTGAACCATGGCCTGCAGCCGCTGTTTGGCAATCGGCCCCAAAGGCCCACCGTAAAGCAGCACACATGCCGACGCCTGTGAACCGCGTCCAACTCGGCCTCGCAATTGATGCAATTGGCTTAAGCCAAACCGCTCAGCGTGCTCAATCACCATCAAAGAGGCATTCGGTACATCCACCCCAACTTCAATCACCGTCGTGCTCACGAGCACGCCAATATCGCCAGCCACGAAAGCTGCCATGATGGCTTTTTTCTCCGCAGTGCTCAGACGTGCATGGAGCAAAGCCGCCATGGGTGGCTTGTCGGCACTCAAAACCGACTCACAGGGGGGCTGCCCCAAAGCATCACACACTTGAGCATAAGCCTCCGTCGCACTTTGCAAGTCCAAAGCCTCACTGTCCTCGATCAATGGACAGACCCAATAAGCTTGGCGACCTGCTTCAACTTGCTTGACAATGCGGCGCATCACCTCTTCACGACGGCTGTTGGCGATCGCTCGCGTCACCACTGGCGTGCGTCCAGGGGGCAATTCATCCAAGATCGATACGTCCAAGTCTGCATACAAAGTCATGGCCAGCGTGCGGGGGATTGGGGTCGCTGTCATCATCAACATGTGCGGCTCATGGGCCTGGAGCTCCCCCACCTTTTTTTGGCTAAGCTTGCGCCGCAACGTCAATCGCTGCTCTACGCCAAAACGGTGTTGCTCATCGACGATGACCAATGCCAGCCGCTGAAACTCGACACTGTCTTGGATCAAAGCATGGGTGCCAACCACCAACGCCGCTTTCCCCGACGCTACAGCCTCTAGCATGGCTTCGCGCTCTTTCCTCTTCTGTGTCCCCACCAACCAAGCCACCTGCAGCCCCTGGCTCTGTATAAGGGGGTGAAGCCACTGCAGCATCTTTTGAAAGTGTTGTTCTGCCAATATTTCTGTCGGAGCCATCAGCGCACATTGCCAGCCCGCATCGATGCAAACACAAGCAGCGAGCGCGGCAACAATAGTTTTGCCAGCGCCAACATCACCCTGCAACAGTCGATTCATCGGGACCGCCAAGGCAATGTCGTTCGCTATTTCACGCACAACTCTTTGCTGAGCCTTCGTTAGTGCGAATGGCAGTTGCTCGAGCAATGCCTGGCTCAACCCCTGCTTTGGCGCGCTCAATTGCGGTGCGCGTTGGGCGTCTCGCTGCTGGCGAGCTCGCCATTGAGCCAGCTGCTGCGCCAATAATTCCTCGGCCTTGAGGCGTTGCCAAGCCGGATGTGTTCGGTCCTCAATGTCAGTGATGCGACTGTCTGGAGGTGGCTGGTGCAAGTGCTGCAATGCACGACCCAGGCTCCAATCTTCACCAATACCTAGCCGCGCCCAACTCTCAGCGGGCACCGTGCGGGGCCATTGACATCGACTCAGACCGCTGAGTACCGCTTTGCGCAAGTATGCCTGTGGCAAGCCAGCGGTGGTTGGATAGACGGGCGTCAGCGCTTGCGGCACCGGCTCCTCGGCGGGCTTCACTGCGGGATGAACCATCTCCAAGCCAAAAAAACTCCCTTTGAGCTCCCCTCGGATGCGCAGAGTTCGCCCCACCGCCATCATTTTTTGTTGATTGCCATAAAAATTAAAGAACCTCAGCAAACACTTGTGATCGCCATCTTGAACGGTGACCTGCAATTGCCGCCGAGGTCGAAACCCAATTTCACTCCGGGTTACTACCCCGATGAATTGAATGGCTTGCCCTGAGAGTTCAGGGGCCAAGTGTTGGATCTGTGTTTCGTCCTCGTAACGAAAAGGAATATGCAAGGCCAGATCAACTGGGCGGCGCAACCCCATCCGCTCCATCGCCAACTTGGCCGGACTGGCGCGCTTGGAAGCATTCTCCGAAGGTTGAAATGCCGATTTGGACATGGCAAAGATTGTGAACGAATTTGAACACCCGCTTGAGAGACAATTCGAATCAAACCAAATTGCAGTGTCTATGCCTCAAACCTCCTACCAACTCAGCGACTTTGACTTCCAGCTCGATCCGGATTTGATCGCGCAGCACCCTGCGCCGCAGCGCACGGCATCTCGCTTGCTCAACGGTGAAGCGAATGCGTTTGAAGATTTGCACTTTCGAGATCTGCCTCAACTCCTTCGCGCCGGCGATCTGCTCGTCTTCAACGACACCAAAGTGATCAAAGCGCGCCTTTTCGGCCAAAAGCCAAGTGGCGGCCAAGTCGAAATCTTGGTGGAACGCGTTCTCAACCCTAAGCCTGGGGAGGCTACTCGAGACGTCGTTGGTCACATCAAGGTCAGCCGCAAGCCCGCGCCAGGGACACAGATTGCCATGGCTGGCTATGAGGCTGCAACACCCGATCGAGGATTTATCGCTGAAGTGATCGGCCGTTGGCCAGATGCCGATGGGCGCCTTTTTCAGTTTCGTTTCAGCGCTGATGCCTATCAACTGATGGACCAGTACGGACATGTCCCGCTACCACCTTACATCACGCACGGTGATGAGGAAGAGGATATTCAGCGATACCAAACAGTTTTTGCCAAGCATCCTGGCGCCGTAGCTGCGCCGACTGCCGCCCTGCATTTTGATGACGCTCTTTTGGCGCAGATACAAGACCAAGGCGTTGACATTGCGAATGTCACTCTGCACGTCGGCGCCGGGACATTTGCACCCGTCAAAGGCGAGTCCCTAGAGGACCACCACATGCACTCGGAGTGGTATCACGTGCCACACACGACTGCACAAGCGATCGCGGCGTGCAAGGCGCGAGGGGGACGAGTCATTGCGGTAGGCACTACCACCGTTCGCACGCTGGAGTCATGGGCCAGCTCTGGGAAGCATGAGGGTGACACTGAAATCTTCATCAAACCAGGCCATCAGTTCCATCACATTGATGCATTGATCACCAACTTTCACTTGCCCAAGTCCACCTTGCTGATGCTTGTGAGCGCGTTCACCGGGCATGAACACATGCATCGTCTCTATGCGCACGCTATCGCCAAGCGCTACCGTTTCTTCAGTTATGGAGATGCGATGTGGCTCACCCGAAAATCCAGTGTTTGAGCGGCGGACTCGAACAGATTCAACGACAATCCTTGCATGCTGAAATTCGACATCCTCAAAACTGACCCTGCACGCGAAGATCCATCTGGTTCATATCTCGGCTCTCATGCGCGACGCGGCCAACTCACGCTAAACCATGGTGTGGTTCAAACGCCGATATTCATGCCCGTCGGCACCTACGGAACCGTCAAAGGCGTGATGCCACGCAGCCTGCACGACATGCAGGCGCAAATCATTCTCGGAAACACCTTTCACCTGTGGCTGCGCCCGGGCTTAGAAGTGATCCAGGAGTTCAAAGGTTTGCATGCTTTTGAGCAGTGGCACAAGCCCATCCTGACAGACTCCGGCGGATTTCAAGTGTGGTCTCTGGGTGACATGCGAAAGATCACTGAAGAGGGCGTGCACTTTGCCTCCCCCATCAATGGCGACAAACTCTTCCTGAGCCCTGAAATCAGCATGCAAATTCAAACCGTGCTGAATTCGGACATCGTTATGCAACTGGACGAATGTACGCCCTACCTCTCGGTCGAAAAAAAGACAAAGGGACAATTGACCACTGAGGCTCAAGCGCGTGCCTCTATGGAAATGAGTCTTAGGTGGGCTAAACGCAGTCAGAACGAGTTCCACCGCTTGAACAATCCAAACGCGCTTTTCGGTATCGTGCAAGGCGGCATGTTTGAGCATTTGCGAGAGGAGTCGTTGGCAGCGCTCAATGAGCTCGACACCCCCGGCCTGGCGGTCGGCGGCGTCAGCGTAGGCGAACCCAAAGAGGACATGTTGCGCGTGCTTCGCCACATCGGGCCTAAGCTGCCCAGCCACAAGCCGCGCTACCTGATGGGCGTCGGCACGCCCGAAGACTTGGTGGAAGGGGTGCTGAGTGGCATCGATATGTTCGATTGCGTGATGCCTACGCGCAATGCGCGCAACGGGCACCTGTTCACTCGTTTTGGCGACTTGAAAATCCGCAACGCCAAACACAAATTGGACCAACGTCCCATCGATGAGACGTGTACCTGTTATGCCTGCAAAGGCGAGACGCGCTCGGACGGGACAGTGGTCGGCGGCTTTTCCAGAGCCTACCTACATCACTTGGACCGTTGCGGAGAAATGCTTGGTCCGATGCTGGCGAGCATCCACAATTTGCACTACTACTTGAATCTGATGCAAGAGATCAGAGATTCGCTTGAGGCAGGCACACTGGGCTCATTTGTGCGCACGTTTTACGCGCATCGCGGGCGTGGCGTTTGACGCGCCCAATTCGATTGGTCAGCCTCGATCAAGGGGACTCCACTCGGTGTACCGCACTGCGCAGCGGTTCACCGAGTGCGAGGAACGATCAGTGTCCAGAGCGTGCCCGCTGATTAGACTCAGGCAGCAAGCCCCGCGGTCTGAAACGCAAAGTAATCAACAAAATCAGCCCCATGGTAATCAAGCGCATGTGGGCTGCGCTATCCAGCAACTGCTCCCGCCACGGATGATTGGCATCCATACCCGAGGTGATTGTGCTGAGCAACCAATGGCCGATCGGCTCGGCTTCTACCCAGAAAAACCAAATCAAAAATCCACCAAGGATTGAGCCCAAGTTGTTACCGGAGCCACCGACAATCACCATCACCCAGATCAAAAACGTGAACCGCAGCGGGTTATACGACGTGGGCGTGAACTGACCATCCATGGTCGTCATCATGGCTCCAGCCAGACCGACGATGGCAGAACCCAAGACAAATACTTGCAGATGGCGGCCAGTGACGTGCTTCCCCATGGCCTCGGCAGCGGCTTCGTTGTCGCGAATCGCACGCATCATGCGCCCCCAGGGAGAACGCAATGCGGTTTGCGCCAACCACATCAACAACGCCAAGATCGCAATCGCCATGCCGGCGTACAAAAGCTTAACGTAGATGGACGAAAAGTCCTGGACCGAAACGCCTAAGCGAGCCGACCATTCCTGCGCCCAGCTGGCCGCCTGTAAATCGATCTCATAGGGCACGGGGCGAGGGAGTCCGTTGACGTTTTTCACACCACGGGTCAACCACTCTTCGTTTTTCAAGACGGCAATGATGATTTCAGAAATACCCAAAGTCGCGATGGCCAAATAATCAGAGCGCAGGCCGAGCGTGATCTTGCCAATCACCCAGGCCACAGCAGCAGCCAACATTCCGCCAACAACCCAGGCCATCACAATCGGCAACCCCAAACCACCCAGAAAGCCCGTCTGCGCCGGGTTTACCGACTCAATTGCCTCCACGGCAGGGTCGAAAACGGCCCTAAATAGGAAGAATCCGACCACGATAATGGCAATCATGACGTTGCGCCGTATCGCGCCTTTGGACATGCGACGGTGTGTCAGCACTGCAGCAATGACAGTCGTCACGAGTACCAGCAGCGCCAAACCAATGCCACTTCCTCCTGCAGCCCACGCGGGCTCAACTGGCTTCATTGAAACCAGCACCCCTGCAATGCCCCCCAAGGCTGCAAAACCCATCAGGCCGACGTTGAACAGGCCTGCATAGCCCCATTGCACGTTCAGCCCCAAAGACATGATTGCGGCGATCAGGCAGTAATTCAGAATCGTCAACGCCAAGGACCAACTTTGGACCATGCCCACTGTGATCAATGCACAGGCAATCACGCCAAACAACCAGACGGCTTGAATAGAAGTTCGTTGGGTCATACCGATTTCCCCGCAAAAATACCGGTCGGTCGCAACAGCAGCACCAACACCAAAATCACAAACGACACCGCAAATTTATAGTCGGTTGACAACAGTTGCACGAGGCCATCTGGCGCCCAAGCGTCCGGCACCCAATAGGTCAGGAACTTTTTGTACGCATAGGTCACCGTGACTTCAGAGAATGCAATGACGAAACCACCTGCAATGGCACCCAAGGGGTTACCTAGCCCACCGACAATTGCAGATGCAAAAATAGGCAGCAGGAGCTGCATGTACGTGAACGGTTTGAACCCTTTGTCCAAGCCATACAGCACCCCAGCGATGGTTGCCAAGGTGGCGGAAATCATCCAAGTGATCATCACCACGCGCTCAGGATTGATCCCGGATAAAAGGGCCAAGTCCTCGTTGTCAGAAAACGCGCGCATCGATTTGCCCGCGCGGGTACGCTCCAAGAACCAAAACAATGCCGCGACAACGATCACCGCTGTGACGATGGTCAGTGCTTGCGAGGTCTTGAAAGCGAGCCCTTCAGCCAAACCAGTCATCTGCCTGAATTCCAGCGCGCCGATGATGAAACGGGTACCGTCACCAAATCGCTGGTCTCCGGTGCCGATGATGAATCGCACCAAGCCATTCATGATGAACATCACCCCAATCGAGGAGATCAAAAACACCACTGGAGGTGCTCTCATCTTGCGGTGATATTGGTAGACCCACTTGTCGGTGACCCACACCAATGCCATGGTTGCCACCACAGCAAAAGGCAAGGCCAGCAAAGCCGTGGGCAACACCCCGAAACTCACGCCTCTGGACTGCAACCACCACGTCACCAAAATCGTCACCATCGTGCCGAACGCCATGGTGTCGCCGTGCGCGAAGTTTGAGAACCGCAGTATCCCGTAGACCAAAGTCACACCCAGAGCTCCCAATGCGAGTTGGCTGCCATAGGCAGTGGCGGGAATGATCACAAAGTTCATCAATAAAATGAAGCTGTTGAGGATGTCTTCCATTTCAGCCTCCCAAAAATGTGCGTCGGACCTCCGGATCTGCCATCAAAGCAGCTCCGGTGTCGGTGAATCGGTTGGCGCCTTGTACCAAAACGTAGCCTTTATCAGCGATGTTGAGCGCCTGCTTGGCGTTTTGCTCCACCATCAAAATCGCAATACCTGTGCGTGCGATCTCGATGATGCGGTCAAACAACTCATCCATCACGATGGGGGACACCCCGGCTGTGGGCTCATCCAACATCAGCACCTTGGGCTGCGTCATGAGTGCGCGCCCGACGGCGACTTGCTGGCGTTGACCACCTGAAAGCTGCCCAGCAGGCTGCTTGCGCTTTTCTTTCAATATGGGAAACAGGTCATAGACTTGCTCCATCGTGTCTTTGAAGTCATCCTGTCGAATGAAGGCACCCATCTCGAGGTTCTCTTCCACCGACATGGAGGTAAACACGTTGTGGGTTTGCGGCACGAACCCCATGCCTTTTTTCACTCGATCTTGTGGTGACAACCGAGTGATGTCCTCGCCGTCCATGCGCACACTGCCTTGGCGCACGTTGAGCATCCCAAAGATAGCCTTCATGGCAGTAGACTTGCCCGCGCCGTTTGGGCCAACAATCACTGCAATTTCGCCTTTTTCTACCGCGATGGTGCAGCCGTGCAAAATATCAGCACCGCCATAGCCACCGGTCATATTCTCGCCAATCAAAAAACTCATTTGGCGCCCCTTATTTGTTCTTCAGCCCTCGGCCCAAATAGGCCTCGATGACTTGCTCGTTGGCCATCACTGCTTGCGCCGAACCTTCTGCCAGCACATGCCCTTCGGCCATAACAATGACAGGATCGCACAGGCGTCCAATGAAATCCATGTCGTGCTCCACCATACAAAAGGTGTAGCCCCGTTCTTGGTTCAATCGAATAATGGCGTCACCCAAAGTGTTCAGCAACGTGCGGTTGACGCCCGCGCCCACTTCGTCCAAAAAAACGATCTTGGCATCGGTCATCATCGTGCGACCCAGCTCAAGCAATTTCTTTTGGCCACCCGATAAATTGCCCGCCAGCTCATCAGCGACGTGGCCAATTTCAAGGAATGCAATCACATCGTCCGCCTTTGCGCGCACTTGCTCCTCTTCGGACTTCACGCGCGATGGTTGGAGCCATGCCCCCAAAAGGGATTCGCCGGTTTGACGCGGAGGCACCATCATCAGGTTTTCTCGCACGGTCAACGTCGAAAACTCATGCGCAATTTGGAAGGTGCGCAGCATGCCCTTAGCGAACAATTCATGTGGAGGTAGGCCAGTGATGTCCTCGCCATCCAGCAGAACTTGGCCAGAGGTGGGTTTGTAATGCCCAGCAATCACATTAAACAAAGTCGACTTGCCAGCGCCGTTGGGCCCAATCAAGCCTGTGATGCGCCCGGTTTGAATGGTCAGAGACACATCATCGACCGCATGGATGCCGCCGAAATACATCTTGAGGTTTTTGACTTCAATCATGATGTGTAGCACAAGGCAGCTTTGCGCCATTGTGAAAATAAGAAACGGCCCTGGCTTCTGGCAAGGGCCGTTGTGGATAAAACTCTGGGCAAGTCAGGGTTGACCTGACCTGCCTCAGCTGACACCGGAAGGTGCGAGCGATCAACGATAGCCGGTGGTCTCGAACTTGCCGCCCTTGACTTGCACCGTACGGTAGTTACCAGCGCTCTCGCCTGGGCCAATCAACTCAACCGCAGTTGCGCCAACGTAATCGATGTCTTTGCCTTCAGCCAACAGCTTCAAACCCTTGGCCAATTCGCCTGGGTAAATTTTCACACCTGGGGCGTTGGCAACGTCACGGACTTTCATCTTGACCTTATTGCTGTCGGTTGACTTGGCGGCTTGCATGGCCAACAGGGTCAGCGCTGCGGCGTCATAAGACTCAGGCGAGTAAGGGCCGTTTTTGAAGCCAGCCTTTTTGGTCAACTCGTCATACTTGGCTGCACCAGGGCTGTCAGTGCCGGGCACGACGCCGTAGGAGCCATTCAAACCCGCACCAATCGCGGCCGTCAAGCTGTCGCCAATCATGGCGTCAGGCAAGAAGAATGTGGAGAACGCGCCGGTATCCAACGAGCTGCGGATGATGCCGCGACCACCCTGGTCCAGATAGCCAACCACAATCAAAATGTCACCGCCAGCCGAAGCCAACGCACCCACTTCAGCGGTGTAGTCGCCTTTGCCATCTTCGTGCGATGCATAGATGGTGACTTTGCCGCCCTTGGCTTCAAAGTTGGTTTTGATGGAGTCTGCCAAGCCCTTGCCGTAGTCGTTGTTGGTGTAAGTCAGCGCCGCTTTTTTAACGCCTTTTTCCATCAACATGTCGGCAACGATCTGCCCTTGACGCGCGTCAGAAGGAGACGCGCGGAAAAAGAACTCGTTGTCAGGAATGGTAGTCAGCGCAGGTGAAGTCGCTGAGGGGCTGAACAGCAACACGCCCTTGGGCAGCGCGACGTTCTTCAGCATGGCGGTGGTCGCACCAGAGCACAAACCACCAATAATGGCCTTGACCTTCTCTGAAGACACCAAGCGCTCAGCGGTCGCTGTCGCAGCTGCAGCATCGATACAGGTTGAGTCGCCGCGCACAGGAACCACTTTGGTGCCGCCCAACAAAGCGCCGGAATCGCTCACTTCCTTCATGGCCAATTCAGCACCGGCAGCCATCGCTGGCGCCAACGATTCTGCTGGGCCAGTAAAGCCAAGTGCAACACCGACTTTGATGGTTTCAGCCGCTTGCGCACCCATCATCAAGGTTGCTGCCAAGGCAGCAACCGTCAAACTCTTTTTCATTGCTTTCTCCATATAGGTTTATTTCTAACGTAGCTCGACCCGCGAGCATGCCCTGTATCGTAGCACTCGAAGAGAATGTCGATCAGTCTAGGGAAAACACCAACAATGTGCCGTCCCATCATGCCGAGCGGGATTGGGTCGGACGCTTGGAAGCCCCTGCTTTTGCCGGGCTTTTCGGCCGGCGGCTCGCTTTTGGCTTGGACGCAGGCGTTTTCGGGCTGACAGCACTCAAGTGCTCCTGCGCTTTGGCAGCGTGTTGTTGCCAATCTTTCGCTGCCGTCTGAGCGATCTCTTGAAACTGTTGGCTCACCGCGCCCCACCATTGCAGGGGGTCTGGGCTTCGGCCATCGCCATCAGCTGAAGGCCTGGTCTGGCTACCTTTGCGCTGGGCTTTGCTTGAACCCGGGGGGGTCTGAGGTTGATCTTCTCGGGTCGATTGGGTCGCAGCAGGTTTGGGCGTCACAGCCTGAGACCAGCTGTTCATGAAATCCTCAGGCTTCACTTTTAATGCCTGGGCCAATTCGTCGACATGGACGTTCATCGTTTTAAGAGTCGACAAGGTCATTTTCTGCACTTCCAGTGCCTGAATGGTTGCCGTCAACATGCGTGCGTTTTGCTCTAACCAGTATTGAACGGCCTTGAGCTCTTGAATCCGCTTTTCGAGGTCTTCAACATTAAGGGTGGGCGCCACCCATCCCGAAGTACCCGCCGAATGATTCGGCATCGCTTTGCCAAGGTTTTGCAAAAAGTCCCACCCCGGCATCATCGCGCCAAAGGGATTTGAATTCGGTCCACTCATGGAAACTCCTGATGTTTGAAATTGACCAAATAACGAGCACG
>CAYZHE010000003.1:36629-133093 GCA_964478285.1 uncultured Burkholderiaceae bacterium
TTCGGTCCACTCATGGAAACTCCTGATGTTTGAAATTGACCAAATAACGAGCACGCTGTAACGAGCACGATGGCTTCCCATGCGCCGTGCACTGGCATCCTACCCCTGGAACAAAGCGACAAGCAAGCGCTGCGCTTTAAGCGTCAGTCTGCAAATCCGCCCCTGTTCGATAATCTGCCGAACATGAGCACCTCACCACCCGAACGGTCTTTGCAACGCTGGCAAATATTTGTTGGCGGGATGTGCGCTTTGGGGTTAACCCTCGGCATGGCACGTTTTGCCTACACGCCGATGCTGCCGGTGATGCAGCGCGAAGCGGGCCTTGGCGTTGTGCTGGCAGGCTGGTTAGCAACTGTGAATTATTTGGGATACATCTCCGGTGCTCTGTTGGTTTCATGGATTGAGTCCCCCTTGATCCGATACCGCTGCTACGTGTGGGGTCTGGTCATGGGTGCGCTCAGTACCGCCGCGATGGGGATCTCGACAGAACCTTGGGTGTGGTTGCTGTCCCGTTATCTGGGCGGGCTCAGTGGCGCGGCTGGCATGCTGCTGGGCTCAGGACTGGTGTTGGGTTGGTTGATGCGGCACGGATACCGCGCGGAGTTGGGCGGGTATTTCACAGGCGCAGGGCTTTCGATCGTTCTGACTGGCTTGATGGCGCTGGCGTTTGTCCCACTGCATTGGTCGTGGGACCTGCAATGGTGGGGCTACAGTGCGGTAGGGGCGTTGCTGCTGATCGTTGCCCTGTACTTTCGCCCTGATCCTCCGCCAGCAGTGGCTCCCCAAGCGGCAGCGGCCGCTCCCGTGAGCGCTCAATGGCTGTGGCGCATGGTGGCCATGTATTTTCTCGCTGGTGTGGGATTCGCGGTGAGCGCAACCTACACCGTCGCCATGGTGGTTCGCGCCGCAGGAATGGGCGCGCAAGGGCCAATCGCTTGGATTTTGGTGGGACTCTTTGGCTCCGCCGGCGCCATCGCATGGGATCGCGTAGGTCGAAAGTTTGGCCAGATCAAAGTGATTATGGTGGCGCTGGCTTTACAGTCTTTGTCGGTTTTCTTGCCCGCATGGTCCGCAAGCTTATGGAGCACCATCGTGGCGGCGGTCCTCTTTGGCTGCACCTTTTCTGGCATCGTTGCCACCAGCCTCGCGGTAGCCGGAAAAATGTCGCCCTCCAACCCGGGGAAAACGATGGCGCGGCTGACACTGGCCTACGGGGTTGCTCAAGTCATCGCCCCAGCTGCAACCGCAAGCGTGATTGCCAGCACAGGGCACGACACTTGGGCTTTGGTGGCGACAGGCCTCATGCTTCTGTTGGGGTCGTGGCTGCTGTGGCCACTGCGCGAGCGCGGTTCGCATCCCCCGCACCGCTCTGATGGGGCACCTGACGTTACAGCGACCTGATCCAGACCAAGACAGATCAGGCTGATACCGAGTCCGAGCTCCCAACAACCGGCTTTTTCCACAAAACCTCCCGCACGTGCACCTCGTTAACATAGGGAAAATGTTGGGTATGTCCGCGCGCCGCGCCCTGGTGGCCGCGCGACGCGCGCCTGCTACACCCACGCTCAGTCCATTCGATACGGAGTCTCTATGACCGCGCCGCAATCTTGTTTTCACTTGGCTTTCAACGTGGGTGACCTCGACATCGCCGAGCAGTTTTATGTTCAAGTTTTAGGTGCGCAACCCGGAAGGAGAAGTAATACTTGGGTTGATGTGGTGTGGATGGGGCACCAACTGTCCATGCACCTTGGGCCCCCATTTGCAACCGCCAATACAGGTTGTGTCGATACCCATATGGTTCCAATGCCACATTTTGGTTTGGTGGTTTTGCAAGCAGATTGGGAATTGATGCGCGACCGCCTGACCCAACACCGCGTGCCGATGGTCATCGAGCCTCAGATTCGCTTCAAAGGGCAGCCAGGCGAGCAATCCACGTTGTTTTTCAAAGACCCCTTCGGCAACCCCATTGAAATCAAGGGCTACCGCAGCTGGGAAGATGTCGCGGCGAGTGCCTAAGCCTCGCTCTACAGCGCCCTAGCGCCACCCTGCCTACTCTGGCGCTTGATCCTCTTTGGATGCTGAACCCGACGGGTGTTGAACGGTTTGTTCGATTGCGCCAAACAGACTTTGTCCGTCTTTGCCCTTCATTTCGATGCGGATGGTGTCACCCCAGTGCATGAATTCCGTCGTTGATTTGCCATCTGAAATTTTCTCCATCATCCGCTTCTCAGCGATACAGCTGAAGCCATGGCTCCAATCTTTGTTGCTGATGGTGCCACTGCCAACAATGGTTCCAGCGCGAGCACGCCGTGTTTTGCACATGTGGGCCAAGATTTGTCCAAAGTGAAAGCCCATTTCAGGACCAGCCTCACACATACCGACTTTTCGCCCATTCCAAACACACTGCATCGTGAGATGAACACGCCCATCTGACCAAGCTGTCCCCAACTCGTCAGGCGTCACGGCGACTGGCCCCATTGTGGTGGCGGGCTTGCCTTGAAAAAACCCAAAGCCAGTCTTCAGTTCGGCTGGGATCAAGCGGCGCAAACTCACGTCATTAACCAGCGTCAGCAAACGAACCGACTCAAGCGCTTGCTCTGGCGTCACTCCCATCGGAACATCGCCGGTGATCACCGCCAACTCCGCCTCGAAATCTACCCCCCAAGCGGTGTCCTCCACCAAGATGGGATCCCGCGCGCCTTGCAAATCATCACTGCCGCCTTGGTAGACAAGCGGGCGCGTCAAATAGTCAGCGGGCATATCGCTGTCGTTCGCCTTCCCTACCAACTCCAAATGATTCAAATAAGCTGAACCGTCTGCCCACTGGTAAGCCCGCGGCAGAGGCGCCATACACATGTTCGGATCAAACGGAAAAGCGTGGCGCGCCTTTCCCAAGTTCAAAGTGAGCGATAAGTCCTCTAGTTGGGGCGCGATAAAGTTCCAGTCATCGAGCGCCTGTTGCAGGGTGTTGGCAATGCCTGTTGCGTAATGCGCTTGTGACAGGTCCCGGGACACAACCACCAGCTGTCCATCGCGAGAACCATCTTTGTATGTCGCTAATTTCATATCAACCTTTGAATCAACGGGCTATGGATTTACAAAAAATCAGACCCTATACAGTGTGTGATTCTAGAATCCTCTCATGCACTTCATCGCACCAAGGTGGCAGATCAGCACTGCAGGCGCCACATCAGCTGCAACAGCTTCGCTTAGCCGTCCGCTCTTCACCCGACCCAGCTGCCGACGCCAGTGCTGGGTGTGGCTGTTGCGCGCGCGCATCCTTTCGCTGGTGGCGTGCGGCTTCGGGATGGGTCTGGTCCAAGCCGCGGATTGGCGTCCTCCGTCAAATCGCGTCATCGAGTACGACATCGAAGTCAGCTCCAAAGGCTTTGAAGTGCGTGGGAACGGCGAGCTGACTTGGCGTCAAGAGGCGGGGCGTTACGAGGCCAAACTGATGGTTTCCGCCTTGGTTTTTTTCCAGCGCACCCAAATCAGTCAGGGCGCGTTATCAAAAGACGGGCTTGTCCCCCGGTCTTTCGAAGATCAAAGAAAGCGCGTGGAAGCCATTCGGTTTTCTCCAGAGCTCGGTTTGGTCACTTACGATGATGGCACTCAAAAGGCTTGGCCTGTCGACGGCCAAGATAGAGTCAGCATGTTGTTGGAGCTGGGACGCCGCGCGCACCTGGCCCAGGAGAGCGGGGATCACCAGATTCGGCTTGCGGTCAACGACGGCAAAAAATGGGGCACATGGCAATTCACCATTCAGGGCTCGGAAATGGTCTCCACCGGCAAAGGCTTGCTCAAAGCCTGGCGGCTGGAGCGAACCGACCCTGAACGCGGTTCCCAGCAGGCGACGCTATGGCTGGCACCTGAGCTGAGCTGGATGCCGGCGAAGTTTTCGATCAAAGAGTCAAACGGCGACACTGCAGTCCAAACCCTGCGGTCACACAAACCCATCCCCTGAACAGGCTGGGTGCAGTCCTGAGGTTGGTCCTCCGACGAGCCATGGCTTGGTATCCGAAGCTTGTCTCGCGCGCCTCTTGAAATCTCCGGTTGAGCCCCTAATTTGTGCCCAGGTCGCTTTTCAAAATCCACAAAATCACGGCAACGGGATTTGCCCGGTTATGATGGCGCCGAGGTCTGTGTTTTCACCTCATGAGGTCCACACCATGAACATGCTTTACGACTCTGAAACGTTTTCTGTGGTGCATGTGGACGCCCACCCTGTGCACGAAGATGAACCCAAGCCAACTGGGCCACAGTTGCCTAGGCATGGCTTTGAGATCGTTGACAAACGGACTGGGAAAGAATTGTTTTTAGATGGTTCTTGGGCAGAATTATTTCAAGAGCGTCTGGCGAAATGGCAACGCCAAGCGCCCACCCAAGATGAAGTCGAAACCACGCTTGAGGGTTACGCCACTTTGGCTCAGAACCCCTTGATCTTGCACTAAGCACACCATGTGGCGGCGCAGAGATTGGTGCGGCGCAGTCATCGCGAGTTGGGCGCTGTCGGCCTGCGCGCCCTTCAGCGGTCGCAGTGCGGGACAGGCGGCTACCCCATACTCCATGACAAGTGTCCGCCAAGATGATGGGTTGTGGCACGCCCCTGTCTTGTTGCTAGGCGAACAGCATGACGCTCCTGCGCACCACGAAGTGCAAGCTGAGTTGGTGAACGCATTCATCAAACAAGGGCGCTTGCGCGCCTTGTTGCTAGAAATGGCGGACTCACCGCACCACACCGAAGGCTTGAAGCCCAGCGCATCGGAAACCCAAGTGCAAGACCGCCTCGCATGGTCAATGCAGTCGTGGCCATGGGCGGACTACTCTGAGGCCATCATGGCTGCAGTGCGGGCAGGCATCCCTGTGCGGGGCGCCAATTTAAGGCGAGCTGAAATGGGAAGCGCCATGATGGACAGAGGTCTTGACGAAGCGGTTTCAGCGGTCACCTTGAAGGCCTTGCAGGAAGCCGTGAAAACAGGGCATTGCAATTTGCTTCCCGAGTCTCAGTTGGCACCGATGGCTCGCATTCAAATTGCCAAGGACCGACGCATGGCGGAGACGATCGCCGCACAGGCGCGTGAGGGTCAAACCGTTGTGGTCTTGTGTGGCAGCGCTCATGCTCACAAACAACACGGCATCCCCGCCCACCTTCCGCGCGAACTGGCCGCCCGTGCAATCAGCGTCCATTTGAGAAGCGCTAACCACGATCCCTCCGAACCTGGTGCTTTCGATCGCGAATGGTTAACCGTCGCCGTCCAAGAAAAAGACTACTGCGCAGAGTTGCGCCAACGGTGGGGCAAGGCAGCGGGGAACTAGCGCTCAAGCTCAGAGCCGGTCTGGTGGCCTGTCGCTCAGACCCAGCGCCGAACTTGCTGGCAGTAAGTGACAAAATCTTGCCCAAAACGGACGCGCAATGCTGCCTCTTCAGCTGGGATTTGCAAAGCGGACATCCAGCCCCAAAACACCAACAAACCCCAACCTGCAGCCCACTCACCAAGCCACCACCACCACCCCAACAGCAGCAACATATCCGCCAAATAAATGGGGTTGCGGCTGCGCGCGAAGACCCCCTCGGTCACCAAATGCTGGGCTTGCGCAGGCGAGAGTGGGTTGAATGTGGTGCGATGGCTCAACATGGTCCACAAAGCCAGCAACATCCACCACGTCGCGGTCAGACCTATCGCCAGACCTATCACCTGATGAAAGGCCCAGGCGCTTGACCATCCCGGAACCTCGTTTGAGGTCCACGCCATACCTGCCGCTGCAGCGAGCGTGACCAAAGGCGGCGGCACCGAGGTGCGCCAAGACGCTGGCCAGAGGCTCACACATGCCTCCGGACGGCTGCGGCCAAAATACCGACCATCTGGTCGATTTGCTCAGGCTCGACAATAAACGGCGGGCAAAAAACCAAGTTGTCGCCAGCGGGGCGAACCAACACGCCCTGGTGATAGCAATCCAGAAACACCTCGTATCCGCGCTTGCCCGGTGTGCCCTCGATGGGGGCCAACTCAACAGCTGCAGCCAACCCAATGGAGCGAATACTGATGACACCCGGCATGCCAGTGAACGCTTGGTGCATGGCATCGCCCAGCAAAGGTCCCATCTTTGCCGCCCGATCAAACAGCTGTTCCTCTTTGAGCAACTTGAGGGTGGCAACAGCGGCAGCGCACGCCACAGGATGCCCAGAGTAGGTGTAACCGTGCGCAAACTCTGACAGGTGAGCCGGCCCATTTTCCAAAGTGTCAAACAAACCCTTTTTTGCGATGATGCCACCAAGCGGGATCACACCATTGGTCACGCACTTGGCAAACGTCAAGATATCGGGGGTGACGCCAAAAAAGTCCGCGCCAAAAGGCGCTCCCAGCCGGCCAAAACCCGTGATAACTTCGTCAAAAATCAACAAAATTCCGTGTTTGTCACAAATCTGGCGCAAGCGCTGGAGATAGCCTTTGGGTGGGATATACCAACCTGCACTGCCAGCGACTGGCTCAACGATGACTGCGGCCACATTGCTGGGATCATGGAGTGGCAAGATGCGTTGCTCGAGGTCAAGCAGCGGATCGTTCGACCACTCTGGTAACTCGTTGTGGATGAACGCATGGTTGACTGGGTCGTGGATGAACTGCATGTGATCCACGCGCGGCAGCATTTGGGCACCAAAGGCTTTGCGGTTGCCGCCGATACCGCCAACACTCATGCCTCCAAAACCAACGCCGTGATACCCACGTTCACGGCCGATGAATACGGTGCGATGGGCTTGCCCGTTGGCTCGGTGATAAGCCAAGGCGAGTTTCAGGGCGGTGTCAGCGGCCTCAGACCCCGAGTTGCAAAACATCACCTTATCCAGCCCTGTTGGCGCCATATCTGCAATGGCTTTCGCCGCCGCAAAGGCTTGGTCATTGGTGGACTGGAAGGCCGTCGCGTAGTCCAAGCGGCCCAACTGCTGGGTGATGGCCTCCGCGATGGGTCGGCGGTTGTGCCCTAGCCCCACGCACCACAAGCCCGACACACCATCCAGGACTTGCCGCCCATCATGGGTGGTGCAGTACATGCCGTCTGCAGCGACCATGACCCGTGGATCACGGCGAAAATCTTTGTTCGGTGTAAACGGCACCCAGTGGTGATCGAAATTCAGTTCAGTAGCACCCACAGCGAGGCTCCTCATTTGGTTCAATTGAGTGGCCATTCTGGCATGGAGTCCGATTGCCGTCACGCCGCAGATCGTCCCCGGGCGACAAGGCGAGAGTCCCTAACCTGACACAATATGAACTAATCCTTTGTACCCCCGCCCATGAGCCCTCGCATCCCTCCAATTCAGTGCCTTTTGACATTCGAAGCTTTGGCACGACTGCGCAGTGTGACGCAAGCTGCGGAGGAGCTTTGCGTCACCCCTAGCGCTGTAAGCCATCGGGTCCGACAACTCGAGCAACAGCTGGGGGCGAAGTTGTTTGGGCGCACCGATTTTTCGCTCACCACTGAGGGCAGCGAGTACTTGGCGCACGTGCGGGAAGGTTTGACCTCGTTGGCCCACTTCCCCACACATGACCTCGCGCCGGGTCGGCGCAAGCTCCGCGTGGCGGTAACCCCGACATTTGCCCGATCAATCCTGATGCCAAGGCTCAAGAGTTTTGCCGATGCATACCCTGAGATCGATCTGACACTGCAAGTCTCTATTCCGCTATTGGATGTTGTCGCAGAGGATGCCGACCTGACAATCCGCTATGGCACAGGCCGATACGCCGATGTGGAGCACGATTGCATTTTGAAAGACGAGGTGACCCCTCTCGCCTCGCCCGCATATATTCGGGAACGCGGCCCGTTTGAGTCGGTTCAAGACTTGGCGACTGAACGCCTTCTCAGATCACCGCTCGAGCCATGGCGAACCTGGTTCGCCGCCCACGACTTGGACTGGCCTGAACCGGTAGAGGGTTCCTCGTTCAATGACGTGGGGTTGATGTGCGATGCCGCGGCACAGTCGCTGGGCGTGGCACTGGTGCGGCTGCACTTGGGTGCGCCGTGGCTTGAGAATGGCAGCTTGGTAAGGCTTTTTGATCGCAATGTCCCCAGCCCACATGCCCACTATCTGTGCTGGCGCAATGGGGCGATGGAGCGATGGGAATGTGCCTCATTCTCAGACTGGCTCAAAAAATCACTCCTGTAATAGGGCCCTCAGCCCTGACCGGCTAAAAATTCGCTCACAAGCGTGTGTAAACCGTTTCATCCCACGCCGCAGCCATTTCCCCTAAACTGAAGCGATGAACACTGCTGTTGAAACCGCTCATATTGCCCCGTCCAAAAAGCGCCAGCTTTTGGTACTCGGGGTATTGCGCAACCATCTGCCGGATCACGCCCTGCTATGGAATGGCGAGGATACGACTCCTTATGAATGCGATGGTCTAACGGCCTACAGACAACGGCCCATGATTGTGGCGTTGCCAGAAACCGAAGCTCAGGTTGCCGCGGTTCTCAGAGTTTGTGCTGAACTGCAAGTCCCCGTTGTGGCGCGCGGCGCTGGCACGGGCTTATCTGGCGGTGCGCTGCCACACGCACAAGGCGTGACGCTTTCGCTGGCCAAATTCAATCGCATCGTGCGCATCGATCCGCTGCGCCAGCTGGCCGTGGTCCAAAGCGGTGTACGCAACCTCGCCATCAGCGAAGCCGCGGCGCAGCATGGTCTCTACTACGCACCAGATCCGAGCAGTCAAATCGCTTGCACCATCGGTGGCAACGTCGCTGAAAACTCGGGCGGCGTGCACTGCCTCAAGTATGGCTTGACGCTGCACAATGTGTTGCAAATCAAGGGGTTCACTGTGAGCGGCGATCCCGTCACGTTTGGCACTGAAGCCCTAGACACCCCTGGATACGATCTCTTGTCGGTCTTGATCGGTAGCGAAGGGATGCTCTCAGTAGTCACCGAGGTCACGGTCAAGCTGGTCCCTAAGCCCGCTTTGGCGAGGTGCATCATGGCCAGCTTTAACGACGTCCGCAAAGCCGGCGATGCGGTCGCAGCTGTGATCGGCGCGGGGATCATCCCTGCAGGTTTGGAGATGATGGATAAACCGATGACGGCTGCAGTAGAAGATTTTGTCCACGCCGGATATGACTTGAACGCCGAAGCGATTCTCTTGTGCGAAAGCGATGGTACTGAGCAAGAAGTTGAGGATGAGATTCAACGGATGAGTGAGGTTCTGCGCGCGGCAGGTGCCACCGCCATTGCAGTGAGCAAGGATGAAGCGGAGCGCTTGAGGTTTTGGAGTGGTCGAAAAAATGCGTTTCCAGCATCAGGTCGGATCAGCCCTGACTACATGTGCATGGACTCCACTATTCCTCGAAAACGCTTGGCAGACATTCTCTTGGCTATCGCCGAGATGGAGAAAAAGTACCAGCTGCGCTGTGCCAACGTTTTTCACGCGGGCGATGGCAATTTGCACCCCTTGATTCTGTTTGATGCCAACGATCCAGACCAACTGCATCGGTGCGAGCTGTTTGGCGCAGAAATTTTAGAAACCAGCGTCGCCATGGGTGGCACTGTCACCGGAGAGCATGGCGTCGGCGTCGAAAAACTCAACTCGATGTGTGTCCAATTCAGCCCTGAGGAGCGGGAACAAATGTTGGGCGTTAAGGCAGCGTTTGATCCCAGCGGTTTGCTCAATCCAGGCAAGTGCATTCCGACGCTCAATCGCTGTGCTGAATACGGAAAAATGCTTGTTCGTGGGGGCCAATTGAACTTTCCAGAGCTGGAGCGGTTTTAACCACCGATACCTGCCATGCCCATCATCCGGGGCTTTGCAGCCTTGCTGTTGCTTCAAACCTGTGGTGAGTTGTTGGCTCGGGGTTTAGGCTTGCCATTTCCAGGGCCAGTGGTGGGCATGGTGATGTTGATACCCTCCTTGTTTTGGGAGCCACTTCGCCGCGAGGTGGGGCAGGTGGCGCAATTTTTGTTGCAACATCTCTCACTGCTGTTTGTACCAGTTGGCGTTGGCGTTGTGACGCACCTTGGGCTACTCGAGAGCGCAGGGCTTCGGTTGCTCTTGGTGATTGTGGCAGCCACATGGATAGGGCTATGGACCTGTGCGGTTTGTTTGCACGCACTGTGGCCCGCTGACACCGCCTCATCTGCCCCGGATGGAGAAACGCCATGACCGATTTCGTCGAACTTTGGGTGTATCTGTCATCGACTCCCCTGTTCGGCTTGACCGCGACTTTGGGGGTCTATGGGTTGGCAAACGGTCTTTACATGGCCACTCAACAAGCCCCGTGGGCCAATCCTGTCTTTGTATCCGTGGCTGTCCTAGCCACATCACTGCAACTGACCCAGGTGGCCTACCCCACGTATTTTTCTGGCGCGCAATTCATTCATTTCTTGCTCGGGCCCGCCGTCGTCGCTTTGGGCTGGCCACTTTGGCAACGTCGCCAAGAGTTGATGACGCACGGCTGGCGCCTACTGTTGGCAGCGCTCGTGGGTGGCGTCTGCGCAGCGGGAAGTGCCGGCGTCATCGCATGGGCCATAGATCTACCACCTGAAGTGATCCGATCCCTGATACCCAAATCCGTGACAGCGCCAGTGGCCATGGGGGTTGCCGAAAGCATTGGAGGCGTACCAGCACTCGCAGCCGTGTTCGCTGTGATCACCGGCATGGTCGGCGCCTTGAGCGCAAAGTATTTGTTTGCATGGATGGGGCTTGGGCACAGTCCGCGCGACTGGCGCATCCGCGGCTTTGCGCTGGGAACAGCCGCACATGGCATCGGTGCAGCCAGAGCCATGCAAGTCAACAGTGATGCCGGCGCCTACGCAGGGCTAGGACTTGGCTTGCAAGTGCTGCTCGCTTCTGTCTTGATACCACTCGCGCTGAGACCTTGGCTATGAGGTTGCCATGGACTTGGCGCCCGCGAACAAGGTCATTGAAGCCCACATCAGACGTGCAACAACAAGTGTCGACGCTCCCAAGGGCTGATGACTTCAAAAAATTCGTGGTACTCAGCTGCCTTGATTGCGCAATAAGTTTCAATGAAATGTGACCCGAACAACTCGGCCAGTGGATCACAGCGACGCAGCTTATCGATGGCATCATCCATATGAGTGGGCAGCTGTTGCGGCTGCTCATATGCACTCCCGGCCAACGGCTCGCTGGGTACGCATCGCTCTTTCATGCCCAAGTAACCACACGCCAAACTCACGGCCATCACCAAGTACGGGTTGACGTCTACGCCTGCCAGGCGGTTTTCGACGCGGCGATCCTGAGGATCTGCATGCGGCACACGCAATCCACACGTCCGGTTGTCATAACCCCACTGCAGGTTGATCGGCGCTGATGTATACCGCGATAGGCGTCGGTAGCTGTTCACATATGGAGCGAAAAACAATGTGGCGGCTGGCAAATACTTTTGCAAACCACCGATAAAGTACCTAAACATCTCGGATTCAGTGCCATCCGGCAACGAAAATATATTTTTCCGAGTGTGTTGGTCGACCACACTGTGATGCAGGTGCATCGCGCTACCGGGCTGCCCTTGCATGGGCTTGGCCATGAAGGTGGCGTACATCTGGTGACGAATTGCCACCTCTCGGATGGTGCGCTTGAACAAAAAAACTTGGTCAGCTAGTGCCAAGGGCTCGCCATGATCGAGATTGATCTCCATTTGCGCAGTACCCATCTCGTGGATCAGCGTATCCAATTGGATGCCTTGCGCTTCACACCAGTCGTACATCACATCAAAAATGTCGTCATATTCGTTCACCGAGTCGATTGAAAAACTCTGCCTACCGGCTTCGGTGCGCTTGGTTCGACCGATGGGCGGCTTGAGCGGAATATCTTCATCAGGCTCTATTTGCACCAGATAGAACTCCATTTCTGGCGCCACGATGGGTGCCCACCCCTCGCGCTCATAGGACTTCAATATGCGCTTGAGGACGTGCCGCGGTGAAAGGTCAACCGCGCTGCCGTCAAACCGCACGCAATCATGGATGATTTGAGCGGTCGGCTCTTTGGCCCACGGCACTGGGCGCACGCTGCTGGCGTCTGGAATCAAACGCATGTCAGGGTCAGCCACAGATGTGAAATCTTCTTCGGGGTAATCCCCCGTCACGCTCATGCACAACACTGCCTCGGGCAAGCGCAAGCCAGCTGTAGGCTTGTACTTGTGACGAGGCACAATCTTCCCTCTAGCTTGACCCGCCATATCGGGGATAAGGCACTCGACTTCGGTGATGCGGTGTTGATCAAGCCATTGCTCAATCTGTTGGGCAGGTGCGCTCATTGAAAAACAGGTGAGTAAAACACACCTACATCGTACGCTTGGATTGGTACCTTAGGTAGCGGCCTGATAATCGCGCTGACCAAACAATGCTGAACCTACTCGCACCATCGTAGAACCACTGGCCACGGCAGCCTCAAGGTCTGAACTCATCCCCATCGAGAGGGTGTCGATGGGCCAGCCTCGGCCACACCAGCGGTCATAAAGGTCTTTGGCCTGCTGAAACACACTGCATTGCGCCTGCCAGTCAGGTTGGGGGTCAGGGATACACATCAATCCTCTGAGCCGCAAGTTCGGCATGGTCAAAATCGCATCTGCCAGTGCATCCGCCTCTGCTGGGGCGACGCCTGATTTGGTTGCGCCGCCATCGATATTGACCTGGATGCACACATTCAATGGAGGCAAGTTGCCGGGTCTTTGATCATTCAGTCGCTGGGCAATTTTTAATCGATCCACGGACTGCACCCAATCAAATTGCTCAGCAACCACGCGTGTCTTGTTGCTTTGAATCGGTCCTATGCAATGCCACTCGATGCCGGATCGCTCCAAGGGAAGTGCTGCCATCTTTTCGACACCTTCTTGGACATAGTTTTCACCAAACGCCTGTTGCCCGGCGGCGTGGGCCTGAGCGACATCTGTCGCTGGAAACGTCTTAGAGACCGCTAAAAGCCGCACTGCTTGCGGCGATCGACCCGCATTGCGTGCCGCAGCTTCAATGCGGCTGCGCACCAATTGAAGTCGAAGTGACCAAGAAATATCAGAGGACTGGCCAATAGTCATAGTGTTCAATGGCTGTGCCAAAAGTGGCAAGGAGAGTCATGGTTGAGTCGCATAATGACATATTCTTATTTTCACGAAGACACAAAATGAGCAGCTTCAACGCCAAATCTTACGAGCCCTCTCAACCCAGCAATTGCGCATTCATCGGTCTTGGCGTCATGGGTTATCCAATGGCTGCTCATCTGGCCAGCGCCGGGCACCGCGTCACCGTCTACAACCGCACGCTCAGCAAAGCCCAAGCCTGGGTGGCAGACATGCAGCAACAAGGCATCGATGCAGCAGGTTTGCAGGCAGCACCCACGCCAGCGCAGGCTTCAAGAGGGGCTGACTACGTGTTCATGTGTGTCGGCAATGATGATGATTTGCGCAGCGTTGTATTAGGCGAGAGCGGTGCTCTCGCTGGCATGCAATCCGGCTCCATTCTGGTGGACCACACAACTGCTTCAGCCAACGTCGCCCGGGAGTTGGCTCAACTCGCGAAAGCACAGGGCGTCGACTTCATCGATGCTCCCGTATCCGGAGGACAAGCTGGCGCCCAAAACGGCATGCTCACGGTCATGTGTGGTGGCCAAACAGAAGCATTTGAACGCGTTCGCCCTATCGCCATGGCTTTTTCTCGCGCCGTCACGTTGATGGGTCCCAGTGGCAGCGGTCAGCTCACCAAAATGGTGAATCAAATTTGCATTGCTGGGCTTGTGCAAGGACTTTCTGAAGCGATCGCTTTTGGACAAGCGGCCCAACTCGACATGCATCAAGTTCTGGATGTGATTGGCAAAGGGGCTGCGCAAAGCTGGCAAATGGATAACCGCGGTAAAACCATGGTCAACGATCAATTTGAGTTTGGTTTTGCGGTGGATTGGATGCGCAAGGATTTGGGCCTGGTGCTGGCCGAAGCCAACCGCAATGGCGCGCGCTTGCCTGTCACTGCATTGGTCGATCAGTTCTATGCAGATATACAGCGCATGGGGGGGCAGCGCTGGGATACATCAAGTCTGATCAAACGCTTGCGATGATTCGCGCCGTGGTGCGCACAAACCAATAAAAAAGCCCGAATCCAGTCGGGCTTTGGGGAACTGCGTCCTTACTTATTTTTGAGCGGGTGCTTTTTCTTGGGCTATGGCGCGCTCGATTTGTTTGATTTGCTGCTCACTGATGAACTCAACCACCCGGACAACCGCTTGGACGCCTGACACGCGGCGAACGACCTCAGTCACCGCTCCGGCTTCTTTTTCAGTCATCAATCCCATCAAATAAATCTGCCCTCGGTCCGCAACCACTTTGGCGATTGAGGCATCTATATTGGGAGCGGATATCAGTGCAAACTTTACGCGAGACAGCAACAGCGCGTCCGCGGCTCTCTGAGAGGTGGATGCATTTCCGGCAACCGCCAACTCATTCACCACCAAAGCGACATTGGGAACCCCCTTTGCAATCTCAGAGGCCAGGGCTTTTAAGGCGGGGGTCGCCACTTCACCTGTCAACAACACCCTGCGGTTGAAGCTGGTCACGCTGACATGGCCGCGTCCGTTCATGGACGCTTCCATCTTGCTGTTGACTTTCAGCTCGATATTGGCATCTTCTAAAAATGTACCGCTGGTTCTGCGATCGTTGGCGATGATGGCGCTGGTCGCCGCACCTCCGATGATCAAGGGCGCGCACGCGCTCAGTGCCCAACTCAGTGCAACGAGCGCGGCGGCGCCCATGAATCGTTTGCGGTTCATGTGATTCAGAAAATTCAAGACTCTTCTCCCAATAATTGCAAATCGATGCCGTCACACACGGCATGAATCGCCATGTGCAACCCCTCTAACAAGCGGCTTGGCCGCGGATGTACGATGCTCACGACCACATCGGTATCCAAAAGACAGTCCATCAATTCTCCGCCCTCTCCCGCCACCAGCGCGATCACAGTGATGCCGCGATCCTGAGCCGCCTCAATCACCGGGATCAAGGTGCGCTCTGAGCGGAAAATGCTCATCACCCACAGGACATCCTCTTGCGCGACATGCGCGCGCAAACGCTTGAGCAGAGTAGCAGCCTCGTCGCCATCGCCTTGGTGTAGTGGCATGGCTGACAACTCAGGGCGATCTCTCTCAAATCCATGTGTCAGCAGGTGGGCTGCATAGGTCGCCAATCCAGCGGTCGGACCGGCTCCAACGCACCACACGCGCGCGCCGGCAGTCAAGGATGCAAGCATCGCCTCTACCGCCGCAGACAGCGGCGTTGCAAGCGTTTGACCACACTGATACATGAAATCAGCGCTATCGATGAATTGCTGTTCGAGCCTTGGCGTGAGCATCCTGTCATCATATCGCTCCCTTCATAATTTTGTGAGCCCTTGGCCCAGCGGCGGCCCTAAAACGCAGCAAACGCCCCTTTGGACCAAACCATTTTTTCGGCATCTGCGAGGCGGCGCTCGTCGGAGGTACAGGCCATACCGATCACGTCAAATCGGCAAGGCGGTAAGCTGGGCCATGCTTGCAGAAAGTGAGAGGCCGCCAGCACCAGCCGGCGCTGCTTCTGAGAGCCCACGCTGGCGAGCGCTCCGCCATACTGCTCGCTTCGCCGCAAGCGAACTTCGACAAATACCACCGTGCCGTTCGGCTCTTGCATAATCAAATCAATTTCACCCCCGCCACGCCCCGGGGTCTTGTAATTGCGCGCGAGCAAGCGCAAGCCCAGACGCAACAATGCGTCCAGAGCAGCCTGCTCCGCTTGATCGCCCAAGACTTTCGATGTGGCTTTTGCTGACAGGTTGGACAGTGACTGCATCGTTTGTTCCCTCATTGAACGCCGCGCGCGAAGCGGCTGGTTCACAAGACTATCCAAAAGCAGCGCTCTATGTGGTGGCTACCCCCATCGGAAACATGGCGGATATCACGCTGCGTGCGCTCCATGTCCTTGGCTTGGTGGACGCAGTCGCCTGCGAAGACAGCCGGCACACCAGCCAGTTGATGCAGACATATGGGCTGCATAAACCGCTGATGGCTGTTCACATGCACAACGAACGCGAAGGTGCAACCAAGGTGTTGGAGCGTCTGTCCAAAGGGGAACGGGTGGCTTACGTGAGTGATGCTGGAACCCCGGGGGTCAGCGATCCTGGCGCCATTTTGGTCGCGACAGTCTCGGCGGCTGGATACCGCGTGGTGCCGCTGCCAGGCGCTTCAAGCATCACGACCTTGATCAGCGCCTGGGGGCAAGTGAGCGAACACCACGAATGGGCGAGCCAAGGCTTTCGTTTTGTCGGATTCTTACCGGCCAAAGGGGGTGAGCGCGTCGAAGCCCTGAAGCAGCTTTTTAAAAGTCCGCAGTCCGTGATCTGGCTCGAGGCTCCACACCGACTGGAAAAATTGGCGCAGGAAATCAGCGTGTGGGGCGACCGCATCGTGAGCATTGGACGGGAGTTAACCAAGCGTTTCGAACATGTCCACACCTTGAAATGCTTTGAGCTTCCTGCATGGCTCAGTGCGGATACACAAAATCAACGGGGGGAATTTGTTTTTGCGCTCCACCCCGCCCCTCAAAAGCCCACAGACGATGCGGTGCCCGTTGAAGTCACAAACACGCTCTCAACACTGTTGCAGCATGTGCCGCTGAAAACGGCGGTGCAACTGACCGTTGCCCTAACAGGTATGCCCAAAAAATTGGTTTACTCGACTGCGTTGACGCTTTCGGCGGATTCAGGCTCTAAGGAAACTGACCACTGATTCACAAGGTTGGGCGCACCACGAAACGTGCGCCCATGAGCGCAAGCGATCTTTTAGCGTTTTTCGCTGACGTCTTGGACGTCCGTCACGTCTTGTATTGCCCCATCTTTGTGGACCGTATTCCCAGCAGGATCGCTGCGCCAACGTCCACCGCCTGAGGCTCTCCACACTTGTTGCTGCGTGGATCGCGCCCGCGCCCAAACTTGCTGGACCGGATGCTTTTGCCCAGTGATCGCAGACCAAAGCAAGGCAGCGAGCAGAAAAACGACCGCCAACGCCATCAAACCCAAAACGAATATGGCGCCAATCGCCGCCAAGAAAAGTCGAAAAACGAGCGCAAAAATTTGATTCATTGCATCCATTGAGTTACCCCAGCAAAGGCTCCATGACCACGTCCCCTTCGCGTTTGGCGTAACGGTCGACGCCACGCAGCGTTTCGATGCGAATGGGTGCTTTGGGGTTGGCGTAAACCATCTGTGAGAGCCACGCCCGCTCTTGATTGAGCGAGTCGAGCGAGGTCAACTTTGTAGACCACACACGGGCCTGGCTGTCCCAACGATAGCCTCGCGCCTTGAGGGTATCTTTGGTTTCAAATGGGGCACCCACGGCCGATAGTTTGTAATGTGTCGCCTGACCTGCGTGCCAAAGAGCTTTGAGCAAAGTTTCCCCAGTTTTGGGATCGCACTTTCTTGTCAGCACAGCCAACAGGGCGTGGCAGTCAATGTCAGCGCGGTGAGCAGCATAAAACAGCCCGACGTCAGCGGCTAGCGCTTCGAGCTTAGCGGAGCCTTGCCCGAAAGATTTCCAGTCTAGATCGGCGAACGAGCAAGCCCAAGGTAGATCGGCAAACAATTTAGGCAACCGCGCTTCTACAAAAGGACGATCGAAACCAGCGTTGTGTGCCACCACCCAATGCACACCACTCATCACCGCCGCAAGGGCATCTTCGTCAATTTTCTTGCCCCGCACGTCTTCGTTGCGAATGCCAGTGAGTTGGGTGATTTCTGCAGAGATGGGACGCCCGGGGTCTTCAAGCCCGTCAAACACCTGCACAGCAGCCACCGGCTGACCCGTTGCGATGTCAACGTCAACCACAACCACGGCCAACTCGATCACTTGGTCCAATTCATGGGACAGCCCTGTTGTCTCCGTGTCCAAAATTGCAACCCTGCGCAATTCAGCGCCCACCGGCGCTGGTGGAAATTGATACACAGGCTCTAAGCGCCGCAACACCTTGAAGTCGGCCGAGGCATCCAGCAATTGCGCCATTTGCTCGTAGGTCAATGCGGGGGCTGCGGGCTGAGGTGCGCCACGTTTTGTCGCCCGCTTGGGGACGACAGCGGGCACATCGTCGAGTGATCTATCCAGCCACTCAAATCCCAATTGATCGGGGTGCTGACTCATGCACGAATTTTCGCTTTGTTCATGCGTGCAGTTTACCGCTCTCTGACAGCCGATCAAGCTCGAGCCACGTCCATAGCCCAGACCCTTACGGGAACTGGGCTAGAGGGCATACACCGAACGAGTTACTTGCCGGTCAGCTTGTCCTTGAGCTTGACGATGCCCAGCGCGTTCATCACCATTTTTTCGTAGAAGGGTTCACTGGTGCCTTTGGCCATCTTTCTCAAGAAGTACTTTTCGAACGCTACTTTGGCCAAATGCACCCACTTACCCTCACCAAACCAGTTGACGTTGCGAGGCGGGATTTGCGGAACCGCCACAAAGCAGGCGCCTGTGTCGCCAAAGTCAGCCAAACACATGGTGTTCCAAGTGGCCTCGTGTGTCGGCTGCTTGCCGTCCATCAGTTCGCGAATGTTGTGAACTGTTGCGGTCACCATGGACTCGATCATGTATCCCGTCTTGGGCGTGCCGGTCGGCACGGGCGTCGCTTCAACAGGCGGAATGGCGACGCAGACACCGACAGAAAAGATGTTTTGATACTTCGCGTTGCGTTGATGCTTGTCAATGGTGATGAAGCCGCGTGGGTTGGTCAGCCCCTCAATACCGAATACTGCGTCGACGCCTTTGAAAGCGGGCAGCATCATGGAGTATCTGAATGGCAGCTCATGTTCTTTTTTGGGCTTGCCGTCATCATCATGTTCGGTGACGAACATCTTGCCATCTTCGATTTTGGTGGTTTTGGCGTTGCAGATCCACTTGATGTGTCGGTCCCGCATCGCGGACTCCAGCAAACCTTTGGAGTCGCCCACGCCTCCCAGACCGAGGTGCCCAATGTAAGGCTCCGATGTCACAAAGGTCATGGGTACTTTGTCGCGGATTTTGCGGCGACGCAAGTCGGTGTCCATGATCATCGCGAACTCATACGCAGGACCAAAGCAAGACGCGCCTTGAACCGCGCCAACCACGATAGGACCTGGATCGTTGGTGAAGCCATCCCAGTCGGTGCTCTCCGCGTGTGAAACGTGACAAACCGAGTGTGTAAAACCGTTAGGACCGAGCCCCTCGACTTCATCAAAAGCAAGCTTTGGTCCCGTGGCGATGATCAAATAGTCGTAATCAACCATCGTGCCATCGAGCAATTCGATGCGGTTTTCGTCCGGATGCACCCGCTTGGCCGCCTGCGTGATGGCATTAATGCCCTTGCGAGCCAGCACCGGCGCAATTTCTAACTCAATGTCTTTGCGCTTGCGCCAGTTCACGGCGACCCAGGGATTCGATGGCACAAAGTGGAAACGCGGTGAGTCACTAATGACTGTCACCTTGTCATTGGGACCGCAAAGGTCTTTCATTTCATACGCGGCGGGCATGCCGCCTATACCGGCGCCCAAAATCACAACATGTGCCATCTCAAATCTCCAAATAATGAAAATACCTCATAGGGTATGTGGTTATTCTACGGGCATCAACCCGTGAGCCACAACCCTTCTTCGGGTTTTCCATAGGTACCCATGGGGGTATTTAAATCTTGTGCCTGTCGGTTGTCTGCTGGATTGAAGGGTGACTTCAGAGGACAATCTCGCGCGCGGCAGGCAACTGCCTGACTCCTCAATGAAAGTTTTCATGCTGCACTGTGAACAGTTGTACAAACAATATGGCGATACCCCGGTCGTACGCGACCTGTCATTCGACATCCGACCCGGCGAATGCATGGGCATCATTGGCCCCAATGGCGCCGGCAAAACTACCACCATTCGCATGTGCTTGGGGTTGACCGCGCCGGATAGCGGACATGTGCGCTATGTCGGCGCCGACGGTGACCAATGGCACATGCCGGAAGACGCACTGCTCATCAAGCAATCATTAGGGGTTGTGAGCCAGTTGGACACGCTCGACCCCGATTTCAGTTGCGCCGAAAATATTCGCATCTACGGGCGCTACTTCGGCATGACCAATGCGGAGCTAGACCAGCGCGTACCTGAGCTGCTCGATTTTGCGGTGCTGGGTCACAAAGCCAAAGCGCGCCCGGGCGATTTGTCTGGCGGCATGAAGCGTCGCTTGTCTCTGGCGCGGGCATTGGTGAATAAGCCCCGGCTCTTGTTGCTCGACGAGCCAACCACAGGCCTAGATCCACAAGCGCGACACCTCATGTGGGAACGCCTGCAGGCGCTGCTCCAAACCGGCACATCTATTTTGCTGACCACACACTTCATGGATGAAGCAGAGCGTTTGTGCAACCGATTGCTGGTCTTAGACCACGGCCAAAAAATCACGGAGGGCACGCCACGTGAGTTAATCCGACAGCACATTGAGCCAGAAGTCATAGAGGTTTACGGCTCTGGAGCCACCGACGAGGCGGCGCGCTTGTTTGCGCATCTGGCGGACCGCACGGAGCAGTCAGGCGAAACTTTATTTTTGTATACCCACCGGGCACAAGCACTCATCTCCGAACTTGCTCAGTACCCGATGTGGCGCACACTGCACCGCCCCGCCAACCTAGAAGATGTATTTTTGAAACTCACCGGCCGCCAAATTCGGGAAGAAGCATGACCACCCCAGCTCGCACATTGAATCCTTGGCGCCGTCCCGAAATCACCCGGCGGTTTTATCCCGTGTTCCTGCGCAACTTCATGGTGTGGCGTACGCTCGCCATCCCCAGTTTGGTTGGGAACATCGCGGAACCCCTGATTTGGTTGGTGGCGTTTGGATACGGCATGGGCGCACTGGTTGGCTCGGTCAACTACCAGGGCACGACGGTGCCGTACATTTTGTTTTTGGCCAGCGGCAGCATTTGCATGAGCGCCATGAATGCAGCCACATTCGAAGCCTTGTACTCGGCATTTTCACGGATGCATGTCCAAAAGACATGGGACGGCATCATGAACGCACCCGTGAATTTGGACAGTGTGGTGTTTGCCGAAATGTTGTGGGCATCCTTTAAAGCCCTCTTTACTGTCACCGCCATCCTCTGCGTCATGCTGGCGCTGGGCATCAGTCACAGCCCCAAGCTGTTGCTGGCTTGGCCCATCTTGTGGGGCACAGGCATCGTATTTGCCTCGATTGCCCTGATTTTCAATGCACTGGCCAAGGGCTATGACTTTTTCACTTACTACTTCACGCTTTTCCTGACACCCATGATGTTTTTGTCAGGCGTGTTTTTTCCACTGGATCAACTCCCATCATGGGTGATGGTGATAGCACAGTGGTTGCCTTTGAATCACGCTGTGTCTTTGGTGCGTCCGCTCTTCATGGATCAATGGCCTGATCAGGTGGCTTTACACGTGCTGACGCTCACGGTGTATGCCGTGGGTGGTTTTTGGGTCGCTTTGGCACTGACACGCCGCCGGTTCAGGCTGTGATCGCATTACAAGATCTGCTGGCTTTGGGCGCAGCGACCTGCTGGGCGGCCAGCACTTTGCTTTCGGCGAACCCTTCGAGGCAATTGGGAGCCCTGCGGTTTGTGCGCTGGCGAATGTTTTTGGTGCTGTTGCTGCTTTGGCCGGCAGTCCTGCTGATGGCCCGCTGGGAACACTTGAATTGGGGCACTGCCAGTGCGATGGTGCTCAGTGGGATCGTGGGCATCACGCTGGGCGACACTGCACTTTTTGCCGCCATGAACCGACTTGGTCCACGGCGCACAGGCGTCTTATTTGCCACCCACGCATTGTTCAGTGCAGCATTGGGCTTTGTTTTTCTCGGCGAGCGCTTGGGCTTGCAGGCCTACGCGGGTGCCCTCTTGACCGTCAGTGGTGTGATGGTGGCTGTCGGTTGGGGGCACCGCAGCCAATCCGTCGATGTATGGGAGCCCCAAGGTCCTATGCGCATCGGCATTGGTCTGGCGTTGTTGGCGGCTGCCTGTCAAGCGTTGGGGGCACTGATTGCCAAGCCAGCCTTGAGCGATAGCGGCGCCTTAGACCCCACTTTGGCGCTGGCCATACGTGTCAGTGCAGCGTGGCTGGCCTTGGTGGTCTTACAGCCTTTCCCTGGCCTTAACCGAACGCCCACCGCCGCAGGGTCTTTGAACTGGCTGACCCTCAAACAGACCGCTATCAGTGGCTGGACGGGGATGGGGGTCGGCATGGGTTTGCTGCTCTGGGCTTTGAGCCTTGGGTCGGTCGGCGCAGTAGGCGTCCTGAGTTCAGTCAGCCCCGTCTTGGTGCTGCCGATGTTGTGGTGGGTCTATCGTCGGCCGCCTGCCTGGGGTGCTTGGGTTGGCGCAGCCTGTGCAGTTGGCGGTACTGCCCTGATGCTGACGCGCTGAATGCTGACCTAGGGCGGTCATTTGACTCATGCCGCCGGTCTGGCGCAGAGAGTGGCCCCAAACCTTGGCTTTACGTCACCAGAGCCTCTTCCCATGGCTTCGCCCCTTTGGGCGCAAAGCGCGGCCACAATGCCTGCAAGCCCATTGTTTCCAAAATATCTTTCAGGCGCTGATGGGCGGTGAGTTTGCCACGTCCAACACGCTTGGCAATGATGAGTTCATTTTTCATCGCGTGCTCCCAGCCAACCAACTCAGTGACCGTCACTTGATAACCACTGGCTTCCAATCGCAAACAGCGCAATACATTGGTCACCTGACTTCCCATTTCACGGGTGTGCAGCGGATGACGCCACAGCTCGGACAGCGGCGTTTTGGCGAGTTGCAACGCTTTGTTCTGACGCATCACAGAGGCTGCTTCTGCCTGACAACAAGGCACGACTACCACGTACTGTGCATCGTGCTGCAAAGCAAAGTCCAGCGCATCATCGGTGGCCGTGTCGCACGCGTGCAAAGCGCTGACGATGTCCACAGGACGATCCACTGCAGACTGTTGCAATGCATCCTGAACCGTCATGGCGTGAAAGGCCATCCTTTCGAACCCAAATTGTTTTGCCAACTCTTGTGACCGCGCCACCAACTCAGGGCGCGATTCAATGCCCTCGACTTGTCCCACACCGGCCGCCCTCAGCACCCAGTCGTAAAGCACAAATCCAAGGTAGGACTTGCCTGCACCGTGATCCACCACCGTGACATCGCCTCGCCGCTCCAAGACTTCTTTGATCAAGGGTTCAATGAAACGCACCAGGTGAGCGACTTGCTTCAATTTTCTGCGACTGTCTTGGTTGATGCGCTCTTCACGGGTGACAATGTGCAACGCTTGCAAAAGCGGCACCGAGCAACCCGCTGGCAACTCGGGCATTTGCTCAAACACAGAGTGGGCTTTTTTAACCATGCGCGCATCATAGAGGCAACTCCGCCTGCCAGAACATGACCACTGACTCCCACCCCTATGCGGCGCTCACGCCTGAACTGATCATGGACGCACTGTCCAGCATCGGCCTGCACAGCGATGGCCGCTTGATGGCCTTGTCGTCTTACGAAAATCGAGTGTTTCGCATCCATTTGGAAGACGGCGAAGAGGACACCCCTGCGATGGTGGTGGCCAAGTTTTATCGACCCAACCGCTGGACCCATGCCGCCATAGATGAGGAGCACGCGTTTTCTCGCGCCCTCCAAGAAGCAGAAGTTCCGGTGGTCGCTCCGCTGCAGTTGCAAGGAAACACCCTGCACCACCACAGCGGGTTTGCGTTTTCCGTTTCGCCCTGGTGCGGCGGACGCCGGCCCGACCTGGAAGATTGGGAGACTTTGGAGTGGATTGGCCGATTGATGGCACGGATCCACTTGGTCGGGGCAGAAGCCCAGTTCGCCCATCGCCCACACATCAACCCACAAACTTACGGCTGGGCATGTCGCGACCAACTGATGCGTGATCAGCATATCCCGCTTGAGATCGAGCGCAGTTGGACCGCCGCATTCGAAGAGGCGATGCAGGGCGTTGAAGCGTCCTGGAATGCCTGGCACCCTGAAGGCCAAGTCCTGCGGTTGCACGGCGACTGCCATCCCGGCAATATCCTGTGGACACCGGATCAAGGCCCACACTTCGTTGACCTCGATGACGCCCGCATGGGGCCAGCGGTTCAAGACTTGTGGATGCTGCTCAGTGGAGATCGTCGCCAACGCACGCAGCAGCTCGGCGCGGTCATCGACGGATACGAGCAAATGCGCACATTCGATCGTGGCGAGCTCCGCTTGATTGAGCCCTTGCGCACTTTGCGCTTGATCCATTACTCACTCTGGCTGGCCAGTCGCCAGAATGACCCCGCGTTCACCCAAAGTTTCCCGTGGTTTGGCACACTTGCATATTGGCAGGAGCAAGTGACCACGCTGCACGAGCAGATCGACGCCATGCAACAAGACCCCCTCACGGCTTGAAAGCGAAAGCTGGATACCTATGTCACTGACGATTTACTACAACCCCAAGTGCAGCACAGCGCGAAACGTGCTTCAGAGTCTGCGTGAGGCAGGCCATGAGCCGACCGTCGTGGACTATCTGAAGAGCCCTTTGAGCGCAGAAGCGCTGCGCCAACTCGCTCACAAGCTGCCCCACCCCCACGACTTACTGCGCGCCAAAGAGCCCTTGTACAAAGCGTTGCGGCTCCACCCCGAATTGAGTGTCGAAGACATCGTCAACGCCCTGGTCAGTCATCCTATTTTGTTGAATCGACCCATTTGCGCAACCGACTCATTTGCCATGGCGGTGCGCCCCAGCGCCGCTGTTGCCACTTTTTTGGAGCACCTTACACCATGACTTTGCCCGCTGTTGAGACAGATTTTCACATTTACCGCCCGAGTGAAGGACATGGCCTGCCGCACGATCCTTTCAATGCCATCGTCGGTCCCCGCCCCATTGGGTGGGTGTCCACACGTTCAGCAGATGGCGTCAACAATCTTGCGCCCTACAGCTTTTTCAATGCGTTCAATTACATTCCGCCCATCATCGGATTTTCGAGTACGGGTTACAAGGACAGCGTGCGTAATATTGAGGAGACGGGTGAGTTTGTTTGGAACCTCACCACCCTTTCGTTGGCGGAGGCCATGAACGCCAGCTGCCAGCATTTCCCGCCCGAAGTGGACGAGTTTGAACGCGCAGGGTTGACCCCCGTGAGCAGCCAGTGGGTCAAGCCACCACGAGTGGGCGAGAGCCCTGTCGCATTCGAGTGCAAGCTGACCCAACTCATCCAGCTTCAGGGGCATGATGGGACAAAGGCCAACACATTCTTGGTGCTTGGTGAAGTGGTTGGGGTCTACATTGCCAAACGCCTACTCAAAGATGGGATTTACGACACTGCCAACGCAGGGCACATCCTGCGCGGCGGTGGTCCAGCCGATTACTTCACCATTGGCCCAGAACAATTGGTGAAGATGCGCAGACCTGATGAGGGTCGTGTCGGTCCGCCACCCACGCGGCCTGAGCGCTGACTCACCGAACCCACCATGCAGAGCTACCTGGTAGGCGGGGCGGTCAGAGACCATCTGCTTCAACAGAATCTAGGTCAGGCGGGTGATCGCGGGGACCGCGACTGGGTTGTTGTCGGAAGCACGCCTGCTGAAATGGAATCCATGGGATTTCAGCCAGTCGGCAAAGATTTTCCAGTGTTTTTACACCCGCAAACACGGGAGGAATATGCGCTGGCTCGCACAGAGCGCAAGTCAGGCAAGGGATACAAAGGCTTCATTGTTCACGCCGATCCCCATGTCACCCTGGAGGAAGACCTTGCCCGGCGCGACTTGACCATCAACGCCGTCGCGCTTCCTGCCGCTTTGGTCGACACCGCTTGGTACGCCTCTGACACCATCGATCCATACGGTGGTGCTCGAGACCTGGAAGAGGGGGTGTTGCGACATGTCACCGAAGCATTTGCGGAAGACCCTGTGCGCGTGTTGCGTGTGGCCCGTTTTGCAGCGCGTTGGCCACACATGCGCATCGCACCTGAAACCAGGGCGCTGATGCGTCAAATGGTCTCAGCCGGCGAGATCGATGCGTTGGTACCAGAGCGCGTATGGCAGGAAATGTCGCGCGCACTCATGACACGCAAGCCATCTCGCTTCTTTGAGGTCCTCCAAGACTGCGGCGCCCTGGACGTGCTATGGCCAGAACTTGCTCGACTTTGGGGCGTGCCTCAGCGCGCAGACTATCACCCAGAAGTCGATACTGGCATCCACACGATGATGGTGTTAGATCACAGTGCTCACATTCAAGCCGAACTCTTCACGCGGTTTGCCTGTCTGTGTCACGACTTAGGTAAGGGCACGACACCACTGGAAGTTTTGCCACGCCACCTGGGTCATGAGGAGCGCAGCGTTCAGCTCGCACGGCAAATGTGCGAGCGCTGGCGCGTACCGCATGAGGGCAAGCAGCTGGCAGAAACAGTAGCCAGAGAGCATGGCAACATCCATCGCAGCGGTGATTTCTCTGCGGATGCCATCGTCCGATTGTTAGAGCGCTGCGATGCATTTCGCCGCCCAGATCGGTTCGAGCAAGTATTGATCGCGTGCGAATGCGATGCCCGGGGACGCCTAGGCTTATCGGAGACGCCCTACCCCCAGAGAGGGCGTTTAACCCACGCCTTGCTAGCTGCGCAAAGCGTTGACACTGCATCGATCTCAGCAAGCGTCACACAGTCTGCGCCGACGCAGGGCTTAGGAGCCCACATCGGCCGAGCAGTGCAAGCTGCCCGCATTGCGGCAGTTGCGGCCGCCTTGTCAATCTGAAATGGCCGAGCCCTGGCGCCGTTGCTCAACCCACAAACGGCGTGTGGCCGGGAGCCAGCCGCGGCTGCGCCAGCGCCACCACAAAATGCCTCCCCGCGCCCCCTCGTCAAGCACATAAGCCAGCCAAATCCCGGGCAACCCCAGCCAGTGGCCCAGCACATAAGAGCCCACACCAAGCAGCAATACGAGAGATGCCATGCTGGACACGGCAGCAAACACACCGTTGTTGGTTGCCCGCAAAGCCCCATTCACAATCAAATTAAAGACGCGTGACAATTCCAATGCGATCGACATCCAAAGCAGAATCTGGGCAGTTTGAATGATGTCCGGGTCTTGAGTGAACAAGCGCAAGAGCGCGGGTGAGGCAACCGCAGCGGCGAGTGACATCAAACCAGAGGCCAACAAACCATTGCGAACCGCTTTGCGCACCAACTCATCGGTGTGCGTGAGCTGTCCAGCACCGACCAGCCTGCCCACCATGATCTCGACGGCCCAACCAATCGCAAGACTGATGAGAAGCACGAACTTCAGTATTTGCAAGACGTAGGAGTGTGTCGCCAAGGCCGACACGCCCAAAGTCGCCGTGGTCGCCAACGACACCATAAAGCCCACGCGATACACCATTTCCAATGAGGCGCCGGGCACGCCAACTTTGAGCATCGGCCAAAGCAAATCAAACTGAACACGCACCCATGTTTTCCACTGCAGGGGCAAACCTAACCGGTACTCCCATAGCCAAAGGTGCAAGACAAGACCCAGCAGGCGGCTCGTCATGAATGCCCACACGAAGCCCATCAAGCCAAACCCCTCAAACCCCCAAAAGCCGAGCATCAAGAACCACGCCAAGAGCAAGTGCGTGACATGCATCAACACCATGACCATCAAAGATTCGCGCACTCTCAAGTGGGCGCGCAGGATCGAAGCCAAGGTCAGGTTGTAGCCCTCTAACCAAAGGGCAAACGCCAAGACCAACAGGTAGGGTAGCGCGAGAGTCACGATCCCCGAAGGCACGTTGAGGCTGGTCAAAATCACATCGCGCCCCACGGTCACAGAGGCCGCTGCCAGCAGTCCCAGCCAAGTGGCTACCGCGAGAGCGCTGTTGGCTGTCGCGCTGGCCACCTTAAAGCGCTGCGCACCTAGGAGTTGGGTCAAGACCACCCCCACACCAATCGCGAGCACGCGAAAAACAACCACCACCGTCTCTTGCACCTGCTGCATGACACCCAGGGTTCCCGCTGCCGCATCTGACGTCTGTGAGGCCAACCAGAGCCCCACCATGGCCACCGACATACCCAGCAAAAACTCGAAAAATATCGGGACTGCCACGCTATTCAGACGTGGGCGAAGCAAGTGGTTCATGCAACAAACGGGGTGGGAATCAGGTCAATGTTGTCATCATCTCCTGCGCTTGCTTTCTCAGGAAGAAGCAGGCTCAAAAAATCTCGCAGCGATGTGCGAGCACAACACTTTAAAGGGACCTTAGGCATGGCGCACAGCACCTCTGGACTTTGGGTTAAACCACGACATTCGGAGCGCTGCGGTCGGTCAATGCATGGATCTGCCCCAACTCTTGGGCCATCAGCACCAAAGGCTTCAAGACCTCTTGCACGGGGGCATCGTGCACGCGAGGGTCTCGCTCAAAGCGCTCCAGGTACACCCTCAGAGTGGCACCGAAAGTCCCCGTACCAGACAAACGAAACACCACCCGTGCACCATCCATCACAATCCTCACGCCTTGGTGCTTGGACAGTGTCCCATCGATTGGGTCAAGGTATGAAAAATCGTCGGCCGCCACAATGGTATGGCCCGATAAGTGTTGTCCAGGCAAAGAGGGCAAGCGATCTCGCAAACGCTGCATCAACTGCTGTGCCACCGCTGCATCGATGCCTTCGTAATCATGGCGGGAATAAAAACAACGGCCATGGGTCTGCCAAAGCTCTCGCACCAATGTTTCAACGCTCTTCCCTGTCACAGCGATCAAGTTGAGCCAGCACAGGACGGCCCACAGACCATCTTTTTCCCGGACGTGGTCTGAGCTGGTGCCGTAACTTTCTTCACCGCACAAGGTGATCCGCCCAGCCTCCAATAAATTGGCAAAGTATTTCCATCCTGTGGGTGTTTCATAGCAGGGAACACCCAAGGCTTTGGCAACCCGATCCACTGCGGTGGAGGTCGGCATCGAGCGCGCGACACCTCGGATGCCACCCCGATACCCTGGCATCAGGTGAGCCCAGGCGGTGATGACCGCCAAGCTGTCAGATGGTGACACCACAAAGCCACGACCAAGAATCATGTTGCGATCGGCGTCGCCATCCGATGCCGCCCCGAAGTCTGATGCTTCTCCCGACCACATGTATCGCATCAAATCTTGCGCGTGAACGGGGTTAGGGTCTGGATGATGGCCGCCAAAATCTGGCAACGGTGCAGCATTGACCACTGTTCCAGCGGGCGCACCTAACTCGCGCTCTAAGATCGCTTGGGCGTAGGGGCCACCCACCGCCGACATCGCGTCATATCGCATCCGAAAGCCACGCGCGAACAGCTGGCGCATGGCATCAAAATCAAAGCAAACACGCATCAACGCGGCGTGGTCCTCTACGGGATCAATGACCTCAACTTCGGTGCCTTCAATCAGATGGCGCTCCAGCACTCCCAATGGGACATCTGCGCTGTCAGAGATGGCATATGCAGTGACATGCTGGCTGCGATTGAACACCGCCTGGGTGATGGACTCGGGCGCAGAGCCTCCGTTGCCAATGTTGTATTTGATTCCGAAATCGCCATCTGGTCCGCCCGGGTTATGGCTAGCGGATAACACGATGCCCCCGCTGGCACCGCGCCGGCGAATCACCGCCGATGTCGCTGGTGTGGAAAGCCACCCATGTTGGCCTACCAATACACGCGCATACCTGCGCGCCACTGCCATGCGCACGATCGTCTGAATGGCGACCGCGTTGTGATATCTCCCGTCCCCGCCGAGGACCAAGGTCTGTCCCGATGCGGACTGCCCCTCACCCCAAATCACGTCAAACAGGGCTTGCACATAATTTTCTAAGTAGTGAGGCTGCTGAAAGACGTGCACTCGCTTGCGAAGTCCTGATGTGCCGGGCAACTGGTCAGGGAATGGCGTGCTTTGAATCGTCAAGATTGTCATGGCACACAGTGTATTCAAACCGCATGGCAAAGCAGTGCCTCCAGCGGTTCGAGGCGCTAAAAATCAGCAGCCCATCGCCGCGCCACAACAATGGGGTCGGTTCGCCCCAAACCCACGCGCCTTATGCGGGCAAGTCGATTGTGCGGTGACAAGCATCACCCGCTGCATCAAACACGTGCAAGGTATCAGCTGGGCAAGCGACACGCACAGCGTCGCCCTTGCGGTACGCAGACGTACCCTCAACCTTGAGCGTGAGCAACTGCTCGTCCCCAGAGACGCGGAAATAAATCAGCGATGACTCACCCAGTTTTTCAATGTGCGCGACAACTCCATTGAGGACATTGGCACCATCCACGTCCGTCAAGCGCATATCCTCAGGCCGCACGCCCAGCGATAGTCCCGACTGGCCCACAAGTCTTCGGGCATCGACTGATGCATGAAAGCCGTGGCCCTGAACCTTCAGGTCTGCGACTGACTCTGTGGCCGCAACGCAATTGGCAGACAACACATTCATTTTGGGAGAGCCAATAAACTCCGCCACAAACAAACTGGCAGGGCGGTGATACAGCGTGAGAGGTGAGCCCACCTGTGCGATCGAGCCCTTCTTTGCCACATCTTCACCCGAACGAAGCAACACGATCTTGTCAGCCAATGTCATGGCTTCGACCTGGTCGTGGGTTACATAAATCATGCTCGCACTGCTGACCCGGTGATGCAAATTGGCAATTTCTAAGCGGGTCTGCACCCGCAATGCGGCATCGAGGTTCGACAATGGCTCATCAAATAGAAACACTTTGGGGTGCTTGACGATCGCCCGACCAATGGCCACGCGCTGACGCTGCCCCCCTGACAGAGCCTTGGGCAACCGGTCCATCAAATGCTCTAGCTGTAGGACCTGTGCTGCCTCGTTGACCTTGGCGTCGATTTCCGCCTTTTTGGCTCCCAATACCTGCAACCCAAAGGCCATGTTTTCCCGGACTGTCATATGCGGGTAGAGCGCATAGCTTTGGAAAACCATTGCCACCCCACGCTTGGCTGGGGGCAGATCATTGACGCGTTGACCATCGATGTACAAGTCGCCTGCGGTGATGTCCTCGAGTCCAGCGACCATTCGCAACAGGGTCGATTTGCCGCAACCCGACGGTCCCACAAATACGCAAAACTCACCCGGTTTGATTTCAAGGTCAGCTTGCGCAATCGTGATGCTGTCGGCGGTGTAGCGCTTTTCGACGCCTTTGAACGTGATACTGGACATGGTCGTTTTCCTCAAACACTCAAAAATGCGCCGCCCCACGGCTTCAATTGAAGCGCGCCAGCCTGAATCTCAGCACCCATCAGTCCAGAGGGCTGGATCGTCGCACCGGCTGGGACAGGCCACGTTGCACTGTCAGCCGACAGATTGAAGACGCAGAGCAAGCGCTCCTCACCATGGCGACGTTCGTAGGCAAGTACCTGGGGGTGTTCTGCTTGCAGATGGATAGTTCCGAGCACCAACGCGGGCTTGGTTTTGCGCCACTTCAGAAATTGACGGTAGAAATTCAGCAAGCTGTCGGAGCCTTCATTTTGAACGTCTGCAGCCACCCTCGCGTGATCCGCTGAAACAGGCAGCCAAGGCTGCGAGGTACTGAAACCAGCGTGGACGGCCTGACCATCCCAAGGCATCGGAGTACGGCAGCCATCTCGCCCCTTGTACTCAGGCCACATCGTGATGCCGTAAGGGTCTTGAAGCTGCTCAAAGGTGAGCTCTGCCTCATGCAAACCCAGCTCTTCCCCTTGATACAGGCAGTTGGAGCCCCTCAGGCTCAGATGCATGGCCGTGTAAACGCGTTGCTGCACGTCAACCTGATCGCCCATGCTCCACCGCGTGGCCACGCGTGTCACGTCATGGTTCGAGAGTGACCAACAAGGCCAAGCACTCTCTCCACCGACACGCTCAAAGCGGTCAATCACTCCGCGTACAAAACTTGCACTGTGCTCAGGACCTAACAAATCGAAGCAGTAGGCCATGTGCAACTTATCGCCACCGCTGGTGTATTCAGCGACACGCGCAATGCCATCGTCATCACCGATTTCACCAACCATGGTGGTGTTGGGGTACTGATCTACGAGTGCGCGCAAGCGCTTCAAGAACACGAGGTTCTCAGGCTGGCTTTTGTCAAAACGGTGCCACTGCCATGCATAAGGGTTGGCGGGGTTAACGGCTGGGTCAATGCCCGTTGGGCGCCCACGCGGGGGGTTATTGCGCAGCTCTTTGTCATGCACATAAAAGTTGGCGGTGTCCAAACGGAAGCCATCAATGCCCATATCCAGCCAGAACTTCACCGTCTCCAAAATGGCGTCTTGCACAGCCGGACAGTGAAAGTTCAAGTCAGGTTGGCTGGTGAGGAAGTTGTGCATGTAGTACTGGAGCCGACGGGTATCCCACTGCCACGCACTGCCACCAAAAATACTGAGCCAATTGTTGGGAGGTGTGCCATCCTCATTGGCATCAGCCCAGACATACCAATCGGCTTTTGGATTGGATTTGTTGGCACGGCTCTCTGTGAACCAAGGATGCTCATCCGATGTGTGTGAAAGCACCTGATCAATCATGACTTTCAGACCCAGCTCATGAGCACGTTCCACCATGGCTTTGCAATCATCAATATTGCCGAACATGGGGTCAACGTCACAGTAGTCGCTGACGTCGTAGCCAAAGTCTTTCATCGGGCTTTTGAAAAATGGCGATAGCCAAATGCAATCGACTCCCAAGCTTGCGATGTAGTCGAGCTTAGATGTGATGCCACGCAAATCACCAATGCCGTCACCGTTGCTGTCGCAAAAGCTTCGCGGGTAGATTTGATAGATGACGCCGCCGCGCCACCAGTTGTTGTTCTGGGATTTTTGAGTCATGTTTTTAAATAGAAGTTAGCCCTTCACAGCACCTGCTGTGAGGCCGGACACAATTTTTTTCTGGAAGACCAACACCAACACCACCAACGGCAAGGTCACCAGCACAGACGCCGCCATGATGTTGCCCCATGGAATGTCGTATTTGCTAGCGCCAGAAATCAACGAGATAGAGACAGGCACAGTGCGCTCGTTGTTGTCGAGCACAAACGTCAAAGCAAACAGGAACTCATTCCATGCCGCAATGAAGGCCAACAAACCGGTCGAAACCAGGGCGGGCCAAAGCAGAGGCATGAACACATCCTTGATGATGCGCACCGGTCCGCAGCCATCCATGATCGCCGCCTCTTCCAACTCTTTAGGCAGTTGTTTCATGAACGTGGTCAACACCCACACCGTGAAGGGCAGCGTAAAGATCATGTAGGGCAGAACTAGCCCCAACGCCTTGTTGTAGATGCCCAGGGCTCTGATGAGCTCAAACATACCCGCCAGAACCGCAACCTGGGGAAACATCGAGACCGACAACACAGCCGTCAAGAGGAGGCCGCGTCCCTTGAATTGAACTCGACCGAGCGCATACGCAGCAGTGACGCCCAGCAACAAGGACAAGCTCACAACCAGGACAGCAACCATGATGGAGTTCAAGATATGGCGGCCAAACGGCTGCTCTGCCAAAGTAAACAGAGAAACATAATTGGAGAAACTCACCGAAGATGGCCACAAACTTGGGTCAAAGAGTGCGGAACCAGTCTTCAAAGAAGTTGAGATGGCGTAAATGAACGGAAATACCGACAGCACAACCACCAACAACGCAAATGCATAGAGTGCCCCACGGGCATACCACGGTGAACGCATTAGTCTTCTCCTAGCTTCATGCGGCCGAGCTTGATATAAGCCACAGTGCACAGACCAATGATCAGAAACAGCGCCGTCGAGGCGGCTGATCCGTAGCCCATGTACCCGTTGTCGACCATTTCACGCCGCACGAATCCAGACATCGAAATCGTGCTATTGCTGTTCGAAGTCAGCACATAAATCAAGTCGAACACCCGCAGCGCATCCAGCAATCTGAAGATCACTGCGACCATCAATGCGGGTTTGATGAGTGGCAATGTCACCTTCAAGAACACGCGAATAGGGTGTACACCGTCCACCTTGGCCGCTTCGTAGCAATCCTTTGGGAGCGTTTGCAGTGCAGCCAGGAGGAGCAGTGCCATGAATGGTGTCGTCTTCCACACGTCGACTGCAACCACGGTCCATAGTGCAAAGTCAGGGTCTGCCGTCCATGCCAGTTTTTCTGCCAGAAAGCCGAGATTCACGAGCCATTGGTTGATCACGCCAAATTGGTCATGCAACATCCAGCCCCACATCTTGGCCGAGACGATGGTGGGAATCGCCCAAGGCACCAAGACCGCGGCCCGCACCCACGCTCTGCCTCGGAACTCTTGATTCAAAAGCATCGCGACTGCTAGGCCAAATGCGGTTTCGATGGTCACTGAAACCACCGAGAACTTGAGCGTATTGAGGATCGATATTCCCCAATCGCTGTTCCAAAATCCATCAACGTAGTTTGGGTTGTTGAATAACCCGTATTCACCAAAGTAGTTTTCAAATCCGACGAACTTTGCCGCATCAAGGTTGTTGATGTTGGCATCTGTCAGGCTGAACCATATCGTCCGCCCCAGTGGCCACAGCGCCACCAGCACCAATACCAACAACATTGGCGTCAAAAACAACCATGCTGTTTTGGTTTTACTGTTCATCGAAACTTACCTTGAGAGATAAAACGGCCCGACCGCTTATGCAATCGGGCCGTGATTTGGCAATACCGGATTACCAGTTTTGGCCGCGACGGATTTGCTTGAGCTTGCCTTCGAGCTTGGCCAAGCTTGCTTCAGCAGTCGACTTGCCCGACAGCACTTCGTGTGTGGCATTCCAGAATGCAGATGACACTTCGTTGTATTTCAAACCAGTAGCGGTAGAAGGACGTGGTACTGCACTGGTGAAGACGCTGTACAAGCTACCAAAGAAAGGAGCAGCAGCCAAGACTTCTTTGTCTTCATAGAGTGAAGGGATCGTTGGGTTATAGGAACCCTTGATTGCACGCTCTTTTTGGACTTCAGGGCTGGTCATGTACATCACCAATGAAGCGGCTTCTTTGGGATGCTTAGAGTACTTAGAGACAGCCAACTGCCAACCACCCAGGGTTGCCGCATTCTTGCCATCAGCACCACCCTTGGGCAGCGCAGAAACACCAATCTTGCCAGCCACTTTGCTGTCTTTGGCGTTGCCCAAGGACCAAGCGTAGGGCCAGTTGCGCATAAAGGCGGCGTTGCCATTTTGGAACACGCCACGCGCTTCTTCTTCCGCATAGTTCAGGACACCCTGAGGCGCGATCGTTCCCACCCATGAGGCAGCTGTCTTCAGCGCTTTGACCGCGCCAGGATTGTTGACAGTGATGTTCCCTTTGGCGTCAACGATGTTGCCACCGTTATAGCTGGTCAGCCACTCGACTGCGTCACAGGTCAAACCTTCATAGGCTTTGGCTTGGAACACAAAACCTTGGAAATCAGCGTTTCCACCAGCGCGCTCGCCGTCTTGAATTTTCTTAGCAGCCGTTGCCAACTCTTCCCAGGTGGTCGGAGCCTTCACGCCGTATTTGTCGAGCAGATCTTTGCGGTAGTAGAGCAAGCCAGCATCGGTAAACCAAGGCATCGCCAACAAACGGCCGTTGTCAGAGTTGTTCTCGACGATCGCAGGGAAATGCTTCTTCTCGGCGCCATTGCTGTATGGCTTCAGGTCGATCAAGTGGTCCTTGATCATGCCGGGCCAAACCACGTCAACGTTGATCACGTCAAGGTCAGATGACTTGGCGGCAAACATTTGGCGGAACAATGCCAAGATGTCTGTGGTCGAGTTAGGAATGGTGAAAAGTTTGACTTCGTTGCCAGTTTTCTTGGCCCACTCCGAGGTGTGCTTTTTGCAAAACTCAAAATCTTGGCCAACAGAGCCACAAGAGATCGTGATAGTGGCAGCTTGACCTGCCAGTGAAAACAGAGCCGCCGCTGCGACCAACGTGTGTTTGATGCGAATCATTGTTTCGTCTCCAAGCATGGGGTTTAAATGAACCGCCTGCATTTGCCGCTTCGCCAGAGCAGGTCGGACGATGGATTACAACACCACACCGAATGCTTTGCAATCGTTTGCAAATCGGGGTTTTCCCTAGTGTTGGCGGACAATCATGTCTCGCAGAAGCTGGATTTTTTGAATTAAATTCGGCTTTTTTTGAATGATTAAGTTTTAATTTATTTTAAAAAAAAGGAGGCGGCAGGGATTTTTACTGAATGTCTTCAGTTATAGACACCTTTTGCAATCGTTTGTAATTTGCCGGAATCCAACTCGCTTTCGCCGGTCACGAACTCGCCGCATCAGAACCGTCGCCACGGGGCGACTTGGGACGCGAATGTTGAGGGTTTAAGCGGGGTCTGTCCGCGCGTCAAATCGACGCCGTGCTTTCTCGAACCACCAATGCGGTCGGGAGCAACGTCGAACGCTGAGCATGGCCATGGATACCATCGATCAATGTGTCAACCAAAGCTTGCGCGGCCAAATCCAGAGGCTGGCGAACGGTCGTGATGGAAGGGTGCACAAATTCAGATGCCACAACGTCGTCATACCCAACAACCTTGACGTCCTTGGGCACTTGCAGACCCGCCTCCGACAACACAGCGACCAAGCCCATCGCGACCACATCGCTGAACGCAAATGCACCATCAAACGCACCGCACCGCGCCAACCATTCGCGCATCTGCGGTCGATTTTCTGCCGCATTGAGTGACACAGGCAGCGTCAGCAGTGGATCTGCGGTCAGGCCAAATTCAGCCAGCGCGCGTCGATACCCCTGCTCGCGCAAGGCGACTTCGGGATGTTGGGTTTTGCCCAAGAATGCAATTCGGCGGCATCCTTGCTGCAACAAATGTCGTGCAGCCAAATAACCGCCAAGCTCGTTGTCGGTGCCGACCACGGCATAGCGCGTCCCAGGCAAATTCGCGCCCCACACCACCTTGGGGAACTGGCGACTCGCGAGCGCGTTCAAGTACTCATGGCTCTCAGACTGTCCAATCACGATGACACCACCGACGCGACCCGACTCCACCATGTCGGCGAGATCCTCACGGCGATCTAATGAAAAGCGTGCCAGCAACATGTCGAGACCCCGCACATTCAATGCGTCTGCCAAATGTCCGACCATATTCATCATGAACGGATCGGTAGCCGCCTGGTCTTGATCCAAAAGCAACACCACGCCGACGGTATTCACCGCCCCTTTTCTTAACCGCGCAGCAGCCGCGTCAACCTTGTAATTCAACTTGGCAGCCAGCTCCATGACCCGGTCCCGCGTTTCATCATTGACCAGCGCGCTACCGCTCAACGCGCGCGATACCGTGGCTGTGGACACGCCCGCCAAACGGGCGATGTCCGCCATTTGCACCCGCACCTGTTTGCGCAAGGTGGTGGCCCCCCGGACGAGAGTAGCGGCACTGAAATCGTTTGCATCGGTCATGACCACATTATTCCATTAGCCAGACACGGACGCGATAGGAGCAGTGGGTCAAAGGTGGGATCTAGCCCAGCGCACCAAGTCAGCTTGGCCCATGGCACCCGCTTGGCTTGCGATCAAGCGCCCGCCTTTGAAAATCGCGATGGTCGGAATGCTTCGGATTTGATAGCGAGCTGCCAGCCCTTGAGCCTCCTCGGTATTCACTTTGGCGAGTCGAAAAGCCGGCTCAAGCTGGGCTGCTGCGGCTTCAAAATGAGGCGCCATCATTCGACAAGGGCCACACCACGGGGCCCAAAAGTCAACCAACAAAGGAACGTCACTTTTTTGAACGTGCCGGTCAAAGTTGGCTTCCGAAAGAGCCAATGATTTTTGCGTGAACAGGGATTGGTGGCACTTGCCGCAATGCGCTTGTGTGCCCAGACTCCCTGTTGGGACACGATTGGTGGCGTGGCAATGGGGACAAACCACATGGGTGTTTTGGGTCATGGCGGTGCTTGCTGTTGGGTGTCTTTTGAGTTGCGATCGGTGACCCCAAGGATCTCCTGCTGACTCGCTGCTGCTCTAACCATCAGGTGTGGCTGATTTGCCCAATTTCAAGGGTACGCTGACACCACTTGATGCTCATATCCAATGCCAAAAGACGCGCTCCAAGAGCATCATCAGCCCCGTCAAAACGAGTGTCGAGCCCAGCGGCACGGACCACTCGCGACCCAGCCAGTGAAAGCGCAAGTCCAATGGCATTCGACCCAAACCCAAGCGGGACAACCATGGCCAAGCCGCCTGAAACAGCATCAGAGCCAAAGCCATGAAGAAAAACCAGCGCAACATCACAAAGCGTGCGTGCGGTCACCTCGCACGAACCCAATAGGCGGGACTTGGGCTGCGCCCGATTCTGGGGCCAAGGCAATGACCTTGAACAACTCGCCCATTTCATGTTCATGGATCAGCTTCAGCGCTGCGGCTTGCTCGGGCACGCTGGCTTGTGCAAGCACATCAACCAGGCCTGCGTCCAATAAAAAACTACCCTGGCTGGTGTATCCGACAATCGCTAGCCCAGCGGCCTGAGCCGCCAGGGCCACACCAGTGAAATCCACATGGGCTGTGATGTCCTTTTCGCCCACGCTTTCCAATGGGTTGGGATCACTCATGTGCCCCTGATGGCACATCACAGTGCCGCCGCTGCGTTGGGGGTGGTAATACTCTGCCTCAGGGAAGCCATAGTCAAACAACACAACCACCCCGCGACGCAGGCGTTGTCCCAAAGACTGCACCCAGGCGTTCGCTTGGGGGTGAATTTCCGTCAGGTAGTCGTGTTCGCCAGCAATGTGCATCGGGGGCCGCAAGCTGCTGAGCCGGTCTTCCCAAAAGAGCTTGTCTCCTTTCAGCGCAACACCGCGCTCATGCCATTGACCGCTTACCCTGTGCAACAACTGGACTGGCATGGCGTCCAGGACTTCATTGCCCAGCACAACCGCGTTCAATCGCTCAGGCCACGCGCCAGCCCATGTGACTGTGTCCTGAAATTGGGCCAGAGTCTCCTCTTGCACCGACCGCAACGCCGCGGAAACCTCCACAATCACATACCGGCGCACGCAACCTTGGCGAGGCCCAACGCCCAATTCATCCAGAGCCGACAAAAGGTCCCGCGCCAGCACACCGCGACCTGCGCCAAACTCCCAAATCTCATCGACGCCCGTTTGCTCCATCCACGCGGCGACGGCCCGCGCCAAGGTTTTGGTGAAGACAGGCGACAACTCGGGAGCGGTTACAAAATCACTGCCGTCCCCGAATCCAACGCCAATCACGCGCTTGGAGGTCGCGTAATAACCCCAGCCGGGCGCATAGAGGGCAAGGTGCATGAAACGGTCAAACGGCAACCACCCACCAGCGGCTTCAAACTCGGTGCGCAGAGCATGTCCTACCTCAGATGAGGGAATCGCATACCCATCATGGGCAGTCGTCGGGGCCGGACTGGATAAACTAAGCGTTGTTTTCACCCCTCTATTGTCTGTCATGCCCACTGCGCCTCCAAACCTCCCATCACCGCGAGTGGTCCTGATCACCGGAGCCGCCAAAAGGCTGGGGCGCCATATCGCCCTGCATTTGGCACAAGAAGGGTGGGACGTCGCAGTCCATTTCGGGCGTTCACAAGCAGAAGCTGCCAACACTGTGCAAGAACTTCGCAAACGAGCACCCCAGGGCCGATTCGAGATGTGGTCGGCGGATCTGAGTGACGCTTTAGAGGTGCGCCAGTTGTTCGCCCATGTGGTGGGAGCTTGGGGGCGGATCGACGCGGTGATCAACAACGCTTCCTTGTTTGAACTCGACACCATCGAGGACATCGACACCGCGTCATTTGATGCCCATTTGCGCACCAATACGCTGGCGCCCGTGGTGCTCGCGCAGTGCTTGGCCAACCACCTCGCGACCAGACAAGCCAAGGGCGCAGTGGTCAACTTGCTTGATCAAAAGCTCTATAACTTGAACCCTGATTTTCTGAGCTACACCCTCTCTAAGGCTGCACTAGAGTGCGCCAATACCCTGCTCGCACAAGCGCTAGCCCCCGATGTTCGAGTCGTCGGAGTGGCACCTGGGCTGACGCTCACCAGCCACATGTTGGATGACGATGCCTTTGCGGCTTTGCATCAACTCGCGCCTTTGGGACAATCATCGACAGCGCAAGACATCGCTCAGACGGTGAGCTTTGCGCTCAACAATCCCGCCATCACTGGAACCACGCTGGTGGTGGACGGCGGACAACATTTGGTGCGACAAGCACGCGATTTTTCATTGATGAAGCCATGAGCGATACGCAAGGCACACAAATTCTCACGCTGACGGGTCTGCGCTTCACCGCGAACTTGGGCATCTTGGCTCACGAGAAGACCACGCCCCAGCCAATTCAAGTCGACGCCGAGTTGAACCAAGGGCCGCAAAAGCTCATCCCGCGAGACGACGATATCAACCACGTGTTGGACTATCGCCGGGTGAGGCAAATCATCATTGACGAGTGCACCGCAGAGCACATCAATTTGCTAGAAACCATGATCGGTCGCTTATCCAAACGACTGATGCAACTGCCTGGCGTGATTGGTGTACGCGTCAAAATTGCCAAGCTTGAGATTTTTACGGACTGCGAAGTCGCCATCCGCATGGAGAGTGGCCAATGGTGAACACGATCGAAGCCCTGGCTTTTCCAGATAAAAAAGCGCAGCGGCAAGCCTACGACAACAACAAACTCGAGAAGCGCTTGTGTCGCCTAGTCGGGCAAGCCATCGCCGACTTCAACATGATCGAAGAAGGTGACAAGGTCATGGTGTGTTTGTCAGGCGGCAAAGACAGCTACGGAATGCTGGACATCTTGCTGAAGCTGCGCGACCGAGCGCCGATATCGTTTGATCTTGTCGCCGTCAACCTCGATCAAAAGCAGCCCGGCTTTCCCGAGGACGTGCTACCGAACTACTTGCGCCAAGTGGGCGTGCCATTCCATATTGAAGAGCAAGATACTTACAGCATCGTCAAAGAAAAAGTCCCTGAAGGCAAGACGATGTGCAGTCTCTGCAGCCGTTTGCGGCGTGGGATTTTGTACCGAGTCGCCACGGAGCTGGGCGTCACCAAAATCGCGCTGGGTCATCACCGCGATGACATCTTGCAAACGACGCTGCTGAACTTTTTTTTCGCGGGTCGCCTCAAAGGGATGCCCCCCAAACTCACCAGCGACAACGGTGAGCACGTGGTGATTCGTCCACTCGCCTACGTCGAAGAAAAAGACCTCGAGCGCTACGCCCAGGTGCGGCAGTTTCCCATCATTCCGTGCACGCTCTGCGGCAGCCAAGATCAGCTGCAACGCCAGCAAATGTCTGCCATGCTGCACGAGTGGGAAAAGAAGTTCCCCGGGCGAACGCAAAGCATGTTCACCGCGTTGCAAAACGTGGTCCCCAGCCATTTGATGGATCACCGTTTGTTTTCATTCAAAACAGTGAAAGCCACTGGCCAAACCAATGCCGAAGGCGACACCGCATTTGATGACTTGCCCGTGGTACCGCCATCGACGATCCAATGGCTTCAGCCCGAAGACGTTTGATGACCATGACCGCACCTTGGGCGCGATCAGCGGCGGCAGATTCGTCCTGGGGTGCGAGCGCGGTCAAATCGGTGTGGGTTTTATTTCTGGGTGTCGTGAGCGCCCTGGCCCTTGGCGGTTGCTCTGGTCTGCGTGCGATCGACAACCAAGTGCGTTCTTTTCAGGGGCCGGCCGGCATTGTGCCTATCGGTGCTGAGGTTTACGTAGAACGCCTGCCATCTCAAAGCGGTACTGAATTCGAGCCCATCGTGCGAGCGCTCGAGCAAGCTCTGCTGGACAGAGGTCTGAGGCCCGTCACCCACGACGGCGCACCGTGGTTATTGCAAACCCAATGGAAAATGCGGGCGATTGAGCCTCCCAGAGCGCTGTCACCCCACCGGCCTTTTGACACGAACATGTGGTTTGGCTCTTCTGGCCATGGGGCATCGTTCATTTTCCATTTCCCGGTGATTGAGCCAGTTTGGACTGCGTTTGATTTGGACTTGGTGTTGCGCCACAGGACATCGCAAGCAGTTGCATTTGAGGCCCATGTCAGCCATCAAGGGCCTTGGAATGACGTACCCCAACTGGCGCCCACCCTGGTGAATGCAGCTTTTCAGCATTACCCCCAAGGGAACCCCAAGCGACACACGGTGATCGAAGAGATCGCCAGATAAAAGCGAGCCGACCGCATGAATCAAGCCACCCGCATCATCGCCATTCGACACGGAGAGACCACTTGGAATGCAGAAAAACGCATCCAGGGGCAGCTCGATACGCCGCTGAGCGCCCTGGGTCGCTGGCAAGCCACGCAAGCTGGTCTCGCGCTCGCGCAAGAGAAGTTCGATGCGTTTTACGCCAGCGATTTGGAACGGGCCTTTCACACGGCCGAAGCCATTGCAAAACACCATGGTCAATCGGTTCGCGCGCACCGAGGCTTGCGCGAACGACATTTTGGTTCATTTGAAGGCCTCACTTGGGAAGAGATTCAAGAACGCTGGCCAGATCAGAGCTTGTCTTGGCGGCAGAGAGATCAGTGGTTTACACCCGGTTCCGGTGAGAGCCTGATTCAGTTGAGGGATCGCGTTCTGAGTGCATTGAACAGCATCGCTTCGCAACATGCAGGACAACAAATTTTGTTGGCTGCACATGGCGGCGTCCTGGACGTGTTGTACCGCGCCGCCAATGGTATCCCCACCAACGCGCCGCGCGAATGGGAACTCGGCAACGCCACCATCAATCGTCTGCTGTGGACGCCCGAAGGTCTGACTCTCTTGAATTGGGGCGACACGCGCCACCTGGATGGTCAAAGTCCAGCAGACGAAGTCTCTGCTTAACTCTGCGGTATTGGCTGGCACCTTAGGACACATGCAGCGCCTGGGAAGCCGGATTTTTCAATCAGACTGCCGCACCACCGCAGCCGGGTGACCACTTCACAGCACTGAGCGGAGTGCCAACGGCACCTCAATGTCGCGGTTTACAACAAGGTATCGTTGCCTTGCGGAGCCGCAACGCCCAGATGGCGGTAAGCGGCCAGGGTCGCGATGCGCCCACGTGGAGTGCGCTGTAAAAAGCCTTGTTGAATCAAGTACGGCTCAATCACATCTTCGATCGTGTCGCGCTCTTCTCCGATGCTAGCTGCGATGTTATCTAATCCGACTGGACCACCATCAAATCGATGAACCACAGCCTCGAGCAGTTTGCGGTCCATCACATCAAAGCCTTGAGGGTCAACGTCTAGCATCGCTAGGGCCTTTTGGGCGATGGAGGCGTCGATGCTGCCATTGCCTTTGACGTCTGCGTAATCACGCACTCGACGCAAGAGTCTGTTGGCGATGCGAGGCGTTCCCCGAGAGCGGCGTGCGATCTCCATACTGCCCTCTGCATCTATGGGCGCTTGCATCAGCCCCGCTGAACGAGTCACGATGCGCGTCAACTCTTCGGGTGTGTAGAACTCGAGCCGCGCGACAATCCCAAATCGATCGCGCAAAGGGTTCGTCAACATGCCCGCCCGCGTGGTCGCTCCAACCAGCGTAAAGGGCTGCAAATCGAGTTTGATCGACCGCGCAGCGGGGCCTTCACCGATCATGATGTCGATTTGATAGTCCTCTAAAGCGGGATACAAAATCTCTTCAACGACTGGAGACAGTCGATGGATTTCATCGATGAAGAGCACATCGTTAGGCTCTAAGTTGGTGAGCAATGCAGCAAGGTCTTTTGGCTTTTCCAACACGGGGCCGCTGGTCTGGCGAAGGTTAACCCCTAGCTCATTGGCAATGATGTGCGACAAGGTGGTCTTGCCCAAGCCAGGAGGGCCGAACAACAGCACATGATCGAGTGCCTCCGAACGCATTTTCGCGGCACCAATGAAAATCTCGAGCTGCTCGCGGGCCTTCGCCTGTCCAACGTACTCAGTCAGCGCTTTGGGTCGAAGCGCCCGCTCGAGTGCCTCTTCTTGTGGGGTTTGTGAGGCAGGGGTCACCAGCCGAGGGGCCGGCGCAAAGTCGTCGGTCTGTATGCTCATTGCGCTGATCGGTGAATTGAAAACATGATCTGCATTGTCGCACCACCGCAAGACCGCGGGTACCGCTGCTTCAGGCGTTCAATCGCTTGAGTGCTAGCTTGATCCCCTCGCTGACATTCACATCCCCGGGAAGCTGCTTGATCGCCGCAGCGGCCTCCTTGTCGCTGTAGCCCAAGACCACCAACGCCTGCATCACGTCCGCGTGCGCGTCGCTGGCGACACCCGGTGCGGACTGTCCAATCGCGTCGACCAATTTGCCCTTGAGCTCCAGCAGGAGTCGCTCTGCGGTTTTCTTACCGATACCAGGGACTTTCAGGACTCGTGCGGGCTCTTGCAACGCGACGGCTTGACTCAACGCCTCCACGCCTAACCCGGAGAGTACGGCCAATGCGGTGCGTGGTCCGACCCCCGATATTTTGATCAGCAAGCGAAATGCCTCGCGCTCAGCAGCGCTCGCGAACCCATACAAAATATGAGCGTCCTCACGCACGACCATGTGAATCAGCAGGGAAATAGGTGTGCCAACATCCCCTAAGTTGTAAAAAGTGCTCATGGGGACATCAACCTCGTAGCCGACACCATGGCAGTCGATCAACAACCGGGGCGGGGTTTTTTCCAGCAGCATTCCGCTCAACTTGCCTATCATTGGAGTGTCCCCTTTAGTGCGGCAGTCGCCGCGTTGGCTGTGTCATGGGCAAAGCCCATGTTTTTTGTGAGATTATCCGATTGATTCTGCGACATACCTTTTCCCCTGCCGATAACCCACGTATGGCCCGCTTGTGTGGCCCTACGGACAGCCACTTGCGCGCGATCGAAGAAGCGCTGGATGTCAAGATTCAGCATCGGTTTGAACAATTTCGTGTGGAGGGCGGCAAATCCAACGCCAACCGAGCCATGGAAGTGCTGCAAGCGCTTTATGAAATGGCCAAACGCGAGATCTCTGCGGACCAAGTGCAATTGATGCTCAGTGGCGATGGTGAGGCACAGGGCGACGGTCCCAGTGTTCACACACGGCGCGGCACCTTGGTGGCCCGAAGCAACAATCAGGCAGCGTACCTTCAAGCCATCGCGGACCATGACATCACCTTGGGCATTGGCCCTGCCGGCACTGGCAAAACGTATTTGGCAGTCGCCCACGCGGTGGACGCCCTCGAGCGCCAAGCGGTACAGCGCATTGTGTTGACGCGCCCAGCCGTGGAAGCCGGTGAAAAGCTGGGATTTTTGCCAGGTGATTTGGGACAGAAGGTCGACCCCTATTTGCGCCCGCTATACGACGCTCTGTATGACTTGATGGGCTTTGAGCGGGTCCAAAGAGCTTTTGAGCGCCAACAAATCGAAATCGCGCCACTTGCGTTCATGCGTGGGCGCACGCTGAATCACGCATTTGTGATTTTGGACGAGGGTCAAAACGCGACGCCTGAACAAATGAAAATGTTTTTGACGCGCATCGGATTTGGCTCCAAAGCAGTGGTTACCGGTGACGTCAGTCAAATCGATTTGCCCCGACCACAGCTCAGCGGATTGGTGGAGGCAGAGCGCATTTTGCGCCGCGTCAAAGGCATCGCCGTGTGCCATTTGACCAGCGCTGATGTGGTTCGCCATCCCTTGGTGGCTCGCATCGTTGACGCCTATGAATCACAAGGGCGCACTGTGGACGAAGTACCCGAGCCACCCACGCCTCGACCCCGCGCCAGGAGAGCAGCATGAGCCTGTGTCAGCTTGAACTCTCCTTGCAGTTCGCTCGCGACCTTGATGCCAACACCAAGGTGGAGCTCAAGGCATTGCTCAGCAGAGCGCGGGTGGGCAAGTGGTTGCGTCACGCCATGGCTGACGATGGTGAGTTCACCGTCAGGATCGTCGGTGAGGCAGAGGGGAGGGCGCTCAACCTGAGTTATCGACAAAAAGATTACGCCACCAACGTGTTGACCTTTGACTACAGCCGAGACCCCTTGCAGGCGGACATTGTGCTGTGTGCTCCGGTCGTTGCAAATGAAGCCAAGGTGCAAGGCAAAAGCCTTGAAGCCCACTATGCACATTTGTTGGTGCATGCTGCCTTGCACGCCCAAGGTTGGGAGCACGAGACCAACGCGGATGATGCGCGGGCGATGGAGGGCTATGAAATCAGTATCTTGACCGAGTTGGGTTATCCGAACCCCTACCACTGATGCTCATCTCTGCATCCCACCCGCAGTCAAGCCAAATGTGGAGGATTTGCCACGCGTTGCCGCGATAATCCCTGCCTATGACTCAACGCTGGAAACCTCATGTCACCGTCGCTGCTTTAATGGAGCGCAACGGCCTGTACTTGTTGGTCGAGGAGGAGACTCCCCACGGGCTGCGCCTCAATACACCAGCGGGGCACCTAGAAGCGGGTGAATCGATCGTCAACGGCTGCATCCGCGAAGCCTGGGAAGAAACCGCGCACCGATTCACGCCGGACGCCGTGGTCGGTATTTACATGACGCGCAACCGCCAAGCGCGCGCCCACCAGGGCGCGCCCCAAGACATCACCTACGTGCGTTTCGCTCTGTGCGGAACGGTCGGCGAACACGACCCACTCCAGTCCCTCGATGCGGGGATCGTGCGCACGCTGTGGATGAGTCCGACTGAAATCGAAGCATCACGCGAACGCCACCGAAGCCCCATGGTGTGGCAATGTGTTCATGACCACATGAGAGGGCAACGTTTTGATTTGAGTTTGCTTTACACCCATGAAAGCATCGGCAACCCCGAGGTGCGCGGGTGAGTTGGACGGACTTGGGCCTGCTGCTGGGCGCAGCTTTAGCGGCCGGCATGTTGAATGCGATCGCAGGCGGCGGCACGTTTCTGTCCTTCCCCGCCCTGGTCGCGGTCGGCGTTCCGCCTGTCATGGCCAACGCGACCAGTTCGCTCGCCGCGATCCCCGGCTACGCAGGTGGCTCGTTGGGTTTTAAAGCCGAATTGCAAGCGCTGCCACGCCGCGCATTGAAAATTGAATTGGGTGTCGCGGTGGTCGCCGGGCTCATGGGGGCAGGCTTGTTGCTGGTGACACCGGATCGCCTGTTTGGTGGTTTAGTCCCTTGGTTGCTGGGCTTGGCCACTCTGCTGTTTGCCATCGGGCCACGCCTGTCCCGCATGGGCAAGCACGGCAGCCCACTGGCCCAATGGCGTTTGCCTGGCTTGTTCTTGGTGTGCGTGTACGGCGGCTACTTCAACGGCGGTCTGGGCATTTTGCTGATGGCGTTGTACGGAGCAACTGGCGAAACCCGAATCAACACTGCGAACGGGCTGAAGAGCCTGATCTCATTGGTCTTGGCTTTCGCCTCAGTCATTGCATTTGCAGTTGCAGGTTCTGTCGACTGGAAGGCTGCTCCGATCATGATGCTGGGCACCGCTCTGGGCGGCTATTGGGGCGCGAGATGGGCGAAGCGATTGCCTAGCGCTTGGGTGCGCGCCGTGGTGGTGGCCACCGGCGGGGTGATGACGGTGGTCTTTTTCATGAGGACATCATGAAACACAGGGTCGTGGTTGGATTGTCGGGCGGGGTTGACTCTGCCGTAAGTGCTTACTTACTTAAAAAAGCAGGTCACGAGGTCGTCGGCATCTTCATGAAGAACTGGGAAGACGACGACAGCGAGTATTGTTCAAGCCGACAGGACTGGCTGGATGCGGCGAGTGTGGCTGATGTGATCGGCATCGACATTGAACATGTGAACTTTGCCGCGGAGTACAAAGACAGGGTGTTTGCCTCTTTTTTGAGCGAGTACCAAGCGGGACGCACACCGAATCCCGACATTTTGTGTAACGCAGAAATCAAATTCAAAGCATTTTTAGATCACGCCTTGAGGCTAGGTGCCGAGAAAATCGCCACAGGCCATTACGCAGGCGTTCGCTACAACCCTGTCCGTGATGGCTTCGAGTTGTTGCGTGGGCAAGACCCCAGCAAGGATCAAAGTTATTTTTTGCACCGCCTCAATCAGAGCCAGCTGGCAAAGACCATGTTTCCGCTCTGGGCGATACACAAAAAAGAAGTGCGGCGCATCGCAGAAGAAATCGGTCTGCCCAACGCACGCAAAAAAGATTCCACTGGTATTTGTTTCATTGGCGAGCGCCCTTTCCGCGATTTTTTGAACCGCTACATCGCCAAGGCACCCGGACCAATCCGCGACGATGCGGGTCGTGTTTTGGGTGAGCACGTTGGTTTGTCTTTTTACACTCTGGGACAACGGCAGGGTTTGGGCATCGGTGGAGTCAAAGCGCGGGGAGGCGCCAAGGGCGGTAACGATCATGCCCCTTGGTTTGTGGCCCACAAAGACATCCCGAACAACACCCTGTGGGTTGTCCAAGGCCACGATCATCCTTGGCTGCTGTCTCACCAGATGCAGGCAGAACAAATCAGTTGGGTGGCCGGTAGTGCACCTCAATCTCAAAACTTGGGTGCCAAGTCTCGGTACCGTCAAACCGATGCCCCTTGCACCCTGAGTGAGGGAGATGCCAGCCGCTTCACCCTACAGTTTGCCCACGCCCAGTGGGCCGTCACGCCCGGCCAAAGTGCGGTGCTGTACGACGGCGAAGTTTGCCTGGGCGGCGGCATCATCACAGCCAGCGATGCCCCGATTCCACCTGAGCTGCCACTTCCTGCAGTCAAGACCAAGCGCAATCGCCAAGCGAAGAGCCACAAACAAGAAGGCTCGTGCGCATCCTGAGCTTAGGTTCACGGCGCCGTCTCAGGGATGAGTCAATCTAGGCAGGGTAAGTCCCAAACCTTTTATCAGTGATTACTGATATATTGCCAAGTTGATGCGTGTCTCTCGACGGAGCCGTGACTGGCGTCCGGGACACGTGCTTGACTGGTCTGGAGAACTTCACCATGCAAATAGGCATACCCGCTGAAACCATAGCGGGAGAAACCAGGGTGGCTGCCACCCCCGAAACCGTAAAAAAACTGATCGCGCAGGGGCACCAAGTCCTGATTCAAAGCGGTGCGGGCGTCGCCGCAAGCTGCACCGATGAGTCGTACACCGCTGTTGGGGCTTCCATCACATCCGCAGCGGGTGCGCTCGCCTGTGATTTAGTCCTCAAGGTGCGAACCCCGCAAGCCAGTGAATTGGCGATGATGAAATCGGGCGCCACCGTGATCGGTATGCTGGAGCCGTTCAACGCAGAGGGTCTCCAAAGCATGGCGAAGGCGGGTCTGACTGCATTTGCGCTCGAGGCAGCGCCTCGCACCACCCGCGCACAGAGCATGGACGTGCTGTCTAGCCAAGCCAACATTGCAGGCTACAAGGCCGTGATGATGGGGGCCAATGCCTATCAGCGCTTTTTCCCGATGCTCATGACCGCAGCGGGCACAGTCAAAGCGGCACGTGTGGTGATCTTGGGTGTTGGTGTTGCAGGCTTGCAAGCGATTGCAACGGCCAAGCGTCTGGGAGCGGTGATTGAAGCTTCAGATGTGCGCCCCAGCGTGAAGGAACAAATCGAAAGCTTGGGCGGCAAATTCATTGAGGTGCCATACGAAACGGACGAGGAGCGTGAGGCTGCCGAGGGCGTCGGCGGTTATGCCAAGCCCATGCCAGCGAGCTGGCTGCAGCGCCAACAAGTTGAGGTTGCGAAGCGTGTGGCCTTGGCCGATGTGGTGATCTCGACCGCCTTGATTCCGGGTCGCGCTGCGCCCACATTGATCACCGAAGACATGGTCAAGTCCATGAAGCCAGGGTCAGTGATCGTGGATATCGCCGCTGGGAAAGGCCCCAACGGCGTCGGCGGCAACTGCCCCTTGACTGTGGCCAATGAGACGGTGACGGTGCACGGCGTACACATTGTCGGCGAAACCAATTTGCCCGCTTTGGTCGCAGCAGATGCCTCGGCGCTGTATGCGCGCAACGTGCTTGATTTCCTCAAGTTGGTGCTGGCCAAGGATGCGCAAACCATCGCGATCGACATGGAAGACGACATCGTGGCTGCCTGTTTGATGACCCAAGGCGGCGAAGTGAAGCGGAGCTAAGACATGGAACTCATTGATCACACCATCATCAACCTCATTATTTTTGTTCTGGCCATTTACGTCGGATACCACGTCGTGTGGACTGTCACACCGGCGCTACATACACCGCTCATGGCTGTCACCAACGCCATCTCTGCCATCGTGATCGTCGGCGCCATGTTGGCCGCCGGCCTCACCGAAACCGGATTTGGCAAGACCATGGGCGTCTTGGCCGTCGCACTGGCGGCAGTGAACGTCTTTGGCGGCTTCTTGGTCACGCGGCGCATGCTGGAAATGTTCAAGAAAAAAGAGCGAAAAGCATGAGCAAGGTCGCCAAGGGAGTGTTGTGGGCCTTTGGGCTCATCACTGCGGGCTTTATGGCTGTCGTGGCCAACGAGCTGGCAGGTCCCATGGCGGCTGCGATCACCGGTATTTCTTTGATGGCGCTTGAATGGTGGGCTGTATCCCGACTGAGCGCCTTGATGACACAACCCCAAGCGAGCCAAGGCTCGCAGGAGACTCAGGCATGAGTATGAATCTCGTCACGCTGCTGTATTTGGTTGCCAGCGTCTTTTTTATCCAAGCCCTCAAAGGCTTGTCACACCCCACTACATCAATCCGTGGCAACGTTTTTGGTATGGCCGGCATGACCATCGCCGTGCTCACTACAGCGGCCTTGATCGTCAAGCTGTCCGGTGAGGCCACCGGCTTGGGCTGGGTCTTGTTGGGACTGTTGGTCGGTGGAAGCGCTGGCGCCATCATGGCCAACCGCGTTGAAATGACCAAAATGCCCGAGCTGGTCGCCTTCATGCACTCCATGATCGGTTTGGCAGCAGTATTCATTGCAATCGCGGCTGTTGTCGAGCCGCATGCGTTTGGTATCGCCGCCAAAGGCGAAGCGCTCCCCATCGGCAATCGCCTCGAGCTGTTTTTGGGTGCGGCCATTGGTGCCATCACCTTTTCGGGCTCAGTCATTGCGTTCGGCAAGCTGTCCGGCAAATACAAATTCCGATTGTTCCAAGGTGCTCCAGTGGTGTTTGCCGGCCAGCACATGGTGAACTTGGCCATGGGACTGGCCACCATTGGTTTAGGTTTGACGTTCATGGCGACCGAGAGCCAAACCGCTTTCACAGCCATGCTGGTGCTCGCCTTTGTGTTGGGCGTGTTGATCATCATCCCCATTGGCGGCGCTGACATGCCCGTCGTGGTCTCGATGCTTAACAGCTACTCTGGCTGGGCTGCTGCCGGTATCGGTTTCTCCCTGAACAACAGCATGTTGATCATCGCGGGTTCACTGGTCGGCTCGAGTGGAGCGATCCTGAGCTACATCATGTGCAAGGCAATGAACCGCTCATTCATCAGCGTGATTCTGGGTGGCTTTGGCGGCGAGGCCGGTGACGGCGCAGGCGCGAGCACAGAGCAGCGCCCGGTCAAGAGTGGCAGCGCCGATGACGCCGCCTTCATCATGGGCAACGCAGAGAGCGTGGTCATCGTGCCCGGCTATGGCCTCGCCGTGGCGCGCGCTCAGCATGCCGTCAAGGAAATGGCACACAAGCTGACGGAAATGGGCGTCAATGTGCGTTATGCGATTCATCCGGTGGCGGGCCGTATGCCAGGGCACATGAACGTGTTGCTCGCCGAAGCCGAGGTGCCATACGACCAAGTGTTTGAGATGGAAGACATCAACAGCGAGTTCGGTCAAGTTGACGTCGCCATCGTCTTGGGCGCAAACGATGTGGTGAATCCTCTGGCTCTGCAAAAAGGCAGTCCCATCTATGGGATGCCAATCCTCGAAGCTTTCAAAGCCAAGACTGTCATCGTCAACAAGCGATCCATGGCCGCCGGTTATGCTGGCTTAGACAATGAGTTGTTCTACATGGACAAAACCATGATGGTGTTCGGAGACGGCAAAAAAGTCGTCGAAGACATCACCAAAGCACTCGAATAACAACCCTCGCCAACACGCGTCAAAAAGGAGGCCTCGGCCTCCTTTTTTTTCATCACCTCATGAGCAGGCTGATCAATCGTAATCTTCAGCGTTGGGGTCGGTTTGCTCAAGCTCATAGCTGGCAGCCAGCATGGCCAAGCGGCCCACGACGCCATACATGTAAAACCGATTGGGTACGCTTGCGCCTGGGGCTTTCCCAGGTTGAGGGAGGTGGGCACTCTGCTCAAACGCCAGGGGAACAAACGAGGCGCCAGGCGCGTTGAGATTTTCGTCAATGCCTTTGTCAGCGTGGACGCGATAAAAGCCTCCAACGACGTATCGGTCCATCATGTAGACCACAGGCTCAGCAACCGCATCGTTGATTTGCTCGTGCGTCAGTACGCCTTCTTGAATGATGACGTCAGTCACCGTTTGTCCGTCTTTGATCACACTCATTTTGTTGCGTGTTTTGCGATTCAAAGACTCCAGCTCTTTGGCGTCTCGCACGACCATGATGCCCATGCCGTAAGTGCCATTATCGGCTTTGACAACGGCAAACGGCTCTTCATTGATCCCGTAGTCCTTGTACTTGCGCTTGGTCTTGGAGAGCAAGCTGTCCACTTCGTGCTGGAGCTTTTCAACCCCCGCCCCTTGCGAAAAGTCGAGGCCTGTGGCGGTGTGGAACATCGGATTGATCAGCCAGGGGTCGACCCCAATCAACTTACCGAAATTTTTAGCGACCTCGTCATACGAAGCGAAATGGTTCGATTTGCGACGCACAGACCAACCGGCATGCAAGGGCGGCAGCAAAAACTGCTCATTCAAGTTCTCCAAAATGGCCGGGGTGCCCGCACTTAAGTCGTTGTTGAGTAACACCGTGCAGGGATCAAAGTTCTTGAGTGTCAGGCGGCGACCGTCGCGCTGAAGCGGCGCGAGGGTGATGCTTTCGCCATTGGGCAAACTCAGCGTTGTCTCTTCCGTGATCTCAGGGTTCAGACTACCCAGACGAACGTTGAGGCCCGCTTGGTTAAAAATGCGCTGCAACTGCGCCACATTTGACAAATAAAAGGTGTTGCGAGTGTGGTTCTCTGGAACCAATAAGAGATTTTTGGCTTCAGGGCAAATTTTTTCAATCGCCGCCATCGCCGCCTGCACTGCCAGGGGCAACATCTCTTCCGTCAAGTTGTTCCAGCCGGCTGGAAACAAGTTGGTGTCAACTGGCGCCAACTTGAAGCCTGCATTGCGGATGTCGACCGAAGAGTAAAACGGTGGCGTGTGCTCCATCCATTCCAACCGAAACCAACGTTCAATGGCAGGCATGGATTCAAGAATGCGCTGTTCCAGCTCGTTGATGGGGCCGGTGAGTGCGGTGACCAAATGGGGAACCATTTCAACCTCTTTTCAAGCGGGGCGCTGCCCGCACATAGGTGTGGAGAACGTGCCAAAAAACACGCCACTAGAGTGTGGCACAGATGGGGATTGGCGCTGTCAATTCAAGGGACCCGACTAGGTCTAGCCCTTAAGTCCGTATTTCGCCTTGACCCAGGACCACGTATTTCAGCGAGGTCAATCCCAGCACGCCAACCGGCCCTCGGGCATGAAACTTGTCGGTCGAAATACCGATCTCGGCCCCCAAGCCGTATTCAAATCCATCAGCGAAGCGAGTACTTGCATTCACGATAACGCTTGAAGAGTCTACCTCACGCATGAAGCGCTGAGCATGAACGTGGTCTGTCGTCAAAATCGCCTCTGTGTGGTGGCTGGAGTAATGGTTGATGTGCGCGATGGCGGCGTCCAAACCGTCGACCACCTTGATCGCAATGATGGGAGCCAAAAACTCTTCGTACCAATCCGCTTCGGAGGCGTCTTTCAGCACAACGCCAGGCACCTTCTGCAGCAACACTTTGCTCTCTGGACAGCAGCGCATTTCAACGCCTTTGCTGGCATAAACCGCCCCGATTTTGGGCAGGAATTCGGCTGCGACGCCACGCGCCACGAGCAAACTTTCCGTCGCGTTGCAAGGGCTGTACTTTTGGGTCTTTGCGTTGTCAGCGATGATCACTGCTTGGTCGATATCACAGGGGGCGTCAACGTAGGTGTGGCAGTTGCCGTCCAAATGCTTGATCACCGGCACCTTGGCGTCAGCACTGATGCGCTCGATCAACCCCTTGCCCCCGCGCGGAATAATCACGTCGACATAGTCGGGCATGGCAATCAACTGTCCTACAGCAGCACGGTCAGTGGTGGCAATCAATTGCACCGCAGCGCCCGGCAAGGAAGCGTCCACCAGAGCCTTGGAGACCAATTGGGCCAGCGCTTGGTTCGAGTGAATGGCTTCTGACCCCCCCCGCAAAATCACGGCGTTGCCACTCTTGATCGCCAAACTGGCCGCCTCAATGGTCACATTGGGCCGGCTCTCGTAAATCATCCCAAACACCCCGATAGGCACCCTCATTTGTCCAACACGGATGCCGCTGGGCTGCTCAGTCATGCCAGAAATCTCGCCGATCACGTCCGCCATGCCGGCCAGCTGTTCGCAACCTTGAGCACAAGTTTCAATCACCCCGTGGGTGAGCTTCAAACGGTCCACCAGAGGCGCTGCGAGACCTGCTTTTTGAGCGGCATCGATGTCTTTGGCATTGGCTATCGCCAAAGTGTCTTGCTGCTCACGCAAGCGTTGAGCAATCAAGCGCAGCGCTTGGGCCTTGCGCTGTGCGCTGGCTCTGGCCATTTCGGCACTGGCTAGCCGCGCTTGAGCCCCGTATTGGGCCATCATTGAAGGGATATCGAGGGCATTCATTCAGATATTGTCGCACCGACAGAGCGCCTGCGCCCTACCGACACAGTCACCCAGCAACGCCGGCATGGATTTTGTACTCAGAATGGCAGGCGTCCTCGTTGCTGCACTGCAACATAAATCGCTAATGTCACCCATTAGATGCGGGTAAGAGTGCATGCTGCCCTTAACCAGCGCACAATCGGCGTTGCTTGAACTACTTCACCTGTGGCGAATGATCTTGGTCTTTCGCATCAGTGTCTCGCCCCAAGGCCGGCGCTGAGGGTTTCATATTTGTGCAAAAGTCTTCTTCTTCAATGGCGACCCTCACCCTAGGGGCGCTTGGCGTCGTGTACGGCGATATCGGGACCAGCGTGCTGTACGCGATCCGCGAAGTCTTTGATACCGGCTTCGTTGCGTTCAATCATGAGAACGTCCTCGGCATCTTGTCATTGTTCTTTTGGACGCTGACCGTCATCGTTTCTTTGAAGTACATCACCTTGGTTCTGCGCGCAGACAACCACGGTGAAGGGGGACTTGTCGCGATGCTGGCCTTAGCCTCGCAAGCCGTCAAAGACAAACCCCAACTGCGCCAAGTGCTGATGCTCGTGGGGATTTTCGGCACTGCGCTGTTTTACGGCGATGGTGTGATCACACCCGCGATCTCTGTGTTGTCCGCGGCTGAAGGCTTGGTGGTGTTGAATGAAGACCTGCACTCTTGGGTGATTCCGATGACGCTCACTGTGCTCTTCACTTTGTTCTGGGTACAAAAGTACGGCACGGGCGGCATCGGTCGATTCTTCGGACCGCTGACACTGATCTGGTTTTTGGTGCTGGCCGCACTTGGCGTTCACCAAATCGTGCAAAACCCCAGCGTGCTGATGGCGCTTTCGCCCACCTATGCCATCCGATTCATTTGGGAGCAGCCCGGTGTGGCATTTTTCTTGTTGGGCGCCCTGGTGTTGTGTGTTACCGGTGCCGAGGCTCTTTATGCCGACATGGGCCACTTCGGGCGCAAGCCCATCCGCTGGGCCTGGTTTGGCCTTGTGATGCCATCCCTCACACTCAATTACATGGGGCAGGGAGCATTGCTGCTGGCCAACCCCAAGGCCTTGGACAACCCTTTTTTCCTGATGGCTCCCAAATGGATGGTATTGCCACTGATCGTGCTTGCCACGATAGCAACGGTGATCGCTTCTCAAGCCCTGATTAGTGGTGCGTTCAGCGTCACGAAACAAGTGATTCAGATGGGATTTTTGCCCCGCATGCAAATCATCCACACCAGCACCAAAGACACGGGGCAGATCTATATCGGCCTTGTGAACTGGGGCTTGTTCGCCGCCATCGTCTTGGCTGTGATGATGTTCCGATCCAGCGAAAATTTGGCCGCTGCGTACGGTATTGCAGTCACGCTAGACATGTTAATCACCACGGTGCTGACGTACTTCGTGATTCGCTTTTCGTGGCGTTACCCCTTGTGGCTTTGCGTGGGGGCGACTGGTGCATTTTTCGTGATTGACGTGCTTTTCTTCTCCTCCAATCTCCTGAAGTTCATGGAAGGGGGCTGGTTCCCTATCGCCATTGCGAGTGGGATCTTTGCGCTCATGCTGACTTGGAAGCGCGGTCGGGAACTGATGACCAAACGCCAGAAGGAAGAGGGCATTGATTTGCCAACCTTCTTGGACGCCGTGTTTCTCTCGCCTCCCACTCGGGTCGCGGGGACTGCGGTATTTTTGACCACAGACAACCTCACGGTTCCCCCTGCTTTGCTGCACAACTTAAAACACAACAAGGTGCTGCACGAACAGAACCTCTTCGTGACCGTATCGCACCATGAAGTGCCGTGGATTGGCATGGACAAGCGGGTCCAAATCCAAGCGCTGGGCCACGACTGCTGGCAAGTGGAGCTCAACTTTGGCTTCAAAAACGATCCAGATGTCCCCAAGGCCCTCGATATGGTGAAAGGCATTGGGTACGAGATTGATCCCATGCAAACCTCGTATTTCTTATCGCGCGACACGGTCACACCAACGCTGGGCGGTGAGATGGCGTTCTGGCGTGAAAAGATTTTTGCGCAAATGCACCGCAACGCTGCAGGAGCAGCTGACTTCTTGCGTCTGCCTAACAATGCGGTAGTAGAGCTGGGCAGCAAAGTCAGCCTCTGACTCGCGCGCAGTCGCCTGGGCGGCTCGCTTGGGTAGATCCCTTTTGGGGTCACACCCCCGCGTGAACCAACTGCTGCTTTTGATGGCTGGCTGGGGGTATGAGTAAGCGACACGCGCCAATCGCTGGTTTTGGCGACAATGGCAGCATGAAATCCATTTTATTTGTGGCCGATCCTCTGGCCACCTTCAAACCCTACAAAGACTCGACCTACGCCATGATGCGTGAGGCGCAAACACGCGGACACAGCATCTGGTTCTGTCACCCCAGCCAGATTCAGTGGCAAAGCGGTGAAACCGTGATCGCGTCTTGCCTGCGCATCACCCTGAATGAGATCCAACCCAAAGCCAATGAACCAGACGCCATTTGGTTTGAGGCACAGGAAACGCAGTCACTTGCCTTGACAACATTTGATGCGGTTCTCATGCGCAAAGACCCGCCTTTTGATGCTGAGTACATTTACGCTACCCATTTGTTAGAGCAAGCACAGCGCGAGGGGGCTCGGGTGTTCAACGATCCGCGGGCATTGCGGGACCACCCCGAAAAATTGGCATTGATGCAATTTCCACAGTGGGCGCCACCCACCTTGGTGACACGAAGCGCGGCAGACATTCGCGCATTTCATGCAACGCACCAGGACATCATTCTCAAGCCCTTGGACGGCATGGGCGGCGCTGGCATTTTCCGCGTGGGTCAAGATGGTATGAACCTGGGCTCCATCATCGAGACCTTGAATCAAGGTGGTGCACAAACCGTCATGGTGCAACGCTACTTGCCCGAAATCAAAGACGGCGATAAACGGGTGCTGGTGATTGGCGGCAAACCTGTGCCCTATGCTTTGGCGCGCATCCCCCAAGGCAGCGAAGTGCGCGGCAACTTGGCCGCCGGTGGCAAGGGCGTAGCCATGCCATTGACCCAGTATGAGCAGGAAATCGCGGAAGCCATTGGTCCGACTTTGATGGCTCGGGGGCTGTTGTTGGTCGGATTAGATGTGATCGGCGGACGACTGACTGAGGTGAACGTGACCAGCCCCACTTGTTTTCAAGAAATCACGCAGCAATCAGGCGTCCCCGTTGCGGGGCTGTTTTTGGATGCGCTCGAACAGGCCATGGCCATCAGGTAGTCAAAGCACAAGCTGCACGTGCGTCGGCTTGCGCCAACATCGCCTGAATGCGCTTTCCTGTTTCATCGATGCGCGACAACACCTCAGCGGGCAGAGCCTCGCGAGCGCGGGCGTGAGCTACTGCTCCAAAGTGGCGCTGCACCAAACTGCCCCCTTCAAACACACACAACTCGTGAGGTGCGAATGCTTGCCAAGGCTCATCATCTGTCAGCGGGCTCGTGACCACCACAGCAACGCGGTCGTCTGGTGTCGTATGTTTGGCGAAGTCAATATGCCAATCTTGGTCGGCTAACGTGGCTGTACCGAACGGATATGCGCGTTCGACATGATGCAACTTTGTCGACGCGTGTGCCCACAAGGCCTGCCCATTGGAAAGCACCATATTCAAGGTGCCATGGCGACTGATTTGCGGAATCAAGTCTTGCAAAGTCAGCGTCAGTTCCGAGGTGGAAGGCATCGTCGCATGTGACTTCGACAGCTCCTGCAGCAGCCAACAAAATGCCAATTCACTGTCGGTTTGACCGACGGGTGTGAAGTGGCCATGAAGGTGGGGTGCAAAGTCCGTGAGATGGCCGTTGTGAGCGAACACCCAGTGGTGCCCCCAAAGCTCGCGTGAAAATGGATGCACGTTTTCTAAGCTCACATCTCCCGCAGTCGCTTTGCGCACATGGGCAATGATGTTGCGGCTCTTGATCGGATAACGCCGCAAAAAATCAGCCACGGGTGAATGTGCCGCGCTTTGGTGATCGACGAACAAGCGCAAGCCTTTGCCTTCAAAGAAGGCCATGCCCCAGCCATCGGTGTGATCACCCGTGCGCCCTCCACGCTGAGAAAAACCAGTGAAGCTAAAGGAAGCATCTGTGGGATTAAAACAATTCAATGCCAGCAATTGACACATGCGATTACCTCTTAAACCCGCCAACCTAGATTTTCAGGGCATTTTGCTCGCTTGGATTCATGGATCACCGATCTATTGTGGAGTGCTCTGAGGCGGCACGGCGTCGGCCAATGGAGCCTCCATCGCCACTGGCAAACGGCGTGCCAACAACCACGCGCCGCCGCACATCAGCCCTAGCAGCGTGAACACCTCGTGGTAGGCCATCATTCGCGCTGCTTGGCTGGCATCTGGTCCCGCTGCACCAAGGCGCCAATCCAACAACACGCCCACCAGTCCAATGCCGACGGCGCCACCAAGCATGCGAAGAAAATTAACCGTGCTGGACGCGTAGGGCAACAAACCTTTGTCCAGTTGTCCAAGCGTGGTGACCTGCATATTTGGCATGGTCAGCCCCAAGGCCATGCGGTTGGCGATCGCCAATGTCGTGAGCAAACCAATGGAAACCCAAAATTGCATGAACCACATACTGGTGAACGCCACCATCAAACCCAACAAGCCCAGCTGGAGCATATGGGCAGGTATGAAGCGCCCACTTGCTTTCCCAACCACCCACATACTTAGTGCCAGCATCAAGCCTGCGGGGAGCATCACCACACCAACCAAACTGGGCGAATAACCCAAAGCAGACTGCATATAAACCGGCATCAAATACGTCGAACCATACAAACTGATGCCATAAATCAAGGTCACGCCCGAACCCAAACGAAAAGACTGATCGCGAAAAATTTCCAGCTGAACCAGCGGCGCCAATCCACCGGAGGCCGAGCGCTGAAGCAACTTGCGCTGCCACCAAACGAACAGCACGAGCGCACTGAAGGCCACACCCAAAAGCAGCAGTGCGGTCGCAAGCGCTTCCGTGCGCAATGCGACGACACCGCGCAACAGCGTGATGGTGAAAACTCCGGCCACAACCCACCCCAACACGTCAAGCCGCTTGGTCGCAGCGGCGGCTGCACCGCCAGGTGCAGTAGTCGGCACGTAACGCTTTGCAGCCCACATGGCTGCCAAACAAAACGGCACGACCATGAAAAAAATCGCTCGCCAACCCCAAGCATCGACCAACACGCCCCCAACGGACGGCCCAATGGCAGGCGCCATGACGACGCCGACCCCAAAGATACTGGTGGCCTTGCCATGCTCGTGGGCAGCAAATGCCCGCATGATTACCATGGCTGGAATTGGCATCGTGACTCCCGCCGCGAGGCCCTCCGCCACGCGCATGGCGAGTACCCATTCCATGGTTTGAGACAACCCGCCGAGCACGCCTCCCAGCATCAACAAGCTGAGCGCTCCTGTGTACGTGCCGCGATAGCCGTAGCGATTCAATAACCAAGGCGTCGTCAGCATTGACAGAGTCATGGAAACCATGAAGCTGCTGGACAGCCACTGTGCCTGTGAAGGATTGAGCCCGAAATGTTGGCTCATATCGGGCACTGCGACGTTGATGATGGTGGATGACATGATCGCAGCCACCGTGCCAACCATCAGCGTGTACAAAAAGCGCCACCGAAAGCGTTCCCCAAGACGGGCCTGCAAGTCCGCCAACGAGCCTGGGGCGGGCAGGGCACTCAAGCGTTGCCGCTCCTTTTAGACTGCCACTCCAACCAGCCTCGCCAAACCAACAAAGCCAAAGGCAAACTGTGAATGACCCAGTCAAACCAATCGATGGGCTTAGAGAGCGTGCCGGATAACAGCATCCGCCATTTTTCTAATAAATGTGGTTCGGGCTGGACAGGAGCAATCGCCATCCAGCCAGCAATCAAAATCAACCAGACCAATGGGATTTTCTTGATTAGCTCTGACATCTTGACGCTCACACGACCGCGCCCGAATTGGGATCATCGCGATCAATGTCATTCTTCTGCGAAATCAAATCTTCCCGCTTGATACCCAGCCACATCCCAATGGCTGCCGACACAAATACCGAGGAATAAATGCCAAACAAAATACCAATAGTTAAAGCTACGGCAAAGTAATGCAGGGTTGGGCCGCCGAACAGAAGCATGGACACCACCATGACCTGCGTCGAACCATGGGTGATGATGGTGCGGCTGATCGTCGAGGTGATGGCGTGATTGATCACTTGGACCGTATCCATCTTGCGCTGGCGACGGAACGTCTCACGAATCCGATCAAAAATCACCACCGACTCGTTCACTGAGTACCCCAAAACCGCCAACACAGCCGCCAACACAGCCAGTGAAAACTCCCATTGGAAGAAGGCAAAGAACCCCAAGATGATGATCACGTCATGCATGTTGGCGATGATCGCGGCGACGGCATATTTCCACTCGAAACGAACCGCCAAATAAATCATGATGCCTACGATCACCAATGCCAGCGCCGTCAAGCCATTGGTCAACAACTCATCCCCCACTTGAGGTCCAACAAACTCCGTGCGACGCAAGGTGACATCTGGGTTGTCTGCTTTGAGGGCGGCCAACACATGCTCGCTTTGCTGGGCTGAGGTTTCCCCGGCAGCCACTGGCAAGCGCATCAACACGTCGCGAGATGTCCCAAAATTTTGGACCTGCGCGTCTGCGTAACCCAGGCTGCCCAGCACTTGGCGGACTTTTTGAACATCGGCGGCTTGTGTGTAGCCCACCTCCATCACGGTGCCTCCGGTGAACTCGACAGAGAGATTCAGCCCTCGAGTCACCAAGAAAAACACCGCCAACACAAAGGTAACCAATGAAACCGTGTTCAGCGCCAACGCATGGCGCATAAACGGGATGTCGCGACGAATTCTAAAAAATTCCATGATGTATTCCTCAGCCTTTTACGCGGACTTGTCGTCCTGGGCCGATGCTTTCCACACCGTACCAATGGCCACATTTTTGAGCTTCTTTTTGCTGCCATACCAGAGGTTGACCAACCCGCGCGAGAAAAACACGGCTGAAAACATGCTGGTCAAGATGCCAATGCAATGCACCACAGCAAACCCGCGAATAGGCCCAGATCCAAACAAGAACAAGGCAATACCCGCAATCAAAGTTGTGATGTTCGAGTCCAAAATCGTGCCCCATGCACGGTCATACCCTGCATTAATGGCAGCCTGAGGGCTTGCCCCTGAGCGCAACTCATCGCGAATGCGCTCGTTGATCAGCACATTCGCATCAATGGCCATACCCAACGTCAACGCCATCGCGGCCATTCCGGGAAGGGTCAGTGTGGCTTGCAACATCGACAACACCGAGACCATCATCATCAAGTTAAATGCCAACGCAACACTCGAGAAAGCGCCAAACAACGCGTAGTAAACGCACATGAACGCGATCACGACGATGAAGCCCCACGTCACGCTGTCAAAGCCTTTGGCAATGTTTTCAGCTCCCAACGATGGACCAATCGTGCGCTCTTCAACAATCTCCATCGGTGCAGCCAAAGAGCCCGCGCGCAACAACAGCGCTGTATCGGCAGCCTCAACAGTGTTCATGCGACCTGAAATTTGCACACGTCCACCACCGATCTCGCTCCGGATCACAGGCGCAGTGACGACTTCGCCCTTGCCTTTTTCAAACAACAAAATCGCCATCCGCTTGCCGATGTTGTCTCTCGTCACATCTTTAAAAATGCGTGCACCTTTGCCATCCAGCGACAAGTGCACCGCAGCCTCTTGGGTTTGGCTGTCAAAGCCGGGTTGAGCGTCCGTGAGGCTATCGCCCGTCAATACCACCTGACGCTTGACGATCACCGGGCGGCCATTGCGATCCAAATAGCGCTCAGAACCAAAGGGGACTGGTCCGGCGTCGGACTCGGCCGCTCGACCTTCGGCAGACTCATCAACCAAGCGAACTTCAAGCGTAGCGGTACGCCCCAAAATATCTTTGGCCTTGGCCGTGTCTTGCACACCCGGCAGCTGAACCACGATGCGATCAATGCCCTGTTGCTGGATCACTGGCTCCGCAACACCCAGCTCATTGATTCGGTTGTGTAAGGTCGTCATGTTTTGCTTCAATGCGGCCGACTGCACCGCCAAGCGCGCTTGCGGCACCAGCTCCGCCTTCACCATGAAGCCTTGGGCATCACTCTCCTGGGTGACCTTCAAGTCGGGGTACTGCGTGCGCACCGCATTGACCACCTCGTCTGCGACTGCTGCACTTGATGCACGAACCACCAGTACTTCATCCTGACGGTTCACACCGCCATGGCGAATCCGCTTATCGCGCAACAACGTGCGGACGTCAGCGGACATCGCATTGAGTTTCTTGAGGACCGCCTCATCCATATCGACTTGCAGCATGAAATGCACGCCACCACGCAAGTCCAAGCCCAAGTACATGGGGGCGGCATTCAGGCTTTGCAGCCATTCAGGAGTGCGGGGCACCAGGTTCAACGCAACCACATAAGAAGGCGCCCCTTGATCCGGATTGAGCGCCTGTTCAATGGCGTCCTTGGCCTTGATTTGCGTGTCAGTGTCTGTAAAACGCGCTTTCACTGACTTGCCATCAAAGACGAGGCTGTCGGCGCTCAGTTGCACTCGACCTAAAGCCTGTTCGACTTGCTTGACTGTGTCCATATTGACGACCGCTGTCGTGCGACCCGGAGACACTTGCACAGCCGGAGCTTCACCAAAAAAATTCGGGAGCGTATAGACCGTCGCCAACAGAAGAGCGACCAGCATCATCAGATATTTCCACAAGGGATAGCGATTCATATGCAATCCATCTAAACGAAAAAGGCGGCCCGGGCCGCCTAAGGGTCCACCGTGACGCTCATCACGCCACGCTGAAACCCGGTTACTTCACCGTGCCTTTGGGCAACACTTGGTTGACTGCCGTGCGCTGAATTTGCACCTCAACGCCCGTCGCCACCTCTACCGTCAAGAAGGCATCCCCAGCCTTGACGACCTTACCCAGCAAACCGCCAGCTGTGACAACTTCATCGCCCTTGGCCAAGGCCTCTACCATGGCCTTGTGCTCTTTTTGACGCTTCATTTGTGGGCGAATCATCACCAGGTACAACACCCCAAACATCAGCACCAAAGGCAAAAAACTCATCAAGGCGGAAGGGGCGTCGCCCGCAGCACCTGCGGTTTGGGCAAAAGCAGTCGAAATCAGCACGGTCTACTCCTTATCAGATCAAGCTGCTGCCGGTCGATTGGCAGCGAAAGCAGCCATTGTAGTGGCATGCAAGGCATGGATTTGATCACTGCCAAAGCCCTCATTTTTTGATCCGGTTCAAAGGCTCACGCCACTGCTTCATCAGCTCATCCCAACGGGGGCGCACGGCTTGAAGATTGCGCATTTTCACATGACCGAAACCCCGGATCCGCTCTGGCAATCTGGCTATCTCCACAGCCAATGCGTGATTGTCAGTGCTCAACGTGGCGATCAACTCACCCACCGTGGACTTGTATTCCCATAGGATTGCTCGCTCATCGCGCCGCTCCTGGGTGTGCCCAAAGACATCAAACGCTGAACCGCGCAGTGGTCTCAGCGCGGCCAACACTTTCAGGAGCGGTCTCACCCAAGGTCCGAAGGTGGTTTTGGTGGGCTCTCCCCTGGCGTTGCGCTTGCCCAAAATAGGCGGCGCTAAATGAAACTGCACTTGCCAGTCTCCTTCAAACTGCTCATCCAGTCGCGCCCAAAACGCTGGCTGACTGTGCAATCTGGCCACTTCGTACTCGTCTTTGATGGCCATCAGGCGATACAACTGTTCAGCGACGGTGCGTGTCAGAGACAGCTGTGCAAGGCCCAGCTCTTGTTCTTTGGCACGAACTTGCTCGACCGCCTCTAGATAGGTCTGCCCATAGGCCGCATTTTGATAATCGATCAACAAACGGTGGCGCAGCTGAATGACCTCATCCAGCCCAGAAGGCTTGTGAATAACTACCGGCTGGGCTGGGGTCAGAAGGCTTTGCACCGCTGGCCAATCCACTGCGCAGCAACGCCCCCATTCAAAGGCAGTCCAGTTGGCTTCCACTTGCACGCCATTGAGCTCAAAGGCGCGCCGCAGCGACGACAACTCGAGCGGCAGCCAGCCCATTTGCCATGCATAACCCATCAGCACAGGGTTGGTGAAAATGCTGTCGCCCACCAGCTTGGTGGCCACCACGTCCGCATCAATCGCAAATACGCCGTCGGCACCGACTTGCTGCACCAATCGCTCCTGGCAAGCCTCGGCAGGGTTGCGCCACTCTGTGTCTTTGACAAATGCAGCTGTGGGCGTGCTGTGGCGATTGAGCGCGACATGCGTGCGACCAGGTCTCATGCGTTGCAATGTCTCGGGCGTGGCGGCCACAACAGGGTCACAGGCCAACACCAAGTCTGCCCCTGCAATATCAACGCGCGAGGTGTGAATAGCGGACTGGTTCCTCGCGATCATGATGTGGCTCCAGGTGGCCCCTCCCTTTTGGGCCAGGCCCGCCGCGTCTTGCGTGACAACGCCCTTGCCTTCCATGTGTGCGGCCTGCCCCAAAATTTGTCCTACGGTGATCACGCCCGTACCACCCACACCGGCCACCAGCAGAGCCCAAGGTTGCTCGCCCAGCTTGGGCTCGGGTGCGACCGCGTTGGCCAACCAACGGTCTGGGCTGTGCCCAGCGACGAGAGCCGATCCTTTTTTCTTCTTGGGTATGGCCCCCTTCAAAGTCACGAAACTCGGGCAAAAGCCTTTCAAACAGGAGTAATCGCTGTTGCACGTGTTTTGATTGATGGTGCGCTTGCGCCCAATTGGGGTCTCCAAAGGCTCAACACTCAAACAGTTGCTCTGTACGCCGCAGTCACCACACCCTTCGCAAACCGATTCGTTGATCACCACTCGTTGAGTCGCGACCGGCATCAGACCGCGTTTGCGGCGGCGACGCTTTTCCGTGGCACATGTTTGGTCGTAGATGATGACAGTGGTGCCTTGCACCTCACGCATGGCCTGCTGCAAGGTTTCGAGCGTGTCCCGGTGCTGGACGCTGACGCCATCGGGCAGGCGCACGCCCGTGTATTTGTCTGGCTCATCGGTCACGACCGTCACGATCTTGGCGCCTTCGGCGACCATGCTTTGGGCGATTTGGACGACGCTGTGTCCCTCAGGACGCTCACCGACGCGCTGCCCCCCGGTCATCGCGACCGCATCGTTGTACAGGATTTTGTAAGTGATGTTGACGCCCGCGGCGATGCTCTGCCGAATCGCCAAGCTGCCACTGTGAAAATACGTACCGTCCCCGAGGTTCGCAAACACGTGCTTCTCATCAGTGAACGGGGCTTGACCCACCCATGGCACGCCCTCACCGCCCATTTGGGTGAAACCAATTGTCGACCGATCCATCCACACCGACATGAAGTGACACCCGATGCCAGCCATCGCGCGCGAGCCCTCCGGCACTTTGGTCGATGTGTTGTGCGGACAACCTGAGCAAAACCAAGGCATACGATCGCCAGTTGCGACCGACTGCGTCGCTACCTGCGTGCGCTTTTCCTGAGCTGACAGCACGTCCAAATGCTGTGACATGCCACGCGCAACATCGTCCGGAACACCCAAGACCATCAGCCTTTTGGCGATCGCTTTGGCGATGATCGCTGGGTTCAGGTCTGCATTGGCACGCAATAAGGTGTCGGCACTGGGATTGACGCTTGACCACTCACCACCCGTCGCGTCACCCTCACGCTCGTCAAATTTACCCAGCACGTTAGGGCGGACATCGGCGCGCCAGTTGTATAGCTCCTCTTTGAGTTGGTACTCAATGATTTGTCGTTTCTCTTCGACCACCAATATTTCGCGCAACCCTGTCGCAAACTGTCGAGTGCCCTGGGCCTCGAGCGGCCACACGACACCGACTTTGTGCAAGCGCAAACCGATTCGCTGGCACACCGCATCCGTCAACCCAAGATCCTGCAGGGCTTGTCGCACATCGTTGTATGCCTTGCCACTCGCCATGATGCCGAATCGGTCCTGTGGCCCCTGAATCGTGGTCATGTTCAATCGGTTGGCGCGGATGTATGCCAATGCCGCGTACCACTTGTAATCGAGCAACCGCGCCTCTTGTGCCAAAGCAGCATCCGGCCAACGGATGTGTACGCCGCCTGGAGGCATTTCAAATTCAGGCGTCACGATCTGGAGCCTATCGGTATCGATCGCCACCCTCGCGCTGGACTCCACAACCTCTTGGATGGTTTTCATCCCAGCCCAAACGCCGGCAAATCGGCTCATGGCAATGGCATGCAGACCCATATCCAAAATCTCTTGAACATTGGATGGGAAAAACACAGGGAGTCCGCAAGCCTTAAAAATGTGGTCACTTTGATGTGCAGCAGTGGAGCTTTTGGCTACATGGTCATCACCAGCCACCGCCAAAACGCCCCCCCAAGGCGTCGTGCCAGCCAAATTCGCGTGCTTGAACACATCAGAGCAGCGGTCGACGCCAGGCCCCTTCCCATACCAAATGCCAAACACGCCGTCGTAACGCTGCGGCTTGGCTGGCGCAAATCCCAATTGCTGCGTGCCCCAAAGCGCCGTCGCTGCCAACTCCTCATTGACACCGGGCTGAAAGGTGATGTGGTTGCCCTTGAGCAAGGCCGCCTCTTTGTGCAACATTTGGTCATAGGCGCCCAACGGCGAGCCTCGGTACCCACTGATGAACCCACCCGTGTGCTTGCCTAATTTGGCATCGCGCTGGTGTTGCATCATGGGCAAACGCACCAGCGCGTGGATGCCACTCATGAACGCGAACCCTTGATCTAAGAGGTACTTGTCCTCCAAGGTCATGGCGTTCAACTCGTTGGACTGAATGGGAGCGTTCATAAGCAACCTCTAGACGTGTGGCTGTAGAGTGTGCAACGCGATCATGGCGTTGACAACCCAAGGTGAGGCTCAGTGTAAGGACAAGGTTTTTCGCTTGTCTCGCCTATTGGCGACACCTTGGGATGGATTTGTCAAGTGAACACTTACACAGCTTAAATGCTATAGCCAGCAAGGAACCAACGCTGGTCTCATTTGCAGTTTCTCAGCGTGGAGGGCTCAAACGCCTCGGCCACAGGACCCACATCTTCAAGGGCTGTTTGAGGCTAGAGGCTACATCTCTGGCCTCGTCGCCCCAGCCCGTGAAGTAATCAGCGCGAACAGCCCCTCTGATCGCGCCCCCCGTGTCCTGTGCCATGACCCAACGCTGCGTTATGACCGTAGGTCCGGGTGTCGACAGCCAAACCGGTGAGCCATAGGGAATGCTGTCTCGGTCCACCGCAATGGAGCGCAATGGCGTCAAAGGCACACCCTGCGCCCCCTTGGGTCCGGCCGATGCATCCATGCCATCAAGGGATTCTTCACGGAAAAACACCACACGAGGGTTTGACCACAGCATCTCCTGCACGCGGCTCGGATTGGCTCTTGCCCAAGCACGAATGTCAGACCAATGGGCGTTCGACACCTCGCGCCGATCCAGCAACCAACGACCCACACTGCCATAGGTTTGCCCGTTGTGGCCAGCGAACGCAAGGCGCACGGTGCGCACCTGCCCATCAGGCTCTGTCACCAAAACCCGGCCCGATCCCTGAATCTGGACAATCAACGCATCAATTGGATCTTGTAGCCACACGATTTCACGCCCCCGAAGCGCATCTTGCGCCACGGCTGATGTATCCATGTCGCGCCGGCTATACCAAGACTGACCTTGGCGCCAGCCGGCAGGCAGTCCATACAGGGGAACAGTGTGCTGCGCGTCTCGGACTCGGGATGCCTGAATCTGCGGCTCGAAATAGCCTGTGAGCAGCCCGCCGTCGTTGCCCGACGGTGTTTCAAGCGCGTACGGCTGCCACTCGCTAACCAGCCACTGCACCCGCGCGGTAGCAGGCTGCAAAGCCAACAAACGAATCTGCTCGCACCAAGGCGCCAAGGCTGCGGGCGGTCGCTCACAGGTCCTGAGCCAAGCCGGTATGAGTGCTTCGATCGCATCTGATTGAACACCCGGCAACTGTCGCCAGTAAACCGGCCGCCAGACCGCGCTTGCACGAGTGGCCATCGCAGGCAATGGCACCCCTGCATCCCACTCCAACATCCGCTCCCACGCCACTGCTATCGCGGCATCAATTGGAGTGCCCTCCTGATCTGAATCGGCAATCGGAGGAGGCGTCGAGGGAAGGCCCTTGCGGCCAGAGGGTGTACCGCAAGAGATCAGCAACCCGAGTATGCTCACGGCCAGCACTCGGCGAAACATCGATGGACTTAAACGCATGTTGATTCTTTTTCTTGAGGCTTTGGCCGCGCTTTTGATCTTGTTGTTCATCATTTGGTGGACGATGTTTTCTGGGCGAAAAAAAGGCGAACTGCCTCCTGATGAGGAGGATGGTCGATCGTAATCAACCTGCGCTTGACCGGCATCGAATGAGGGCTGACGGTCCCCATCACTTGCTCTTTGCCGGCTCTGGAGTGCTGGCGCGCACAGGCGCCGCTTGCTGTGACTGCACCTTCATGGGATTCACTTGGGGATCCTTCCACGGCCCGGTGACATGGAACGCGCGCACAGTCGCGCTCGAAACGGCATCTCCAAATACGCGTTGAGCCACATACGACGCCAATCCCAATACGGGGTTGGTCAACCCGGCCCACAAGGATAAAGCCCCCGCATCCAACTCTGGGACCACCACCACTTGGAGGTCTTGCGTTTCACGCACAATGTCTGCGACACCCTCCATCAGAACCGATGCAGTCGCGCCTCGCATGGTCAAGTCGCGGGTCTGTAAAAGACCTTTTTGAATTTGTGCACGACCTTTCAATTCATCGAATCCAAATCCCGACTGAAACACATCCTTAAAGTCCAGCAGCAAGCGACGGGGCAGTGATTGCAAACTGAGCACCCCAAGCAGTTTTGCAATGCCAGGGTCAGCTTTCAAAAACTGCCCGCGGCCCAAGTTCATCGTTAAGTTTCCAGACAAAGTGGGTTTGTCGATTTTGAGAGGTGAGCCTTGCCAGGTCAGGCCTCCCTGCAGCTGACCGTTCCCTCCTTTGAGGACGCCGGACATCCCAAATCTGGCCAGTAACTTACCCGCATCCGATACGGTCAAGCGCCAATCCAACTGGGTGTCGCGCCACTGTCCTTGTGCCGCCGGAGATAGCGCAGTGGCCTGCGGCTTCCACGAGCCCGTGGCTTTGAATTCCGCTTCGGGCAACTTCACGTCAAGTTGCTTGACTTCCCAGCTAGGCACCCATCGGCGGCCTTGTGAAACCCATGTATTGTCCGCCACAAGCTTGACCTGGCCCCAATCCTGGCCTTCGACGGATAAGGCCTCCACTTGCACATCGAGCGCAGGCATGCTGCGGCGCTGATCCGATGCGGGCAAGTCGCGCTCCAATACCTCCGGATTCAGGCGCAAACGCTGTAGGCGAGCATAAATTTGACCATCCGGGTTCCCTGCATCGGAAGCCTTCATTGAGACTTGCCCCAAGATCTCGTTGGCTTTGACATCGGCCTGCCACCCTCCCTTTTGCCAGAGCGCATTGACTTGGGCATCTTGAAACTTCCAACCCGACACCGTGAGGTCATTGATGGTGCTCACCAACTGAATGGCTGGCAATTGCTGGTTTTGACCGCGCTCTGTGACAGCAGCAGTGCGGCTGGCCACCCAGGTACTCCAATCATCTGCGTTCACATGAGGCAGTTGTAAAGCGACAAGCCAAGGAGCGCGCGGCGTGATCCGGCTCGCCTCTTCGAGCAACACTCCCCACGAAAGAATCCCTTTGCGAGTGGGTGAAGCCGTATCCCACAGCAGGCTGATTGCAGGCGCATTGACTGGCTTCACTGCCCATTGCATGCGGTTCGTGTCGGAGCGCCACTGGCCTTGGAGGGCCCAAGGAGTGGCGCTTGGCTTGGCCAATGGTGAGGGCATTTGGATGGCGAGTCCCACCAGGTCACTGACGACAGATGCAGTGATGGGACCACGCGGCGGACGCTGCAAGTTCACCTGGACATTCGTCTCACCGGTCAAGACGCCTCGCCACTCGGTGGGCCAACGTCCCCATTTCTCCAGCTCTGACGCGCGCGCCTGCGCCACCACGTTACCCGACCAGGCGCCAGAGGAGCCAATCTCGACCTTGCCGCTGAGCGGGGCGCCAAGCAAAGTGGCCTGTGACAGCTGAACGCGGGTGCGCTGAGGCGAGAAGTCAACGTCAAATCGAGCACCAGTGATGGCAGGCACGTCTTCATTGAAACGGACTGTGGCTTGTTTGCCCGCAAACTGCCCTGTCGCTGTCAACTTCTCGGGTTGAGCAATGGGCATCCGAAGCGCCATGGTCAAAGCACCTTCACCGGCAGAAGCGCTGATGCCATCCAATGCGCCCTGCACCACCGTTTGCAATCCACCAGACTGAAGCGCCCGCAGCCATTGGGCAATAGGACCTTGCGCCTTCGCGTCGACCGACAGCTGGCTGTTCTGCTCTGACCAGTTCGTCAGCCTCGCTTGGCCATCGGTCAATGTCAGTCCATTGAAGCCCAGCCAGTTGGCTTTCACCTGCGTGAGCGACATGTTCTGGCGGTCAGCCTTATATCGACCTGACAAGCCCCCCAAGCGCACCCAACGACCGCCACTCAACCGCTCGGGGGCTGGCTCAAAGACGCCGCCTTGGATGTCACCTTCTATTTGAAACAAAGCATCCTTGGTCGAGTCAAACGGCAAGCGGTCCAACTGTCCTTTGATGCGAATCTTCACGTTGTCAGCGAAACCGCCGGTGATGGATTGGCGCAAATAGTCGCGCGCACTGGGTGACACGACACGTGGCATATATCGAGCCAATTGACTCAATCGCGCGCGTTGAGCACTCAACTGAAGATCCAAGTCGCCACCGTTTTTGCCGTCTGACCAAGTCAAACTCCCCTTGGTCTGGACGTCGGCGTTGCGCAAGGACAAAGATTTGGCGTCAACACGCCACAAACCGGCCCGTTTGCGCCACGCCAGTGCAGCATCCAACTCGTCCACAGCGACTTCAGGCTCATCCCAGACGCCTGGCAAAGTCCAGCGGCCATTGCGCATGTTGAGCCGCGCGGAGCCTTCTAACTCACTGGTCGAAAAAGACACTTGAAGGCCGTTGACACCAAGACGGGCCAGATCGTTTGCTTTGGCGCCAACGGGTAAGGTTCCTGCCTGCCAGCCAAGGTCTCGGATCTCACCCTCAATGGCGGCGTTGCTTGGACGATTCCAATCGTCTCGCCAGGACGCCGTTAAGCGGACAACCTCACCCCGAGGTTGCCATGACTGCAAATCTGAGTGCCACGATTTGAGTTGTGGCAATCGCAAAGCCAAGGCGCTCACGGTGGGCAAGTCGATGCGCTCCAGTGTCAACTCCGACAAATCCGTATCGTCGCCTTGGGGAGCCGTGTGTCGCCAAGTGATCTCCCCGCCGCGCCACCGCAGCCCATCTGCAAGGGTCACATTGACATCGGTCGCGCTGATTTGTTGCGTCAAGCCGCTGGCCATCCATGTCAGTCGACCTTGGATTTTTCGCGCATTCAACGCGCTCACGCCAGGGTCAAGTTGCAGGTCCAAGTTTTGAAGCGCCACATCACTGGTCACCTCAACGGCTTGACCGTGCCGCACGACGACCCACGATCTCCAATGGCCATTGCCAGAGCGCAGTCGCTGCAGTGGACCCTGGCTGGTATCGACTCGAGCCTGAAGCCAGTCCCAATTCAGTCCCTCAAGATCCCAATAAAGTTGCCCACTCCACTCGCCCCAGTCACCGGCCTCGCGCGCCAGCAAAGGCGATTGCATGCTACCCTGCAGCGTCCACGGCGAGACCATTTGCCCTTCCGGCTTGGCGTCAATGCGCCAGTCGTGGTGGGCGCCGTCGTTGGTGAGCGCAAAACCAACGTCTGAGAACCGCATTTCGGGCGCGCTGTTCAAACGACCGTCTTGCCAAATGAGTGTCCCTTGGACTGCGATAAGCGAGGGCTGCTTAAAAAGCCAGTTTGCCCACCACTGAGGACTTTGGCTCGAGGCACTTTGTAGTTTCAAGCCTGCCACGGTGACTTGATTGAATGCGTCCCGCTCAACGCGCAGCCGCCAATCAGTCGCAATCGCTTGCGAGAATCCAAAATTTAAAAGTGACCAGGCACTCCAGCGGCCCTCAAACTCACCCACCCACAGGTGCTCTCGCCCAGCATCGTCCTGAACGCTCAAGCCTTGCAGAGTGATCAAAGACCCGCGGTCATCCCCGCTTGCCCGCAGCGATTGCAAGGACACCTTCAGCCCTGTCCAGTCGCTGGCCAATCGCTCGACGTCCGGCTTCCACCCGGCCAATCGTGGCACTATGATCCAATGAAAAGCGGCGCTGATCGTACCCATCAGCACCCAAAAAACCACCAATACCGTCGCTATCACGCGAAGCAAAGCGCTCAAGGCTTGCAGGCGTTGCGTGGATCGATCAGCGGTCAGACTCATAAAGAAGAATTATGACGGGAACTGTTCCTCCAACTCAGCCCAAAGACCTCGAAAAGGATGCGGCTGATCACAGCCGCTTTGTACAACGCATTCGGCGCCGGTACGCCGACGAGTTGAGGTTGCTACCGGAAGGTGTTCCTCGGACTGCAAGCTGGGCTTTGGTGACCCAACATTTGCAGCAACGGGGCTTGAGCCCAGAAAACGCACTGCGCGTCCTCCGACATTTGGTTCTTGAGCGTCTAGCCACTCTGGACTGCAATCGATCGATAGGGCTGGAAGAAGTTACCCAAGTCATGACCGAATTGGCTCAATGGTCCTTAGACCAAGCCCTGCAGGCCAGTTGGGCTTCCTTGACGGAGATCCATGGCCTTCCGTGGGTAGAAGAAACAGGGGGTAGTGCACAGATATGGATCGTCGGGATGGGCAAGCTGGGAGCGCGCGAATTGAACGTTTCCAGTGACATCGACTTGATTTATATCTATGACCATGAAGGGCAAACTCAAGGCAGCGCTCAAGGCGCCAAACGAATCAGCAACCACGAGTTCTTCAGTAAATTGGTGAAGCGCATGCAGGCCTATATTGGCGAAGCCACGGAGCACGGGCAGGTTTTCCGTGTAGATTTGGCACTTCGCCCCAACGGCAATTCAGGCCCAAGTGCTTGCTCGTTGGCCGCTCTGGAAGAATATTTTGTCGTTCAAGGGCGCGAGTGGGAACGTTTTGCTTGGCTCAAAAGTCGTGTTGTCGCGCCAGCTCGCGCGCAATCAGACAGCTCAACGCTGGCCCTGCGCGATGTGGTTTTGCCCTTTGTGTTTCGACGCTACCTAGACTACCGGGTGTTTGAGGGTTTGCGTCGATTGCACCGACAAATCAGGCAGCACGCCGCCCAACAAGCAGCTGCGCGGCCAGAGCGTGCCAATGACGTGAAACTCGGTCGCGGTGGCATCCGTGAAATTGAGTTCATCGTCCAACTTCTACAAGTCGTCAGAGGAGGCCAGTTTCCCGAGCTTCGCACCCGAGGGACTTTGCGCGCGTTGGAACGCTTGGAACAAGCGGGCCTGGTATTGCCTGAGATGGCCGCGAAACTCTCAAACGCTTATCGATTTTTGCGCGAGGTCGAGCACCGCATTCAATATCTCGATGACCAGCAAACGCAAGTGTTGCCAACCAGCACGGCCGATTTGGAATGGATGGCTCGCACCATGGGCTGTGCCAATGCGTCTGATTTTCAAACATGCTTAGAAGACCATCGCCAGGCGGTTGCGCTGGAGTTTGAGCGCTTGCTTGGCCAAGATCAATCGGATGTCAACGAAACACATTCAACCGACGACTTGAGTGCCCTCTGTGCAGAACTACCAGTGGGATGGCGGCAGCAAGCACTGGCTTGGGTGAACGGTGCAAAAGTGAGTGCCTTGGACGATTCCGCTAAAGAGCGATTAGGCAAATTGCTGCTGAGAACTGGCGCATGGCTTGAGGAGGGGCGGATCACAGCAGTTGCGGCAGAGCGCATGATGGACTGGCTAGAGCCTTTGTTGCGGCGCCAAAGCTACTTGGCGCTTTTACAGGAACGTCCATCGACTCACCAACGGCTGCTGCGCCTGCTTGGTGCAGCACGGTGGCCTGCGAAATATTTGCTGCAGCACCCAGGTGTGATCGACGAACTGGCTAGCGCAGACATGCTGGACGAGCGATTTGACTCAGCTCAGTTGAAAAACGAATTAATTCAGCGCCAACAGGCTTTGAAGCGCTCCGGTGAGGACGATGAAGAACGATTGCTAGACTTGCTGCGCCGTGCCCATCACGCCGAAGTATTTAGAACGCTCGCCCGGGACGTCGAAGGCCGCATCACGGTTGAAGCCGTTGCCGACGACTTGTCTGCCCTGGCGCAGGTGTTGTTGCAAGTGGCGGTCAAATGGAGCTGGCAACACTTCAAGGGCGCACACCGAGAGCACCCTCAAATCGGCATCATCGCTTACGGCAAATGGGGAGGGCAAGAGCTGGGGTACGGCAGTGACTTGGATATCGTCTTTGTGTTCGATGACGACGCCCCACAAGCCGCTGAAATTTATGCTGCGTGGGTGAGAAAGCTGATCAGTTGGCTCACCGTGAAGACGGCTGAAGGCGACTTGTTCGAGATCGACACCGCGCTGCGACCCAACGGCAATGCCGGGCTTTTGGTGAGCCCGTTCGAGGCGTTTGCTGATTATCAGCTTCAGCGCGGCAGCAACACCGCGTGGACATGGGAGCACCAAGCCATCACCCGCGCGCGATTGGTGGTGGGTGACGAAGATCTCAGAGTGCGTTTTGAAGCGGTTCGCGCGGGTGTCATGACTGCCCCGCGGGAGCCGCAGGCCCTGCGCGATGAGATCGTGGCGATGCGCGCCAAAGTGGCGGCAGCTCACAAAGTGCCAGCGGGGCGTTTTGACGTGAAACACAGTCCTGGGGGCATGGTTGACATTGAATTTGCGGTGCAAACGATGCTGCTATTGCACTCTCACTCTCATCCCAATCTATTGCGCAATGCGGGAAATATTGCGCTGTTGCAAGAGGCGCAGAGCTGCGGTCTTCTGCCATACCCTGTTGGCCAAGAGGCGGCTAATGCGTACCGAGCGTTGCGACTTGCTCAGCACAAGGCCCGTCTCGACGAAGCCGCCACGCACATGGCGCCTGAGGAGTGGGAGGGGCACATTGAGGCGGTGAGGGCGTTGTGGAAATCTGTCTTGGCAACTGACTTCCACCGCTGACTGCTGGACCCAGCAGCTGCTGGCACTCACGCGCTGGCCGGCCCTTGACCTTGAGCCGTGCTTAAGCCGCCGTTGGACTAGACGCCACGAAGCTGGGGCGTTTTTGCAGCTGTTCCCAAAACTGCGCCAATGCCGCGTACTCGCTGCGCCAGGCCAAATGAGGAAACCGAAAATCCAAGTACCCCAAGGCGCAACCTACGGCAATGTCGGCCAAGCTGAACCCTTTGCCATTGCATGTCGTGCGGCTACCCAATGCACGGGCCATGGCTTGGAGAGACAGGTCGACTTTTTGCATTTGTCGGTCGATCCAAGCTTGTGAGCGCTGCGCTTCAGTGCGGCCGGGCCAAGTAGCCTCTAAGCGAGCCAGGATGCTGGCATCCAGCAATCCGTCCGCCAGCGCTTCCCAGGTTTTCACCTCTGCGCGCTCTCGACCAGTGCTGGGAATCAAACGCCCAACGGGCGACATGGCATCCAAATACTCCACGATAACTCGGGAATCAAACATAGCATCTGCACCGTCGAGCACCAAACACGGCACCTTTCCCAGGGGATTGCTGTCGTGAATCGTTGTGTTGGCAGACCACACATCTTCGGTGACGAATGTGTAGTCGAGCTTTTTTTCAGCTAACACAACGCGCACTTTTCGCACGTAGGGGCTGGTCACTGCGCCGATGAGCTTCATGGTCAAATTTTTGGTTGTGAAGATGAAAAGATTCTAGCCACGTCTTGTGAAGTTCAAAGGGATCGGTGTCTACTCCCATTGAAAATTCGGGACATCTACAATAGAGGGGCGTCGCGCAAACGCGCCGCTTCCTCAATGAAAGCCCGCAGAGCGTGCCATCCAACTCCAGCAGGTAATTGACTGGCACCAGCCCCTTTGAACATGACCATTGCACTCTCGCCCCTGAACGCCCTCTCTCCACTTGATGGTCGCTATGGCGCCAAACTGGCGAATTTGCGCCTGCTGATGAGCGAGCATGGCTATATGCACCGCAGGGTACAGGTCGAAGTGACTTGGTTTGTGGCACTGTCTGATGCGGGCTTGGCAGAGTTCCCACCCCTTTCGCAAGCCGCGCGGCAATACTTGCATAGCCTGGTCGACACTTTCAATGAGAGCGATACCGCTGACATCAAGGCGATTGAGAAGACAACCAACCACGATGTCAAAGCTGTGGAGTATTGGATCAAGGCGGCATTTGACCGAGCTACGCTAGACCCAACCGTGCGCAAAGAACTCAAAATTGCAGCGGAATTTGTGCATTTCGCGTGCACCAGCGAAGACATCAACAACACCAGCCATGCATTGCAAATTCAAGCCGTCCGCGATCAAGTCATTTTGCCGGCGCTGAACCACATCATTCACTTGCTGCAAGAGATGGCCCACCGTTTTGCGGCAGTCCCCATGCTATCGCGCACCCACGGTCAAACGGCCAGCCCCACAACAGTAGGCAAAGAAATTGCCAATGTGGTCGTGCGGCTCAGCAATGCGCGGGTGCACATCAGTCAAATCGCGATCAAAGGGAAAATGAATGGCGCCGTTGGCAATTACAACGCGCACCTCTCAGCTTGGCCAAACGTCGACTGGGAGGGCTTTGCTCGTGATGTCGTTCAAAAGGACGTCCCCCAGGGCCTAGGACTGTCATTCCAGCCCTACAGCATTCAAATCGAACCGCACGATTACATGGCTGAGTTATTTGACGCCATGGCTCGGGCGAACACGATACTGATTGACTGGTCGCGCGACGTGTGGGGTTATGTCAGTCTTGGCTACTTCAAACAGCGTCTCAAAGAAGGCGAAATTGGCTCATCCACCATGCCGCACAAAGTCAACCCGATTGACTTTGAAAATGCCGAGGGAAACTTGGGCCTGGCCAACGCCTTGTTTCGGCATTTGTCAGACAAGCTACCCATTTCGCGTTGGCAACGCGATTTGACTGATTCGACGGTGCTGCGCAATGTTGGCGTCGCGTTTGGATACGCCGCTTTGGCTTACCAATCGATGGCCACCGGCCTTTCCAAATTGGAAATCAATCACGAGGCGTTGCAAGCCGATTTGGATCAAGCTTGGGAGGTTTTGGCTGAGCCGATTCAAACCGTTATGCGCCGTTACGGTATCCAAGGAGCCTATGAACAGCTCAAGGCCGTGACGCGAGGCAAGTCGGTGCGCAAAGAGGATTTGCACGCACTGATCCAAGGCCTCGATATCCCCGCCGAAGACAAGCAGCGCCTGCTTGAGATGACGCCCGGCTCGTACACCGGGATGGCGGAGGCTTTGGCTCGGCGGGTTTGAGCGCCATCGCTGGTCGACCTCTGCCCAAGGAGCGGATTGAGAGACCTTAGGCTTTTGCCTCGCGCGTTTCTTTGTCTTTGTTTTCAACCGCTCTTTCTGCATACCGGTTGAACCGCCATGCATCACCATGCAGGGTGATGCGGCGCCAAGTTTGTCGTTTTTCAAACGCGGTCATCACCGGCCAGTTTTGGACCTCTTGATCGGTCCGCCCACAGCCCTTGCAAACCGCGTCTCCCTGGCTGGTCGAGCAAATCGCGATGCACGGCGTGTCTGGCGTGGTGTCGTACCACTGCATCCATGCTTGCAGTGCGGCCTCGGGCATGCTGTGCGCGTCCGCCTCGGTCTCTCGATAAAACACCAACAGCGCGTAGACCTCAGCCAGGTCCCTAGTCGGGGAGGGCAACATGATGCCATCCGGCGAAGGGACAGCCCCTCGCCAGTAGTTGATGGCAGCTTCAATGTCGTTGATATGGATGCCAGACATGGCTCTTGATACTTCTAAAGATTCGGGAAAGACCACATCAGGTGGACGCCAGCAATCATAGCCTGCGTACTACGCCCTCAGCGATCAGTGGCCTCTGCTGCGGCCTGCGCCGCCATGAAACGGCGCATGTCGCGCTCGCGCGTCAACACGACCTGGGCTTCGATGGGATCAATGGCAGGGTGGGCTACTGACCACACCCGCGCTGCGACGATGCGGTCCACCGCACCGCTCGCGTTGCCTCTGGCCCACTGAGCTTCAGCTTGCGCGCGAAGCATTCGCAGCGTTTCACCTTGAGCCTCTCTGGCCAGGGCCAGCATGGTCCACATCTCATAGTCCAAAGGATCGGTGACCACTTTGGACTGCAATGCACCCACCACTTGATCGGCTTGACCACGCTCAATGCTCCATCGCACTGCCGCCAGCCATTCCCCTCGCCACCCACTTTTCAATCCCCGCTGGATGCGCGCTTGGGCCTCGTGTTCACGAACCGATGGCTGCGGCAGCTGTCGCGCAATACTCAACCAATCTGCGCTCAACAACGCCTCAACCGCCGCACTCTCCTGTGGCAGTTGAACGAGGTGTTGAATCGCTTTCCATGCCCATTCGAAGTCGCCGAGCCTGATGGCACTGTGCATCGCCAAATACAGCATCCTTTGCTCGTCCGCAGACATGGATCGCTTCAATGGGCCTGCCCGCGAAACCCAAGCTCGCCAGTCATCCGCTCTAGTCGTGGCTGCCACCTTCGCACGCATCTGTACCCACGGCGCCAAAGCGATCAGGTCTGGATGGCCCGCAGGAGAAGAGACGGATTGAAACGTCTGACGCGCCATCACCTCGGCAATGCGCTCCCGGCTGAGTGGATGTGTGCGCAAATAGGCGTGACTGCCATCATCATTGAGACGAGAAGCTTGCTCCAGCTTTTCAAACAGCGCTGCATATCCTTGGGACGAAAAACCAGCACCGGTATAAATTTGCCACCCCACGCGGTCTGCCTCTTGCTCCATTCCTCGCGTGAAATTGATACCCGCCTGCGCGACGACTGCCTGACTTCCAGCGATGGCGGCTTGTGCGGCATCGGCGTTGTCGTTTTGTCCTGCAATCAAAATCGCCACCAACAGTGCCCCCATGGCCAACGGTGTCACTTGGTTCTGAGCCTCAAGCAGACGGGGGATGTGGCGCTGGCTCACATGGCTCATCTCGTGAGCCAACACCGCCGCCAATGTGTCAACCTCGCGACCCGAGGCCAGCAAACCCAGATGCACTCCTACGACCCCACCAGGCATCGCAAAAGCATTCAAGGAGGCATCGCGAATGACAAGCTGTACCCACGGCAAACTCTCGGCCAAATCATCCGGCAACAAGCCTTGGGTGCGTGCACTCTCGAACAATACGCCCCAGACACGGCGCACGTAGTCCTCGAGCACCGGATCAGTCCACACGCGATCGCTCGCGTACAAAGAGGCTTTGATGCTGGCGCCCAAGCGCTGCTCTTGGCTTGTGCTCCACACCTGTGCCTCTCCCAGGGACGGCAGGCGTTCGCCTTGAGCAGGCGCATTCAGCGCTAAACTCACGCCAATGATCCCGACCCAGCGCGCAATGCTATTCATATGAAGATTCTCCGATGCCTATCATGCACGCTGTTTGTCGCTAATTGATGAAGCGAGACCTCATGACTTCCCAAGCAGACTCCCCTCTGACCCACTTTGACACCCAAGGGCAAGCCCACATGGTAGACGTTGGGCAAAAGCCTTCTACGGCTCGGGTCGCGCGCGCCACGGGAGCGATTCACATGGAAGCCGCTACGCTCGAGCTGATTCAGATGGGGCACCACAAAAAGGGCGACGTGCTGGGCATCGCCCGGATTGCTGGCATCATGGCAAGCAAAAAAACGGCGGACTTGATTCCACTTTGCCACCCTATTGCGTTGACGCGAGTGACGCTTGATTTTGAACTGGGCCAACAGCACGTGGTCTGTGAGGCGCGTGCCGAAACCGTTGGACCGACCGGCGTAGAAATGGAAGCACTCACTGCCGTTCAAGTGGCCTTGCTGACCATTTATGACATGTGCAAAGCCGTGGACCGCGGCATGACCATCACCGACGTCAAGCTGCTCGAGAAAGTGGGCGGCAAGTCTGGTCATTGGGTTGCTAATTAAGAACGCTGGTTGGTCGCAGCCGTCTCGCGCAGGGGCCAGCAGTCGGTTTTGATTATCACTTTGATCGTTGTCGCAATGAAAGCGCGATGCACTCATAAAATTGCTTGAAATGGTCCACGATTAGCCAACACAAAGCGGTCAGCTAGGCCGCATCGAGGTGAGTTGAAACCGCCATGAAGTCCCCGATCTCCGCACTCACCGTTGTCTTGTTTTTTGCACTGTCATATTTTTTGCTGTTTCAGTTTCAAATCCAAGTGATGGGTGGCTTTGACTTTCTGCCGATGGTCAGCCTTTTGTTCATCCCCGCCGGGATTAAATTTCTTGGGATGTTGATTGGGCGGGCATGGGGCGTATTGGGTATTTTTTTAGGACGAACTGCCTTAGATCTCCATTTGGGCAACGATATTCAATCGATGTGGTGGGTCTTAAATAACTTGCTTTGGCTGGTCTTTCCTTATGTATTTTTGAGCCTTTACCTGAGTAGAAAAAGACTCTCCGATGATCTGACAAGGCTGTCTGCATACCATTTGACGGTGCTGGCGGTTGGCACAAGCCTGATCTCTTCTGCGGGTGCACAGCTCCTGTTTTTTTTAGAGAAGAAGCCTGTTTACTCGTTGCTTCAAAGCGCGTGGTCAATGTCCATCGGCGATATCTCGGGGATATTGGTGACCTTGCTATTTGTTGCGGCCGCCAGACGCACCTTCGTCCGCTAAATCTCTTTGCTGGGCGATTGCAGACACGGGAATTAGGACTCACCTAAACACCCGTTTGGTCCTTGGAGCAGCTCGAAGCGCTATTCGATAATTGCCATGACATGGGTGGCGCTGAGATGTCAATCGATGCCAGGACAACACAGCTGCCCGCGTCTGTGTCTCCGACCATGGTGAGCTCCATTGATGTGTCACCAGAACCCACTGTGCTGGGGAAATTCAACGCCCCGTAAGGCAAGCTCGCTTGCAAGGCATTGCCAGCTTGCGCAGTGAGACCCAGCGCATCGGGCGTCGCACATTGACTCAATGCGCCCGTCTCTACAAAACACACCAGCACAGCAGATTGCACGCTACCGGCATAACTGATGTTGTTAGCCCATCGCGCCCTCTGGGTATAGCTTTGGTAGCTCGGTATCGCCACCGATGCCAAAAGACCGATGATCGCCACCACGACCATCAACTCAATCAAAGTAAATCCGTTGTTTGTGCTTCGTCGCATCTCGCCCTCCGCTGGTTGCAAGGCAGCGCATTGGCGCCTTTTCCCCAAACTAGCACGCAGCGGATTTCTGAGCGACGGATTGCTCGAAATCAGACGGAATCAGCGAGAACAATCGTGGATTAGTCCCCAAACGCACACAAAAGTGATCCAACACCTTGGCATGGATGGGATCTGTTGCAACGGCTTGTTTGGCTGACCTCAAGCCCGCATCGCTCTGCGATGCCACCAGCTGCCCAGCACGAGCACCAGAATCGCCCCGGTCACGGCTGCTGCATTGCGAGCGGTCGCACTAGACAAGTCGGCGATGTCCAAGGCGACCAGTGCTTTCACCACGGCTGGGTCGGTCCAAGCCATAGAGCCAGCAATCCAACCCAACAGCATCGCACCGCCGCGAATCACCCACGGCCAGCGCTCCATCACGCGGATCACCAGCTGACTGCCGCCAACAATGATTGGGATTGAAATCAACAACCCCAAGATCACGAGCAACAATTCGTGCGACTCGCCCGCGTTTTGTGCCGCGCCTGCAATCGCAAGGACGTTGTCCACGCTCATGACCAGGTCCGCAATGATGACTGTCTTGACCGCGCCCCATAAACGATCACTGGCCTCGATTTGCGCATGATCTTCATCTTCCGGATGCAACAACTTGATGCCAATCCAGACGAGGAGCACGGCACCAACCAATTTGAGGTATGGCACGCTCAACAAGGTGAGCGCGAACGCAATCAAGACGACGCGCAAGACGATAGCGCCAACCGTACCCCAGATGATGCCTTTGACGCGTTGCGCTGGCGGCAGGCGGCGACAAGCCAAGGCAATGACAACCGCGTTATCCCCACCCAGCAAAATGTCAATGATGATGATCTGACCAAGCGCGGTCCAAAATGAGGCGTGGAGAAAAAAGTCCAAGTGGTGCTTTCAAATAAAAATGGCAACGACCATGCGTTGCCATCCATTGTGCCCAATCCGCAGCCCTTTAGAGCTGCTTAGATTCACAAGAGCGTCTTGAGCAGCTTACCCATCTCAGAAGGGTTGCGGGTGACTTTGAAGCCACACTCTTCCATGATGGCAAGTTTGGCGTCAGCAGTATCGGCGCCACCAGAAATCAAGGCGCCGGCGTGGCCCATGCGCTTGCCCGGAGGGGCGGTCACGCCTGCGATGAAACCAACGATGGGCTTTTTCATATTGGCCTTGCACCACATCGCGGCCTCAGCCTCGTCGGGGCCGCCGATTTCACCGATCATGATCACAGCATCGGTGTCAGGATCATCATTAAAAGCTCTCATGACATCAATGTGTTTGAGACCGTTGATGGGATCGCCACCAATACCGACCGCACTGGATTGACCCAAGCCGATCTCGGTCAACTGTGCCACCGCTTCATAGGTCAACGTTCCAGAGCGCGACACCACGCCGATGCGACCTTTGCGGTGGATGTGCCCAGGCATGATGCCGATCTTGATCTCATCGGGCGTAATCAAGCCGGGGCAATTGGGACCCAACAAAAGCGTGCGCTTGCCACCAGCGGCCTCTTTGGCCTTCATCTTGTTGCGGACCTCCAGCATGTCGCGCACTGGAATGCCCTCTGTGATGCAGATGGCCAAATCCAAATCGGCTTCAACAGCTTCCCAAATGGCGGCAGCAGCACCAGCTGGCGGCACATAAATCACTGAAACGGTGGCGCCGGTTTCTGCCGCAGCGTCTTTGACAGAAGCGTAGATCGGCACATCAAAGATTTTCTCACCCGCCTTTTTGGGGTTCACGCCTGCGACAAAACAATTTTTGCCATTCGCGTATTCGATGCATTTTTCTGTATGGAATTGACCGGTCTTTCCCGTGATGCCCTGGGTGATGACCTTGGTGTCTTTGTTGATCAAGATAGACATTGAACTGTTCCTTCTTTGGTCCGGGCTCAGGCCTTGACTGCGGCCACAACTTGTTGGGCAGCTTCTGCCATGGTGTCAGCGCTGATGATGGGGAGTCCGGAGTCTGCCAGCATCTTTTTGCCCAACTCTTCGTTGGTGCCCTTCATGCGGACCACCAATGGCACGGACAGGTTGACTGCCTTGCAAGCCGTGATCACCCCCTCTGCAATGGTGTCGCAGCGCATGATGCCGCCAAAAATGTTGACCAAGATCGCCTTGACTTTGGGGTTCTTCAACATGATCTTGAAAGCCTCGGTGACCTTTTCCGGTGTGGCGCCACCGCCCACATCCAAAAAGTTAGCGGGCTCAGCGCCAAACAGCTTGATGGTGTCCATGGTGGCCATCGCCAAACCCGCACCGTTGACCAAACAGCCGATGTTGCCGTCGAGGCTGATGTAGGCCAAATCAAACTTGGATGCTTCCACTTCGGCGGGATCCTCTTCATCCAGATCACGGAATGCCACGATTTCGGGGTGGCGGAACAGCGCGTTGGAATCGAAGTTGAACTTGGCGTCCAAGGCGATGATGTTGCCTTTGCTGTCGCGATTCAAAGGGTTGATTTCGACCAAAGACGCATCTGTCTCCATGTAACACTTGTAGAGCTTTTGGAACACATCTACCGCTTGTGCCGTCGAGTCGGCGGGCAGGCCGATGCCATCTGCAATGGCTTTGGCTTGCTCGTCACTCAGACCCACTTGGGGGTCTACAAATTCTTTGATGATTTTCTCAGGCGTGCTGTGGGCGACCTCTTCGATGTCCATACCGCCCTCGCTCGAAGCAATAAACGCAATTTTTTGCGTTGCGCGATCGGTCACCACCGACACGTAATATTCTTTTTGAATATCCGCGCCATCCTCAATATAGAGGCGGCGGACTTGCTGGCCTTCGGGGCCAGTTTGGTGCGTGATCAGCTGCATGCCGAGAATGGACTCAGCCAGAGATTTCACATCATCGATGGATTTGGCGACCTTGACACCACCACCTTTGCCGCGACCACCAGCGTGAATTTGGGCCTTCACCACCCAAACTGGACCGCCCAGCTTTTGAGCAGCTTCGACTGCCTCTTGAACATTGAAAGCGGGGATACCACGGGGGACGGGAACGCCGAATTGGCGCAGTAATTCCTTGCCCTGATACTCGTGAATTTTCATGGCGGGGTCTCTCTTGAGCAGATGATCAACGGATCCAAACTCCCAGTTGGAGGCGTGACTACGCCCCTGCAGACGGGCTCGGAAACTCGAAGTACGGACTGTATCATGTTGCATTGCCGCAAACTTGTTCCAAACTGACAAAACGGCAATCCATGCGCATACATGACGGATGCGTATATTGGACACACACACAAACGCTATGACCACACGCATTTTCATCGACGGTGAAGCTGGCACAACTGGCCTGCAAATTCGCCAACGCCTTGAGTCCAATCCAGCGGTTACGCTTCTGAGCATCGACCCAGCACGGCGCAAGGATCCCGGCGCCAAACTCGAGGTCTTGAAGCAAGCAGAAGGGGTGGTGCTGTGCTTGCACGACGATGCCGCCAGAGAAACCGTGGCCATGGTTGATGCGCTCAAAGGGGCGGGACAATCGAGTCCTCGCATCGTTGACGCCTCCACTGCCCATCGGGTCGCTCCAGGCTGGGTGTATGGATTCGCGGAACTTTGCGTTGGACAGCGTGACATGATCGCTCGAGCGGACAAAGTCGCTAACCCTGGCTGCTACGCGACCGGCGCCATTGCACTGCTGAGGCCCTTGGTAGATGCCGGTCTGCTAGCGCCCGATGCGCCTGTTTGCCTTCCCAGCGTCAGTGGCTACAGCGGCGGTGGACGCGCGATGATTGAAACTTACGAAACTGGCCAAGGTTCGCCCTACGAACTCTATGCCCTGGGACTTTCTCACAAACACCTGCCTGAAATGATGCGCTACTCGGGGCTGACACGAGCGCCCTTGTTCGTGCCCAGCGTTGGTGATTTTGCTCAAGGCATGTTGGTTCAACTGCCCCTTCACCACCTATGGTTGAAATCGGGCACCCGCACCGAATCAATCCTATTCGCCCTGCAACGCCACTATCAAGACAGCACTTGGGTCAAAGTGGTGGACAGCCGCGAAGGGAGCAAGTTAGACGCCACGGCGTTGGCGAATCAGGATGGCATGGAGCTCCATGTGTTTGGGAATGACGCGGCAGGTCAGACCCTTTTGGTCGCACGGCTGGACAATTTGGGCAAAGGCGCAAGCGGCGCAGCGGTGCAAAATTTACAAATCATGTTCAGCTGGTGAGTGTTGAGGCGCAGGGGCGAGGTCATTCGTCTTCAGCACCCCGAATGACGCGATACACCACGGATTGTGAAAAGCCTCGGCCCACCAAGAATCGAATCTGGCGCGCCTTTTCTTTGGGCTCATCCGCTTGCTCACCAAATTTACGCTGCCATATGGCGCGCGCGCGGCTCAGTTCGCTTTCCTCTAAATCGCTCAGTGCAGATTGGATGTGACTGGCGTCCACGCCTTTGAGTTGCAACTTTGCCTTGATGCGGGCATTGCCGTAGCGAGCAGCCCCCACACGTGCGACTGCATTCGCTGTGCGCTCGTCACTTTGCAGCCCCTTCGCGGCCAAGTCGTTGATCGTCGTCGCCAGCTCGGCGGGGTCCTGCGCGTGCGGGGCGAGTTTGCTGATCAGCTCCGCCCGCGAATATTCACGCATCGCCAAGTAACGCAGTGCTCGAGCCTTAAGACTTAAGCCCGTCTTTGTCTTGTTGGATGGCAGAGGAGGGGCTGAGCCGCCCGCTGCCTCCGCGCCTTCTGGATCAGACCTCTTCATCAACCAGGTCAACGGCAGGCAATGCATCGTTGCATTGGGCAACGCCGCACACGTCGCGGATTTTGTTTTCAATTTCGCGGGCCAGCGCTGGGTTTTCTTTCAAAAACTCACGGGCGTTGTCGCGGCCTTGTCCGATTTTTTCCCCGTTGTAGGCATACCAGGCACCAGATTTATCGACGATGTTGTGCAACACGCCCAAATCCACAATCTCACCCTCGCGACTGATGCCCTTGCCATACATGATGTCGAATTCAGCTGTCTTAAATGGTGGCGCAACCTTGTTTTTGACCACTTTGACACGCGTCTCGTTGCCCAACACTTCTTCGCCCTTTTTGATTGAGCCAATGCGGCGAATATCCAAACGCACAGACGAGTAGAACTTCAGCGCGTTACCGCCGGTGGTGGTCTCAGGGCTGCCAAACATGACACCGATCTTCATGCGAATTTGGTTGATGAAAATGACTGTGCAGTTGGCTTTTTTGATCGACGCCGTCAACTTGCGCAGCGCCTGACTCATGAGACGGGCCTGTAAACCAGGCAATGAGTCACCCATGTCTCCTTCCAGTTCTGCCTTTGGTGTGAGCGCCGCAACCGAATCGATGACGATCAAATCGATGGCCCCAGACCGCACCAGGCTGTCGACCACCTCCAGCGCTTGTTCGCCGGTGTCTGGCTGAGAAATCAACATGTCTTCAAGATTGACGCCCAGATTTTGAGCGTACTGGACGTCGAGTGCGTGCTCCGCATCAACGAAGGCACAGACGCCACCCAGTTTTTGCATTTCTGCGACCACTTGTAAGGTCAACGTCGTCTTACCTGAAGACTCCGGACCATAAATCTCAATCACCCGACCCCGAGGCAGCCCCCCCACTCCCAAAGCCATATCCAACGTCAAGGACCCCGTAGAGACAGTTTGAATGTCTTCGATGACTTCGCCCGCACCCAAACGCATGATGGTGCCCTTGCCAAATTGTTTTTCGATCTGCGACAGGGCGGCTTGCAGAGCTTTGGCTTTTTCGGCGTTGATGCCTTTGACGGGTGCGTCCATGATTGACTCCTGATGATTTAACTGTGTTTACATACAGTCTGTATGCTTGATCAGGAGTGTATAGCGTACTATATTAAATTTCTATTGTTTTTTAGTCAATTTACTTTACTATTGTCAAATGGACAATAGTTACCGCATGTCTCAGCCCAAGCACCCCAGCTGGAGAGTCAGCCACCTAGGGCGCGTAATGGGTGAGGCTTTGCGCAAATTTGACGCTCGTGTGTTGCAACTGATGTCCCATGATCCGCTGGTACCCTTGGCTTTAGCCAACCTCGCGGCACGCGATCAAGTGGGTGCAGCCCACGTGCATTTGACTAGGCACTTGCCCTTGAACGGAGCCCGTCTGTCTGAGCTGGCCGAGTCTGCGGGCATCAGCAAGCAGGCGATGGGCGCCTTGATCGACCAATGCGATGCGTGGGGATTGGTCAGGCGGGAGCCGGACCCCAAGGACCAGCGGGCCAAGCGGATTGTCTTCACACCTCAAGGTTTAGAGTGGCTCAGTGCCTTTGGGCGAGCAGTGGCTACCGCACAGGCTGAGTTTGAAGATGCCGTCGGTGCGGAGGTCGCGACCGTTGTCGCCATCGGCTTGGAGGCCTACGCCCGTGGGTAAATGCGCATTCAGGGTGGCACTTAAGTCTGTCTAAAATCATTCCATCGCGCCGCGGGGCAGCCGAAACAGGAGACAAGTATGCGCATATTGATTGCGGAAGACGACAAGGTATTGGCCGACGGGCTGCTGAGAACGTTGCGCGCAGGAGGCGCAGCGGTCGATCACGTTGAAACCGGCTCTGAGGCCGATGCGGCCCTGATGACCGGCAGCGAATTTGATTTGCTGATACTCGACCTTGGGCTGCCGCGGATGCATGGTCTCGAAGTGCTGAAGCGGCTGCGTGCCAGGGGTTCGGCGCTGCCGGTTTTGATTTTGACTGCAGCAGACAGCGTCGAAGATCGAGTCAAAGGTCTCGACTTAGGTGCCGACGACTACATGCCCAAACCTTTTTCTTTGCAAGAACTTGAGGCACGGGTACGCGCGCTGAGCCGGCGCGGGATGGGTGCTGCCAGCAGCCAAATCAAACATGGCCCGCTGCTCTATGACCAGGCGGGGCGAGTGGCCACCATCGACGGCAAGATGGTGGAGTTGTCGGCGCGTGAGCTGGGCTTACTCGAAGTGTTGCTGCAGCGTGCTGGTCGGCTGGTGAGCAAAGACCAGTTGGTCGAGCGACTTTGCGAATGGGGCGAAGAGGTGAGCAACAACGCCATTGAGGTGTACATCCACCGCCTGCGCAAAAAAATTGAAAAGGGACCGATTCGCATCGCGACAGTTCGCGGCTTGGGCTACTGCCTTGAAAAAATCCCAGGCTGATCAAGACAACACACAACGTGTCTTGGGGTTGTTCCAAAGGGAACAACGCAGCTTGTTCGGTGAGATCCTCGATTGGATGCTCACCCCCCTGTTGCTCCTGTGGCCCCTCTCATTGGTGTTGACCTGGTGGGTGGCACAAAACATTGCCACCAAACCCTTTGACCGCGCCTTGGTCTTCAACCTTGAGACTCTGGCGCAAGGCGTCCAATTTCGCGCCACCGCAAGTGACATCATGATCAACGATGCGATGCGCGACCGCCTGCGCACCGACGACAGTGACTTGCTGTACTACCAAATCATGTCGCCCAACGGTCTGATTGTCGAGGGTGACCCTGACTTTCCATCCCCACGCGGTGACGTACCGCCGTTGCCTGGCACCGTCCAAATGCGCGATGACAACATGAGGCAAGCCGATGTCAGAGTGGCCTACATGTGGGTGCAATCTCCCAACCGCAACGACAGCTATGTGCTGATTCAAGTTGCTGAAACGTTGACCAAGCGCTCCACTTTGGCGACCGAAATCATCAAGGGGGTGATGGTGCCTCAATTCATCATCTTGCCGCTGGCAGTCTTGCTGGTCTGGATGGCTTTGGTGCGCGGGATTCGCCCACTCAACCACCTTGAACAGCGCATCCGCGCGCGTCGACCAGATGATTTATCCCCCATCGACGAGTCCTTTGTTCCACAAGAAGTTGTGCCGCTCGTGTCTTCAATCAATGACCTGCTGGACCGACTCAAGGCATCACTCACGTCGCAACGTCGCTTCTTAGCGGATGCGGCTCACCAATTGAAGACGCCGTTGGCTGGGCTGCGGATGCAAGCCGATTTGGCCCAGCGCCAAGGCAGCCCATCTGAGTTGCAGGCAGCCTTGCACAACATTGCTGCGTCCAGCGTGCGCGCCACGCACACGGTGAACCAACTGCTGGCGTTGGCGCGCGCGGAATCAACGGGGCGCAGCCTTCCCGCCGCCCATTTGGATCTGGCGCAAATTGTCATCGGCGTGGTGCAAGATGCGATCTCACGAGCCCTGGACAAGCGCATTGACTTGGGATTCGAGGGCGTTGAAACGGTTCCGCCAGAGCATTGGCTGGATGGCAATGCCACACTGCTCCAAGAGATGGTTCGCAACCTGATTGACAACGCGATCAACTACACACCGGAGGGAGGCGTCGTCACCGCTCGCGTGCTGGTAGATCGCTTCTCAGGGGTACAAATCCTGCAAATAGAAGACAACGGTCCTGGGATCGCACCGAGCGAGAGGGCGCTTGTGTTGCAGCCTTTCTATCGTGCGCTGGGAACCAATGTGCAAGGGTCAGGGCTGGGGCTTGCCATCGTGCATGAGGTTGTCCAGCAGTTCTCTGCCACCCTCGAAATGCACGACGCCAGCCCGAGCAAATCACCGCCGGGGCTATTGGTCAGTGTCCGCTTCGTGCCTCACGCCAAACCAACTCCTGGCCCAATGCATTGAAGCGTGGCGCTGAGTGTTCAGGCAGAAAATAGATTCAGCTGAAGTCTCTCACGCTCAATCACAGGAGAAAGCGCTGGCAAATCAACCAACTGATTGGCCAGTGCCCACAGCGCGGAGAACTGCGTCGGATCAATCTTGACCATGCCAGCCCATCGAACCAAAGTGAGCGCATAAGCGTCCAGCGCACCTGGCTTGTCGCCTGTGAGCCATGGCTTCGCCTGAGTCGCCACGATGTGCTCGAGTTCGGCCAAGCGCTGGGCATATTGCGACAAGTTGTATGACCGCATGGCTTGCTGTGCCGCTGCATCATCAGAAAAGCGCTGAGGCATAAAAATGTGTGCAAACGTCGCATGAACCGTGTTGTTCATCCACGCCAGCGTTTGCAGCGCGTGTGCCCGCTCAAAACCCGCGGGTGGCAAGATATGAGCATCGGGCAGCAGGTCATCGAGGTAAAGCACAATCGCAACCAATTGGTCGAGGACCTGCCCATCGTGCACGATCACCGGTACTTGCCCGCGCGGGTTGATGCTCAAAAAGGGTTCGCTTTTTTGCTCACCTTTGTGGAGCTTCACCATGATGGGCTCAAACGCGACACCACTCAGCTGTAGCATCGCATGCGGCACAAAGGAACACGCTCCGGGACCGAAGTAAAGTTGCAAAGCCATGACGACCTCCTCAATAAAGCCTAAGACTCAGGCGCTTATTTCTTGGCGACTTTTTTAGCTGGCGCCTTTTTAGCCGGCGTTTTTTTCGCCGCTGTCTTTGCTGCAGCGCCTTTTTTAGCGGGTGCTCTCTGCTCAAACTCAAAAACAACCTTACCTTCTTTGGCATCCCATGCCAAGAAAGCCTTGAATGCACGGCGCGTGCGACTGGAGACAAATTGGTCCAGCAAATCGGTCTTGCCAGTCGCCAAGAGCTTTTGCATCTGCTCGACGCCCACCGCTTGCTGGAGGATCACTTTCCCAGACTTGAATGTACAACTGGGCGTTGGCTGTTCGATCGTGGGAACCGCTTTTTCGCACACGTACTGGCTGCCCCACTCGTAGACAGGCGAGCCGCAGCTTGGGCATGGCCCAATCGATGTGCGGTCTGATAAATCGACTGGCTCACCAGACTCCTTGGCTTTAGCATCCTCACCAAAGTCGAACTCTAGCTTCCAATTTTGGCCTTCCTGGTCGTACACCAAGGCCATTTCAGCTGTGAATGGCCAACCAGCCTTTGAGCGAAATCCCTGCAAAGGGCCGATGCGCTTGTTTTTGACAAAGGCTTCAACTTCATCCAACTCGAACATCCGTCCAGCGGGCAATTTCGTGAATGAGAAACCGCACCCAGCGCTTTGGCCATCCGCACCGGTACAGGCGTATCGGCGATAGTTCTCCTTCACCACACCACCGCAGTTGGGGCAAGGCGACTGGAGGGTCAAATATTCGCCCGGAATCGTATCGCGGTCATACCCCTTGGCCTTGGCAACGATGTGCTCCGTCATGGCCTTGATTTCGGCCATAAAGGCGTCACGACTCATCTCGCCCCGCTCCATGCGCGCAAGCTTTTGCTCCCACTCACCCGTCAGCTCGGGGCGCGAGAGTTCTTCCACCCCCAAGCCACGCAGCAAGGTCATCAATTGGAACGCCTTCGCCGTTGGCGTCAACTCTCGACCTTCACGCAAAAGATATTTTTCGTTCAGAAGTCCTTCGATGATCGCCGCGCGCGTTGCGGGCGTGCCCAAACCTTTTTCTGCCAAAGCGTCTTTCAATTCGTCGTCTTCGACGAATTTGCCCGCGCCCTCCATTGCACCCAACAAGGTGGCCTCAGAGTAGCGGGCAGGTGGTTTGGTTTCCAATGCCTTGACATCCAAGTCAGCGACTGCAACAGTCTCCCCTGGTGCCACCGCAACCAAGGTCTTGCCGTCGTCGTCCTCGGTGTCCGCCTCTTTGCCGTAAATCGCCAGCCAGCCTTCCTTGACCAACACCTTGCCATCTGAGCGAAAGCGGTGTGAGCCGACAGTGCTCCAGCGGGTCGTCACTTGGTACTCTGCTGCGGGGTAGAACACGGCCATGAAACGGCGCACGACCAAGTCGTACAGCTTTTGCTCAGCATCAGACAAACCGCTAGGCGCCTGCTGGGTGGGAATTATGGCAAAGTGATCGCTCACTTTTTTGTTGTCAAACACGCGAGGCAGTTTTTGAATCAACCCGTCTGCCAATGCTTTTGTCGCAAATGGTGCCAAGTGGCGCATGCCGCTGTCAGCGAGCATGCCAAAGGTCTTTTTGACCTCGTCGACATAGTCCTCGGGCAGATATCGTGAGTCGGTTCGAGGGTAAGTCAGCGCCTTGTGCCTCTCGTAGAGGCTTTGGGCCAACTGCAATGTGGTCTTAGCAGAAAAGCCGAAACGACCGTTTGCTTCCCGTTGAAGGGATGTCAAATCAAACAAGCCAGGGGACGCTTTCTTAGAGGGCTTGCTTTCTTCACTCACTTGCGCTGGCTTCCCTCTGACCGCGTCAGCGATCGCGCGAGCCTCGTCCTCAGACCAGACCCGATCCGCCTTCTTCTCTGAGTCATCCGCGTCTTTGTGGTGATCGATGTTGACCCACTTGCCCCAATACTCGCCAGCCTTGGCTCCAAACTGTGCGTGCACCTCCCAGTAGTCGCGAGAGACAAACCGGCGGATCGCCTCTTCGCGCTCGACCACCACGGCCAAGGTTGGGGTTTGTACACGTCCAACAGTCGTGAGGAAAAAGCCGCCTTCCCGTGAATTGAAAGCAGTCATCGCCCGAGTGCCGTTGATGCCAACCAACCAATCTGCTTCCGAGCGACAACGCGCGGCATCGGCAAGTGGTTGCAATTCTGAATCACTGCGCAATTGATTAAAGCCATCGCGAATCGCTTCAGCCGTCATTGATTGCAACCACAAGCGCTGGACTGGCTTATCAATCGGCTTCTTGCCGCCTGCGTACTGTTGAATCAGTCGAAAGATCAACTCCCCCTCACGCCCGGCATCACATGCATTGATGAACGCTCCCACATCTTTGCGCTTGGCCAACTTCACCACTGCAGACAGGCGTGACTTGGTTTTATCAATGGGTTTTAGTTCGAAGTAGGGCGGCACCACCGGCAAATGCGCAAAGCTCCATTTACCGCGCTTGACGTCGTAAGCCTCCGGAGCCGCAATCTCCACCAAGTGTCCAACGGCTGAGGTCACCACGTAGGTGTCGTTTTCAAAATGATTCTCAGCCTTTTCAAACTTGCCACTGACGGGTGTCAATGCACGCACGATGTCTTGCGCGACCGAAGGCTTTTCTGCGATGACCAATGTTTTCATGATGCGCTTGTGTTCCAGCGTTGTTGATTGTGTGCAATCCGTTAGGAATAGAATCTGCCTCGCGCGTGCGCGCACACGCGCGCACCTGCATGATTTCACCTTACCAAATTTTTAAAGCTCTTTTCGATGCCCCCCAAAACTTCCCCTCGTAGCCATGTTGTCGAAAAGTCTCGGGCTCGCAAAGTTCAAGTCCAAGAGTCTACGGTGCACGGGCGAGGTGTGTTTGCCAGTCGCGACTTGGGCGTTGGTAGCCAAATCATTGAATACAAAGGCGAGATCATCGATTGGAAAGAAGCACAGCGCAGGCATCCTCACGACCCGAGTCAGCCCAATCACACTTTTTATTTTCACCTTGATGACAGCACTGTGATTGATGGACGCGTGAAGGGCAACGACGCGCGCTGGATCAACCATTCCTGTGCGCCCAATTGCGAGGCAGAGCAGCGAGGCAATCGGGTATTCATTCATGCATTGCGTGACATTGCCGCCGGTGAAGAGCTGTTCTATGACTATGGGCTGGTCCTTGATGCCCCCTACACCAAAGCACTGAAAAACGAATTCGCTTGTTTCTGCGGTAACCCTGACTGCCGAAAAACCATGCTGGCGCACAAGGTGAGGAAGCCCAAAGCGAAGTCCGAAAAAAAGTCGGCCAAGACTCAAAAATCTGAGTCTCTCAAACCGTCCACTCACACAAAAGGGCGCGCAAAAAAACCGAGCTGAATCGGTACACCGCCCGCGAACGGAGGAGCCTCGCTTGTCGATAGACCCATTCTTAGCGGAATTGAGCCGTGGTGCGGAAGCCGCTTGGCTCGCCTCGCATGACCGCCACCCAGACCTTTTGATCGAGGTGCTCCCTGAAATTGGATCCACCAACACAGAGCTGATGGATCGGGCACGCGAAGGGCGAAGAGACAAAACACTGCTGATCGCCGCGCACCAAACTGCAGGCCGAGGTCGACTGGGTCGCCAATGGCAGGATCAACGGGGACAATCATTGATGTTTTCCTTGGGTCTGCCTTGGCCTGCTCTGCCAGCTGCAGGACTGTCTCTGGTGGTCGGGGTGAGCTTGGCTCCCGCGCTGAGCTCCGCAGTGCGCCTGAAGTGGCCCAACGATTTGTGGTGGAACGACCAAGGGCAGTGGAAGAAGCTGGGAGGCATCTTGGTTGAAGTGACTCAAATGGGCGGAGAGGCCTATGTGGTGATTGGTGCTGGCATCAACCTTCTGCCGCCAGAGATCACCGTTGGCCACAACAAAGCCTTGCCGGCGACCTCCCTGCTGGAAATTGGCGCTCCGGCAACGCCCGCGGAATTGTTGGAACGCATCGTTCCCTCTCTGCTAGACGATGTCATTGCGTTTTTAGCGGACGGTTTTAGCTCATTCACCGAGCGCTTCATGCGCCTTGATGCTTTGAGTGGACTGCCTGTGTCGTGGGCCGACAACCGTTCTGGTGTGGCCGCAGGAGTGCAAAGCGACGGCGCCTTGCTCGTTCAAGTTGATGACAAAATTGAAGCCATCTACAGTCAAGAAGTGAGCGTTCGACCATGTTGAGAATATTGATTGCCATCCTATTGGTCGCCAACGCATTGGTGTGGGTTTGGCAAAAAGACGGCTTTGCCCGTTGGGGCTTGCCTGCTCAGCCAGAGATGCCTGCAGCAGGCATTCCTGAGCCTGCACTCAACCCGGATCGGATTGTTCCCATCGAGCGCCACAGCACCCCGGCAAGCGCGGGTGGTACCGATGCAGAGCAAACGATCGTGCTGCCCAAGGACACCACGGACTGGACCTGCTGGCGCTTAGGCCCTTTTGCCAAAGATAGGCAAATTTATCTGCAATCTGCTTTGCCTCTGAACAGCGAAGAGCTGAACTGGGAAATCAAGGACATCACGCTGCCACAACGCTGGGCCGTTGTAACGCCAAAGTCCAACGCCGATGACGTCACGGCTTGGAAAGAACGAGCCAAAACCCAGAACATCGACCACCGCACGAGTGATGCAGACACCCTCAAGGGACGGTTGATTTTGGCGACATTCATCAACCGCGATTTGGCCAACAAAGCGGCCGAACAGTTGGTCAAAAAAGGTTGGGATGGACTCACCATCGTGCGCGAGCGTCCCCCCATCAGTGCGCTGTCTCTCGAAGTTCAAAGTCCAGATGAAAAGAGCTTAGATGCAGTCAAAGACCGCATTGCCTCTATCCCAGTCCTGGGCGGCCAAGCGTTGCAAGTGAGCAGCTGCCCATCTGTCTCTCATTCTGTCGCGCCCGCGCCCACTGTCGATAACGCCAATGCACCGATAACCAAGGCCCTCAGAGACTCTACTGAAATCGCTGTCCCCAAGGCCACCCCAGTGCCAGATTGATCCATAAAAAAACCGCGACAGGCTTGCACCTGCGCGGTCAAGAAAGGAAGCGGCTTGAGGGCATCAAGCCCCAAGCCTCAGAGCTCAGTCAGCTCGCTGCGACGCGAACCATTTCCAACACTTTGTTGGAGTAGCCCCACTCGTTGTCATACCAGC
>CAYZHE010000004.1:0-125367 GCA_964478285.1 uncultured Burkholderiaceae bacterium
CACACATCAGCGCAAGAGTTTTCATGCCTGGCTTTGACGGTCCATGGATAGAAGACATTCGTGGCAAATTGATGGACGCGCAACTGCGCGCTAATGAGTGTTTGGCCGCAAGTGGGTTGCACTTAGGAGGTATGGAGCTGCATACAGCTGAACGTGCAGCCAGGCGAGCCATGGCCGCCAGTCCTTATCGAGAAAGCACGTGTGCTTTGTTGCTGCAAATTTTGGCACGCAGGGGTAATCGCGCCGAGGCGTTGCACCTGTATGAGTTGATGCGTATCCTTCTGCGCGAAGAACTGGGCGTTTCACCCAGCGAAGGCTTGCAGCAAGTGCACCGGTCTTTGTTACAAACTTAGACGTCGCTGCATAAGCCCGAGCTGGTTTTTTACGCCTTGTAGTTTTTCCAATTTGCAAAGTCCTTGGCCTCGGTGTTGAATTCGTAGGCGACCACATCTTTATCTCCGACGACCCACGCATCGTGACCTGGTGCGAAGACGTAAGCTTCACCCGCATGGACGGTGATCTCTGAGCCATCGTCGAAAACCACATGCAGCAGGCCTTTGATGGTCGTTCCCAGGTGGGGCGCTTGGCAGCTCTGGCCACCAACCAACGGCTTCATGATTTATGACCTCTTCCAACCGGGGGCGGGCTTGGTGATATGAGAGTAAATGTTTCGGCTCTGCTATCAAACGCCAAGGTTTTCGCAATTTCTTAGAAATGGTTGAGCGCAATAATTTACGAGTTCTAAAGCTTTCAACCCTTACAGCGTCGCAATCAAAACACGTCAATGTTGTCGTCAAGATTGAGATCCGCAGCCCTCGGAGAGATCAATGGCCAAACTTTTAGTTCACATTACCTGCGGCCCAGAAAACCCAACCAAAGCAGCGCTTGGATTCCTCGTGGCAAGAACGGCGTTGAGCGAAGGTCATGAGGTGAACCTATTTCTAGCTGGAGACGGCGTGCAACTGATGCGAAGCGCTGTCTTGGACACGCTGGTGGGCTTGGGAACCGGATCGCTACGCGAGCATTTCGATGCCATCGTCGCCGCCAACGGCCAGTTCTACGTCTCTGGTAAGTCTAGCCAAGGCCGAGGGATCACGGCAAGTGACCTTGATGATAAATCCGCCACCATGGCAATGCCAGATAAGCTGGTCGCGCTTGCGCTGGCTGCGAACACCACCATTACTTACTGAGCACCGTATGCCCCCCGAACTCACCTATCTCGCCTATTACGGTAGCCTCGTCTTGGTCACCATCCTTGTTCAGGTATTGGCAGCGTTGCAGCAAGTTGGCCTGCCCGCGCTGGCCGGTAATCGTGAGAGCTTGGTGCTAACAGGAATGGCGCTGCGCTTAGAGCGTGCCACTGCCAATTCATTGTTCGCACTGGCGCTGATTGCGCCCGCCGTGATCTTGTTGCACCTGACTAAGGAAACCACGGGTGTAGTGGGGCAGATCATGCTCGTTTTCTTGCTGGCGCGTGTTGTCTACGTGCTGCTTTACGCTCTAGGTATTGCATGGGTTCGCACGATCGTCTGGCTCGTCGGCTTTGGCTGTACGGCGGTGCTTTATGCAATGGTTCTTGGATTCTGATTCCGTCAGAGAGAAAACGGAGTCTTGCCGATGAATATGCCGTTTGTAAGAGAACAAGGTGTCGGCCCTGACGTTGTTTGCTTTCATTCAAACTGCAGTAGCTCAGGTCAATTTAAAGCTCTGATGGATACGCTGGGTAGTCACTTTCATGTAACCGCCTTTGACGCCTACGGCGCAGGTAAAACGCCTGCGTGGTCGCAGAGCAGCCGCCTCAGTCTGTCTGATGAGGTGGCGCTTGCTGAGACCGTCATGCCTCAGGCAGGCGAGCAGGTCATCTTGATTGGCCACTCTTATGGCGCCGCTGTGGCACTGATGACGGCATTAGCAAACCCGGCGCGCGTAAGCGCTATGGTTGTTTACGAGCCCACGCTTTTTTCTGTCGTGAACCAGGTCCATGCACCGCCCAACGGCGTGGATGCCATGCGCGTCATGTGGAAAGCCAGCGCTCAAGCCATCGAAAGCGGCGACCCAGATACCGCTGCAAGACTGTTTATTGATTTTTGGTCTGGCGAGGGAGCTTGGGAAAATACACCGCTTAGACACAAAGATGCAATCTTGCTCGCGATTCGTGATGTGGACGATTGGGCGACTGCGCTACACAACGACTCAACCCCTTTGAGTGCGTTTGTCGAGTTGACGTGTCCGGTTCTGTACATGAAAGGCGAGAACTCACCTTTGCCAGCTCACGCGGTGGCCGATATATTGACCTCCGTTTTGCCTAACGCACAGGTGATTGAGTTTGAAGGCATCGGGCACATGGGTCCCATCACGCACCCAAACGTGGTCAATGAGGCCATCGTGTCGTTTCTAAAATAAAATTCTTGACGTGTTCTTTTTGCTTATGGACGAGTCTACCCCTTACTAGATTGATGAGAAAGTCGAAAATCACCTCTGGTGTATTTGGGCAGGTACAACAGTTATCAAAGTGTCCTCCAGCCCCTCCCCCGCCCTCTGCTGTTACGGTCAATGATTTTGACCAAGGAGGGGCTTTAAAACAGTCGGCTGCCTGCACGGGCTCGTCTTCCACAACAAACTAGGCGCTTCCTGCAGCATTGTCTAAATCCGCGACACCGTGAATCAATGATGCTTGCTGAGTAGATGAAAGAGTGGCAAACTTTGTTTCACTTTGTGGTGATACAAACAGCTGAGCTGGTCATGTAGGCGGGTGGAGAATAACGGGAGTTCCCGTAGGGAGCGACCACCAAGCAGCCCTAACTGTGGATCCAGTGCCGGGGTCAAGGCTCGTCACCTTTCTCCCCAAAATAGGCTTCCGCGATCACAATTTTTTAAGTCGGGGCGCTGACTTGAGCATCGTCAAATGCATGCTCCATCGCCTTTACCAACTGATCTGGCGGCTGAGCGCCTGAGACAGCCCATTTCCTGTTGAACACAAACAAGGGGACACCTTGTATGCCGTTGCGCCGCCATTGCTGATCGACCTCTGCCGCACGCCTTTGAAGATCACCGCCTCTATCCCAACATGCGGCTACTTGTTGCGCGCCAACACCCAATGGGGCCACCGCTGCAGCCACCGCGTTCAGATCCGTGACATCGACACCATCAAGGAAAAACGCCTCGAAAAGCCGCTCTGCGATCGCACTCTGCTGGCGAAGTCCTTCTGCCCCCAAAATGAGTCCATGCAAAGGGAGCGTATTGGGTTGCCTCACCACCCTGGTCCAATCAAATGCAATGCCAGCCCTTGTCCCTGCATCTGCCATGCGAGCCATGATTTCGTCATATCGCGTGCCAAATTTTTGGCGCACATATGCCTCCCGATCCACCCCGTTGAGTGGCATATCAGGGTTAAGTTGGAATGCAGACCACTCGATCTCTGGGGCCGTTCTTTGGGGGTAAAGGCGCGCCCACTCCGACAACGCCACGCGCAGGTGACGCTGTCCGATGAAGCACCAAGGGCACACCACGTCGGAAACGACCGTGATGTGCAATGTTGCGCTAGTCGTCACGGACGGACATAGCTCCAGCCCATTTGCTGCTTAGACATCAACTCAACGACGCCCGAGGGTACATAACCGATGCTGCTGTTCATCTGGTCAGGCGTAAGCTTTCTGCCGCGCATGGTGTTCTCGCAAGCAACCACTTTGACGCCTGCTTTCACAGCCTCAGTCACCCGAGCCTCAGTCGGAGAACCCGCCACCAACATGCCAATTCCTGGCCCGTAGGCAACGATTTCAACTTCAGCTTTCTCCCCCATGGCACTTTGGACATTCTTGGCATTGTTGAGTGCGAGATTCCAGGTTTTAGGGTTGTCCTCACTCACCTGAAAAACCACCTTCCCAGCGCTTTGACCTCCCATGGTCGCGCATCCAGACAACACCAAGGCCGATGCTGTGAGCCCCATCAAAACCAATCTTCTCATCATGCTTTTCTCCAATTGAGTGAACGATTTCACAAAATCAGAATATCAGTAAGCACGCATAGTTGGCACAGGGCTAACCCGATGTCCGAGATGACATAACGTCGGATGCCACCTTCCACAGCCGCCCGTCTCCCCCAATCAATGCCCCGAAAACTTGCTCGTTTTCATACATCTGAGACCAAGCCCTGACATAGTTTGAAACTTGCAACAAATATGTTTCGTGCGCTTGCGGATTGAGGGCGGATTTAAAGTCCAGCACCCACCACGCGCCGTCCCTATGCTTGACCACCCGATCGATGCGAAGCAACTGTCCTTGCCAAACAAGCTCTGTCTCAGCCAGGGCGATTTCAATTTGAGTGGCATCCCATGCCCAAGCCGCCTCGCCAGTCAAGACGGCAGTGGCCATGCGTTCCGCTTGAGCTATATCCCTTTCGGACAGTGTCCAACGCCACGCTAGCGATCGCCGCATCGCGTCACTCCAGGGTCGCTCAGGTCGCCACCATTGCAACAATTCATGCATGGCGTCACCGATTCGAGCACTCACTTCCGATTCAACGTCTTGCTTGGCGCCATGCACGCCCGAGGCCCGATTCAATTGCGGCATATTGGCGCGGTTGAGTTTGGGCAACACCTTCAAGGCAAAATCCATCGTTACTGGCTCACAAACAGGCGCATCTTGACCCTGTGCATGAAGCATTGGTTCAGCCACACCTTCCAACATTCGATACCAGCTTCGTTCCGCCTTTTTACGCCCTACCTTGCCGCTCAAGAGCAGCCGCTCCTCAGCCCGAGTCATTGCGACATACAGCAAGTTGGTGTCTTCGGCCTCTCGCGCCGCTTGCTCTGTGTCCAACAGTTCTCTTGCGCAAACGGGAACTCGGCTTTCGCTCGCCACAAAGATAAATCGGCGAGGACTAGGCTCATCGACAGGCCAATCCAACAACACTCCGTTGGTTTCAGCTGCCCTGGGGGGTTGATGCGCGTCGATCAGCACGACCCACCGGGCTTCCAGCCCCTTTGCTCCGTGCACAGTCATCAACTTGACGCTTTTGCTTGGCATGGGCCAGGCAACATCTTGCGCGCGCCGTTTCAATTGCTGTAACCAACTGAGTGGCGTCAAAAACCGGCCGCTGTTGACGTTAGATCCAGCCTCTAACAGGGCTGCCACTTGCAATTGCACTGCATTTTTAGCATTGGAGGGCGCTTGGCGGGCATACGCCTCTGCCACATTCAAGTTGTTACACAGGTTAACCAGAACATCTTGTACGGGCAGGTGGGAAAGCTGCTCACTCAGTGTCAAACACGCCTTGCGCCACCGCGCACACAGCGCTCGCCACTCGTCGGCATTGCGTGACCTTGGGACGGTGAATGCAAGATCGCCGTTGATCAAGGTATCCCACCAACTGCGGTATTGTCCGGCACCCTTGGCACGGGCGAGTGCGATCAAATCCTCATCTCGTGCGCCCATCCATGGTGCCTTCAGGGCATGAGCCAATGACAGGTCCGAGGCCTGCAGGGTTGCGGCCTCGATGAATGCGAGGACGTCACGCACCACAGGAGCATCGATCAGGGGCGATTTTTCAGCATAGGCACTGGCAATGCCCAACTCTGTCAGCGCGCGATGAGCCACCGCCAAGGACGTCCGCCTTTTCGCCAAAAACATCACCTCATCTGCATCGACGTGTCCAGAAGACAACTCGTGCTGAAGCCATGCAGCCACCCTTCTAGCCTCCAACAAAGCAACACTGTCCTCCGACTCAAACTTGGGTTGAGTGAATGTGTCCCTCCATTGATCGCTAGATTCCTGATCCCAAACCTGTTCTTCGTCTGCCTCGGTGACCGCGTTGTCACTGGCCACAACGCCGACTGATTCTGAATCGCACTCTTCCAACATTTTGCTAGCAAGCGGGAGCTTTCCAACAAAACCTTGCTGTGAACTTCCTGTGCTGTGCGCCCGAAAATCAGCGGCTGTTTCCCCGCGCGCGGGCATTTGGGGCATCACTGAATTCAACGCCTCAACCACCTTTTGAGAGCAGCGGCGCGTGTGATCACACGCCAGTATCTGAGCCCCTAAACCATCAACCAAGAATGCACTAGCTTGCCGAAAAACACGGGGGTCGGCTCGCCTGAATCGATAGATCGACTGCTTGGGGTCACCGACGATGAACACTCGCAAATCCGTCCCACCACCAGGTCCAGCGTAACTGGCCAACCAAGCCCTCAGAGCCTGCCATTGCATGGGGTTGGTGTCTTGAAACTCATCAATCAGTACTTGAGTCAATTTTTGATCTAGTCGCTCTTGAATCCACGCTGCCGCTGGCCCGTCTGAAAGCAGAGAAACGGCCGCTGTCTCCAAATCTGTCATGTCGATCAATCGGCGTTCGTGCTTCAAACTCGCGTAGGTTTCCAACAGCAATCGGGCAAGACGAGACATGCGCAGTTGGTGCGCCACACAGCGCTCTTGGTGCTTGAGTCTGGCCCAAGAGTCCAGCCAGTTTTGAGCCGCCTCCATGATCTCAGGATCAACGCCTTTCAGGCCCTGAACCAAGCGGGTGTCATCTTTTTTGCGCAGCAGGCTCCACACGGATTTGAAGTCTCGCTCGGTCAGCGCCGTTTCCAGTTTGATGGCTTTTTCTATCGCCGCGGCAGTGGGTTTTTTTCCTGAAGCACTTGCTTGTCCCAAGGATGCAGCAACTTGTTGCAAAACATGCAACAGCTGAGGCTCGGCATCCAACACAGTTTCGGCCGTGTGGATTGCCTTCCAACGAGGCTCAACCTCCAACGGAGGCTTGATACTGTGCTCGAGCGCATCTGCTTGTATCGCTAGGGCAAATTCGGAGCGCCAATTGAGCGCGTTCATCAAAGCAGTTTGAGTAGCAGTTCGGCCCGCTGCTGCGACTGCCTCGTAAAAATCGGAAACCAATTCTGGTTGTATCGAAACGCGTTCCAAAAACAAAGGCCAGGCATCTGCTTTCAGGACTTCATCATCCTCGAGCAACTCATATTGGGGCGGCAACTCTAAACCCCGCAAGGCTTCCATCGGTGCAAATCTAACCAGCTGGGCGAACCAGCTGTGAAATGTCTTGACTTGCAACTCTCGCTCGCTTTCCAGCAAATCCTGAAATAGCCGCCTGGCCTTGTCGACCAGTTCTTGACTCGGCAAATCAATGCCCCGCAACGCCAGTGACTCGCGAATTTCCGCATCCGAACCGCGTGACCACTCCTGAAGCAATTCAAACAATCGGCTTCGCATTTCCGAAGCCGCTTTCTTGGTGAACGTGATGGCCAAAATACTGTCAGGTGATGCCCCATCCAAAAGTGCTCGAGCCATCCGCGCAACCAATATCCAGGTTTTGCCAGCACCTGCACAAGCCTCAACAACGGCATGGCGTTGTGGATGACACGCGACTTTGTAGAAATCCGGTGCCGTCGCAGGTTTTCCGTTGATGGAGTAATTCAATGCGCTCAAGGCTCGACCTCCCAATGATCGCGACGGCAGAGCCCCCTCGCGCTGCAGTAGTCACACACAGGGGCTTCTCCAAGAGGCCTTAATGGGACGCCAGCGCCCATTTGTCGCCAGTCACTAGTAACCTTTTCAATGATCTGCTCTGCAAGCCCTGTGGCCTCTTGTTGCTCGATGAATTCGGTACCCGATTTCTCTCGACTGGCAGGGTAAAACGAAACGTTCAGGTAACCTGCGCGCCACTCCGCGTCGATGCCATGGCACCTGCCCCAGGCTTTGGCCAGCGCCACGTAGAAGGCGAGCTGAGTGTTTTCTAGTCCGGACTTGACTTTTCGCTTGGTCTTATCGAGCCCCTCAGTCTTGTAATCCAAGACCCAGCCCAAAGTGCCATCCGCAGCTTCCAATACATCAATGCGATCAATGTCCCCTCGCATCTGCAGACCTTCCTGCAACTCAAAGGAAACTTGAGCTTCCGTATCGCCGACCCTCATGCCTTGAGCCGACCACTTCAGCCACCACGCGAGGTATCCATCCCGCACGGGTGGCCAACTTGCCCGGTACACCAACATCGACGAATGTTCTAGGTCTAACTCTGCCTCAGCCAATCTCGCACAGTCATCCAAGTAAGTCTGCAATTGGGTTAAATCTTTGAGGCTTTTGACCGACGGATCGGCATGAAAAAGCTGCAGTATTTTGTGCAGCCAAGAACCAAAATCCTTTGCAGAGGCTTCTTCGCTATCCTCTTTGGGGTCTGCCAAACCCAAAATGTCGCGCGCAAAAAATCGGTATGGACAGTCGCGCAAGCGTTGGTAACGCGTTGCTGAAACCGTGTTGGGCAGCAAGTCTTCAGCGCCGTACGTTAAATCTGGGGCGGGAGGGTAAACCGGTTCATGCCTGATCTTCGTCAGCTCAGAAGCAGTCACCTCTCGGTCGGAGGACGAACCGAATGGTGTGCTTGCGCCAATTTCTTGCGCTTGGGCCCGACGCACCCACACGGAGGGGCCTAGTGTTTCTTGACCCGCCTGAGTGCGCCAGCAGACCGTCGCTTCAGTCATCTTGAGCGCACCCAGCCAGGCATCCTCGAAATGACGAGCCGCCTGCTGCAAGTCTGGCAGCCCGAGCGCAACTCTTTGAGCGCCAGTCCACGGCCCCTGCAATTTGGGTGACGGAGGCATACTTTGAGCATCGCATCCGCACATGACCAAGGCATCAAACTCACGGTATGCCAGCTGCGCCAGAGGCACGACTGTCACTGCTGCTTGCAAATGGGCTTGTGGCCGGAAGGCCGCCCCCTCAGCGGCCGACCTCATCCAACTCAAATAGGCAGAAAGGGACATCCGCTGCCATCTGCGAGGCAAATCAATGGCAATACGACCTGACCACCCCCACGTATCAATGAGCTGCGCACCCACGGCATCTGCTTCGATAGCCGACCAAATACCCAGATCGTGCAACGCTTGAGGGATGTCTGCGGCCCACTGCTTCCATGAACGAGAGGCGCTCAGGTTTTGAAGCGAGGCTTTGGCCCTCTGCAAATTGTCTGGCACAACGCCTTGCCAGCGTGGTTTCCAGCGACTGCGGTCCCACCATTGGCTCAATGCCAACCGATCATCTGATGACATGTGGGGCTCAACCTGTAGGACGGCGTCTACCCAATCGGCGGCAGAGGCATGCACCAAGCCTGCTTGCAATATCGCCAAAACTCGCGCGGCAATCCGCGAGGTCGACAACCGCCAACCCGTCTCATCGCGCACTGAAACACCTTGCAATTCGAGCATGCTGACGATCCGACGCACAAGACCACGGTCCAAGGCGACCAAGCCCACCTGACGAGTTGATGCGTTCACATGGCGGATGACGGCGGAGGCGGCCTCCAAAGCCTCATCTTGGCTGTCAGTGCATCTCAACCAATGCGTCCGAGATCCTGTGCGCTGCTGCACAGGAGCTGGAAGCACACAAGCTTCTTTGCTCCTTTTCCAATGGGCCAACAGTGCTTCGGCCAAAGGATCACTACCCCAACCAGGGATGTGACACAGCAATGGCGTTTCATCACTGACTTTCGCGTCCCAGAGCATGTCGGTATCCCAAGAAGACTGCCCAGCCCAAACCACTGCCAATTGCCGAACCACGGCATCTAAGCGGGCTACCCCACCCGCATCTGCATTCAACTGATGGAGCCGCTGGGCCGCCCAATCGCTGCGCTGTGCCGGCGGTTGCGCGGCAGAGACCCCCCCGATACTATGCGCGGCTGCGACCGTCTCCTGAGCCAAGTGATCCAGCCACTGGGGCTCCATCCGAGCGGAGTTAAGCTGTTCCAGCAGTGATAACGCAGTTGCCTGGTCAAAGCCTGGGCTCATCAGCATGTCGTGGGAGGTGGCCTCCCCCCGACCATAAGTGCTCGCCCACTCTGAGGTGGTCAAAAAACGAGGCATAGCACCATCGCCTCTCAATGCCAACCATGCCCGCTTGGCCGCCCACATCACTTGGGCAAATGGCACGAGGGCGACAACCTGATTAAGCGGCACCTCCATCTCAGCAGTTTTGGCTTGCAGGGCATCGAAAGTAGCCGACCAATCCCAACAGACGGGCACGTGTGTCAAGTCGGCATCGGCAGCGGGCAAGCTTTCTGTCACAATAAGTCCTCTATTTTTTCAATTTCAGCAACCCAGTTGCCCCCACCATAGGAAATCTCATGGCCAGCGATTTGATCAAACACGTCTCTGACTCCAGTTTCGACACCGATGTGTTGAAGAGCGAAACACCCGTACTCGTCGACTTCTGGGCCGAATGGTGTGGCCCCTGCAAGATGATAGCCCCGATACTCGATGAGGTCGTTGGCTCATACGAGGGTCGCTTGAATGTGGCCAAGCTGAACGTCGATGACAACCGCAGTACCCCAGCTAAGTTTGGCATCCGTGGCATTCCCACGTTGATGTTGTTCAAAAATGGTGAGTTGGCGGCAACTCAGGTAGGTGCAGTCAGCAAGTCGCAATTGACAGCCTTCATTGATCAGCATCTGGCCTAAAAAACCATGGTCGCTGCATACCTGACGTTTGCGGCGACCCAAAATATCCCTCTATAATCCTCGAACGCCGCCATTACCTTGGTTCGGCGTATACCGGGCACAGGCCTCTCTGTGACCTGAAGATCATTGGCCCACCGGCCTTGATGCCAAATCCACACACCCTACTTTCCCTACAACAGGTGCGTCATGCATTTATCTGAACTCACAGCTCTGCACGTATCCGACGTGTTGAAACAAGCGGAAGCCCTTGAAATCGAGAACACGGGGCGTATGCGCAAGCAGGAGCTGATTTTCGCCATCATCAAAAAGGCGGCGCGTGGCGGCGAGCAGGTATTCGCTGGCGGCGTGCTTGAAGTATTGCCAGATGGGTTCGGATTTTTGAGAGCCCCGGACACGAGTTTTACGGCCTCTACCGACGATATTTATATTTCACCCAGTCAAATTCGCCGCTTCAACTTGCACACAGGTGACTTGGTCGAAGGTGAAGTGCGCACCCCCAAAGATGGTGAGCGATACCTCGCACTGAACAAGCTTGAGTCCATCAACGGATTACCTCCTGAGGACAACAAGCACAAAATCATGTTTGAAAACCTCACGCCCTTGTTCCCCAAGGAGCAAATGCGTTTGGAACGTGAATTAAAGTCAGAAGAAAATCTGACCGGCCGAATCATCGACGTCATCGCTCCAATCGGCAAAGGCCAGCGAGCTCTGCTTGTGGCGCCGCCCAAAAGCGGTAAAACCGTGATGATGCAACACATTGCGCACTCGATCGTCGCCAACAATCCTGACATCGAGTTGATTGTTTTGCTGGTTGACGAGCGCCCCGAGGAAGTGACTGAGATGCAACGCACTGTGCGGGGTCAAGTGGTTGCCTCCACCTTTGACGAGCCCGCCGCCCGGCATGTTCACGTAGCGGAAATGGTGATTGAGCGAGCCAAGCGCTTGGTTGAGCTCAAAAAAGATGTGGTGATCTTGTTGGACTCCATCACGCGACTGGCTCGGGCCTACAACAATGTCCTGCCATCCTCCGGCAAAGTACTCACCGGCGGTGTAGACGCCAACGCGCTACAGCGCCCGAAGCGGTTCTTCGGCGCAGCACGCAACGTCGAAGAAGGCGGCTCTTTGACCATCATTGCAACGGCCCTGATCGACACCGGTAGCCGGATGGACGAAGTGATCTTTGAAGAGTTCAAGGGCACCGGCAATTCAGAAGTACATCTAGATCGCCGCCTCTACGAAAAGCGAGTTTTCCCCTCAATCCAACTCAATCGCAGCGGCACACGCCGAGAAGAGCTGCTTCTTCAGCCTGAAATACTCCAAAAAACGCGAATTCTTCGCCAGTTCCTCTACAACATGGACGAAGTTGAGGCGATGGAACTGATTTTGAAAAACATGAAGGCCACGAAAAACAACAGCGAGTTCTTCGACATGATGCGTCGGGGTGGTTGAATAGGTAAAAACCTGCGATAATGGGAGGCTTTGGCGAGTTTCGCCAGGCTCACCGTTGAATCAACCCTGGCCGATCATCTGAAAAGAAATCGGCTTGTAACAACCGCGAAAAGTGTGGCGAGTTTGTCCCGCAAGGGGCCCGAGCCGAGGGCTAGCGCAACCTAAAAAGGTCAGAAAATGAAAGAAGGCATTCACCCCAACTACCGCGACGTTTGCTTCGTGGATCAGTCCAATGGGTTCCAGTTCGTAACACGCTCTTGTGTGAACACCCGCGAAACCATCAAACTCGATGATGGTCGTGAACTCCCATTGTTCAAGCTCGAGACTTCCTCTGAGTCACATCCCTTCTACACGGGTACTCAGAAGAGCGTGGACAGCATGGGCGGTCGTGTGGAAAAATTCCGCAACCGCTACGCACGCTTCAGCAAGTAATTCAGTCGGGACTCTTTGCAGTCCTGTACTTGAGGGAACAGCCGGTACACCCGGCTGTTTTCATTTGCGCAGTGCTCTCATGGCCACTTCTTGCACCACATGAATTTTCGTACCAGCCCCGCCATCATTACGCCCGCAGCAGCTCAGAGATTGCCGCGTGTCGCTTTGGTGTTGATGGCAATTTTGTACATATTGCCTGGACTAGTGGGACGCGAGCCTTGGAAGCCATATGACGGTGCCAATTTAGGGCTCATGATTCAGATGGCTGAAGGCTCTGCGCATTGGCTGTTTCCCAATGTCCCTGGGCTCCCGATGAGCGAGGCGGGCTGGTTGCCCTACTGGGTGGGGGCTGTCTTCATCTGGGCACTCCCATTTTTAGACCCCGTCCTGGCAAGTCGCATTCCTCTGGGGCTCGCGACAGCGATCACACTCACCGGAACTTGGTACGCCACCTATCACTTGGCCAGAGCACCGGGGGCACAACCTGTTCCATTCGCATTTGGTGGCCAAGCCTCAAGCAAATCCTACGCGTGCGCCCTCGCGGACGCCAGTCTGCTGGCCCTCATCGCATGTCTCGGACTCGCCCACATGGGGCACGAATTCAGCCTTCATCCATTTGCAACGGCCTTCGTCGCCTTGCTGTTTTGGGCTATTGCAAAAATCGCTGCCACGCCTACAGATCAAAATCTGAGCTTGTACTGGTGGATGGCAGGGATTGCGGTTTTGGGACTTTTATCAAGCGGCTATCCCAGCACCGCAGTGATCCTGCTGTTTGTCAGTCTAATGGGGCTTTTGCACCGAGACAATCAGGCGATGCAATGGCGGTCGGTGAGACAAGGCGCGATTGGCCTATTCATTACAGCCCTGTTTGCCTACTTCATCGCCGACTGGCCGCGTGATGCCATCTTGCCCCTCGGTGCTGGCTACGACCATGTGCTGCGTGCGATCAAAACCATCGTATGGTTTGCTTGGCCAGCCTGGCCGTTGGTGATCTGGGCGGTTTGGCAGTGGCGGGCACAACACAAATCGCCCCACATTTGGCTACCCGGGTATTGGCTGGTAGTTCTGTTGGCTGTCGGCGCAACTGCGACAGTCCCTCAACGCCATTTGATGTTGACGCTTCCCGTATTCGCCAGCTTAGCGGTCTTCGCACTGCCAACGATCAAGCGCAGTGGATTGGCCCTCATTGACTGGGTTGCGCTGCTGTTTTTTACCACTGTCGGGTTTGTCATTTGGTTTTACTGGACCGCGTTCCAGACAGGCTCTCCTGTGACAGCAGTCAATGCTGTAACAAGGCTTCTCCCAGGATTCAAGCCTGATTTTTCTTGGATCCAGTTTGTTTTTGCAATGGCAATCACCCTCGCTTGGGCTTGGATGATTCGCTGGCGGACTCGCCGTCAGCAGCACGCGATTTGGAAAGGGCTCGTCCTTTCGGCGAGTGGCACCATTTGGGTATGGGGTTTGATCATGAGCCTGTGGTTGCCGGCGCTGAATTACGGCATGGGCTATGACACGCTTGCCAGAGAACTGGGGCGCCTTACCTTGACACCTCAATGCGTCCGCACCTCGGGGCTACCGCCTGCGCTGTTCTCGGCGCTCCAGCGTCAGGGGGTTCAGCTGAGCGCAATTGACGTCCAACAGGCTGCTTCGACAAGCTGCGAATACTGGATCTTGGGCGACCAGGCCAATTTATCGGCGATTCGATTGGAGCAATGGGCTGAGGTCGCTGTCGTTCGACAGCGCAATCGCCAGACGGAGCGAATTAGGGTTTTCAAACGCATCGGGGCAAACCAGGCGATCTCAACTGCGAATTGACTCACGCCTCTGTCTGATCATCTAGCCAGCGCACCCTGCGGGCAGGAAAGGTCACGCTGAAGCGGGAGCCTTTCCCCAAGACACTCGATATACGCAAGTCCCCTCCGTGGCGCTGTGCAATGTGTTTCACAATCGCCAGTCCCAAGCCGGTCCCGCCGGTCTCGCGTGAGCGACTTTGATCAACGCGATAAAACCGTTCGCTGAGGCGGTTCAAATGCTGAGGTGCGATGCCGACACCCGTATCCTGAACGAAAAACTCCGCATCGCCATGGGGAAGACGCCGCCAACCCAGGTTGATGCGACCACCGGCCGGCGTGTAGCGAACCGCGTTGGTGACCAAATTGCCAAGCGCACTCTGAATTTCGCGACCACTGCCAGCGACATCAAACTGAGTTTCACCCATGACTTCAAGCGTTTGATCGCCACCAAGCAAAACATCAGTCAATGCCCTCGCGTCATTCAACGCCGTATCAATCAAGGATTGTGCGGAGTGCCATTCGCTGGAGGGTGGTGGTGGCCCCCCCTCTAGTGTCGATAGCGTCAGCAGATCTGTGACCAAATTGTCCATGCGTTGGGCTTGGTTTGCCATCGAGGCCAAGTACTGTGACCTCTGCTGTTCGTCTAATGGTAGGTCTTGCAGGGTCTCAACCACCCCACGTATGACCGTCAATGGCGTTTTGATCTCATGGGATACGTTGGCTACAAAATCGCGCCGCATCCGCTCTGCACGTTGAATCGCAGTGATGTCTCGGGTCAACATCAGATACCGTTGTCTGCCGTAGGGAAACAGCTGCACTGCAATTTCTGCAGCAGCGGGACCTCTGCTATGCAGCTTCACTTCAGTCTCGTATCGGCCTTTTTGCAGGTACTGCGTAAACACAGGATCTCGAACGATGTTGCGCACCACTTGATGAAGATCTTCCTCTGGATCTAGTCCCAAGTGCTCAGAAGCTGACTGGTTACACCAATCCATCCGACCCTCACGATCGAGCAAGACTACGCCATTGGGTGAAGCTTGAATCGCCGCCAAAAACTCATTCAATCGCCGGCGCTCATCCAAGGTTTTGCGCCGCTGGTAACGCAATGATTTGTAGACCCGTTCACCCAAATCACGCCAAAGACCACGCATCTTCGGTGGCTTGGAATCGTCTCGCCTTTGGATCCACCGAACGAGCACAGCCCGCGCTGCCATGTCCCAGGTCATCCACACGGCTGCGCCCAAAAAACAGCCCAACAGTGCCAAGGTGGCGCTGCCGCTCTTCCCCTGGGTCATCAACAGCCAACCCACAAAAATGGCGAGGAACAATTGAATGGTTCTTAGCATCTCAAGCCATCGATCGAATCAAAGGGACAAACATCGTCAGCGACAGGCCGCCGCGCGGCACGAACAGACCCAAGCATAAGTGATTTTGAGCGCGCGGGCGCGCATTGAATCACTAAGAACGGCGACTGACACTGAGCTTATAACCCGCACCGCGCACCGTTTGAACCATGAACGAACACCCTGACAACGCCTCTCGCAATCGCTTGATATGAACGTCAACAGTTCGCTCCTCAATATTGCCCTCGTCCCGCCACACCGCAGACAAAAGCTGCGCACGACTGTGTACGCGTTCTGGATTTTTAAGTAAATACATCAGCAACTTAAATTCTGAGGGACCCATTTTGACCAACTGGTCTGACACCCTGACCTCATGGGCATCTGGGTCCAATTGCACCGGTCCGAGCGACAAAGCAACGGCGGTCCCTGAATTTCTATGGCGCCTCAACAAAGCATTGATGCGTGCAATCAACTCCTTGTTGGAGAACGGTTTGGTCACGTAATCGTCTGCACCAGCCTGCAACCCTGCGACCTTGTCATCCTCAGAGGATTTTGCCGTAAGCAGAACAATCGGCAAGTCTTTTGTCAATGGCACGGACCGCCACCATCGCAGCAACGACTCCCCGCTCTGCCCGGGCAACATCCAGTCAAGCAAGATCAAGTCAGGCACTTGGAGCCCAACTGAGCGCTTGGCCTCTTCGGCATTGAGCGCAAAAGACACTCGATAGCCAGCGTGCCTCAAGTGCAGACCAATCATGTCAGCGATGGAGGGCTCATCCTCAACCACCAACACAAGCGCCGATTGACCGGCGTGAGCCATCAGCGAACGATCGAATCCAATTGCGATCGCGACGTGTGGCGCACGTCCTCACCTTCCACCACGTAAATGGTGGACTCAGCAATATTTTTGGCGTGATCGCCCACCCGCTCAATTGCTTTGGCGAGAAATAACAGGTTGATGCTGGGAGAAATGGTGCGAGGGTCTTCCATGATGTACGTCATCAACTTGCGCAGGAAGCCGTTGTATTCGTTGTCCAGCGCATCATCTTCTTTGATGATGGACAGCGCCATGTGCGCATCCTGTCGAGCAAAAGCATCCAAAGACCGGCGCAACAAAACAGAAGCCATTTCAGCCGCCGCGTGCAACTCACCGGCAGGTAGAGAGCGCTGCAAGCCGCTTTCGAGAATCAGCTTAACCATGCGCGCCATGCGATGTACCTCATCCCCTGCACGCTCTAAGTTGGATGTGATGCGCGACATCGCCATGAGTAGACGAAGGTCTCGGGCAGCCGGTTGGCGTCGACTGATCACTGAGGTGATTTCGTGATCCAATTGGACTTCGAAGTGATTCACTTCGGCCTCACGTTCCTGAACCAGATCGGCGACCTGCACATCCATATTCACCAACGCCTGGGCAGCTTGGCGCAACTGAAGTTCAACCACACCGCCCATGTCCATCACAAGGCTAGAAATGTGGTTCAAATCGTCATCGAATTGACTGAGGGTGTGTTTTTCGGGCATGTTAACCAAACCTTCCTGTGATGTAGTCTTCGGTTTCTTTGCGCTTGGGCTTGAAGAAAATTTGCTCCGTTTCACCAAACTCTACCAATTCACCCAGATACATATAGGCAGTGTAATCGGATACCCGCGCGGCCTGCTGCATGTTGTGGGTCACGATTGCGATGGTGTACTCCTGTTTCAACTCAGCCACGAGCTCCTCGACCTTCGCAGTCGAAATGGGGTCTAGCGCAGAGGTTGGCTCATCCAGCAACAGGACCTTGGGCTTGACGGCAACACTGCGTGCAATACACAAACGCTGCTGCTGCCCCCCAGACAAAGACAAGCCACTCTGATTCAGCTTGTCCTTGACTTCATCCCAAATGGCCGCTTTGTGCAACGACCACTCGACCCGGTCATCCATCTCGCTGCTCGATAAGTTTTCATACAGGCGAACCCCAAAGGCGATGTTGTCGTAAATCGACATGGGAAAAGGGGTCGGCTTTTGAAAGACCATTCCAACGCGGGAGCGCAGCAAGTTCAAGTCTTGCTTGTTATCGAGAATATTTTCTCCGTAGAGCAGAATTTCACCCTCAGCTCGCTGCCCGGGGTACAAAGAGTACATCCGATTCAAAGTACGCAGAAGAGTTGACTTGCCGCAGCCCGATGGACCGATGAACGCGGTGACCTTTCCCTCTGCAATATCTAAATTGACGTTTTTTAGCCCTTGAAAATCCCCGTAATAGAAATTCAAATTGCGAATCCGCAAGGCTGGCGCATCCGGCTTATCAGTATGGGTGAGAGGCATCAAAAGCTCCGGCGACAAAAATAACAACAAAAAGACTTGTACCTGGGCTCGCGTTCATCGCTTGCCCTTCTTGCGAAACACGACGCGGGCTCCAACATTGAGACCCAACACGACCATGGCAATCAGCAGAGCGCCAGCCCACGCCAGGTCGACCCAGTTTTCATAGGGGCTCATCGCGAACTGATAAATCACGACAGGCAAATTGCCCATAGGTTGTGACATATCAGTGTTGAAAAATTGGTTGTTCAGGGCAGTGAACAAGAGAGGTGCTGTTTCCCCAGTCACGCGTGCCACCGCGAGCAAGACCCCGGTCACTACACCTGCTTGTACGGCCCTCAAACTGACCGAAAGGGACACCTTCCATCGTGGCGCGCCTAGGGCAAAAGCTGCCTCACGCAAACTGGTTGGGACAAGCTTGAGCATGTTTTCTGTCGTTCGAACGACCACCGGGATAGCGATCAGTGCCAGCGCAACTGATCCGGCCCAGCCGGAGAAGCCGCCCACCGTTGCCACAAACAAGGCGTATACAAACAGACCAATCACGATCGAAGGCGCCGACAACATGATGTCGGTAACGAAGCGAGTCATCGATGCGAATTTAGAAACTTTCCCATACTCAGCCAAGTAGATCCCAGCCAAGATACCAATCGGGGTGGAGATCAGTGTCGAGACCAACAGGATCAACCCGCTACCAACGATGGCGTTGCGCAACCCGCCACCCTCGCTGCCTGGGGCTGGCGTGTCTTGGGTAAACAGATCCCAGCTCAACGCAGAAAAACCGCGATAAAACAAGGTCCACAAGATCCAGAGCAATGCAATCAAGCCGATCGACATCGCGACCATCGAAAGCGTGATACCAATGCGGTCTTTCCACAAGCGGCGGCGGTATAAGTCCATCGAACTTGCTCCCTGCTTCAGACGCCGTCAGCGCCAATGTTGCGGCGAATCAGCCAGCGCGAAACCGCGAGCACCACAAATGTCAATACAAAAAGCACCAAGCCCAATGCAAACAAGGACGAAATGTGCAGGCCAGGCTCCGCTTCGCCAAACTCGTTGGCCAAGGTTGAGGCAATTGAAGTGCCCGGCGAAAATAAACTACCCACGATTCGGTTGGCATTGCCAATCACGAAGGTCACCGCCATGGTCTCGCCAAGGGCACGGCCTAGGCCAAGCATGATGCCACCGATCACACCAACGCGCGTATAGGGCAACACCACGTTTCTGACCACCTCCCAGGTGGTGCAACCCAAGCCATAGGCTGACTCCTTGAGCACATCAGGAACAGTCTCGAATACGTCACGCATGACCGACGCGATGAACGGAATAACCATCAACGCCAAAATAATGCTGGCAGTCAGGATACCCACGCCAATTGCAGGCCCGGAAAACCAAGGACCTATCAGGGGAATGTCACCTAAGGCGGATTGCAAAAGCGGTTGGACATACTCGGCAAACAGCGGCGCAAAAATAAACAAACCCCAAATGCCATACACAATTGATGGGACACCTGCCAGCAATTCGATCGCCGTGCCGAGAGGCCGGCGCAACCATGACGGACAGGTTTCGGTCAAAAACACAGCAATACCGAAGCTGATCGGAACGGCCAAGAGCAGTGCAATGGTCGACGTAATCACCGTGCCGTAAATGGCTGCCAGCGCCCCAAACTCCTCGTCAGGGACGCTCCACACATTGGTCCACAAAAATGCGGTGCCAAACTCCTCAAACGCCGGCATGGCTTGGATGGCAAGAGCGACCAAAGTGCCAACCAATGCGGCCAACACCAAGAACGCCAACGCAAGCGTCGACAAATGAAAGGCTTGGTCCTGGCGACGAAAGCGCGCCACTTGACGCGCGTGCATCACGGCATCGCTTTGGACCGACACATCATTGACAGAGTTCACAGGCAATTCCAATTAGACAATCTAGATACATCAACCCAGTGGGAAACCCCACTTACACGATCATTGGATCTTGGTCATTTCCTTTTCGACCATCTTGACCACACTGGGTGGAAGTGGGACAAAGCCCAGTTCAGTGGCGAACTTTTGCCCATTGTTCAGTGACCAAGTGAAGAAATCCACCACGCCTTTTTGACGGGCCGCATTTTTCCCTTTGGCATATGCGATCACGTAAGTGGCCGTGGTGATTGGCCATGCTTTTGACGCCGATTGGTCAAGCAAGTCAGGAGCCATGCCCTTCACATTGAAGTCAGCGCCTGCCGCTGCAGCTGCAACGGCATCCTGACTTGGAAGCACAAACTGGCCAGCCTTGTTCTTGAGCGCCACAAAAGTCATGCCGTTTTTCAAGGCATCGGCGATATCTACATAGCCAACAGCGCCGACGATCTTATTCACATTGGCAGCGACCCCTGGATTGCCTTTGCCACCCACCGCGTTGATCGGCCAGTTGACGGATTTGCCAACGCCCACATCTTTGACAAATGCCTCAGAATATTTCCCGAGATACCCAGTCATCGTCGCGGTCGTGCCCGATCCGTCTGATCGGTGAGCAATCACCACAGGCTTAGATGGCAGCTTGAGACCAGGGTTCAGTGCCGCGATGGCAGGATCATTCCAATTCGCAATCGCACCTCGAAAGAGATCTGCAGCGGTCTTACCATCCAGTTTTAAATCGCCCGATTTCAATCCAGGCAAATTGACGACGATCGTGACCCCACCCATCACGGTTGGGATCTGGATTTGACCATCTCGCTCGAGTTGGCTGGACTTGACAGGCGCATCGGTGCCTCCAAAGTCAACCGTCTTTGCTTTGATTTGCTTGATACCGCCAGAAGAACCAATCCCTTGGTAATTTACCTTGCTGCCAGTGGCCGAGTTGTAGGCCTCGGCCCACTTGGTATATACCGCGTAGGGGAAAGTCGCCCCTGCCCCCGTGATGTCGGTAGCATGTGATGAGCCCACTGCAAAGAGACTGACAAGGGAAACCAAACAAGAGGAGATTAAGGCTTTGTTCATGTTGATCTTTTCTATGGGCAGCAACGCACGAGGAATGCCGGGCGACACACCAACCCGTGTACTGTATCGGTCGATTGTGACAAGTTTATGACAAAGGCGCGGGGACTTTTAGAGTACTTTTGTACCCAAAACAGATCTGATGTTGGACTCGCTGCCAAGCCAACGCTTCGGCTTCCAATTCTTATATCAACTTTTTTTGCATGAACTGCCCGGTACCTGCGGCGGGATCGAGTTCGTAAAGTTTGAATCCAAAGCGCTCATAAACTCGGGCGGCCGGGTTGCGCGACAGCACCTCAAGCGTGATCTTGCAAGCACCTCGCTCGATTGCGATGCGCTCTATCTCTTGCAGCATCGCCACCGCCACACCCTTGCCACGATAGGCTGGTTGAACTGTCACATCGTGGATGTAGATCAACGGTGCTGCTGCGAAAGACGAAAACCCTTCAAAAGCGTTGATTAACCCAACGGGCTTGCCGTCACAAAGTCCAAAGATACTCAACGCGTGAGGCCGTTTAGCCAATTCCGGCACGAGTTTTCGCAAAACCTCAGGAGAGAGTGCCTCACCACCACCCATGGGATCCATTGCGTACCCGTTGAGCAACTCCACCAAATCTCGGGCATCCGCTGCATGGTTGTAATCAACCCGCCGAACCGTCACACCAGTCGTCATGCCGCCACCGCCAAACTGTCCGCAATCTGTTGGGCACAGGCCTTAGCCAACTCGGCGTCTTGAGCCTCCACCATGACTCGGATCAGCGGTTCTGTCCCACTGGCCCGAATCAATACACGCCCGGTATCACCGAGTCGGCTCTCCGCTCGCGCCTTCGCTTCTTGTAAGGGCTGATGAGCAGCCCAGTCAAAGCCCTTGTCCGCCAACCGGACATTGATCAGAGTTTGGGGAAATAAGTTCAGACCGCCGATCGCTTTGGCCAAATCACCCTGCACAAACTCGAGAGATTTCAAGACTTGGAGAGCACTGATGAGTCCATCTCCGGTGCTGTGGCAATCCATCACCAAAAGGTGTCCGGAACTTTCTCCGCCCAAAATCCACCCTCGCTTCGCCAACTCCTCCAAGACATAACGGTCTCCAACCTTGGCACGGACAAGCTGAATTCCTTGTGCCTTCAATGCCAACTCGACAGCCAGATTCGTCATCAAGGTCCCGACGACTCCGGGGACCGGCTCGCCGCGGCGCAGGCGATCTATCGCCATCAGGTACAAAAGCTCATCGCCATTCACCATGCGACCATGGCGGTCGACCATTTGTAAACGATCTGCATCGCCATCAAGCGCAACCCCAAGATCAGCGCCATGCTTGACCACTTCCTGAGCCAGCAACTCTGGATGCGTGGCACCCACGCCCTGGTTGATATTCAGCCCGTCGGGAGCACAACCAATGGCAATCACCTCCGCACCCAACTCCTCAAACACCTTGGGCGCGATTTGGTAGGCGGCGCCATGAGCTGCATCCACGACCAGCTTCAAGCCGCGCAAATCCTGTGATTGACCAAACGTAGACTTGCAAAACTCAATGTACCGACCGGCAGCATCATCCAATCGCTTGGCCTTACCGAGGTCAGCTGCACTGACGCACGCAGACTCCTGCACCAATGCGTCCTCGACCTGCCTCTCCCACTCATCCGGAAGTTTGGTTCCTTGTGCACTGAAAAATTTGATGCCGTTGTCTTCAAACGGGTTATGCGACGCGCTGATCACGACGCCAAGCTGAGCCCGTTGCGCCACCACCAAGTGGGCGACCGCGGGCGTAGGAATCGGCCCTAGTAACAAGACATCCACGCCTGCAGAGATGAACCCGGCTTCTAGAGCGCTCTCCAACATATAGCCAGACAAGCGCGTGTCCTTGCCAATCAACACCTTGGCTTTCGGATGTGCTGACTTGAGCACGCGTCCCACGGCATGAGCCAGGCGGAGCATGAACTCGGGAGTGATTGGAGTTGCCCCCACCTGCCCGCGAATGCCGTCAGTTCCGAAATACTGTCTTCCCATAAAAATCCTTGCGTTCCAATGACGCGATTTTAGGCATTCCCCGCGGTCTGTAATGCAGACCAAACCGCGATGCCGTCCCTTGTCGCCGCCACATCATGCACCCGCAGCACGCGCGCACCTCGTTCCACGGCTTGCACAGCCGCAACGACGCTGCCCACCATGCGCGCGCTCACATCCCTTCCGGTCACCGCACCAATCGAGGACTTCCGAGACCAACCGGCGAGGACATGGTGTTGCCCTGCCCAATCGGATGTCCGGCGCAGCAGTTCAAAGTTCTGTTCGACCGTTTTGCCAAATCCTGTGCCACAGTCCAGGATCATCCGCGTCAAGTCAACTCCCTGCTCGGCGAGCACTGCCACGCGATCTCTCAAGAACAACCGGACCTGACCCACGACATCACCAGACATCGGTGAAAGCTGCATGGTCGCGGGATCTCCGTGCATGTGCATCAAACACACACCACACCTTGGGTGAGCAGCGACGACATCGACGCCCGAGCGATCGCTCTGTTTTGCTTGCCAGCGCAGCGCCCACACGTCATTGATGATGTCGACCCCCATATCCAAGGCTTTCGCCATGGTGCTGGGCTTGTAAGTATCCACGGAGATGGGTACTCCCCATTGCACCAGCTCACGCAACACTGGCTCGAGACGCTCCCACTCGATCTGCTCTGGAACGGGCTCAGCACCAGGGCGCGTTGACTCTGCCCCCACATCCAAAATGTGAGCGCCCTCGTCGATAAGGCGGCGAGCGTGTGCCAATGTTTGACCGACCGTGGTGCGCAATCCACCGTCTGAGAAAGAGTCTGGGGTAGCGTTGATGATCCCCATGATCTGGGGTGATGACAAATCGAGATCAAATCTAGTCGTGGTCCAGATCTTTGAGTCCATGGCGTCTATCAAGAGCTATTGTGGAAACACGGTCCACGTGAGGAGACGAAAGCAAGAGCAACCATTAAAAAACAGCCCGGATATACCGGGCTGTTTGGCGCATCATCTAACCATCAAAGATCAGGATTTGAGACCTTGGCCGCTCCCGGCGCTGGCTCTGGACCAACGGATGGCGCCCCACCACTCGCGCCTCCATCCTGCGAAGGCGGAATGCGTGGCTTAAAGTCTTTGGATACGGTCGGCTCTTTGCCAGCCATGATGTCATCGATTTGATCCTTGTCGATGGTTTCCCATTCCAACAAGGCCTTGGCCATGGCATGCATCTTGTCCGCGTTCTCTTCAATGAGTCGGCGAGCCAAAGCGTACTGCTCGTCAATGATGCGCCTCACTTCAACATCCACGCGCTGCATGGTTTGCTCACTGATGTTGGTGGTCTTGGTCACCGAACGCCCCAAAAAGACCTCACCTTCGTTTTCTGCATAAACCATGGGCCCGAGCTCTTCCGACATGCCATAGCGCATGACCATGTCTCTCGCCATATGCGTCGCCCGCTCAAAGTCGTTCGAAGCCCCTGTGGTCATTTGGTTCATGAACACTTCTTCAGCGATGCGCCCACCGAATAACATGGAAATTTGGTTCAACATGTACTCGCGGTCGTAACTGTAACGATCCTTCTCTGGCAAGCTCATGGTGACACCCAGCGCCCTCCCTCGAGGGATAATCGTCACTTTGTGAACCGGGTCGCACTTGGGTAACAACTTTCCAATCAAAGCGTGTCCTGCTTCGTGGTAAGCCGTATTTCGGCGCTCTTCCTCTGGCATGACCATCGATTTGCGCTCCGGCCCCATCAAAATTTTATCTTTGGCCTTCTCGAAATCCTGCATTTCAACGACTCGAGCACTGCGTCGCGCGGCCATCAACGCAGCCTCGTTGCACAAATTGGCCAGATCAGCACCAGACATCCCAGGGGTACCCCGGGCAATCACACCTGCATCAATGTCAGTGCCGACTGGGATCTTGCGCATGTGCACGTTGAGAATCTGCTCCCTGCCCCTGATATCGGGCAGCTGCACATAAACCTGCCGGTCAAATCGTCCGGGGCGCAGCAATGCAGCATCCAAAATATCTGGGCGGTTGGTCGCAGCAATCACAATGACACCCAGGTTGGTCTCAAAGCCGTCCATCTCGACCAGCATTTGGTTCAGGGTTTGCTCGCGCTCATCGTTGCCACCGCCAAGACCAGCCCCACGCTGACGTCCAACAGCGTCAATCTCGTCCACAAAAATGATACAGGGTGAGTTCTTCTTGGCCTGTTCAAACATGTCGCGCACACGGGCTGCGCCGACGCCAACGAACATCTCCACGAAATCAGAACCAGAGATACTGAAAAAAGGCACTTTGGCTTCACCTGCGATGCTCTTGGCAAGCAGTGTCTTACCGGTACCCGGGGGGCCAACCAAGAGGAGACCGCGCGGAATCCGCCCACCCAGCTTCTGAAACTTGGTTGGATCTTTCAAGAAATCGACCACTTCGGTGACTTCCTCTTTCGCCTCATCGCAACCCGCGACGTCAGCGAAAGTCACCGTGTTGTTGTTCTCGTCCAGCATGCGGGCTTTGCTTTTACCAAAAGAAAAAGCCCCCCCTTTGCCACCACCCTGCATTTGGCGCATGAAGTACACCCACACCGCGATCAGCAGGATCATAGGACCCCAACTGACCAGCAAGGTCATCAACAAGGAGCCTTCTTCGCGAGGCTTCACGTCAAACACCACGTCGTTTGCCAGCAAATCCCCAACCAAGCCCCGGTCCAGGTAGGTGGCATTGGTGCGGACGCGGCGATTGTCCGTGGTGATCGCAGTGATTTCAGTACCGCTGGCTCCCTCAACGATCGTGGCGCTTCGGATGCGTCTCGCTTGCACTTCGTTGATGAACTCCGAGTACGTCATGTGCCCTGTACCCACAGCGGAGCGCGTCTCGAACTGTTTGAAGATCGTGAACAGCACCATGGCGATCACGATCCACACCGCAAATTTCGAAAACCATTGGTTCTTCAAGAGGTACTCCCTAAATCGACTTGAATCTGATATCTGAGACCCATTTTAGGCTTTTCAAGCCCAAGCACTTTGCCACCGATCAAAACCCCATCGCATCTAGGTGCACCAAACCCGATGCCGTGAGTCCAAAACCCTATCTACTCAATGCTCTTTCAGGCGCAAACCCACCAGAAACGTCTCAGAAGACTTGTCTCGACTCGCCTTTGGCTTGATCGGTTTGACCACGTGAAAGGTATCTTTGAACAACTTTACCAACTGGCTATACCCACTGCCGTGAAATAGTTTCACAACGAGCGCCCCTTCGGGTTTGAGGCGGTGCTGGGAAAATTCGACCGCCAACTCGATGAGGTGCGCGATCCGCGCCGCGTCAGCAGACTCGATGCCAGAGAGGTTGGGCGCCATATCAGAGACGACCAAATCGACCTTTTCCGAACCGTACACCTCGTTCAATGTGTCGTTTAAACGGTTTAGCACTGCTTCCTCGCGGAAGTCACCCTGGATAAAGTGCACATCCTCAATCGGTGCCATAGGAAGCAGATCCAACGCCACGATATGGCCATTGAGCTCGCCGTGTGCCGCACCTTCCGGAGACAATTTTCGGCGCAGGTACTGACTCCAAGCTCCTGGGGTGCTGCCTAGATCTACGACACAGTGCCCAGGCTTGACAAGGCCCAAAGTCTCATCAATTTCCTTCAGTTTGTAGGCGGCACGGGCGCGATAACCCTCCCGCTGAGCCATCTTGACGTAAGGGTCGTTGATGTGGTCATTCAGCCAAGACTTGTTGATCTTTTTACTTTTGCTCTTGATTTTCATGCGTTTGCACCGTTGGTCACCGATAATTGTCCCATGACTGCTCTCAAACTCTCCACATCCGACACCAAAGACCTGCGTTCGCAGGCCCATCACTTGGATCCCGTTGTCATCATTGGCAGCGATGGACTCACGCCTGCTGTGATGAAGGAAATCAACGCTGCTCTCAACGCACATGGTCTCATTAAGGTCCGTGCAGGGAGTGATGAGCGTGAAACACGGCTCGAATGGCTTGCTGCGATCACTGACGAGTTGAATGCTGCGCCAGTTCAACACATCGGTAAATTACTGGTCATTTGGCGCCCGATGCCAGAAAAAGAAGCAAAGCCTGTCTCTGAAGATCGCCGAGCCGGCCCCAAGACCATGAAAGTACTCAAAAACAGCAGCCGAGGCGGCCAGCGCCCCGAGGTCAAGCAAGTCAGAGTGCTCGGCAACGAACGTTTGACAGCTGGCGGGAAAGTCAAGCGCGCACGCGTAGCCCAAAAAAGCGTCAAAAAAGGGGCTCGCTGATCGCGGGAATGGCGCGACAGTGCTGCAGCGCGTTCGCAGACTTCGTCCTTTCGCTTCAGGCTTCAGCCCTCTGAAGCCTGTGCCAGATGCCTCGCTGGTTCAGGCCCATTGGGGGGCCTTTTTTTGGGGTTAATGAGCATTTTCAAGCCATGCGCCTTGGATCCCGCTAACCTGCACAGGATGCCCCCTTGGGATGCCTGGCGCTTCCCTCCTATCGATAGACTCCTGACACCTGCTTTCAGAAAAACCAGATCTCATGACTCCAACCAATCCCCTGCTGATGATCCAAGGTGATCTCCCCGATTTTGCGGCTATTCGCCCTGAACACATCGCCCCTGCGATCCAAGAGTTGATTGACCACGCGCGCCAAGCACTCGCAACTGTGACCGCGCCTGAATTCCCTTCAGACTGGGTATCCATCACCCGCACGCTTGACGTTGAGACTGAGCGACTGGGCGTGGCGTGGGGGGCGATTGGGCACCTCAACAGCGTCGCCGACACGCCCGAGTTGCGTGCTGCGTACAACAACATGCTGCCCCTGGTGACGGCATTTTGGACAGAACTCGGGGCCAACGAACCGCTGTTTGCGAAGGTGGATGCCATTTCCCCTGATGCGCTAAACCCAGAGCAAGCCCGCGCTAGAGAACTTGCCCTGCGGAACTTTGTTTTGGGTGGTGCCCGTCTAGATGGGGAGAGCAAGGCGCGTTTCGCCGCGATTCAGGAGCGCCAGGCTGAACTGGCGCAGGCCTTTAGTGAACACGCGCTAGATGCCACCGATGCCTTTAAGTTTTTGGTGGAGAAGGACCGCTTGCAGGGTTTGCCGCAGGACGTGCTGGCGAGCACTGCCGAAGAGGCGAAAGCGGCGGGCCAAACGGGACATTTGCTCACCCTGAAAATGCCTTGCTATTTGCCGGTGATGCAGTTTGCCGAGGACAGGTCCCTGCGAGAGGTGCTTTACCGAGCCTACGTGACGCGGGCCAGCGATCAAGCGCGCGACGAAGGCGCTGCAGATCGTGACAACACAGAAGTGATGAACGAAATCCTCGCCCTGCGCCATGAGGAGGCGCAATTGCTGGGCTTTGAAAACTACGCGCAGTTGTCTCTCGCCACCAAGATGGCAGATCGTCCAGAGCAAGTCATCGAGCTCCTCGAAAATTTGGCCCGCCAAGCGAAACCCCACGCATTGCAGGATGTGTCTGCGCTGCGGGAATTCGCGCGCGCGCACCTACAGCTTGATGACCCACAGCCATGGGACTGGACCTTCATCAGCGAAAAGCTGAAACAGGCTCGCTATGCTTACAGCGAGCAAGAGGTAAAGCCCTACTTCCAGGCACCAAAGGTACTTGCTGGCCTGTTCCAGTTGGTTGAGCAGCTGTTCAATGTTCGCATCCAACCCGACCAAGCTTCAGTGTGGCACCCAAGCGTCCTTTTTTACAAAATTGAACGCACCAACGCGCTAGGGGAAACCCAGCTGATCGGTCAGTTTTATCTTGACCCAGAGGCGCGCCAAGGCAAACGCGGTGGGGCTTGGATGAACGACGTCAGAGGCCGGTGGCTGCGACCTGATACCCAATCCCTACAGATACCCGTCGCGCACATGGTGTGCAACTTCGCCAAAGGCAGCACCGATAAGCCTGCATTACTCACACATGACGACGTGACCACTCTGTTTCACGAGTTTGGACACGCGTTGCATCACATGTTGACTCAGGTCAACGAGCACGACATCGCGGGCATTTCCGGCGTTGAATGGGACGCTGTCGAATTGCCCAGTCAATTTATGGAAAACTTCTGTTGGGACTGGGGGGTGTTGCAAAACATCAGTGCGCACGTCGACACCGGTGAAGCCCTGCCGCGGGAGTTGTATCAAAAAATGCTGGCGGCACGACATTTTCAAAGCGGTATGCAAATGATGCGCCAAATTGAATTCAGCCTGTTCGACATGCGTTTGCACCTGCAAGCTGGCCCGGATGTGCTGGCCACACTGCGCCAAGTTCGAGAGGAAGTCGCGGTCATCCCCGCACCTGAATACAGCCGAACTCCGCACACGTTCAGTCACATATTTGCTGGCGGCTACGCGGCAGGCTATTACAGCTATAAGTGGGCTGAAGTCCTGTCAGCGGATGCCTTCGCTGCGTTTGAAGAAGCAAGTTCAAAGTCGGGCAACATCGTGGATACGCCAACGGGCGAACGCTTCATGAGAGAAATTCTAGAAGCTGGTGCGAAGCGATCTGCGATGGAGTCGTTCAAGGCATTTAGAGGACGCGAGCCTGATATTTCGGCACTCCTTCGCCACAGCGGCTTAAGTAGCCCCGAAGTCGCGCACGCCGATTAAGGCTTTACTGGTGGGGCGGCACTTTGCCTCCCCATCACTGCTTCACATCAAGCACTCGCTGCGAACTGGGTCGGCTCGCAAACCCCGTTTAGTCAAACGACAGGGTTTTGACACCTGTAGGCGTTCCGACCAGCGCAACATGGGCGCGCTGGTTGGCGAACACGCCAACGGTCACAACGCCTGCCCATTGGTTCACCTGCTGTTCAAAATTCAGTGGTTCATCAATGGTCAAACCATGCACATCCAAAATGTGCTGCCCGTTGTCTGTCACCAGCGGTTGGCCTTCAATCATCCTCAGTACAGCATGTGCGCCCATGGCATCAAATTGGCGGGCAATGCGTTGCGCCGCCATCGGTATGACTTCGACTGGCAAGGGAAATTTGCCCAAGGACGGCACCACTTTGGATTCGTCCACGATGCAGACAAATTGCTTGGACAATGCCGCCACAATTTTTTCCCGTGTCAGAGCCGCGCCACCGCCCTTGATCATGTAACCGCGCGCATCGATCTCGTCAGCACCATCCACGTAAACAGCCAACTCATCGACCTGATTCGCATCGAGGACAGCGATCCCCAGCGCCTGCAGCTTCTGCGTCGAAGCCACCGAGCTGGATACCGCCCCCTTGATTTGATCCTTCATCGTGGCTAAAGCGTCGATGAATTTGTTCACCGTAGAGCCCGTTCCGACTCCGATGACTTGGCCAGGTACAACGTACTTCAAGGCAGCTTGTCCGACCAAAGTTTTCAATTCGTCTTGCGTCATGTGTGACACTCCCTATCTAAAAATGGCAGTTCTGGGACAATGCGCCCTGAATAAACCCCAATTATCCAATGTCCTTGATCCCCTACTCCCTTTTGCGCGGCGCTCTGTTTCAAATGGATGCCGAAGCAGCCCACGATTTCACCCTCCAATGGTTGGCACGCACCCAGCACTCGCCTTTGGCCTGTGCCTACCGCCAGTCCCGCGTGAGTGATCCGGTTGTGGTCGCTGGCCTCACATTTCCTAATCGCGTTGGTTTGGCTGCGGGACTAGACAAGAACGCCCGATGTATTGATGCGTGGGCCGCCATGGGCTTTGGCTTTGTCGAAGTTGGAACGGTCACGCCTTTGCCTCAACCTGGTAATCCCAAACCCCGCATGTTCCGACTCCCTGAAGCTCAAGCCTTGATCAATCGCTTCGGGTTCAACAACGAGGGTTTAGACGCCTTCATCGCCAACGTGCAAAGTTCGCGCTGTCTCAAGCAAGCCGAACGCCCCATCATCGGCCTGAATATCGGGAAAAATGCAGCCACACCCATGGAAGATGCCACGAGCGACTATCTCAAAGGCCTCGAGGGTGTTTATGCCCACGCGGACTATGTGACGATAAACATTTCTAGCCCCAACACCAAAAATTTGCGCCAAATCCAAAACGACGCAGCGCTAGGTGGGCTGCTGCAAGCTCTCAACGAGCGGCGTGAGCTTTTGGCCTCAAAGCACAACAAAAATATCCCGCTTTTTGTCAAGATCGCACCCGATCTGGACGCCGATCAAATTCAAGCCATCGCAGGCGTTTTGCGCCATTTTGGTGTCGATGCCAGCGGACGTGCCAATCAGCGATGGGGGTTGATTGCAACCAACACAACGCTGGCGCGTGACCGTGTAAAGCACCTCAACCACGGCGGTGAGTCTGGAGGCTTATCGGGCGCGCCTTTGACGGAATCGAGCACCGCAGTGATTCGTCAAATGCGACGCGCCTTGGGAGCAGATTTCCCCATCATTGGCGTCGGTGGGGTGATGTCAGCTCAGGACGCTGCAGACAAAATTCAAGCCGGCGCAGACTTGATACAGGTCTACAGTGGCTTCATCTACAACGGTCCGCCCTTGGTCAAAGACTGTGCCTTGGCGCTCAAACGGCTTTGATCAGTGCTCGGCCAGAAACGGGCTGATCGGATTGATTCACGCGGGGGCCAAGATATCAGGTTGGCTCCGCCTCCTGAAAATGAGGCGCTCTTTTTTCCAGCCCCGCGCGAACAGCTTCGACTTGGTTTGAAGAGCCGATCAACGCGACCTGCTCTTGTGTCTCCGCCAACAACAAGTCCTCGGCGCGCGCATCAAAAGACTGATTCATCAAGCGCTTGCCTGCACGCACGGCGTGTGGACTGCGGCTGGTAATTTCCTTGGCAACGGCGATGGCAGCGGCCAATGGATCTTCTGCGATGTGGGTGACCAAGCCCAACTGCTGTGCTTCAAAACCAGACAGGATGCGACCCGTGTAAGTCAATTCGCGCATCACATCTGATCGCAGCAACTCCCGCATCAAGGGCATCCCTGCCATGTCAGGCACCAATCCCCATTTTGATTCCAATACCGATAACTTCGCATCGGCCGTTGCCCAGCGAATATCGGCACCCAACGCCACTTGCAGACCACCACCAAACGCGACACCATGAATCGCGCAAAGCACCGGCACCGGCAATTCCCGCCAAAGCCATGCCACCTGTTGTGCCCGATTTGCGATTGAACCTTCGCGAGGCAATAAATTGCTCATATTGGGGCCTCGACCTGAACTCATCGATTCGAAGCTTCCCATATCTAGCCCTGCACAAAATGCTCGACCTTCGCCATGAATCACGACCGCGCGCACCCCAAGCATGGTCTTTACCAACTGCGCAGCCTCGATCAGTCCATTGAACATGGCTGGGTCAAGCGCATTCATTTTGTCGGGGCGAGCCAGGCGCACCATGACAACGCCAGCCTCAGGCTGACTGACGCACACACGATCACTGCAATGCGTTTCACTCATGCTCTTGCCTTTCTGAGGGCCTCATCCTTCGCGTCTTGCTCAGATTGCACCAATCGCCACATCAACTTTCCGGACGCATTCAGTGGAAGTTCATCGACAAACTCCACGATGCGAGGGTACTTGTAGGCCGCCATGTGCTCCTTGGACCATTCAATGACCTCTTCAGCCGACAAGATATCCCGGTGAGTTGCCTTGGGCACCACCACTGCTTTAACCGTCTCACCTCGATATTCATCCAAGGCTGATATGACACACACCTGATGAATCCCAGGATGATGGTGCAACATGGCCTCGACCTCTGCGGGCCATACTTTGAAGCCGCTGGCGTTGATCATTCGCTTCAATCGATCACTGATGAAGAAATAGCCTTCCTCATCGATGCGTCCAATATCGCCAGAGCGGAAAAATGTTTTGCCATCGATTTCAATGAACGCTTTCGCTGTCGCCTCTGGATTACCCCAATAGCCTTTGAACACCTGAGGTCCATGGATCACAATCTCACCGGTTTCACCTTGCGGCAGCTCTTGCAGAGTTTCCAAATCAATCACTCGGGCATCTACCCCAATGTAGGGCAAACCGAGGCAAGCGCGCTTGCCGCGCCCTCTTGGGTTGCTGTGCGACGGCGCCGCCGTTTCAGTCAACCCGTAACCTTCGGAATACGCCAGACCATATCGCTCGAAAAGTCTCGCGGCGACGGCTGCGGGCATCGGAGCGCCACCGCCGCCGATGTACTCCAATGAACTCAAATCCACTTGATCGATGTTGGGCATCGCCAGCAAGTCAATCACCATAGTCGGAATGTTCGTCCAGTGCGTCACGCGTTGTGTGGCAATGACTTGAGCTGCGACCTCTCGGTTCCATCTAGGCAGCAAGACCAAACGAGCACCCCACTGGATACACGACAGCATGCAGACCACAAGACCCGTGATGTGAAACATGGGTACAACCACCAGCGCCGAGGTTTGGCTGCTCAAGGTTGACCAGGCACCTGATGCCTGGGTGTTGTGGCCAAGCGTCGCGTGGGTGTGAATACACCCTTTGGACAGCCCCGTCGTTCCACTGGTATACGGCAACAAGGCCATGTCATCTGGCGCCAAATCAACCGGCGCGGGGACGGTCTTTGTTGCCATGAGCTCATTCCAGTCATGTACCTGCAATCCAAAGGCACTCGGCTGTTCGGGAGTGGCATAGAGCCAGTCGCGCCAAACCGCTGGAACTTGGGCGTCGCGCTCATCGGGGTCGTGAGGCAGCACATCCGTCCAACGAAAAGTGACCAAGTGTTTGAGGCCATTTTCCATCGCGCCGCTGGCCTTCGCCAACTCCGGAGCAATGTCACAAGACGCAACAGCCACCTTGGCGCCAGAGTCTTGAATGTAATGCGGCAACTCATCCGCCTTGTTCATAGGATTGACTGGCACCACCACCGCGCCAAGTCGCATCACCGCATGAAATGCAAGAATGTATTGAGGAGAGTTTTGCGTGAATAAAATCACACGATCGCCTTTGGTGACGCCTAAATCGGCCAGCCCGCCAGCCATGCGCACGGCGTCATCGCGCAATTGCGACCATGTCCATTCTTTGCCAAAAAAGTACAACCCGGACTCATCTGGCGTCAATTCTGATCGGCGTTGCAACGCATCCCACAGCGAAGTTTGTACAGCCGGCAATTCGTGGGGAACGCCCGCCGGCCAATAAGCCATGTGCAACGCATTGGGGTTAATAGCCATCTTTTGTCTCCAGCTTTTTTAATTTATTGATTTCAATTCAGCGTTCAGCTACCACGCTCATGCCACTGGTGGCGGTTGCTTGGCCAAGTGCGCTTGTGCGAACGACTGATACCAACCCAAACACTCCGGATTCGCCATCGCATCGGGATTCACCACTTTCTGCAAAGGATGCCCAAGCAGCAGCTTTTTGATCGGCAATTCTTGCTTCTTGCCACTCAATGTTCGAGGGACAGCGGCCACTTGAATGATCTCATTCGGCAAAAATCGCGGGCTAAGGCTGTCCTTGATTGCCTCGCGAAGGCGAGTGATCAAACCGGCATCAAGCGTGAGGCCGTCTCTCAACACCACAAACAAAGGCATGTAACTCTCGCGCCCGAGGTACTCCAGGTCGACCACCAAGCTGTCTAAGACCTCTGGCAAGCTCTCGACCGCGGCATAAAGTTCGCTGGTGCCCATGCGCAATCCATGTCGATTGATCGTCGCATCGCTGCGCCCGTAAATGATGCACGTGCCTCGCTCGGTGATCTTGAGCCAGTCGCCATGGCGCCAAACCCCACCCATCTCAGGCGAACCATCCTTGCCATTCGGCAAGCGACCCTGCCCTGCTGGATAGGTGTCGAAGTAGCTTCCTTTGTAACGAGCACCAGAATCGTCACCCCAGAAATAAATAGGCATGGATGGAATGGGCTGAGTACAGACCAACTCACCCACCTCATTGATCAGGCTCTGACCCGTTTCGCTCCAAGCCTGAACGGCGCAACCGAGCAAACGGCATTGCATTTCTCCCAGTGCAGCTGGAAGTTCACGGTTGCCGCCGACAAACGCCCCCGCGAAATCTGTACCACCAGAAATGTTGCACCACCACACATCAGGCACGCCGACAGCGCGCATCTGTGTTGTTCCCCAACGCGACGCCTCTTCACTCAAAGGGGATCCCGTCGAGCCTAAGGTGCGAACCGACGATGGACTAGGCCACTGCGTCAAATCCACTCCAGCTTTGAGGCAGTTGGCATAAAACGCTGCGCCGGCGCCAAAAAACGTCACACGCTGATCAGCGGCCATGCGCCACAACGTGCCCCAATCGGGATCAGACTTTGTCCCTCCGGGATTTCCGTCAAAAATGACACACGTCGTTCCACCCAGCAAACCAGCGACTTGTGCATTCCACATGATCCAACCCGTCGAGCTGTACCAGTGGTAACGCTCTCCCCAACTGTTAGGCTGATAGCTACAGCCAATATCGTTGTGCAGTGTGCCTAAAGCCATGGTCACGATGACCACGCCTCCATGCCCATGCACAATCGGCTTAGGCAAACCCGTCGTACCGCTGGAGTACACGACCCAAAGGGGATGATCGAAAGGCAAAGGTGAGGGTTGAAAAGCCTGCGTCTCATCATCATCTCGGGCCAGCACTTGTTGCATATCCGCCCACCCAGACCAAGCTCTTTCAGGTTGCCACTCACGCAAGACGACAGTGTGCTTCAGAGAGGGCAGGTTCGCCCGAAGTTGGTGGACCACGTCCCAGCGATCATGGTCAACGCCTCCGTACGTCACCCCATCGATCGCAATCAAAGCGGTGGGTTCGATTTGCTTGAACCGATCCAATACCGCGTTGGTTCCCATGTCTGGTGCACACACACTCCACACGGCACCGAGGCTGGCTACCGCGAGAAAAGCGATCATGGTCTCAGGAATATTCGGCAAGTACGCCACTACACGATCGCCCCGCTCTACACCGTTGTCACGCAAGTGCAATGCCATTGCGGCCACACGCCTGCGCAACTCGGGCCAAGTCACCTCTTGCTCTTGACCCCGTTCATTGCGAGAGAGAATCGCTGGCATATTCGCTGCGTGCGCTGCATCGACATGACGCAACACTTGGCTGGCGTAATTGATTTGCGCCCCCTCAAACCACTTGGCTCCAGGCATGACATTGCGATCAAGCACCCGCTTATGAGGGGTGGGCGATTGCAATTCAAAGTAATCCCAAATGCTCTGCCAATAGGCTTCTAAGTCTTGGGTGGACCACTGCCACATTGCGTCGTACGAGTCGAAGCGCAGACCTCGGTTTTGCTCAAGCCAATCCTGGTAGAGCCGGATTTGTGGAACATAAGGCGGATGAGTTGTCGTCATGTGCGGAACGGTAGCAAATGCCACGCGCTTGCGCATCTATTGGCTGTCACGCAGGTTCAAAGCAATCACCCGCTCTCCCGTCGAAGGGGTCGTAGGTGCTGACGGACCACCGTTCGGAAGCTTTGCTTGGCGACCCACGTGTGCCCTAAAGGGGTCCTCACTGTCACTAGGAGGCGACCACCCCTGCCCTGATGACCGCACCGAGATGCGGCCGAGTATGCAACCCTGGGCTCAGGCCATCGGAAACATTTCCTTGTAACGACCGTCGTGCATCCAAGCCGCGTGTTTGGGCGCTTTTTTGGTTTGCCCCCACTCTTCCAGCATGTCCCACTTGACTTGATCCAAGGCCTCAAGCATCCCAGGGCGGACGGTATCGCACGCCAACTCAAGCCGGTGACCGTTGGGGTCAAAGAAGTAAATCGACTGAAAAAGTGCGTGATCTGTCGGCCCGATCACGCTGATCCCTGCGGACTCCAACTTCAACTTGGCTTTCAGTAAGGCGTCCATGTCGGCCACTTTGAACGCCATGTGCTGCGTCCATTCTGGCGTATTGGGGTCTCGACCCATCGGCTTTTGCGTAGGCAGTTCAAAGAATGCCATCACATTGCCCTGACCAGCGTCGAGAAAAATATGCATGTAGGGATCAGCTTCCCCGGTCGAAGGCACCGCATCTTCGGCAATAGATAAAACCAGTTTCATGCCCAGATGCTTCTCGTACCAACGGGCCGTTTCAAGCGCGTCTTTGCACCGGTATGCCGCATGATGAATCTGTTGAACCAACATTGGGAACTCCTTCATTCCAGTGAAATCACGCCACGACGAGCGATATCAAACGCTTCTTTGAGCACTGAAATGTCACCCACATGGTTGGACAACAGCAGCACCAAGCGCGCATTCAACTCGTGACTTTGCTCATCCGTCAAATCCCGATGAGCCTCAATCAACGCTTCGTAAAAATCATCGCCAGGTGTGTAGTCCCGAAAGTACCGCAAGCCAGGCTCAAAAAAGTGGGGATCAATATTCAATGGCATCTCAAATCCTCAAACGTGCGCCAGTTCGTGACCACAAGCGCGCCGCAACGCGGCCGCAACACGATGCTCGTCTGCTTGACGCCAACGGGCCGCGACATGTTGGTCTGGGCGCACCAAGTAGGTGGTGCCCTCTTGCAAGTCAAAGCGCGATTTCATGCGTCCACGCACATCAATCAGCGTGGGCAACCCGGCTACAGTGCCCTCTCCGCTCACCATCAGCAACGCCACTGGAGGGTCCTGGGCACTCAGCACCTTGGCCAAGCCCTCCCATTCAGCCCGTTGGGCAGCGCTGGCATTGGCGCCATCAGCGGTATAGACGAACAGTGTGAATCCATCCCCCAGATGCTGCAACAGCCATTCCCCTTGGTTGATGGGTGCGTCATCCAGCGGTGCACCTGGAACCATGTTGCCCGCAAACGAGTCACGCTCGGGCGTATTTAAGGGGGAACGGGTGTAAAAGCTAGGGACCGAAAGGCGCCCCGAATTCACAAGCTTGCGTGCAAAGGGGTAATCCCTGGCCAAATCCAACACCGCATTTCGAAACACCTTGCTCATCGCGCTTTTGGGAGTGATGAAGTCTGTGGAACGGGTTGAATTGAGAATGTTCTCGTCGGCCGCAAAGCCGCGCTCATCGCTGTAGGTATCCAGCAGTGTTGCGGGGGCCTTGCCATCCATGACAAGACTCAGCTTCCAAGCCAAATTATCGGCATCTTGCACGCCCGAGTTCGCACCCCTAGCACCGAACGGCGAAACTTGGTGTGCGGAATCACCAACAAAAAGCACGCGGCCATGGTTGAAGCGGTTCATGCGCCGGCATTGGAAGGTATAGATGCTGACCCACTCGAGCTCGAACCCAATATCTGGACCGAGCATTTGCTGAACTCGGGGAATCACATTTTCTGGCTTCACCTCCTCAACCGGGTCTGCATTCCATCCCAGCTGAAAGTCGATCCGCCAGACGCCATCTGGTTGTGCGTGCAAAAGCACCGACTGATTGGGATGGAAGGGTGGGTCAAACCACAAGCGGCGCTCGACAGGAAAATCCACATCCATCACCACATCTGCGATCAAAAAACGATCTTTGAAAACCTTGCCTTCGATATCAAGTCCCAACATTCGTCGGATCGGACTTCTCGCTCCGTCGGCGACGATCAGCCAATCACACGTCAAGGCATATTCGCCATCTGGGGTTTTGACTTTCAGTGAAGCCTGACGATCGCCTGGCGTCACCTGCACGACCTCATTGCGAAAGCGCAGTTCCACATTGTCCAGATCACGCAGGCGCGCCAGCATGTAACTCTCAAGGTAGTACTGCTGCAGGTTCACCATACCCGGACGCTGATGGTCGGGCTCTGGCGACAGGTTGAAGTTGAACACCTCCTCCTCGACCCGATAAGTCCGACCCACATTCCAAGACACACCTTTGTTGGCGACCAAATCGCCCACGCCCAATCGGTCTAACACTTCTATCGTTCGCTTGGCGTAGCAAACCCCTCGAGATCCTACCGATACGGTCTCATCGTCATCCAACAGCAGCACATGCTTGCCCTTCTGTGCCAGATCGATTGCCGCACTCATCCCCACAGGACCTGCACCGACCACGATCACCGGGTAGTGTCCGGCCCGACCCTCTCGTATTTCGGGCGGTGTGACGTACTCGAATTTGGGGTATTCAAAATCCTTGGCCATCGCCAACTCCTTGCCAAAAAGTCGTCAATCGGCGGCTTGCAACGCGTGCCACATTTCTTGGTCACGTTGCGCAGTCCAAATCCGAGGATCTCGCAGGCCCCCTGCTTCGTCGTGGGCTCGAGTGACGTCAAAGGGAAGGCAGTGCTCATAAATAAACACGTGAGCGAACTTGGGATCCATATTCTTGCGCGCCAGCGCCATCGTGGCCTTCAAGTCCATGCCCTGCTGGACGGCTTCTTGTGCGCTGCTAAACAGCGTACTCACAAAGTCGCGCGTGTACGCCAAACCTCGGGCCACTTCAGCTGGATTTTGCAGCGATGGACCGCGGCCTGGAACCAACTTTTGAAAGCCCATGGCAGAGAGGTTGTCCAACGTGTTTGGCCAGTCGGCAAGGTAGGCATCTCCGGTGTAACAAGCGGCATCGCACTCCACCAAATCCCCAGAGAAGCAAATTTTTTGGCTCGGGAGATACACGATCGTGTCCCCTTTCGTGTGACCGCGCCCCACTTGCTTGATCTTGACTTCTAGCTTACCCATCCAGACCGTCATTTCACCCTGAAATGTCAGCGTCGGCCATGTCAGCCCCGGCACACTCTCAACCGCTTGGAACAAGCGTGGGAAACGCCCGATTTCAGAATCCATGTCTTGCTGGCCCCGTTCGACGATCAAGTCCCACGTATCTTGACTCGCGATGACTTGCTCCAAGCCCTCGCTTTTGTAGCCGGATGCACCCAGCACACGCACCGCATGGTAGTGCGTCAAGACAACATATTTGATGGGCAGATCAGTGACTTCGCGTACTTTTTTGATCACGCCTTGAGCCGCCACAGGGGTCGCCGTCGCATCAATGATCATCACGCCGTCGTCACCAATGATGACTCCCGTATTGGGATCACCTTCAGCGGTGTATGCGTAGGCATTGTCTGACAGCTTGTCCCAAGAAATGACTTTTTCCTCAAGGTCAGCGTGGGATGCAAATTTCTTTTCACTCATTGATGTCTCCGGTAGTGCCAAGCACGGTTGCGCCATAGCGCGTGATTCTAAAATAATAGTTTGTTAATGGTCAATGAATTCGTTATTATCAAATTTTTAAACCTTGCAACCACGACCATGATTCCCACACCTGCACAGACAGGCGCTGTCAGTCGGCGCGGCATCCAATCCATTGAAGTCGGCGGCGCGCTGCTGAGAGCACTTGTACAAAACGGTGCAGCGATGAGCTTGAAGGACCTCGCCCACGCCGCGGGTATGCCTGCTGCCAAGGCACATGCCTACCTCGTAAGCTTTGGTCATCTCGGCTTGGTAATCCAGGACAACGTCAGTGGTCGCTACGGATTAGGCCACTTCGCTTTGCAAATGGGCCTGAGCGCACTGCATGGCCTCGATCCAGTCAAGGCGGCCATCCCCATTGCCGCGGATTTGGCTGATCGCCTACACGTCAACATTGCGGTTGCGGTTTGGGGCAACCTCGGTCCAACCGTCGTTCACATCGAAGAATTCAGCGAGCAAATTCACGTCAACATGCGCCCCGGAACCGTCATGACGCCGTTGCTACTGACAGCCACGGGGCAGTGTTTTGCGGCTTTTTTGCCCGACCGCATTGCAACACCATGGGTCGATGCAGAAATCAACAAACGTGCCAGCGGCACACAGGGCCAACTGCGAATGTCTGCTGCGGATGCGAAGATCACACTGCAAGACGTGCGAGCCCACGGCATGTCTAGGGCTCTAGGCCACCCAATCCCAGGAATCAATGCGCTAAGCGCGCCCGTGTTCCACCACAACGGACACATTGCGCTGGCGATAACGGCCATGGGACCAGCCGCTGAATTCGACGCGAACTGGACGGGCGAACCAGCGCGCCAATTGCAATCCTGTGCGACCAAGTTGAGTGCGACCTTGGGCTACACCGGGCGCTGATGCATTGATAAGTCTGGTTGGCGATTGTCGCCTGCGCACCGGCTGTGACATTGCCGTTGTGGCACGATCCCAGTCCTCGTTTTCATGTCGGCGATGTGATCAGACTGGATCCATTGCTCAAGTTACTTTTTGATTTTCCCGCCTTGGAGTCCACCAATGATGCCCGTCAAAACCAACCGCATTGGGTCCTATGTTCAAACCCCTGAAGAGCTCAGAGCGAGCGTTGGTGCGGAAGCTTTCGTCACCGATTGGGTCGAGATCACCCAGGAGCGCGTTGACTTGTTCGCTGAAGCGACAGAGGACTATCAATGGATTCACATCGATGAGGACAAGGCGATGCGTGACGGTCCTTTTGGGGGCACCATCGCCCATGGTTTTTTGACCTTGTCTCTGTTAGGTAAATTTGCCGCTGAGCACATGTCTCTGCCCTTTGCAGTGATGGGCATCAACTACGGCGTCAACAAAGTTCGGTTCACGCATCCCGTTCGTGTGGGACAAAAAGTGCGAGGCCGCTTCAAACTAAAAACGTTGGATGAGCTGCCTGGTGGCGTTCAATTGACCTTTGAAGTCACCATGGAGATTCAAGGGGTGGAACGGCCCGCATGCATCGCTGAAAGTATCACCCGACAGTATTTCGAGGCTCAAGTCTGAGCGCGATGGCGCGTCCATCGCAGGCGCAACGACCAGACCAAGCACCCCATACCCAAGCCGCCCATGGCCAATGTCCATGCCACGGGGCTCTCATGCCCTCCGGTGTGATCGAGCACCGCGCCAAACACCACTGGCGCCACGAAACCCGCGCCAAACCCCCCCAATGAATACAACGCCATCGCCGCACCACGCTGGCTAGGATCACTCTCTGCCACCAAGCCCGCGGTCAAGCTGGCTGAGTCAGCCATGACGACCACGTTGTAAAGCGCAGCAACCGCCAAGGTAAGCATCCATGGCAACACACTGCTAGCGCCAGCCACCCACGCCATCACACCGGACGCCAACATGATGGCACCAATCCACCGTTGACGTCCGAGCCGAGCTGCAATCTCATTGCCAACTATGCTTGCGGGCAAACCCAGCAGGTTCAAAATCGCCGCCGCCTCAGTCGGACTGACCCAGGCCTGAGTGGTACTCAATCCAAACGCAAACGCAAAGAATGCAACCTGCCAAGAGCGCAATCCAAACAACTCCCAACAGTGCACTGCGTAGCCAATGATGTAACGACGGACTGCTACCTGTGCCCACACGCCCGAAAACGAGGGCCACCACCGTTTGACTGCACCCACCGTCTGGTGCGGTTTGATGCTCCAAATGACCATTGGGATAGCCATCAAGGGAAACACGCTCGCCACGACAAAGGTCGATGCAGGACTCATAACGGCACTGCACCAACCAGCCAGCAAGAGCGAGACGCTTGCTCCCAAACCAAATGTGGCGGTGTAAAAAGAAACATAACGCGATTGCTTGGGTCCCTGCACCCGGTCTGTCAATGCTTTGAGGCCTGGCATGTAGGTGCCTGCCAACCCGGCACCCGTCAATGCCTGAAAAAAAACACCTGAGGCGACACCACTCGCGAACCAACCAAAACCTGCGGAGCCCAATGCCGCGAGCACACAAGACACGGCGAAAACCAGCCTCGCGTCCATTCGGTCCGTCAAACCCGAGAGGAATGGCACAGCGACCATGTACCCAAAAAAGAAAGCCCCTCCGACCAGACCTGCCTCTGCACCAGACAGACTCCACGCATCCATGATCCCAGTTAGCAGTGCTGGGTAAGTCGCAAAGCCAGTCATCGCGAGGACTTGCGCAGCGCACAGGAGCATCACAATTTTGAGCGCTGAAGGGTTTTGATCAGTCACATCAGGAGAGGTGTAAATAGAGTGGCGACATCTTAGACCTATGGACCCACAGCGCCTGCGCCGCAAACGACAGGCACGGAAAGCAGCAAAGACCCCAGTAAAGGGCGGAAGTTGGTGAGCAGCTGCGCTGAAGCCACGAAGCTGCTGATCGCGGAGCAGCCACAGCGCCCTAGGCGCACCGTGAAACCCATGCGACGCGATGGATCGGCAGGACTCTTTATGATGGATTGACTGGCGGTATGACCTGCTGTTTTGGAAACCATCCTATGAGCCAACTACCCTTGAGCGGACTGCGAGTGCTCGATCTAAGCACAGTGATCTTTGGTCCATACGCCGCGCAGTGGCTCGGTGATTTCGGGGCTGAAGTGATCAAGGTGGAAGCCCCAGGTGGTGATTCAACCCGCCGCCTGGGTCCAAGCATCGAGAACAATATGGCTGCCGGCTTTTTGGGCAGCAATCGCAACAAACTGAGCATTGGACTAGACCTTAAAACAGTTCAAGGCCGCGAGGCGCTCGGGCGTCTGGTGGCTACCGCCGATGTGTTTTTGCACAACATGAGGCCGCAAAAAATCAAGGCCCTAGGCTTTGATTCTGAAACCCTGCGCGATAAGTACCCGCGCTTGGTTTATGCGAGTCTGCATGGTTATGGCGAGGGCGGTCCCTACGCCGGACGCCCTGCTTATGACGACGTGATTCAAGGTCAAAGTGGTGTCGCGGATCTGTTTCGATTGCGCGGTGGCCCTCCCGCATATGCGCCGACGGTGATGGCAGACAAAACCAGCGCCGTGGTCGCCGCGATGGCCATCATGGGCGCTTTGGTCCAGCGCCAAACCACTGGCCAAGGCTGTCATGTTGAGATTCCCATGTTTGAAACCATGGCGTCTTTCAACATGGTTGAGCACATGTATGGTGCCCATTTCACGCCTCCAGCCTCCGAGCCGGGCTACACGCGGATGCTCGCTGCTTGGCGGCGCCCGTATCCGACCTCGGATGGATTCGTGTGCATGTTGCCCTACACAGATGCGCAATGGCGGGCATTTTTCACTGCAGCCGGCGAACCCCAACTGGCGTCTGACCCACGATTCACAGACCTCTCTGCGCGCACGACCCACATCATCGATTTGTACGCCGAGGCTGCTCGGATTGCCGCGAAACAAACCACCCAATATTGGCTCGCCTTTGGGCTAGAACACCAAATTCCTATGGCGCCAGTCAACTCGCTGAAGGACTTGTCACGAGACCCGCATTTGTTGGCGGTTGGACTGTTTGCAGCGCTTCAGGATGACCACATGGGTCAAGTAAATTTCGCCGGCGTGCCGGTTAAGTTCGACGGCGAGCGCCCCCCCGTCCAGATGCCACCTCGTTTGGGCGAGCACACCCACACCATTTTGTCATCCCTAGGGTACTCGGCCCAAGAGCTGGATCAGCTTCTCGACGCCGGCGCCGCATTCATCAACTCTCCGCCTCATTCAACCAAACCATGACTTCAGTCACTCGACTCGGCCAAGGCGCCTATTGGCAAGACCTCGCGATAGGGCAAAGGTTTGATACCTTTTCCCGAACCATTACAGAAACCGACTTGGTCAATTTCATCTCATGCACTGGGATGCTGGAGGCGATCTTCATTGATGCAGATTACCCGGACAGCGCCATTTCAGGACGGGTCGTTCCAGGAGCCCTCACCTACACATTGATCGAGGGCATGATTTTGCAAACCATGATCCAAGGGACAGGTTTGGCGATGCTGGAATTGAACCAAAAGATCCACGCACCCGTGTTTGTCGGCGACTCGATTCGTGCCGATATCGAAGTCACCGGGGTGCGTCCCACATCAAAGCACAACCGCGCGGTGGTCGACTCAAGCATCTCGATATACAACCAACACCAGGTCTTGGTCATGCACTATGTCGCACGGCGATTGCTGGCCGGTAAGCCGAAAGCCGTATAAATTCGCAATGAGGAGCCTCAAGTGAACTTTAACTATAGCGATGAGCAGCTTGCTCTCAAAGAAGGTGTAGAACGCATTTGCGCTCAATTTGGTGATGACTATTGGTTACACAAGGACACTGAGGGCGGCTTTCCAACAGAGTTACACCAAGCCCTGGCCCAAAGCGGTTTTCTGGGCGTCTGCATTCCCGAAGCCTATGGCGGTTCGGGGCTCGGGATCACGGAAGCGGCTTTGATGATGCAAACGATCAGCGCCTCTGGCGCAGGTTTGTCTGGAGCATCCGCTGTGCACATGAACATTTTTGGCCTCTCGCCCGTGGTCATGTTTGGCACGGATGCGCAAAAGGAACGCATGCTACCCCCACTCGTGCGGGGGGAAGAGCGCGCCTGTTTTGCGGTGACTGAGCCCAACACAGGGCTCAACACGACACAACTTAAAACTAAGGCTGTGCGCCAAGGTGATCATTACATCGTGCATGGCGAAAAGGTGTGGATCTCGACTGCTCAGGTGGCTGAAAAGGTATTGCTTTTGGCGCGCACCACGCCACTGGAAGAAGTCACCAACCACACGGATGGCCTGAGCTTGTTCTACACGACGCTGGATCGACGCTGTGTTGAGGTCCGCGAAATCCCCAAGATGGGTCGCAAGGCCGTCGACAGCAATCAGGTGTTCATCGACGGCTTGCGCATCCCAGTTGAAGACCGCATTGGAGAAGAAGGCAAGGGCTTCAAATACATTTTGCACGGCATGAACCCCGAGCGGATTTTGATTGCTGCAGAAGCGGTGGGCCTAGGCCAAATTGCATTGAAGAAAGCCACCCAATATGCGGGAGAGCGCGTGGTCTTCAACCGCCCTATTGGTCAAAACCAAGCAATCCAACATCCTTTGGCCGAATGTTGGATGCACTTGCAGGCCGCAGAGCTCATGGCCTACAAGGCTGCAGATTTGTTTGATCGTGGGCTCGCCTGCGGGGCAGAGGCCAATGCAGCAAAGTTTTTGGGTGCAGAAGCCGGCTATCAGACTTGTCTCCAAGCGGTGATGACTCACGGTGGCTTTGGCTATGCCAAGGAATACCATGTCGAGCGCTACTTGCGTGAGAGCCTGATACCGCGCATTGCGCCAATCAGTCCGCAATTGATTTTGAGTTTCATCGCAGAGCGCGTCCTTGGCTTGCCCAAGTCTTATTGACGGCCCATCCCTACATGAAAACCATCTCACACCTGCGCGAAATCGTCGCTCAACTGCCAGCCAATCCCACCATCGTGCTGCACTCTGGGTTCGCTGAGCCAGCGTCCCTCGCAAACCAACTTGCTGATATTGCAAGTGACATCGCAGGCGCCAAAGTTTATGTATTCATGCCCATGGGTGACGCCCCATATGCCAGCCCCGAGGCGACAAGGCACTTGCATGTGGAAGCGTTTTTTCCAGGTAAGGCGCTGAGAAAGCCCATCGCCGAAGGGCTCGTCAAACCCAATTTCACCCGATTCTCTCAAGTACCTGAGCAATTCAAATCCGGCAAGATCGTCGCTGACTTGCTGTTGCTGCAAGTGTCACCAGCCGATGCACAGGGACTCCACTCGCTCGGTATCTCATTGGACTACATGGGAGCAGTCCTGGAACAAAAACCCTTGATCGTTGCCGAGATCAATACACAGATGCCCCGAACCCACGGTCCTGTTCAACTGCCAAGCCACGCCATTCACAGCGCGATCGACGTGGATGCACCGTTGCACCAGAACACGCCGGTTCAAGGCGATGAACTCGAACTCAGAATCGCGCAACATATCGCCAGCTTGGTCAACTCTGGAGATGTCTTGCAGCTGGGTATTGGCGCTTTGCCGGATATGGTGCTTTCGCAGTTGGGTCATTTGAGGCACCTGGGTTTGCATAGCGGCATCGTGACCGATGCAGTGCGCCCCTTGATTGATGCGGGCGTGATCGACAACAGCACAAAGCGCGAGCATAAAGGCAAATGCATCGCCACCATGGCTGGGGGAACTGCCGAGTTCTACCGCTACTTGGATGGCCATCCTCTGTTTGAATTTCATCCCTGCAACCACACACACTCGCAGCCCACCTTGTCGCGCATCGAAGGCCTGTGCTGCATCAACAGCGTCTTGCAGGTTGACCTTTGCGCCAATGCAAACGCCCAAACCATGGCTGGTCGATTGATTGCCACACCCGGCGGACTATTGGATTTCGCTCAAGGTGCTTCGCAAGCGCCGAGAGGCAAGAGCATCATTGCACTTCGAAGCGCAAACCGAGATGGCACTGTTAGCAATATCGTCGATTCATTTGACCCCGAAACGCCTCGCAGCCTCACCGCATTGGATCTCGACTACATCGTGACGGAGTACGGCGTGGCAGCAGTCCGCGGCATGTCACCCGAGCAGTTGCGGCGCAACCTCTGCGCCATCGCCCACCCCAACTTCCGAGATTTGCTCTCATGATGACTCCCCTGAACCTCACCTTTGTCCCCGCCGAAGACGAAGCCATCAGAGCTGAAGTACGGCAATTTCTCCAAGGTGCTCTGCGCGACCTGAGTCCAGCCCAAAAGGCCCGTTCATGGATGGGGTTTGACGCTGATTTCAGCCGTGCGATGGCTGCCCGAGGATGGCTTGGACTAACGTTACCCAAAGCCTATGGCGGGCATGGCCGCAGTGCTTTCACGCGCTACGTGGTGGTCGAGGAAATGCTCAATGCAGGCGCACCGGTCTCAGCTCACTGGATCGCAGATCGGCAAAGTGGCCCGTTGATCTTGAAATACGGCACTGAAGCGCAAAAGGCGTTTTATTTGCCCAAAATTTGTCGTGGCGAAGCATTTTTTTGTATCGGCATGAGCGAGCCCAACAGCGGCTCTGATCTTGCCAGCGTGACCACCCGCGCCATCGCAAACGAGAGCGGCTGGTTGCTCAGTGGCCGCAAAGTGTGGACCACCAACGCCTTCAGATCGCACTACATGATCGCACTGGTGCGGACATCAGGCCAAGCCGCTGACAGGCACGGCGGGCTCTCGCAGGTCATCGTTGACCTCAGTTTGCCGGGCGTGAGTATCAAACCGATCCGAGACTTGACCGGTGATGAACATTTTTCTGAAGTGACTTTTGATCAGGTTCAACTCGCCCCGGATGCGCTGATTGGTCAAGAAGGCTCCGGGTGGGAACAAGTCGTCTCAGAACTCGCTTTTGAGCGCAGCGGACCCGAGCGGATCTACTCCAGCATCGTGCTGCTCAACACATGGATGGCGTTCCTGCGCCAAGATCCCACTCAAGCCACGATCCACGCCCCTACTGTGGGGCGATTGCTGAGCCACCTGAGCGTCTTGCGGTCGATGGGCATCTCATTGATTTCACAATTGGCCGAGGGTAAAAGCCCAGTGGTCGAGGCTGCGCTCGTCAAAGACTTGGGCACGCAATTCGAACAGGAATTGCCCTTGCTCATTGGCGCTGCATTGGGAGACAACCCCGCACGTCCTGCCCCCTTGGCGCTCCAGCAAACCTTGGCATACGTAACCCAGATTGCGCCATCGTATTCGCTGCGGGGCGGAACCCGAGAAATATTGCGCGGCATGATCGCACGCGGTTTGGGACTGAGGTGAAACCATGAATCAAGACATCATCGACGCCGTTCACCATCTGCTCAGCGACCATTGCTCCAGCGCCTTGATCCAATCCATTGAGGCAGGGGGAGACTGGCGCGCACTCTGGCGCACGTTGGATTCATCGGGCTTCACGGACGCTTTGGTGAGCGAGTCCATGGGCGGCGCTGGACTCCCCACCCAAGACGCCTTGGGAGTCGCCATCTGCAGCGGTCAGCACGCGCTGCCCTTGCCATGGGCCCACACCATGGTGGCAAGGGGGCTGATGAGTACTCATGGCATCACAGCACCCGAAGGCCCAATCACCACAGCGGAGTCAGCGGTACAAAATGGCCCAACCGAATTCTGCGCCCAAGTACCATGGGGGCGAGTCGCAGACCACGCCATCGTGAAGCACCAGGGACACGCGTGGCTGGTTTCTGTGAGCGGGGCTGAGGTCACGCCGAGTGGCGGCGCAGGCAGCTTGGATGCCCAGTGGATATGGTCACAATGGCCTGCGGCTGACGCCATCGCGTTGCCGCACGAGGCATGGTTAGAGTGGGCGGCTGCGACCTCAGCAGCAATCATCGCCGGGGGCTTAGAGTGGTCGTTCGAGATCAGCCAACAATACGCCAACGAGCGCATCCAGTTCGGCAAACCGATCTCGAAAATTCAAGTCATTCAACAGCAACTCAGTGTCATGGCAGAACATGTTTTCGCCGCCCGCATGGCAGCGCAAATCGCTTGGTACCTGCCACTACAAAGCAATACCTGGGACGCAATGGCTATCGCCAAACAACGCACCAGTGACGCTGTTACCGTCTGCGCCCCGATCGCCCATGCTGTGCATGGCGCCATGGGATTTACGGCTGAGTACGCGCTGCAACTGCGCACCCGCCGCTTGCACGAGTGGCGTTTGCACTATGGTAGTGAGCAACATTGGGCTCGCCAACTAGGTGAACGGTGGTTGCTGCGACAAGACGACGCCCTCAGCGCTGCGATCAGCGTGCTAGAAACACAATAGACAAGCTAGACTTGTGCCTTGTTTGAGGTTTTCAACTGCTTCTATGACTGACCGCTATGCAGTGATCGGCAATCCGATCGCACAATCCAAATCTCCTACCATCCATCGCGGCTTTGCGGAGCATGCAGGGCAAGACTTGACGTATGAAAAAATTGAAGGCCCTATCGGCGGCTTCGCCGCAGCCGTTGATGCATTTCGTGCCGCTGGCGGATTGGGTTTGAATGTCACTGTTCCTTTCAAACTCGATGCTTTGGCATACGCGACCGACGCCAGTGACGCAGCCAAACAGTGCGGTGCTGCGAATGCACTCAAGTTCGATGGCGAGCGCGTATGGGCAGAGAATTTTGATGGTGTGGGCTTGACGCGGGACATCGTGCACAACCTACAGTGCCCGATCCAAGGCAAGCGTGTTCTGATACTGGGTGCAGGGGGCGCCGCGCGCGGCATGTTGTTGCCTTTTTTGGCAGAGAGGCCGGCCGCCTTGGTGGTGGCCAACCGAGATGCCAGCAAGGCCCATGCGCTCGCTGAGCTGACCCGCCCTCATGGAGAGGTATGGAGCTGCGGCTACGACGATCTCGCTGGTGAATCGTTTGATCTTATTTTCAACGCGACTTCTGCCAGCTTATTTGGCACAAGTTTGCCGATATCAAGCACGGTTTTCAGACCCAACGCATTGGCTTATGACTTGGCGTATGGCAAGGGACTCACGCCTTTTTTGCAGCAAGCGAAGGCCGCCGGTGTAGATCGAATCGCAGACGGTGTCGGCATGTTGGTTGAGCAGGCTGCCGAGGCTTTTTCATGGTGGCGCGGCATCAGGCCCCACACCACATCGATGATCCGACAGCTGAGCGTCCCCTTGGTCTGAGCATCCTCCAAGGGGCACGCTCGAGCCTAATCTGCGTGCAAGACTCGCGTGCTTCATTGCTTTGCGCACAAACTCAACCAGTTTCAACCCATCCAAGTCCACCCACATCGGGAGATCTCCTGATTGACGCTCGAACGTCCAATCGTTACATTGACATTGACGTCAATTGATCTAGATGGCTGATTGGGGTCAACCAGAGGCTTAATCCTCTGATACTTGAGATGCATCCATGCATCTCGCGCCAAGGACTTCAGGTCCTGATTTGGCGCCCCATGCTGGGTGACTGACCACCCAGCCAGCCCGACGGCATGCTTTCAGAGCGGTCGCCGGGCTTCTGTTTTTGTGGATTTGAACCACTTGGAACAAAGCCCATTCAAGCCATGGAAGGTTGACGCGTAAAATCAGGCTATGGCAGCGCGATCGTCCTGCCTTTTTGTCACAGCGCCCTTGGCGCCCCCGCTCCTACCTCCATCTTCACCGGACCCTTGATCCCAAGCGCGGTGAACTGCACTTTTGCCGGCACAGGTCGGATCGCTCAACCTACATGACACTTCACTCGATTCGACAAGATTGGTTTTCCAACGTTCGCAATGACATTTTGGCCGGCTTGGTGGTCGCTCTCGCTTTAATTCCGGAGGCCATTGCTTTCTCAATCATCGCTGGCGTTGACCCCAAAGTCGGCCTCTACGCGTCCTTTTCAATGGCCACCATCATCGCCTTTGCAGGCGGTCGCCCCGGCATGATTTCTGCTGCAACAGGGGCCATGGCGCTGGTCATTGCTTCTTTGGTTCGCGATCACGGGCTGCAATACCTCCTTGCGGCAACCGTCCTGACAGGCGTACTGCAAATCCTCGCCGGCTGGGCACAGCTGGGCAGACTCATGCGGTTTGTGTCGCGCAGCGTGGTCACTGGATTCGTCAACGCCTTGGCAATTTTGATTTTCATGGCGCAGCTGCCCGAACTCACTGGCGTCACTTGGCACGTTTATGCGATGACTGCGGCAGGGCTGTTGATCATTTACGGCCTGCCTCGGCTGACGAAGGCCATGCCCTCCCCTTTGGTCACCATTGTTGTGCTTACCCTGGTTTCCATCGGACTGGATCTCGACATTCGAACCGTCGGCGACATGGGTGAGTTGCCCAACAGCCTCCCCATGTTCCTCTGGCCCGATGTCCCGCTCACATGGGACACACTGCGCATTATTTTTCCGTACGCATTGACGTTGATGGTGGTGGGATTGCTGGAGTCGTTGATGACCGCGACCATCGTCGATGACTTGACCGATACGAAGAGTGATAAGAACCGCGAGTGCGTGGGGCAGGGTTTGGCCAACGTGACCACCGGCTTTCTAGGTGGTATGGCTGGCTGCGCCATGATTGGTCAGTCCGTCATCAACGTGAAATCGGGCGGACGTGGCCGGCTATCGACCTTTATCGCCGGCGTGGTGCTCTTGATTCTGGTGGTCTTTTTGGGCGACTGGGTCAGTCGCATACCGATGGCCGCCTTGGTTTCTGTGATGATCATGGTGTCGCTTGGTACTTTCAACTGGTCATCCATCACGCGCGTGCGCCAGCATCCCCAAAGCTCTACCGTCGTCATGTTGGCCACTGTCGCGGTGACGGTTGCGACCCATGACCTCGCTAAGGGCGTGCTGGTTGGGGTGTTGGCATCTGGATTTTTCTTCGCGCACAAGGTCGGGCAGATTCTTCGGGTGCGATCAAGCGCAATTGAAGATGGCTTGTCACGGGAATATCACGTCAGTGGCCAAGTTTTTTTTGCAAGCGCGGACAAATTCGTTCAGTCATTTGACTATCAAGAGGTCATCGATCGAGTTGTCATCCATGTGAGCAAGGCCCACTTTTGGGATATCACTGCAGTCAGTGCCCTGGATAAGGTGGTGCTGAAGTTCAGGCGCGAAGGAACCCAGGTGGAAGTCACGGGACTGAACGAGGCCAGCGCAACACTGGTAGATCGGTTTGCCATCCACGACAAGGACGACACCGAGTTGTTGTCTGCGCACTGAGGAGTAAAGCATGGCGAGGGAATCTAAGGTCATTGCTTGCATCGACGGCGCGCGATCTGGAGAGAGCGTGGCACGACATGCGGCTTGGGCAGCCCAACGCATTCAACTCGGGCTTGAATTGCTGCACATCATCGAACGCCACCCTGCCCTAGCAGGCAATCAAGACCACAGCGGAACATTAGGTCTCAATGCGCAAGAAAATTTGCTGGAACAATACGCCAGTGAAGAGGAAGCACGCAGCCGCAGGGATCGCGATCAAGCCCGGGCGCTATTGAGTCAGCTCAGGGAAATGGCCCTCACTTTTGTCCCTCCCTCCGTGGACACACGGCTGCGCCATGGCGACCTTGAGGAAACCATCCAGTCTCATGCCAGTGAGGTCGGTCTGCTGGTCCTGGGGCGGAATGGTCACATCGATGTTGACCCCACTGCCATTGGCCAACACGTCGCGTCGACAGTACACACAGCAAAGCGACCCACACTGGTGGTTGCGCGTGAGTTCAAGGAGCCAAGGAGCTTTGTTTTGGCTTTTGACGGCTCCAGTGCACTGCGCCAAAAGATATTGAGCTGGACTCTTGACCCATTGCTCGCTGGCCTCCCGGTGCACGTGGTCGTGAGCAGTGACGATATGGGTCGTGCCCAGTCCGTCTGTACATGGGCCACATCGGCATTGCAAGGTCAGGGCGTTGAGGCCGATGGCCAAGTCACGCGTGTCCCCCTTGCCAAGGCGATGGCGCAGCTTGTAGATGCCGCTGCGGCCGACTGGGTCGTGATGGGCGCATACAGCGACGCTTGGTGGAAAAGGTGGTTTCAACCGAGCCATACCGACCGGGTACTGAGCTCCATCAGCGCCACGGCCTATTTGATACCTGCGTGACGGACTTGGATCCGCGCATTGGCTAACATCTGCCTGTCTACTCAGGAGTTCAAATGAAACCACCAGTGCCCCAACTTGAACATGTGTGTGACATCTCCGTCACAGTCTCGCAGCCCTTTGATTTGGGAACCATGCCTTCTGGCAGAAGGCGACTGATCCCTATCACTGGGGGTAGCATCACCGGTCCTCGCATGAGCGGCAGAGTGCTGGGCGCCGGCGCTGATTTTCAGTTGATTTTGAACGGGGGTACACACGCCCACCTGGACGCGCGCTACATCATTGAAATGGACGACGGCGCTCAGATATGGGTTCAAAACACCGCGTTGAGAGTAGCCTCTCTAGAGGACAGCGAGCGACTGGCGAACGGTATCCCCGTAGATCCCGAAAAAGTTTACTTTCGCTGCCAGCCTCGCTTTGAAACAGCATCTCCGAATTGGGCTTGGGTCAACGATCGGCAATTCATTGGCTCCGGCGTGCGTGCACCCCTAGGCGTATTCATTAGCATTTATCAAGTCAACTGACGCCTGGGCCTGCAGTTGGTGCGGCGGTTGCCGTCCGTCAAATTCTGCGCAAGTAAGCAGCTCTTTTGGTGATTTTTGCAGCCCAAGATGCAGCGATGCCCTGCAATGATGCCAGGCGATCAAGCGCATCCAAATCTGGGCGATGCTCCGCACACAGACGCAAGGCATTGACCAAATCAAAGCCTGGGTTGACTCGGTCACACAGGACCAATCCGTCGGTCTCGGCGGCAAGTCCCGGCTTAAGAACCCGGCAGTACCAGCCCGTCAAACATTGGGCGTCGACGTAGGCAGCGATGCCTTCAGCGCCAAGGTGTTCGTCTATTTTCCAACACGGCATACGCGGTTGGCAGACTTGCAAGAACACGCCTCCCCAGGTCCACACATCTCCAACACACACGTCGTGCTCTGTGAGACCTGAGACCGACAGGTTTTCCCCCATCGCACCGGGAGTCCAGGGCCGACGAGTCAAGGGGAACGCCCGAGCCAGCTCGCCGAGGTGATCCGCGCTGTAGACATGGACCGCCTTGTCAAGACCACCATGCACACTCAAATCCGCTTGGCGATCGCCCGCGAGCCCAGTCGCGGTCACGTTCACAGGCTCGCTCTGGCGAAATTTGACGATGGCAGAAGGACGCCCAGAGTCGGGCAGTGGCCGCACCTGGCCTTCAAACACTTGAATGGGGAAAATGCGCATATCAGCAAGCATACTTTGCCCTAAAGGGTGTTCAGCGTGCGTCAGCACATTTTTGAAACTCGGTTTATAAAACGAACATGACCGATTTATCCAAAATTCGCTTATCTATGCTAGATCTTGTGGCGGTGCGGGATGGCCATGGGATTGACCATGCCCTGCAAGTGGCGCTCAAGACCGCGCAACACGCTGAGCGCCTAGGATTCACGCGCTACTGGGTCGCAGAACACCACAACATGCAAGGCGTGGCCAGTTCAGCCACCACCGTGATCATGGGCTACTTGGCAGGCGGTACCCAGAGCATCCGGATAGGGTCAGGAGGCATCATGCTGCCCAACCACGCCCCCCTGGTCGTCGCCGAGGCGGTGGGCACATTGGCAGCGCTCTACCCCAACCGCATCGATTTGGGTCTGGGACGGGCTCCTGGGACGGATGGGATGACCATGCGTGCATTGCGCCGAGATCGGGTGGAAACGGAGCAAGATTTTCCGCGTGATGTCTTGGAATTGAAACAACTTCTCGACACCCCTAAACCCGGACAACGCTTGATTGCTACGCCAGGTGCGGACACACATGTGCCGATTTGGCTGCTGGGATCAAGCCTGTTTTCCGCGCAGCTTGCAGGTCAACTGGGATTGCCTTATGCATTTGCGGCCCACTTCGCACCCCGGTTGCTGTTGCAGGCTTTGGCCATCTATCGACAAAGTTTTCAGCCTTCTGAGCAACTGGATAGACCGTACGCAGCGGTTGGCGTTCAGGTGGTCGCAGCCGATAACGATGCACAAGCCGACTATCTTGCATCCAGTCTCTATCAAAGAGTGCACGGCATCATCACGGGGCGCCGGGGCAAGCTCCCCAGTCCAGTTGAAGGCTTTTTGCAGAGCCTGCCTGGCCACGAGCTGGCCGCGGTGCAGGACTTTTTGGCAGCTGCGGTGATTGGTGGTCCTGAGACAGTCCACGCGGGCTTGATGCAGCTGGCGGAACTCACACAGGCCAACGAGTTCATCATGGTCAATGACATCTACGACACAGACTTGAGACTGCGATCTTTGGATATCACTGCACAGGTCATGCGCGGCGAGGCTGCCAAGCAGCCGGGCGCCACTGCCTTGGCTTGACGCAGCGCCGTTGGAGCCGGTCACACCGAAACGGTGTGGCCAGCACGCGCTCAGCGCGCACCCAACCCCATGCTGCGGCTAATCACCTCTTTCATGATTTCATTGGTGCCGCCATAGATGCGCTGTACGCGCGCGTCCGCATATTGACGCGTGACTCCGTATTCCCACATATAACCGTAGCCACCGTGGAGTTGCACACACTCATCCATAACCTTGCATTGCAAGTCGCTACACCAATATTTCGCCATGCTCGCGGTTGCGGTATCTAATCCGTCCACCAACAAGAGCTCAATGCATTTGTCCACAAACACACGAGCGACCTGCACTTGGGTTTGCAGCTCAGCGAGGGTGTAACGCGTGTTTTGATAGGACGCCACGGGTTGTCCAAACACGCGGCGCTCCTTCACATAAGCGATGGTCTGGTCAATCACAGCTTGTGATGCCGCGATCGCACTGATGGCAATCTGCAGACGCTCCCAAGGCAATTGTTCCATTAGCCCAATGAAGCCCCGATTCAACTGCGCCTCGCCGCCCAGCAACTGATCAGCACTGACCCGAACGTTTTGAAAGAACAACTCTGATGTGTCCTGTGCCTTCATACCCAATTTCTTGAGTCGCTTGCCTTTCTCAAACCCTGGGGTGCCTGCCTCAACCAAAAACAAACTGGTTCCTTTGGCGCCTGCCGCAGGATCGGTCTTGGCCACCACGATCACAACATCGGCGTTCCATCCGTTGGTGATGAAGGTTTTGCTGCCATTGATGATGAAGTCATCTCCATCCCGCACAGCTGTTGTTTTGACGCTTTGCAAGTCGCTGCCAGCGGCAGGCTCCGTCATCGCAATGGCGCCAATCATTTCTCCACGCGCCATGGCGGGCAAATACTTGGCCTTTTGTGACTCCGTGCCGTAATGCAGGATATACGGCGCGATGATTTCGCTGTGCAAGCCAAACCCAATGCCTGAGAACCCTCCTTCAGCAAGCACCTCCATTTGAATCACTGAATAACGCTTGTCATTGACCGAGCCACCGTAAGCCTCGGGCATGGTCATGCACAAAAAACCGTTTTCACCTGCCTTGAGCCAAACCGATTTATCAACATAGCCCTGCTCCTCCCACGCGTCGTGGTGGGGAGCGATTTCCTTATCGACAAATTTTTGAAACGCATCTCTAAATGCCAGGTGGTCAGGGTCAAAAACGGTGCGCTCGATCATAGGTGTGTCTCCAAGGTGATTTTTACAAAGCAAATGCTTGGCAAAATAAACTATACAAGATTTCACTTCTTTTGAAAGACACAAAGATGACCGATGCACTTATCTTCGACGCGGTTCGGACGCCCCGAGGCAAAGGTAAAAAAGACGGTTCACTGCACGAGGTCAAACCCATTGATCTCGCGGTTTGCGTGCTGGAGGCATTGAGGGACAGAAACGGATTTGACCCCGCTGAAGTCGACGACATCGTCATGGGCGTGGTGTCACCAATTGGTGAACAAGGATCGGTATTGCCTAAAATCGCGGCCCTCAAAGCGGGTTGGGATGTCAAATGTGCCGGCGTGCAAATCAATCGTTTTTGCGCCAGCGGTCTAGAGGCAGTGAACTTGGCAGCCCAAAAGATTGCCAGTGGGTGGGAGGACCTGGTGGTCGCCGGTGGTGTTGAGAGCATGAGCCGCGTTCCGATTGGCGCGGACGGCGGAGCCTGGTCTCAAGATCCCATCACACACCTTGAAACGTTGTTCGTGCCGCAGGGGGTTGGCGCCGATTTGATCGCCACAATCGAAGGATTTAGCCGAGCGGATGTCGACGCTTACGCCACAGAAAGCCAGCGCCGCGCGACGCAGGCCAGAAGCTCCGGTTACTTTGCCAAATCGATCGTACCGGTGCGAGATCCTTTGGGTCAAACCATCCTGGCACAAGATGAGTTCATCAAGCCCAACACCACTGTGGAAACACTAGCGGCGCTCAAGCCCTCCTTCCAAGGCTTAGGAGACATGGGCTTTGATGCAGTCGCATTGGAGCGCTACCCACAGGTCGAGCGCATTCACCATGTGCACCATGCGGGCAACTCCTCAGGCATCGTGGATGGCGCTACCGCAGTGCTGATTGGAAGTGCGCAGGCAGGGAAGCGATGGGGCCTTACGGCGCGCGCGCGCATCGTTGCGACGGCAGTCAGCGGTGCTGATCCGACCATCATGTTGACGGGTCCAGCCCCTGCCGCCCGAAAGGCACTGGCCAAAGCTGGCTTGAATCCCAGTGACATTGACCTGGTCGAGATCAACGAGGCCTTTGCCGCGGTTGCCATGAAATTCATGAAGGATTTGGGGTTTAGCCATGAGCAAACCAACGTCAACGGCGGTGCGATCGCCATGGGCCATCCGCTCGGAGCAACGGGCGCCATGATCTTAGGAACACTGATCGACGAATTGGAGAGGCGAAACCAGCGCTATGGCTTGGCAACCCTTTGTGTAGGCGGAGGCATGGGCATTTGCACCATTGTCGAACGCCTCTGAGCCAGCCGCTCTCCTCATTTTTTGAAAGCCCGCTATGCAAACGCCCACCATTCAATTCGACCTTTCCGATGGCATCGTGACCCTCACGATGAATGAGCCTGACTCACCTGTGAACACCATGTGCACGCAATGGCAACGCGACTTTGCTGCGTGCACTGAACACATCCTCGTGCGCAAGGCCGAAGTCAAGGGCATCATCCTGGCATCTGCCAAAAAGGTGTTTTTTGCCGGCGCTGACCTCAAAGGCGTAATGCGCTCGACAGCAGCCGACGCAACAGCTGTATTCGAAGAAATCGAAGCCATCAAACGCAACTTCAGAGCGCTAGAGACCCTTGGCATTCCGGTTGTAACGTGCATCAACGGTCATGCCTTAGGCGGTGGTTGGGAGCTGGCACTGGTTGGTCACCATCGGATTGCGATCAATGACCCGCGCACCCAGCTCGGGCTTCCCGAAGTATCAATCGGACTGCTTCCAGGTGGAACCGGTGTGATCAAAATGACCCGCTTGCTGGGTCTCGTGAAAGCCCAGCCTTACATCCTCGAAAGCAAGCTGTTCTCCCCCAAAGAAGGATTGGAACTAGGGCTGATTCACGACTTGGTAGAACCAAGCGATGAGGCGATCAATCACATGCAGCAAAAGGCACTCGCTTGGATCGCAGCCAACCCAGTGTCTCAGCAGCCATGGGACGCGAAAGGCTATCGGATCCCCGGAGGCACGCCTCTCTCACCCGCGCTGGCAGGAGCCATGAGTATGGCTCCCACCATGTTGAAAAAGAAAACCCGGGGGCTTTTGCCAGCCCCAGAGTATGCGCTCGCAGCCATGGTGGAAGGCGCTCTGGTCGATTACGACACTGCGACCCGCATTGAAAGCCGCTACCTCGCCCGACTCTGGGTCGGGCCGGTCGCTCACAACATGATCAACACGTTCTTCTTCAATATGAACGCTATCAAGGGTGGCCGCAGCCGCCCTGCCGGCATCAGCAAGCGAGCACTCAAAAAGGTAGGCATCATCGGCGCAGGCATGATGGGGTCAGGCATTGCCTATGCTCAAGCCTCCAGAGGTTTGCAGACCGTATTGAAGGATGTGTCTCTCGAAGCCGCAGAGCGAGGCAAAGGGTACAGCCAAAAGATCACGCAAAAAAGCGTAGACAAAGGCCGCATGAGTGTCGATCAACAGGCCGCTCTATTGGCTCACATCCACGCCACCGATCAAACCGCCGACCTGAAAGACTGCGATTTGATCATCGAAGCTGTATTCGAGAACCGAGAATTGAAGGCTCAGGTCACTCAAGAAGCCGAGCCCTACCTGGCACCCGGTGGATTCTTCGCGAGCAATACCTCCACTTTACCGATCAGCGGCTTAGCCACCGCGAGTCGCAACGCCGATAAGTTCGTGGGCATCCATTTTTTCAGCCCAGTCGACAAAATGCGTTTGGTCGAAATTATCCGCGGCAAGCAAACCGATGACGAAACACTCGCACGGGCGTTCGACTATGTGCAGCAAATTGGCAAGTTGCCTATCGTGGTCAACGACTCCCGCGGTTTCTATACCAGTCGAACTTTTGGGAAATTCGTGATGGAAGGTGCAGCAATGCTTGGCGAAGGCATTCCAGCAGCATTGATCGAGAATGCCGCCATGCAGTGCGGCATGCCAGTGGGGCCACTCGCCGTATTGGACGAAACGGCGCTTTCTTTGTCGGTTCACGTCTTAGATCAGACGCGCGAAGACTTCCAGCGCGAGGGCAAGGTTTACTCAGCGTCCGCAGGCGAGCTGCTTGTGGAACGCATGGTCAAAGAATTCAAGCGCTCGGGCCGCGCCGCGAAAGGCGGGTTTTATGACTACCCAGAAGGCGCCAAAAAACACCTATGGCCAGAGCTCGCCCGCCTATTTGAAAAGGCGGAGGGGCTGCGCGATGTCAAAACCATTCAGGACCGGTTGATCTACCGACAAGCCCTTGAGACCGCGAGGTGCTTGCAGGAAGGTGTGTTGCAGACGGTCCATGACGCCAACATTGGGTCGATATTTGGCATCGGTTTTCCGGTATGGACAGGGGGAGCCATGCAGTTCATTTACGGGACAGGCATCGAAGCGTTCGAAACCAGATGCGCCGAGCTGGCGTCCCAATTTGGTGACGGATTTCAAATGAGCGAAGAGGTCAAGCTGACCATCAGGGCACACCAGCCCAAATACTGAAGAGACAGGTCAACTGCATTGGCAGGCGCTGTGTTTCCTTCATCGTCGCTCACAAAAAAACCCGCTCAAACGGGTTTTTTTGTGATGTTCGTTGGCTGGGTATCAGCCGCTCAATCTCGGAATCAAGAGCGTGATGGCCGGGAATGCCACCAACACGATCACGCGGATCAAATCCATCGTCACAAAGGGCAAGACACCGCGGTAGGTGCTTTTGATAGGAATATCCGGCGCCATCGACTGAATGACGAACAAGTTCATCCCCACAGGCGGAGTGATCAATCCGACCTCCACAACGATCAACACCAAGATCCCGAACCATACCGCAGTCTCATCGGGCGAGAGCCCAAAATCCAGGGCTGAGATCATGGGAAAGAAGATCGGTACGGTCAACAAAATCATGGACAGTGAATCCATCACGCAGCCGAATATCACATAGAAAATCAAAATGGCCGCCAACACCATCCAGGGACTCAGTTCTTGATCGCCCACCCACATGGCCATCTCCTGGGGCAAACCCGAGAGCGCCAAGAAATTGTTGTATGCCACGGCACCGAGAACAATCAGAAACACCATCGCCGCCCCCGTGGCAGTGCCGTCGATGGTGTTGGTCAACGTTTTGCGCGTTAAGCCACCACGAGCATATGCCAAGATACCCGTCGAAATGGCACCCACCGCAGCGCCCTCTGTCGGCGTAAACACGCCTGTGTAAATGCCGCCCACAACGATCAAAAAGATCACGACCACGGGCCACACTTTGATCAAAGCTTGACCCCGCTCTGACCAGGTCGCTTTCGGTACTTCACCCGACAGATGCGGCTTCCAATGAGAAATCAAGCTGATCACCGCCATGTAGGACAGAGCGGCAAGAATACCGGGAATAAACGCGGCAGCAAACATCACAGCGATGTTTTGCTCAGTCAAGATGGAATAAATCACCAACACCACAGAAGGCGGAATCAAGATGCCTAGCGTGCCCCCAGCAGCCAAGGCGCCGGTGGCTAAGCCGCCGTCATACCCGAGGCGGCGAAGTTCTGGCAAGGCCACCTGGCCCATGGTCGCGGCAGTCGCGAGCGATGACCCGCAGATAGAGCCAAAGCCAGCACAGGCGCCAACCGCAGCCATCGCGACGCCCCCTTTGCGGTGCCCCATAAAGACCTCAGCCGCTTTGAAAAGTGCCTGGGACATGCCACCCAGTGAAGCAAACTGTCCCATCAACAAAAATAAGGGAATGATGGTTAGTGAGTGATTGGCAAACTCCGCATAAGTCAATGCCTTGACTTGTTGGAGCAAAGGCATGATGTCACCGTAAATCAGGGCAGACCCAGTCAAACCAACCAACAACATCGCAAGGCCAATGGGCATGCGCAGGAAAATCAGTACCAAAACCAAAGGAAATGACCAAGCGGCCAGAGTCAAATCATCCATGTTAATGCTCCGCTTGAGCCGCTTGGGCATACTGGGCTGGGGGTTGAACAATACCGAGAGACTCGAGCAGCTTCCATAAGTAAGCCAACAGTCCCAGCGTGGCCGGGACCATCGCGGCGGCATAGCCCCACCACAATGGCGTCAACAACACAAAAGTAGTCTCACCTGACTCACGGTGCTCCAGCATTTGAGCGCCCATACGCCAGACCAACAAGGTCCACACGGCGAACATCAATGCGTTGAAAATCACCGTCAAGATGGACTTCATCGCAGGGGGATATGCGTTCCACAACAGATCCACAACGGCGTGCGCGCTGCGCAAATGCGTCCAAGGCATGAAGCAAAAGACAGCGATGCCCGAGCCGATTTCGACCAACTCGAAATCTCCCCTAACGGGCGACAACCCATAGGCGGTCAAGCTCCGACCGATGATACTGATGACGCTGAGTGCTGCAATCAGCATCAGTACCCCAATACCGAAAAAGGCCATGTTTCTGTAAAAGCTGTAGAAGCGCAAGTTCATGCGGTGTCCAAACCTAAACGTGAAAACGGTCCGAGCTCACGCTCGGACCGTCAAAAATGGGGGCGTCAAAACCTTGATTTGACCTCCCCGCAAAGCGGAATCACTTGTCGTACTTGGCAACAGTAGCGCGTGCATCTTTCAACAGTGCAGCACCATTCAAGCCAGCTTCATTGGAACGCTTAACCCAACCGTCGATGACTTGCTCTGCGTAACGGCGCCAGCGCTGCATCTCGATTTCATCAATGGTGTTGATGGTGTTGCCGGCCTTTTTCACCAGAGCGATACCGCCTGCATCGCCAGCGTCCATGCCCTCACCGAAGCGCTTGGCGCAAGCCATACCGCTTTGTTCATCGATGGCCTTCTTGGCTGCTGCGGGCAGAGAGTCATACTTGGCCTTGTTCATCACGACACCAAAAGTGTTGGTGTAAAGCGCAATGCCCTTGGCGAACATGGTGTGATTCTTGACCAGCTGGTGTACTTTCAATGGAGGGACCACTTCGTATGGGATGGTGGTGCCATCAATCACACCTTTGGACAAGGCCTCACCCACTGCAGGCACTGGCATTCCGATCGGCGTTGCGCCCAAGGCGGTGATCAAGTCGTTGACAACACGACCAGCGCCACGGATCTTCTTGCCCTTGAGATCTTCCATTTTTGTCACGGGATCCTTGGTGTGGAAGTTCCCTGGACCGTGGGTGTGTACGCACAGCAGCTTGACGTCTTTGAACTCGTCCATTGCATTGCGCTCAACAAAGTCTTGCAGCGCCATAGAGCCCATGGTCGCGTTCTTGGTCAAGAAAGGCACTTCGAAGACTTCTGTCTTGGGGAAGCGACCTGGCGTGTATGACAACACTGTCCACACGATATCGACCACACCGTCTTTGGCTTGGTCAAACAACTGTGGGGGCTTTCCACCCAGAGCCATTGAGTCATATTGCTTGATCTTCAAGGTACCACCACTGGCGCCCTCCACGGCTTTGATCCAAGGACCAATCACGTTCTTGGGGATCGGCGCGGGCGATGGAAGCATTTGATGAAAACGCAAAGTAACTTCTTCGGCGTGCACGGAAGGTGCAACCAAGCCACCCAATGCGGCGCTCAATGCTGCAGCACTCAACAGAGTGCGACGGATAGATTTCATGTCGAGTCTCCTCTTTCTGGGGGTTAAGTAGATACCGCTGTGCCGTTCAGTTATCACAAAACAAACACAATGATTGTTTCACGATCATAAACATCAAGGCGATCGATTCGTATTATCGCAAACCCTGATTTTTTCAGAGATCCAAGACGATTCTTGGGGTCTTTGATCTGGAACAGCAGGGAAGCATCACGCGACCATCGGCCTTTTCTTGCGGTGTCAAATAGACGTCTCGGTGATCTGGAATTCCTTCAATTATTGAAGTAATACATGTCCCGCACACGCCTTGTTCACACGACACCATGACATCCACGTCGATCAAGCTACATGCCTGTACGATGGTTTGCCCTGCTTCCACCGTGATTGTCTTGCCACTGCTCTGCAAGACGACCTCAAAGGATGCATCCCCGTCATGAGGCTGTGCGACGTCTGCGCTGAAGTACTCCCAGTGCAAGCGGGCCTCGTCAATGCCTGCCATTCGCGCAGCATTCAGGACCGCCTCCATGAAGGCTTGAGGCCCACATACATACACGTGCTCTTCTGGCGCCACGGATGCAATCGCAGCGCCCGCATCGAAATGTCGGCCGGTCTCCTCATCAACATGCAGCTCCAGTTGGCTGCCCAACATCGACTGCAAGCGGCCCAAGTAGGCTGCCTTTTCGCGCCCACGTACCGCGTAATGCATTCGACAGCGCTCACCTCTCGCTTGCGCCTCCATCGTCATGGCCAAAAATGGCGTGATCCCAATACCACCCGCGAAAAACACATGAGCAGCGCCTGCCGGCGCCATCGGGAAATGATTGGACGGGAAATCCACGTCGAGCACGGCGCCTGCGCTCAGCGCGTGCATCGCCACCGAGCCTCCTCGTGAATTGGCATCTTTGAGGACTCCGAGCTCATAGCGTGAAACATCATGAGGATGGCCACAGAGTGAGTAAGAGCGGATGCCAACATCTGGCAAATGCACGTCAATGTGCGCACCTGCCTCAAACGCCGGCAAAGGTCCTCCGTCCAACGACACAAGCTCAATGCCCACCGTATCTTTGGCTTCTGGCCAACAGCTGCTGACCAAGACTCGCATATCGGCCATCAATGGACCTCAGCTTCTTCTGCGAGCTTTCGAGCAATCACCTTGCGTGACTGCACGCCGCCACCGTCAATATTCAGCATCAACAATTTTCGCTCCGGGTATCGAAGCAAGTTGGCTTGCTGGCGCTCCAACATTTCCAAGTCTTCAGAAAAGATTTTTCCTTGCCCTTGCTTCACTGACTCCGTCAGCTCTGCGTCGTTGGGCTTGAACTTGCGAGCCATACCCCAGAAGTACCACATCGACGTCTCTGTCTCCGGGGTGATGAAGTCGACCACCACGCTGTACGCCTTTTTGTCATCTGGCGCATTGATCCCGCCGTACCCCTCCAAGGCGACCCCCACTTCGATCAGGATGTGGCTAGGCGGCGTGAATCGGCAGACTTGCCAGCGATCCACTGTGGCATGCTCGTCCAAACCTTGTGCGCGCATCGCCATTTGCCAAAATGGGGGCGCCTTGATGCCGCTCATGAATCGCTCGGTGTAAACGGTGTCACCGTCAACCCTGGTTTTACAGGGCGTCTCATCGATTTCTGGTTGACCGATGCTGGTGCTGTGCACGTACGTCTCATGCGTCAGATCCATCAGGTTGTCGACCATGAGCTCGTATCCCGCTTGGATGTGATACAGACCGCCACCATAGGCCCATGCGGGGTTGTCGACCCACTCGAGCTTAGGTAGTGCATCCCGGTTGGGCGTGGCATCGCCAGGCCATACCCAAATGAACCCACCATACTCGAGTGCGGGGTATGCCTTGACGGGCGGAAAGCCACCAACCCGCTGGCCTGGCATCGCCACCGTTTTGCCTTCACAACCCATCTCAAGTCCGTGGTAACCGCAAATCAGCTTGCCGTCACGGCATTTACCCAACGACAAGGGTGCCCCTCGGTGCGGACAGAAATCGTCCAAAGCAGCAGGCTCACCAGCCTCGTTTCTAAAAAACACCATAGGAATACCGAGGATCTTGCGACCCAGGGGTTTGCCATTGATGTCGTCAGAGGCACAGGCGACGTACCAGGTATTTTTGATGAACATTGGGGACCTCAAGTTTGAATAGCTACAGGGGGTCGAAGCCACTTGACCACGGCTTCACCGTCAGCGGTGGATACACCGCTGTCGTTCATAGAATCTTTCAAGTTGCGCTGTGCAAGACCTGCGTGTTCTCGCATCAGCGCTTCAGCGCGAGCGCCTTGGCGCCGCTCAATCGCGTCCAACACCTGCCAATGCTGGTCTTGTGCCACGAGGAAACGGGTGTGAGTGCGGTGACGGGCATCCTGATTCAACACCAAGGCAGAGGGCGACGCAAAGGGCAGCGCCAGTGTTCTCTCGTACTCTTGTTGAAGTGCCGAACTGTTCGACATTTCCATTACCAACCGATGAAAACGGGCATTCAATTCTGCGTACGCGCTCAAATCTAGCTCGCTTGCTTGGCCCAAATCAAACACTGCATCCAGGTCGCTCAGGCAGCTTTTGGCCTGGGCGAGTTTGTCCAGTGGGGCACCCCGCTCAGCAGACCAGCGCGCGCCGAGCCCTTCGAGCAAGCCCCGCATCTCAATGGTGTCTGCCATGTCCTGGTAAGTGAACTGCCTCACCACGTAGCCTCCCGCGGGCAGGGCGTGGAGCAGCCCTTCTAGCTCTAGACGCTGGAGCGCGGCTCGCACTGGCGTGCGCGAGACACCCAAACGCTCAACCAAAGGCATCTCAGCGATGCGCTCGCCCCCGCGCAAGGCACCGGACACAATCCACTCTCGCAGCGTCAGCAGAGCCCTCGTATGTGCATGGGCCTGAACAGAAAAATCTTTGGCGCGAGCGAGCTTGGTACTCATAGCGGCGTCGGGGGCTTTGGGAATTTTATGTATACAACTCGCTCGCATTTTAGGGGAAATTTCGCAAAATATTGCGATTTACTGTCGCCTATGTATACAGAGTGGTCGCTTTGATCGCCATTCGGATCCGGACGCGAGTGCGATCAGGATGGCATCCTTCCACGATGGGTCACTGGTCGTTCCAATCGAAAAGATACTCCTGCCCTGGTACCTGCTCCGCTAGCGCCTGCCACTCTGCCTTGAGGTACAAGCCCGAAACCTTCACTCCCAATAGCCGAATCGGACGGTCAATCGGAATGCGACGAAGCGCCGCATTGGCGGCCTTTCGAATTTCCTGGGGCAATTCCACACACCCATCGATCGTGGTGTCACGGGTCGAGGTTTGAAAACGGTCGTCGCGCACTTTGACCCCCACCGTTTTGGCGACATAACCCTTGCGCTGCAGATCAGCTGCAACTTGCTCACACAAGCGATCGAACACTTGGCCGAGCTTTGCGCGATCACTGACTACGTGCAAATCGCGTTCAAAGGTGGTTTCGCGACTCATGCTCACAGGCTCGGACTCCACCACAACGGGGCGATCATCGCGACCATGTGCCGCATCGAAAATCCACTGGCCAAATTTTCGTCCTAGCTGGGATTGCAACTCAAGCACATCGCTCGCAGCCACATCGCCCAATGTCAGCAAACCCAGGGCCTTGAGCCGTTCATCTGCTTTAGGACCAACGCCATTGAGTTTGCGACACGGCAGCGGCCAGAGCCTGACTGGGATATCCGATGCATGCAGCACAGTGATGCCATTGGGCTTTTGCATTTCGCTCGCCAGCTTGGCCATCAATTTGTTGGGCGCGACGCCCACTGAGCAAGTGAGCCCCGTAGCCAATTGAATCTCTCTTTGGATCAACCGGGCAAGCACGCGGCCCCCTTCCCTTTGGCCACCCGGCACATCCGTGAAGTCGATATACACCTCATCGATGCCGCGGTTCTCCATCACGGGCGCCACCTCAGTGATGATGGATTTAAAACGGCGCGAGTATTCGTTAATCCGCGCTCGCTCAGTATTCAACAGAATCGCATCGGGGCAAAGCTTGGCCGCCTTCATCATGGGCATGGCTGAACCCACACCAAATTGTCGAGCCGCATAGTTGGCGGTGGTGATAACGCCTCGCCCCTCGTAGTCCTTGATCCTACTGAACGCCGAAAGAGGCAGCCTTGCGCACTCCGCGTCACTCAAATCAGCAAATGCGTTTTCTGCGCGCCAGCCGCCAATGATGACGGGAACATCCTTCAACTGCGGAAATCGAAGCAACTCAACGGACGCAAAAAATGCATCCATATCCAGGTGAGCCACACGCCTGATGTGCGCCATGACTATGAGCGCTTTGCACGCAACCCTTGTACCTCGGCATCAGTCAGCCAACGCCACTGACCTACTGGCAAATCGCCCAACTGCAAAGTGCCCATTTCGGAGCGATGCAGGCGATCCACCCGATTGCTCACTGCCGCCAACATCCGCTTCACCTGGTGGTATTTGCCTTGCGTCAGAGTCATGCGCAAGTGACGTTCTGACACAATCTCCGCGGCTTCAGCACGCACAGGTTTGGGGTCATCATCCAGGACCACGCCTTCAATCAGTCGACGGACCTGGGCTTCGCCCAATGGGTGTACTGTGGATACCTCGTAGACCTTGGGAACATGGTGTTTTGGGGAGCTCATTTTGTGAATGAACTGCCCGTCATCGGACATCAGCAATAGGCCAGTCGTGTCCTCATCCAAGCGCCCCACGGCCTGCACACCGGGTGTACCCTTGGATGGGCGTTGCCGCAATGCTGCCGGCAACAAACTGTAGACACTAGGATGGTGTTTTGGCTTTTGCGATACCTCGTATCCGGCTGGCTTGTGCAGTATCAGATAAGCTGGCATGTGGCAGACGTAGGCTTCACCAAGCACTTCAATCGATAACCCGTGACCCTCCACCTCCATCAGCGGGTCAGAAACGTGCTGTCCCTGAACGCGCACATGACCTTGCTGCACCATCCCTGCACACACCCGGCGCGTGCCAAAGCCTTGTTCGTACAAGCAATCTTGCAAGGTCATTTTGGTCGAAGATTTTTGCTTTGCCATGGCGGTATTGTGCAAGCATTCGAGGACAATTCCACCGCGACATGCTGACCTCATGTGGCACATGTAATATTCAGCCTCCATGCCACCCATCCTGAAACGTTACCTCCCAAGCCAAGAGTCTCTGCGCAGCAATCGCTGGTTGAGATGGCTTGGACCTCGGCTTTTCAGCAATGCGCTCTGGCGCTGGAGCCGGCGGGGTGTCGCAACCGGCTTGGCGCTCGGTGTGTTTTTTGGGTTTTTGATACCGGTTGGCCAAATTCCATTGGCTGCTGGCGCAGCAATTGTGATGCGCGCGAACGTGCCAGCCGCCATCGCGAGCACCTTAGTCACCAATCCCGTCACATTCGCGCCGGTCTACTACGCGGCCTACCAATTCGGGCATTGGGTTGTCGGTACGGAAGACCCCCCTGCGCCTCCTGCACCACCTCAAATACATGCTTCGCACAATGCGCCAGATGCAGGACACACCCGTTGGTGGCAACGTGTCCAGAACATGGGCAAACCCTTGTTGATCGGCCTGGCGTCGTTCGCGATCGGATTTGGCTTGCTGGTCTACGCGCTTTCGACTTGGGTTTGGATTTGGCGCGTCAGACGGAAACGCCGACTGCGCCGGACGCCTCCTCGACGAGTGATGTAACAAAAAAGGAACCCCAGGGTTCCTTTTTTTACTGAGCCAGGATGATCGAGGCAAGATCCCTTGCCCAAGCGAAAGCCCTGCAGTCAGGTCAAGAGCGCGTTTTGCCCAGCGCGCGCCATGCCAGGGGTAACAATCCCATCGCCAACGCGACCTTGAAAACATCACCCAACCAAAAAGGAGTGAAGCCCCATGCCAAGATGGGCTTATCCCACCCGTAAAGGGACCCAAGCCACAGCAAACCTGGCGCATAAATCGCAGCGTTGCCCAACAGCATTGCCGCCGCAGTTTTCCAAGGTGAGCGATCCCATCCCCGTTCGCCCAACCAGCCGGCAATCGCAACTGCGGGCAAAAAGCCCATCAAGTAACCACCTGTGCCGCCGAGCATGTAGGCCAAACCGACACCTTTGTCAGGCGTGCCTGTGAATACCGGTAAGCCAAGAGAACCTTCCAGCAGGTACAACGCCACCGTTGCCGTACCCAAACGCCAGCCATAGGCCATCCCGAGCGCCAACACTGCCAAGGTTTGCAAAGTCATCGGCACGGGGTAAAACGGGATCGAAACTTTCGCAGACACCGCCAAGAACAACGAACCAAGCACCATCAAAATGATGGAGCGACGAACTGATGATCCAGACTGACTGGGCCAAAGCTGTTGGGTTAAGGTTGCTTGCATTTGTTCCCTTTTCTTGTTAATTTGGTTTTAAATTTCACTAATTTGTAAAAAGCGCCTTGACCCAGCAAAGGATCAAGGCGCTTTTGAAGTGTCAACTGCCCACTATTTCAGGGCTAGCGCAGCTGCGATCTTAAATCAAAGGCACGCCAGTTTTGGCCTGAACTTCTTCTCTGGACACCCCGGCGGCACACTCAACCAACTTGAGCCCAGCTGGCGTGACATCCATCACAGCCAAGTTGGTGATGATGCGGTTCACCACCCCAACCCCCGTCAGAGGCAAGTTGCACTCAGGCAAAATTTTCAAATCTTCGCTACCGTCCTTTTTCTTTGCAGTGTGCTCCATCAGGACAATCACGCGAGGGACTCCAGCCACCAAATCCATGGCGCCACCCATGCCCTTGACCATCTTGCCCGGAATCATCCAGTTGGCCAAATCACCACGACCGCTGACCTGCATAGCACCCAAAATCGATAGGTTGATCTTGCCCCCGCGAATCATGGCAAACGACTGATCACTGCCAAAGATAGAGGTGCCCTTGAGCGTTGTCACCGTTTGCTTACCCGCGTTGATCAAGTCAGGGTCGACTTCATCCTCTGTTGGGAAGGGCCCAATACCGAGCATGCCGTTTTCACTTTGCAGCCAGACCTCCATGTGATCAGGCACATGATTGGCAACGAGCGTCGGAATACCTATGCCCAAGTTCACGTAAAAGCCATCTTCCAATTCCTGCGCCGCGCGCGCAGCCATTTCGTCTTGAGTCCAAGCCATCTTCCACTCCTGGTTATTGTTCGCGCGTGGTGCGCTTTTCGATGCGTTTTTCGGGCGTGGGGTTGTGCACAATGCGGTGCACGTAAATACCCGGCAGATGGATGTCGTCAGGGGCGAGTTCCCCCACCTCGACAATCTTTTCAACTTCAACGATGCACACTTTGCCAGCGGTCGCAGCCGCGGGATTGAAGTTGCGTGCAGTCAGGTTGAAACGCAAGTTGCCAGAGCGGTCTGCAACATCAGCCTTGACCAGCGCTACGTCGGGCACCAAAGCACGCTCCATGACATAGGTTTGGCCGTCGAAGTCACGCAGCTCTTTTCCTTCGGCCACCAAAGTACCAACACCCGTTTTGGTGAAAAACGCCGGTATACCAGCTCCTCCTGCTCGCAACTTTTCAGCCAATGTCCCTTGCGGCGTGAACTCCAGCTCCAACTCTCCTGCCAAATACTGGCGTTCAAACTCTTTGTTTTCGCCAACGTAGCTGGAAATCATTTTTTTAATCTGGCGCGTTTCCAATAACTTGCCAAGCCCAAAGCCGTCAACTCCCGCATTGTTGGAGATCACAGTCAAATTGTTCACTTGGCTTGCCACCAATGCATCGATCAATGCCTCTGGGATACCGCACAGACCAAAACCACCCACCGCCATCAACTGACCATCCGCAACAACGCCTTGAAGGGCGTCTGCGGCGCTTGCAAAAATTTTATTCATGGTTGTTCCTTGCTGATACGCCAATGTGCAAACCGCTACGATACTACGTATTGAACTACGTATGATGACCTAATGACAAACCCGAAGTCTCCCGATGCCAACTCACCTGCCAAGATCGATTACCGGCAAGCCTTTGACTTGGCACCCTTAGGGCTGGTGCTGTCGCATCAGCGCAAGATCGTCGACTGCAACCAAGCGCTGTGCGACATTTTTGGCGCCAACCGAGATCAGTTAATCGGACAATCATTCCAGATTTTGTACCCAAGCGTCGATGAATTCGAACGCACTGGAGTGCGAATCGCGCCAATTTTGAATGCCAAGGGACATTACGCCGATGACCGCTTGATGAAGCGCGTGGATGGCCCACACGCAGGGGAGGTGTTCTGGTGCCACGTGACCGGTCGGGCGCTCAACCCCGAAGACCCTCACCTGTCAGGCATTTGGAGCTTCGAAGACTTGAGCGCCGTTCGTCCAGTCAGCAGTTCATTGAGCCCGCGCGAGCGCGAGGTTGCCGCCCTGCTTTGCAAAGGCATGACCGCGAAGTCCATTGGCAAGGCACTGGGGATCAGCCACCGCACTGTTGAAATTCACCGCGGCCACTTGCTGCGCAAATATGAATGCAACAGCACTGCAGAGCTGATCGGCCGGCTCGCAGGCCGCTGAGCCAGCTCCCCCTCAGCTGACCGCTTATTTCGCGTCTATTACCTCTGCCGCAGCTCTGAAGGCTTCGAGCGTCAGCGGAAAACCGCAGTAAACGGACATGTGCATGAAGACTTCTTTGAGTTCATCGGGTGTCACGCCGTTGTTCAATGCGCCTCGCACGTGCACCTTGAGTTCATGCGAACGACCCAGGGCTGCAGCCATCGAGACCGTGATCAAACTTCGGTCGCGCAGGCTCAAGCCCTCGCGCTGCCAAACCGTACCCCAAGCGTTGCGGCTGACAAACTCTTGAAGCTCGGCCGTGAAGGGTGTAACTTTATCCAGCGCGCCCTGGACGTACTCGTTGCCTAATACTTGTCGGCGGGTGTTCAAACCTGCGTCATGTTGTGCGTCTCGCGGCGTCTGGCTGCTCTTGAAGGTACTCATCGCGTGTCCCCAAATGTTGTGAAAAGAATGGTCCTATCTTGCTCTAAAAATCTAAGGGGCTGGTCACCTTCGCGCCAGCCCAGCTTGGTGAGCGGCTGCCACCTCCACGACAGAAATGAGTCAAGAATTGATTAAAGTGGCGACTGACTCGTACCAAACAACCAGGAGATCCCATGAGCGCGCGCTACCCATTGCCTGACCTGAACACATTGCCCGACGACATCAAGGCACAAATACTGGAAGTGCAAAGCAAAGCCGGGTTTGTTCCCAATGTCTTTTTGGCTTTGGCACGCAGACCCGCTGAGTGGCGTGCGTTCTTTGCTTACCACGATGCGCTGATGTTGAGAGAAGGCTCGAACCTCTCCAAGGGCGATCGCGAAATGATCGTGACCACCACAAGCGCGGCCAACCAATGCCTTTATTGTGTCGTGGCTCACGGAGCACTGCTGCGCATTTACGAGAAAAAACCGCTGGTCGCAGACCAAGTTGCTGTCAATTACCGCAAGGCCGACATCACACCGCGTCAAAAAGCGATGCTCGACTTTGCCATGAAAGTGTGCCTGCGCTCCCACGAGATCAACGACTCTGATTTTGACAGCCTGCATCAGCATGGCTTTGACGACGAGGACATTTGGGACATTGCCAGCATCACCGCATTTTTTGGTTTATCCAACCGGGTCGCCAGCTTCAGCAACATGATGCCAAACGAAGAGTTCTACTTGATGGGCCGCCTGCCTCGCAAATAAATCTTTCGCTGACGCGTGGGCGGGTCGAGCACAGTCATGACTCGCCGCGCCGGGTGGTTCGACGGCACGGCGGCGTGCTTCCTCTAAGCAGAGCCTCCTCCCGCGATGCCCGCTGACTGGCGGGGCCTTAAGTCAAAATCTCTCGCATGAACGCGGGCAATGGGACTGACTTTTCGGCCACCATATCCGCCCAGACCACCGTTGCCCCACCCGTGGCGCAAATGGTGGCAGGGTCATCGGTGCGCATGATTTCATGCCAAGTTTCAAACGAGCTGCGGCCGGGAGGACTCACGTATGTCCGCACCAGCAAGGTTCCAGGGAAACTCACTTGCCGGATGAAATTGCAAAAGGCATTGGCAATCACGGGACCCTCGCCTATTGGTGCTGACTTCACGCCCAGTCCATACATCCACTCCAGCCGAGCGATTTCCAGGTACCGAAAATACACGGTGTTGTTGACGTGTCCCATCATGTCCATGTCTCCCCAACGGATGGGCACATCGATGTCAAACACCCATTTCTTTTCGGCTGGCAACTCAAGTTTCAAGGTCATCCCCCGCTGCTGGTATTTAGTTTCGGATCCGAGTGGCACAGTTTGCACGCACAGCAGAATGGGGTGTGTCACCTGCGCAGAGTTCGCAACTTCAACCCTGACTAAAATCGGATCTTCGAATCAACCCGTGACGCGTCCATTTGTAGGCGTGCAAGAGAGACCCCACCATGACACCAGAAGCCATCTTGGAACAATACGGCCCTCGCGAATCCATGGAGTACGACCTGGTCGTGGTCGGTGCAGGCCCCGCCGGATTGTCTGCTGCCATTCGACTCAAACAACTCAATCCAGAAGCCTCCGTGGTTGTACTTGAAAAAGGCTCTGAACCCGGCGCTCATATTCTCTCTGGCGCAGTGATGGACCCTCGGGCGATCACTGAGTTGTTCCCAGACTGGAAGGAGCGCGGCGCCCCCTTGAACCAACCCGTCACTGGCGACGATGTCCTGTTTTTGAGTGAAACCGGTGCCAAGCGCACGCCAGATGCTCTGGTGCCAGACAACTTCCACAACAACGGTTGTTATGTGGTGTCACTGGGCGCTGTCACCAAGTGGTTAGGAGAACAAGCCGAAGCGCTGGGCGTGGAGATATTCCCTGGATTTGCAGCTGCTGAAGTGCTCTTCAACGATGACGGTGCCGTCATCGGCGTGGCAACTGGCAACATGGGCGTTGGCAAAGATGGAGAGCCCACGGGAGATTTCCAACTGGGCATGGCCTTGTTGGGCAAATACACCGTCTTTGCAGAGGGCTCACGCGGTCACTTGGGCAAACAACTGATTGAGAAGTTCCATCTTGACCAAGGCAAAGATCCGCAGAGCTATGCAATCGGTATCAAAGAACTTTGGGAGATTGACCCCGCCAAGGCGCTGCCAGGCCGCGTGGTCCACACCGCTGGCTGGCCCATGAACAACGACACCTACGGCGGCGGCTTTCTGTACCACCTTGAGGGAAATAAGGTCACCCTCGGCTTCGTCGTTGGATTAGATTACAAGAATCCTTGGCTGTCGCCATTCGAAGAAATGCAGCGTTGGAAAACACACCCCAGCATCCGCGCTGTACTCGAGGGTGGCAAGCGGTTGGGATACGGCGCGCGAGCCATCACGGCAGGCGGCATTTTGTCGCTGCCTAAATTTGTATTTGCCGGTGGGGCTTTGGTTGGATGCGATGCTGGATTTTTGAACGCCAGCCGCATCAAAGGCAGCCATGCAGCCATCAAAACAGGCATGTTGTGTGCAGAGAGCATCGCCCAAAGCCTGGCTGCAGGTCAAAGCCATGACGAGCTAGTGGGCTACGTCAAGAGTTTTGAAGCAAGTTGGCTAAACGATGAACTCAAAGCGGCCAAGAACTTCAAACAATGGTTCAAAAAAGGCAATATGGTTGGCGCCTTGATGACTGGTGTAGAACGGTGGTTCCTGCCCAAAATTGGGATCAAGGTTGCCCCCTGGACCCTGCATCGGGATCGTCCCGACCATGTGACCCTGCTGCCAGCCAGCGAGGCACCCCCCATCGAGTACCCAAAACCCGATGGCGTGCTGACGTTTGACCGGCTTTCGAGTGTGTTTATCAGCAATACCAACCACGAAGAGAATCAACCAGCTCACTTAACTTTGAAAGACGCAGATATTCCGGTCAGCGTCAACTGGACCAATTTTGCCGGACCGGAGCAGCGGTTTTGTCCAGCCGGCGTTTACGAATATGTGCCAGCCGAAGGATCAGGTCATCGGCTCCAAATCAATGCCCAAAATTGTGTGCATTGCAAGACCTGCGACATCAAAGACCCTTCACAAAACATCGTGTGGGTGACGCCAGAGGGCGGAGGCGGTCCCAACTACGCAGGCATGTGATCTTCGGTACTCGGCTGGCGGCAGCACATGGGGATAGCACTAAGAAAACCGGGGCGGCAAGCCGCTATACTTAGGCTCTGTCAGGAGAGAGGTCACCGACCCGCCGAAGGCTGAACGCTCAGGCACCCAGGACTGACAAGGTGGCGCCAAGCCACCCATTCTGTTGGAGAGAGATGCTTCATTAGGCATCCACCGAAGGGGCAAAACCCACCATCGTGCGGGTTGAATCTCTCAGGTAAAGCGGACAACAGGGTTCCCCACCATCGTGTTTTCACATTGGAGCCCTGCCATGACCGACGCGTACGACGACGCCCTCAAAACAACCCCGCTGTTTGATCTGCACGAGCGTTTAGGGGCGCGCATGGTCCCTTTTGCGGGTTACCGCATGCCTGTGCAATATCCCGACGGACTCATGAAAGAGCACCTGCACACTCGTGAGGCGGCAGGGCTTTTTGATGTCTCTCACATGGGGCAGCTGCGGCTCAAAGGTACCGGTGCTGCAGAGGCTCTAGAGCGCCTTCTGCCGATTGATGTCATCGGTCTCGGCCTTCACAAGCAACGCTACGGTCTGTTGCTGAATGACCAAGGCGGCATTCTCGATGACTTGATGTGCGTGAATCGCGAAGACGATTTGTTTTTGATCGTCAACGGCGCTTGCAAAGACCAAGACATCGCTTACATCCAAGAGCGAATAGGGCATCTGTGCGACGTCATACCGATGCCCGAGCAAGCCCTGTTGGCGCTCCAAGGACCGCAGGCGGTAACTGCCCTTTCGCGATTGAACCCTGCTGTCGCCGCGTTGGTATTCATGACTGGAGCTTGGCTTGATCTTGCGGGGGTGCCTTGCTATGTCACCCGCAGCGGATACACCGGTGAAGACGGGTTCGAAATCAGCGTACCCTCGTCCCATGCAACCCTGCTTGCGCAAGCGCTGCTTGAGCAGCCCGAGGTCAAACCAATCGGTCTCGGGGCACGCAACTCATTGCGCCTAGAGGCGGGACTTTGCCTCTACGGCAACGACATCGACATCAACACCACGCCCGTGGAAGCTGGACTCAGCTGGGCGATCCAAAAGGTCCGTCGCAGTGGCGGTGCTCGAGCAGGTGGCTTTCCTGGTGCCGAATTGATCTTGGCTCAATTGGACGGGGCCGAGCCTATGTTGAAGAAGCGCGTGGGGCTGCAGGCACTGCAACGCACTCCCGTGCGTGAACACACAGAAGTGCAATCTCCCGCTGGAGAGGCCATTGGAGAAGTGACGTCCGGCCTTTTAGGACCCACCGCGGATGCCCCGATAGCGATGGCTTACCTTAAGCCAACGCACGCTGCCCTAGGGACGACGGTTCATGCCATCGTGCGCGGCAAAGCGGTCCCCATGACTGTGGTTTCAATGCCTTTCATCCCTAACCGTTATCACCGCGGTTGATCTTTTTTTACTTTCAGGAGCAACACATGACCAAATACACCGAAGAACATGAGTGGGTGCGCGTTGAGGGCGACATCGCTGTGATCGGCATCACCCCACACGCGCAAGACGCGCTGGGTGACGTCGTCTTTGTTGAACTGCCCGATGTCGGTGCCAAATTCGCGCAAAAAGACGTCGCAGGCGTCGTGGAATCCGTCAAGGCGGCGGCCGATGTCTATATGCCGGTCGACGGCGAGATCCTTGAAGTGAACCAGGCACTGGCAGACGACCCGTCGCTCGCGAACAGTGACCCTATGAATGCAGGCTGGTTCTTCAAGGTGAAACTGAGTGATCCGACCCAATTAGATGCCTTGATGGATGAATTGGCTTACAACCAATTTGCTTCATAAACATCCCAAGGTGCTCATCAAGCGCTGGTCGATGGTCCATGACTGGACCAGCTCCTTTCATACTTTTGATATTCAATTGCCATGCACACCACGCCTGCTTTAAGCGAGCTTGAAAACACCAACGAGTTCATTGCCCGCCACATCGGTCCTACTGCTGAGGAACAAGCCCGCATGCTTGAGGCGCTTGGCGTTTTTGATCTGGGCACATTGATGGCAGAAATTGTGCCGGCGAGCATCCGTCGCCAATCGCCGATGCAGCTACCCCCTGCGATTGGTGAGGCGCAAGCGCTTGCTGAGCTCAAAGCGATTGCTCAAAAAAATCGGGTTTTGAAAAGCTTCATTGGGCAGGGGTATTACGACACCTTCACCCCGGGCGTGATTCTGCGCAACGTACTGGAAAACCCAGCTTGGTACACGGCCTATACACCTTATCAAGCTGAGATTTCACAAGGTCGAATGGAAGCGTTGATCAACTTTCAAACCATGATCACCGACTTGACAGCGATGCCAATCGCCAACGCATCGATGCTCGATGAGGCCACCGCTGCAGCCGAAGCCATGACCTTGGCCAAACGCAGCGTGAAGTCAAAAAGCAACCACATTTTGATCGCGAGTGACTGCCACCCTCAAACCATCGCAGTGATGCGCACTCGGGCGGAACCCTTGGGCTTGTCACTCCAAGTGGCGCAAGATGAGGCTCAGCTCAATCAGCTTTTGCAAGAGGGCGAATACTTTGCGGCCGTCATTCAGTACCCAGGAACGTGGGGACATGTCGCTGATCACAACGGGATGGCGCAAACCGTCCATGCTGCCAACGCTGCACTGATTGTTTGTGCTGATCTGCTCGCGCTCACCCTTTTGAAGCCCCCAGGCGAATGGGGGGCCGACATTGTGATCGGCTCAACCCAACGCTTTGGTATGCCAATGGGCAATGGTGGGCCGCACGCCGCTTTTATGGCCACCATTGACGCGTTCAAACGATCAATGCCCGGGCGCTTGGTGGGCGTGAGCGTAGATGCCCACGGCCAGCCGGCGTATCGCTTGGCATTGCAAACGCGTGAGCAGCACATTCGGCGGGAAAAGGCAACATCCAACATTTGTACTGCTCAGGTCCTCCCCGCCGTCGTTGCCAGCATGTATGCGGTGTACCACGGGCCGATCGGGCTGCGCCGCATTGCCCTGCGTATCGCTACGCTCACGGACACCATGGCCCGAGGCATGAAGGCACTGGGGTTTGAAGCCATGAATCGCTTCGCATTCGACACCTTGACCTATCGTTTCAGTGTAGGCGACGCGCAGACCTACATGCAACGCGCGCTAAATTTAGGCATGAATTTGCGCCTCAGCGAAGGGACCAACATCAGCATTTCGTTCGACGAAACAACGCAACGCAAAGACGTAGAGGCCCTTTGGCGGGTATTCGCGAAAGGCGACACCTCGACAGAAATGGCAGTGATCGCACCTCAAGCAGAGCCACGAATTCCTGCGGCGCTCATGCGCACAAGCGCGTACTTAACTCACCGTGTGTTCAATAGCCACCACAATGAAACTCGGATGCTGCGCTACCTGCGCTCCTTGTCGGATAAGGATCTCGCACTTGACCGCAGCATGATTCCGCTGGGCAGCTGCACCATGAAATTGAATGCCACATCGGAAATGATTCCGATCACATGGCCAGAATTCGCCCACATTCATCCTTATGCACCATCGGATCAGCGCCAAGGCTATGCAGTGCTGGATGAACAACTTCGAGAATGGCTTTGCCAGGCTACTGGCTACTCTGCCATCAGCTTGCAACCCAACGCAGGCTCACAAGGTGAGTACGCTGGTTTATTGGCTATTGCAGCCTACCACCGTGCGAAGGGTGATACCCAACGCAAGGTGTGCCTGATCCCTTCTTCAGCTCATGGTACCAATCCGGCCAGTGCCCAGATGGTGGGGATGCAAGTCGTTGTCGTGGCATGCGACACCGATGGCAACGTGGACATGGCCGATTTGAAAGCCAAGTGCGAGCAGTACTCCGATACTTTGGCTGCCATCATGATCACGTACCCGTCTACGCATGGCGTCTTCGAAGCCAATGTGGCCGACTTGTGCGAGCTGGTTCACCGCCACGGAGGGCGAGTTTATGTCGATGGCGCAAACATGAATGCGCTTGTGGGTTTGGCAGCACCAGGCGCATTTGGTGGTGACGTATCCCATCTCAATCTTCACAAAACGTTCTGCATCCCTCACGGGGGCGGCGGACCGGGCGTTGGTCCCGTGTGTGTCGTTGAGGATTTAGCGCCATTTTTACCTGGCCAAGGCGTGGGACCAGTCAGTGCCGCAGAACTTGGGAACGCCGCCGTTTTGCCCATCAGTTGGATGTATTGCCGCATGATGGGCGCGCATGGCCTCAAACAGGCGACCGAAGTCGCTATTCTCTCCGCCAACTACATCAGTCACCGCCTTCGTGAGGCTTATCCAACGCTCTATGCCAGCCCAACAGGCCGCGTTGCACACGAATGTATCTTGGACTTGCGCCCCTTAAAAGAAACATCCGGCATCATGGCCGAAGATGTCGCGAAGCGTCTGATTGACTATGGTTTTCATGCTCCAACCCTCTCTTTTCCAGTCGCCAATACCCTGATGGTGGAGCCGACAGAAAGCGAGGATCTCGAGGAAATCGAGCGCTTCATCGAGGCGATGTTGGCGATCCGTCGCGAAATCTCTCGCATTGAATCGGGTGAATGGCCCCAGGACGACAACCCTCTCAAACATGCGCCCCATACGGCGTCGCACACCATTGCCAATGAGTGGATACACCCCTATTCAAGGGAGCAAGCGGCCTACCCGGTCGCTCGGTTGCGACACAACAAATATTGGTCGCCAGTGGCGCGAGTCGACAATGTGTATGGCGATCGCAATTTATTTTGTTCGTGCGTGCCGCTGGCCGATTACGCGCACGCCTGAGAACCCCAAGCGACGGCATCCATCGCGAGAAATTCGAACTGGATTTCGTCGTTCAGCCACTGCGGTGACTCGTTGGGCCATGACGCTCCCATGGCAATAAATAAGGGAACGAAGTGGTCGTCACTGGGGTGAGCTCGCAAGGCAAAGGGGGCCTGCTGTTTCCAATTCAGCAGGTCCTCACGGTGACCTGATTCAATGGCTTTTCTCACCCAGCGGGCAAAGACTGGCACGTAATTCAGATCGACCCCTGGTCGATTTCGCTCGACCAAATTGTGTGTCATGCTGCCCGTCGCCATGATGAAGACACCCTCGTCTCTCAGTGGGCGCACGGACGCTCCAAGTCGCATCAAATCAGCAGGACTTGCAAGCGCAGGCAGCGATATCTGGAACACTGGGATATCTGCCGCCGGAAACATATAGCGCAAGGGAACCCATGCGCCATGATCAAACGGCCTCTCGGCATCTTTGACCGTGGTCCATCCCATTGATGCGGTAGCACTCTGAATCAAGTCAAACGCTTGCTCCGCAAAGACAGGAGCACCTGGAGCAGGATATTGCAACGCATAAAGCGATTCAGAGAAACCACCAAAGTCGTGCCAAGTTGCGGGCGCGGCATTGGTCATCACGGCGACGCCCCCTCTCGTCATCCAATGCGGTGATATCACCAAGATCGCTTTCGGCCTAACTTGATCCATGGCCCACTGCTGCAATGCCGGACCAGTCTGCCCTGGGGCGACGGCCCACATCGGTGAGCCATGTGAGATGAACGCAACCGGTTGTCTACTCATGAGTGCTCATCCTCGTTTGGCTATAAAGCGTCCTTCACGCCGCACTGCACTTGCACACCGTCATTCACAGGCGATTCCCTGGGATTTATGCCGCTGGCGGAGCATCGTCCTCGCGGCCTTCTGCTGGCCCCGAACCACCAGTGGGCGGGCTGCCCTTGGCCCTGCCGTTGGAATGATCCATACCTTGATCCAAGCGCAAGGCGCTCGCATTGGCGTTGGAGGCATCTATCGAATGCAAGGCGGTGTCAACCACCCCTTGAATTGGAGCTGGCAAATAATTTTTACTCAGCCAGCCTGGCACAGCGGGAAGATCCCAGGCCACTCGGTTGGCCACCAACAATAAGGCGCGCAAAAACCGGTGGAACCCTGCGCGAGACAGGTTGACCGTGTGTTGACCATCACCGGTCATCAACAAGATTTGCACCCCCGCGCTGTGGCTGGTCAGCGTGATGCGCTCACAAAGAACTGCGTGCGATTGAGCTTCTGCATCAAATTTGCCAGCTGCAATTTGGACTGGTGAGCCAGCCTGACCTTCGTCTGGTTCTGTCACCGCCAACTCATGCTCAAGCTCCACAGGCGCTTTCGGCGTAGCCCATCCGTCCATTCCCGCGGTCGCGGATTCAGCAAATCGATTGGCTGCCTGCGTCAGCAAAAAAACAACCAATCGCCGGGTGAACCAAATCATGTCGCCCGCGCCGCTCAAGCGAAGACAAATTCGGTCCTCTTTGACGTCGTAGGCGAATGAAAAGGAAATCATGCGTTGATCACCTCGCGCTCAGATCATGAAGCCCTTGAATAGCCAAGGCATAGCCCTGCACACCGAAGCCAGCAACTACAGCCTTGGCTACAGGGGAGATGTATGAGTGATGTCGAAAAGCCTCTCGGGCATGCACATTGCTGATGTGCAATTCGATCAAGGTGACGCTTGCGCCCTTGATGGCGTCGTGCAGCCCTACGCTGGTGTGCGTGTATGCTCCTGCATTGAGTACGACGCCTATGGCTTGACCTTGGGCTTGAGCCCGGCCAGCCTCGTGCAACCATGTGATCAACTCCCCCTCGTGGTTGGTTTGTCGGAAGTCAAGCTTAAGACTCAAGTCCTGACAGCGCCGCACACAGATCTGTTCCACGTCGGCCAACGTGGCACTGCCATAAACCTCTGGCTCACGCATTCCCAAAAGGTTCAGGTTGGGACCGTTCAATACGTAGACTGTCGACATGCGGGGTTCCTCATCCAATCTCAAGGCATCCATCATAGCGCCCTTGCCGCCGATGCGAATCAGACCGGGCGGGGTTCAGTCGCGCGGATTTCGGGGGTATGCGCCAACTTCCATGCCATCCAAACCGCCACTGCCGCCGACACCGCCGCAAGCGCAAAAACCCAGCGCAATCCAACCCAATGAACTACGACACCGCCGAGCAAGCCTGCGACCACAGCGGCGAGTCCGTAGCCGATGGTGGTGTACATGGCCTGTGCCCTTCCCCGAACCTCAGGCGGACATTCGCGCGTGATCAGAGACATACACAGAGAGTGATGCGCTGCAAAAGTGAGGGCGTGCAAAAGTTGAGTCGTCCAGACCACTGCAGGCCACTCTGTCCAAAGCGTGAGCGCACTGAACCGAATCAGCGCTGCGACCGAAACCGCTACCAACCAACGCCCGATATGGGCCTCTTTCATCCAATATGACTGGGTATAAAACCAGACGATTTCCGCCACCACGCTCAAAGCCCACAGCGCGCCAATCGTTGTCTTGCTGTATCCCAACTCATCCAAATAAAGCGAGTAGAAGACATACATCACAGCGTGTGCGAGCACATGAAAAAACAACTGGCCATACATCCAGCGCAAACGCGCAGATGTCTTAAAACGCGAGGTCGTGCGTTTTGTGGCCCCTGTGATGCTCGGACTCCGCGGGAGCAACCACGTGCTGACCACCACCACACTCAACAGTGCGGTGGACCAAACCACGAAGGCGCCAAGCCCTTGTCTCTCGAGCGCGGCCCCGGCAATAAGGACTGTCGTTAAAAATCCAATGCTGCCCCAAACCCGGACTCGGCCGTAACCTCGAGCATCAAAATGTCCGCCAGCGCTCATGCGTTTGACGAGCAAGCTCTCGCTGAGGGGCATCATGGCCCCAGTCATCGAGAACAAAACGATCAAAACCGTCAGCATGCCCCACGCCGGCCATTTCGCCCACAACAACAACGAAACCAATGCCGCACCAAGCGCGGCAATACGCATCAATACCTCGGGGTGCCCGGTGCGATCGCTGAGCCAGCCCCAAAGGTACGGCGCGTACAAACGCGTGGCCGATGGCAAGCTCACCATCAGACTGACCACCGCAACGCTGTAGCCTAGGTAATCCAGCCACAAGGGAAGGAAAGGATTGAAAAATCCAATGTGTGCGAAGTAAGCACCACTGAGAATGGCATAAGGGGCGACGGAGTCCCTGAGCCGTTCCAGCTGTCGGGTCAATGCTGCGCGCATCAGCGCATGGCGATAGATGGGGTGCTCACGCGAACATCAGCGCATTGGGCTCGGTGCGCCAATGCATGCTCCATCACGACCAGCGCCAACATGGACTCGATGATAGGCACTGCGCGTATACCGACGCAGGGATCATGGCGACCCTTGGTCACCAAGTCTGTGGGATTGCCATCCACGTCAATCGATGGCCTTGGCACCAAAATAGAGCTCGTTGGCTTGATCGCAATCGATACAACCAAATCTTGTCCGGTACTGATACCGCCCAGTACACCACCCGCATGATTGGAGGCAAAACCATCGGGACGCAATGCGTCTCCGTGCTCGCTGCCTTTTTGAGAAGCACTGGCAAAGCCCGAGCCTATTTCCACGCCCTTGACAGCATTGACGCCCATCATGGCGTAAGCGATATCCGCATCCAATTTGTCGAACAAGGGCTGCCCCAAGCCGACAGGAACATTTGACGCGACGACCCGCAACTTGGCGCCACACGAATCACCTGATTTGCGCAGAGCTGCCAAGTAATCCTCTAGCCCTTGCGTGTCAGCCACTGGGGCATTCAAAGGGTTGCGAGCAACGTAATCCCAACTTTCGAAGGGTATATCCACTTCACCCAACTGAGTCAAACAGGCTTTGAACGACATGCTGTAGTGTTCGCTGAGCCATTTTTTTGCCACAGCACCTGCCGCCACCATCGGCGCAGTCAGGCGCGCTGAGGATCTCCCGCCACCCCGGGGGTCTCGAATCCCATACTTGTGCCAATACGTGTAATCGGCGTGCCCTGGGCGGAAGGTCTTCAGAATATCGCCGTAGTCTTTGCTGCGCTGATCGGTATTGCGAATCAACAAGGCAATCGGGGTGCCGGTCGTGAGGCCTTCGTATACACCCGACAAAATTTCAACTTGGTCAGCCTCTTGGCGCTGGGTCACAAACGCCGAGGTGCCAGGCCGGCGCCGGTCTAAATCCGGTTGGATATCCTCGACGCTCAACGCCAAGCCAGGAGGGCAGCCATCAATCACGCAGCCAATGGCCGGTCCGTGGGATTCACCAAAGTTGGTGACTGCGAATAGGTGTCCAAAAGTATTGCCGCTCATAGCCCTCGATTATCCCTGACTTATGACCTTGCCATGGATGCCCCAGGCCACTGGCCCCCGGTCAAAGTTGGGGGGATTGTTCTGGGTTTTCGCCCTCCGGCCAGTCGCGGATATAGGCCTTGAGCATCTTATTTTCGAAATTTTGACTGTCAACGACCGTCTTTGCCACATCGTAAAAGCTGATCACACCCTGCAAGACCCTCTGATCCATCACTGGCATGTATCGCGCGTGGCGCTCCAGCATCATGCGGCGCACCTCATCTAAATCCGTACTCAGAGTGCACGTCAGCGGGTGGTCATCCATCGCCGCACGCACCGTGGACTGACCCAATTGACCGCCGTTTTTAACGATCTGCTGGATGACCTCGCGAAAAGTCAACATGCCGACCAGTTCACCATGGTCCATGACAACCAAAGATCCGATGTCCTGCTCACTCATCGTTTGCGCTGCATTGAGCAGCGGCTGATCTGACGAAACCGTGAAGAGCGTTCCGCCCTTGACTCGAAGGATGTCGCTGACTTTCATGGCTGTCCCTTTCGCGATCGCTATAGAGCTGAATGTGTTTGAATATAGCTCACATTGATTTGACTCAACAATCCCATAGACGACAGGAAGCGATCACCCATGCCTGGCTATTCAGACCCTGGATTTGACACCTTGAGCTTGCACGCCGGTACGACACCCGACCCCACCACAGGCGCAAGAGCGGTACCGATCCACCTCACGACCTCTTTTGTATTTGAGTCAAGTGACCACGCAGCAGCACTGTTCAATCTGGAACGGAGCGGACACGTCTATAGCCGCCTCTCCAATCCGACCACGGCCGTTTTAGAGCAACGCATGGCCGCCCTTGAGGGGGGCATTGGCTCAATAGCTACCGCAAGTGGTCAAGCTGCGTTGCACTTGACAATCGCCACGCTGATGGGCTCGGGCTCGCACATTGTGGCCAGCAGCGCCCTGTATGGTGGATCTCACAATCTGTTGCACTACACCTTGTCTCGGTTTGGCATTGAAACCACGTTTGTATCGCCCCACGATCTGAATGCGTGGCGATCAGCCGTGCGCCCAAACACCAAATTGTTCTTCGGTGAGACGGTCGGCAATCCAGGCATGGATGTGATGGACATCGCGGCCGTTGCAGAGATTGCCCACGCCGCCAAAGTGCCATTGCTCGTGGACGCCACGTTCACACCACCTTGTTTACTCAAGCCGCTGGACCATGGCGCTGACTTGGTGATGCACAGCGCGACCAAGTTCCTCAGCGGTCACGGGACGGTGATTGGCGGCATCGTGACCGATGGCGGCAGCTTTGATTGGGATGCAAGTGGCAAGTTCCCCGAGCTGAGCGAAGCCTACGATGGCTTTCACGACATGGTCTTCAGCCAAGAATCCACCATCGGTGCCTTTCTATTGCGTGCGCGCCGCGAAGGGCTGCGTGACTTTGGTGCTTGCCTCAGCCCGCACTCAGCTTGGTTGATTTTGCAGGGCATAGAAACGCTGTCGTTGCGCATGGCTCAGCACGTGCGCAATGCGGAAAAGGTCATCGAGTTTCTAAATGCCAGCCCTATGGTTGAGAAAGTCTCGCACCCATCCGTCGCGGGGCACCCCAGTCACGCACTGGCGAAAAAGCTGCTTCCCAATGGGGCGGGATCGATTTTGGGATTTGACCTCAAGGGCAGTCGTGCGCAGGGACAGGCCTTCATCGAAGCCCTCAAAATTTTCAGTCATTTGGCCAATGTTGGAGACGCCAAGAGTTTGGTCATCCACCCGGCCTCGACCACCCACTTCCGCATGAGCGATGCAGACCTGAAGCGGGCAGGCATAGGACCTGGGACCATTCGCCTATCCATCGGTTTGGAAGATGCAGATGATTTGATCGACGACCTGAAGCGCGCACTGCGTGCAGCTGAAAAAGCAGGAGCTTGACACCATGCTGATTGCGATACCTGGCGCCCAAATTTACGCCTACACCGGCGGCAAAACGTTTGACCCACAACGGCCCACAGTGGTTTTCATCCATGGAGTGCTGAATGATCACAGCGTGTGGATTTTGCAGAGCCGATACCTCGCGCACCATGGCTACAACGTTTTAGCGATTGACCTGCCTGGGCACTGCAAGAGCTCTGGCCAGCCACCAGCCACGGTCGAAGAAGCGGCTCGCGCGGTCATTGCCATGCTTGATGCACTCGACACGAAGAAGGCGGCTATCGTTGGTCACAGCTGGGGATCACTGATTGCCCTAGAGGCGTCTCGTCAAGCGCCCGAACGCGTCAGTCACCTTGTGCTGGTCGGCACCGCATTTCCAATGAAGGTTTCACCCGCCTTGATTGAAAATTCGCTCAACAACCCTTTGCAAGCCCTGCGCATGATCAACGTGTTTTCACGTGCGACCTTGTGTTCGCCTCCATCAGTCATGGGACCTGGCACCTGGGTGTTTGGGGCCGGGATGGCGCTGGGTAAACGCGTGCTGGCGAGCAATCCCGCAGTCAATTTGTTCCACCGAGGATTTGTCGCGTGTGACAGTTATCAAGGCGGTGAAATTGCCGCCCAAAACCTTGCATGTCCCACACTATTCATTCTCGGAGATGCCGACCAAATGACGCCAGCCAAAGCTGCGCAGTCTTTGGTCAAATTCGCCCAAGCAACCGGCCAGCCAGTTGAGGTGGTTCACCTCAATGTCGGACACCACCAGATGAGCGAAGCACCAGACGGCACATTACAAGCGCTATATGGCTTTTTGCGAAAGCACGCTAGCGCCCCACAGCAGGGGATGGCAACAGCTCAATGATGGGCGTATTCTCCCATTGAGCCGCAGTCCAGACTGCCTTGCTTTGAGCGTTTTGAGGCAACAACAGGCGCTCAATCAGCCGAGCGGCAGGTGCACGCGTCAGATCAGTCGTCAGTACCCAGCGGGCTTCCTCCTCATCCAAGCGCCCAATCCATCCCAACTCAAACAGCATTTCAAGTCCGCGCTCCAGCTGCAATTCAGCCACCCCTAAGTGGTTTGACAAGGTTTCAGAGGATAGGCCACGGTCTTGAATCAGCCGGTGTTGCTCTTGCAAGGCGCTTAGGATCTCTAATGTCAGCTGGAAGTCCCACCCCTCGTACCCTCCGCGTCTTGCCACACCAGCAAGCAGCTCAGGAAGATACGCAGTTACGACCGCGCCCAAGAGAACGACCAACCACACCAAATAAATCCAAATCAACAAAATTGGCACAGTCGCAAACGCACCGTAAATCATGGAGTAAGCAGGAACCGAAGATAGATACCAAGCCAACAAGCGCTTCACCAACTCGAGCGACAAGGCCGCCAGCAGTCCTCCTGTCAACGCGTGCGCCAAACGCACCGGGGTGTGAGGAACAACACGGTAGATGGTGGCCAACACGGACGCCATGATGCCAAATTCAACAAAGTTCCAGAGCCAGCTGACAAACGCCGGTACGTAGGCCACCAAGCCTTTGCCACTCGACATCAAATAAGTTGTAGCGGTGACGCTCAACCCTAAAATCAAAGGACCCAAGGTTAGAGCAGCCCAGTACATCGTGACACGCTGCAACAATGAACGCTTGCGACGCACGCGCCATATGGCATTCAGCGCCCGGTCTACAGTGACCACCATGGTCAGAGCCGAAAACAAGAGCACAACGCCACCGCCCCAGCCTAATCGCGAGGCCTTGGTGGAAAACAATTGCAAATACTTCAGCACAGTGCGGGCGATGTGATCAGGCACCAAGCTGCTGACCAACCATTGCTGCACTGTGCCCTCCAGCTTGCCAAATGCCGGGAGCGCAGAAAAAATCGCCAACGCCACCGTGAACAGTGGCACGAGGGCGATGACCGTTGAAAAGGTCAAACTACTGGCCGTCTGCGCCAAGCGATCTTCGCGCAACCGCTCTCGCAGGGTGAGTGCCGTATTGCGCCATGGGAATCGCCGAAAATTGGAACGCAACTCCCCCCAAACCCCTTTGGACTGCTGAATAAAGTTGGATTGAATGCCCATCCGTTTATCATGCCACTTCCATGAAAGAATTCACTCCTCATCCTCTGGTTTCTTTGTCTAGAATGGCCGCAGTCCTGCTGCTTATTGCGCTCATCGCGGTCAACCTTGGCTGGGAGCTGTGGTGGGCTCCTTTGAGACCTGGTGGCTCATGGTGGGCGTTGAAGGTATTGCCGCTGTGTATTCCCTTGGCCGGACTTCTGAAAAATCGCATGTACACCTACCGCTGGCTCGCGTTGATGATCTGGCTTTATTTCATCGAAGGCACCGTCCGCTCGACCTCCGAAGGCGGGCTTGGGGCTATTTTGGCCGCGATTTCCACCTTCATGTGCGTCGCTCTGTTCGTCGCCGTGACGGTTCACATTCGCATTCGCCTGCGCCACGCGCCCCTGTCCTGATCCGCTGAGCTGCAAAACATGTCCGAAGACTTCATCCAGTCACTCATCGCCATTGTGGGCGAGAGCCATGTGCTGCGCGACGGTGATCTAAGCGCCTATACCCAGGATTGGCGCAAGCGCTATCAGGGCAAGGCCTTGGCGGTTGTATTACCTGGCTCGGCGCAAGAGGTCGCTGATGCCGTCAAAGCCTGTGTTGCGGCACAGGTGTCGCTGGTGCCACAGGGTGGGAACACCGGCCTCGTTCTAGGCAGTGTGCCTGATGTAACTGGCCAGCAAGTGGTTTTGAATTTGAAACGCATGAACTCTGTGCGCTCTCTAGATGCCGCCAACCTCACCATGACGCTCGACGCTGGCTGCATCCTGCAACAGGCGCAGGAAGCCGCGAGTGCAGCGGGCTACTGGCTGCCACTGAGCTTGGCCGCCGAGGGGAGCTGCACTATTGGCGGCAACTTAGCGACCAACGCAGGAGGCACTCAAGTACTGCGCTTTGGAAATGCCAGAGACCTCTGTCTCGGCTTGGAGGTGGTGACGCCTCAAGGAGAAATCTGGTCTGGTCTGAGTGGACTGCGCAAAGACAACACAGGCTATGACTTGCGCCATTTGCTGATCGGTAGCGAAGGCACCCTCGGGATCATCACCGCTGCCACCCTCAAGGTCTACCCTCAACCCGCAGCACAATGGACCGCTTGGGCGAGCGTCCCAGATGTGGACGCCGCCGTTCAATTGCTAGGGCTAGCGCAGCAGCGGCTCGGCCCAACGCTGACCGGCTTCGAGATGATGGGACAGTTTGCCCTCAGCCTTGTGACCAAACACTTTCCGGATCAACGCGTGCCCTTCAGTGCGGCGCCGTACGCAGTGCTGCTGGAGTCCAGCGACTTTGAGTCCGAAGCGCACGCGCGCGCACTTTTTGACAGCTTGCTCGAACATGCCCTCGAGCTTGGTTGTATCACCGATGCAATTGTGGCGGAAAGCATGGCTCAAGCCAAAGCGCTCTGGCACTTGCGCGAGAGCATTCCGCTCGCACAAGCGCAAGAGGGCTTGAACATCAAGCACGACATATCAATCCCTGTGTCGAAAATGGTGGCATTCGTCTCTCACACCGACGCCCTGCTCCAGGCAGCTTTCCCTGGCGTGCGGTTGGTCAATTTCGGTCATTTGGGTGATGGCAACTTGCATTACAACGTCCAATGCCCAGAAGGTGCCGACGGTCGGGCGTTTTTGACACAGCATGAGGATGCGATCAATGCTTTGGTATTCGATGCGGTCCGCCAGTTTGATGGATCCATTTCAGCAGAGCATGGCGTGGGTTCGCTCAAGGCAAACAAGCTCCCTCAATACAAATCTGCAGTCGCTTTGCAGATGATGCGACAAATCAAAAAAGCCTTAGACCCTGATAATCTCTTTAATCCGGGTCGTGTCATCGACCCCTTCGCCTGAATATCAAGTGAGACAAATGACGCCTTTGAATCGCCCAATTCGCTCCCAGTATGAAGACTTCATGCGCCATGTATTCGAGCACGGCGTCGCCAAAGGCGATCGCACGGGCACGGGCACACGCAGCGTCTTCGGTCATCAAATGCGCTTTGACCTCAACGAAGGTTTTCCTTTGGTCACAACCAAGAAGGTACACCTCAAAAGCATCATTTATGAGCTGCTCTGGTTCTTGCGTGGCGATGCAAATGCGACCTGGCTGCAGGAACGCGGCGTAAGCATCTGGGATGAGTGGGCTGATCCAAAAACAGGCGATTTAGGTCCCGTATACGGCGTGCAGTGGCGCTCTTGGCCGACGCCAGATGGTGGACACATCGACCAAATTCAACAGGTCGTAGATCAACTCAAATCAAACCCCGACTCGCGCCGCATCATTGTGTCTGCATGGAACGTGAGTGAGCTCTCCAAAATGGCTTTGATGCCCTGCCACGCGTTTTTTCAGTTCTACGTTGCGCCAGCCCAAGAACCTGGGGGCAAGGGCCGACTGAGCTGCCAACTCTACCAACGCAGTGCGGACATATTTTTGGGCGTCCCGTTCAACATTGCGAGCTATGCATTGTTGACGCACATGCTCGCTCAACAGTGCGATTTGGCTGTTGGAGACTTTATCTGGACGGGTGGCGATTGCCATATTTATGACAATCACGTCGAGCAGGTGACCACCCAGCTGTCTCGCAGTCCGATGCCTTATCCAAGCCTGCACATCAAACGCCGGCCAGACAGCATCTTTGATTACACCTATGAGGATTTTGAGGTCGTGGACTACCAGCACCATCCTGCTATCAAAGCCCCCGTCGCAGTTTAAATCCAAAGGCCAACATGCAAGTATTGAGCGCCAGGCAGCTCTGGGCAATTGTGGCGTTGACGCTCATGTGGGGCATGAATTGGCCCATGATGAAGCTCTCGCTTCAGGAACTCACCCCCCTTAATTTTCGAGCGTTGACCATGTCCGCGGGTGCTGTTTTCTTATTTGTGTGGGTGAAGGCACAAGGCCATCAGATGTGGCCCCAGCGCGATCAGTGGCCCGCTATTTTGGGGTTGGCAGTCCCCAATGTGCTGGGGTGGCACATGATGTCGATTTACGGCGTCAACGAGCTGGCGTCGGGACGCGCCGCCATTCTCGGTTTCACCATGCCGATCTACACGGTATTGATCGGTATCATTTTTTTTGGTGAGCGCTTGACACAGCGTGTCGCTCTCGCATGTTCTGCTGCCGCTGCAGCAATCGTGTTGTTGCTGTGGCATGAGTTCAGCCGACTGACAGGGCGTCCGGTTGGCGTACTGTGGATGGAAATCGCGGCTGCCTCTTGGGCATTGGGGACGGTCTTGATGAAGCGCCGCAAGCTCAAAATGGATGCCCAGGTGCTGACGGTGTGGATGCTGCTCGCGGGCAGCCTGGCTTTGTGGGGAGCCGCTTTCGCTTTGGAAGATCCAATCCCGTGGACCTCCTTCTCAGGGGTCATGTGGGCGAGCTTGGTTTACGGTGCATTCATCAATTACGGCTTGGCACAGTTGATCTGGTTTGGCATGGCCTCCAGCCTTCCGCCAGCCATGAGCGCCATGAGCATTATGGCGATCCCTATGGTGGGCATCTTGACGGCCCCCTTTATCGTGGGAGAGTGGCCTCATTGGCAAGATTGGGTTGCCGTCGTCTTTATCATTTTGGCGATTGCAGCGGTCCTGATTGCACCACGCGAGCGCAAGACTTAATGCCAACTCACTCACCTTTGCCCCATGCGTCTCAACCTGATTTATGCTCAATCCCGAGGTGGTGTCATTGGATACCAAGGCACCATGCCCTGGCACTTGCCTGAAGATCTCTCACATTTCAAGCGCCAAACCCTCAACGCCCCGGTGATCATGGGGCGCAAGACTTGGGATTCGATCCCTGAGCGCTTTCGTCCCCTACCTGGACGGCGCAACATTGTGATCACCCGCCAGACGGGCTGGGGCGCGCCTGGTGCTGAGGTGGCACATGCGCTTGAGGATGCCATTGCACTGGTCAGTGACGCGCCCGAAGCTTGGGTCATGGGAGGCGCTCAGATCTATGCTCAGGCCTTGCCACTCGCTCAAAAAGCTGTGGTGACTGAGATCGACGCTGACTTTCAGGGTGACGCCTTCGCGCCTGTGCTTTCGTCGGATTGGCGTGAGACAAGCCGTGAACAACACGTCGCCGCGAATGGCCTCAACTATGCCTTTGTAACCTTTGAGCGCTGATCGCGCTTGCACGCCCTCGTCAAGGAGCCCCAATCCTCATGCAGTTTGCCACTTGGAACGTCAATTCACTCAACATTCGTCTGCCCCAAGTCCTAGATTGGCTCGTCGCTAATCCAGTCGACGTACTCGCCCTGCAAGAACTCAAAATGGCGGACGACAAATTCCCGGCTGAAGCCTTCAAGGAAGCGGGCTGGCAAGCGGTCTGGCATGGTCAAAAAACCTACAACGGGGTTGCCTTGATTTCCAAAACACCAGCCCAGGATGTCGTCAAAAACAACCCCCTGTTCGAAGACGATCATGCCCGTCTCATCGCAGGTACTTTTGGCGAAGGCGCCCAAGCGGTGAGAGTGATTGGCGGGTATTTTCCGAACGGGCAAGCACCGGAGTCGGACAAGTTCGCATACAAAATGCACTGGATGAAAGCCCTGCGGCAGTGGGTGTCACAGGAAATTGCTAAGCATCCGCGCTTTCTCATCATGGGCGACTACAACATCACCTTTGGCCCTGAGGACACCTACTCACCCGAAACACTTGAAGGCACGATCCATTGCACGCCAGAAGAGCGCGAGCAGTTGCAGGGACTGATCCAGTTGGGCCTGCATGACGCATTGCGCATGTTCGCCCCGGGACCGAAGGTTTACACATGGTGGGATTACAGAAATCTGGCGTTCAGAAAAAACCAGGGCTACCGAATTGACCACATATTGGTCAGCGATGCACTGCGAGACGCAGCAACCGATTGCGTCGTCGACAAGTCTCCGCGCAAGAATGACCGCCCTTCAGATCACACACCCGTCATATTGACGGTGGATTGAGGGTACTCCGATATCTTTCGGAGTCATGAAAAGGCTCACGCCTGCGCTGACCATAACCTCAAGGCTTCAGACTCGGCCATTGGCCTTGAGGTAGAACGGCATGACCTGATCGGCATATTTGGTCAGATCTTCAGTTCGCTTGGCGGGTGAGGGATGTGTTGAAAGCCACTCGGGTTGTCGGACACCTTGCGTTTGTGCAGCCATTTTTTTCCAGACGCTCACCGCGGCGCGTGGGTCATAGCCTGCGCGGGCAGCTAGCTCAACTCCCATGCGGTCGGCCTCTTGCTCAGCAGTTCTGCTGTTGGGCAAGGTCAGCATCAACTGAGCCCCTGTACTGATCAAGTCGCCCCCAATTGCACCCAAACCCAGCAAGCTCGCGCCGATACTCACACCCATTTGTGTGGCGACCGAATGCGAGATTTGCTCTCGAGAATGCTCACGCAGTGCGTGGGCCATTTCATGACCAAGGATCGCTGCAAGCTCGCTATCGGTGAGCTTCAAAGTATCAATTAGACCGGTATAGACGGCCATGCGACCACCCTGCATGCACCAAGCGTTCAACTCTTTAGAATCGATGACATTGACTTCCCAATTCCATTGCAGTGCATCCGTGCGGAAGGCTGCGACGTGTGGAATCAAGCGCGCTGCAATCGCCTTGACTCTTCGAACGACAGGCTGGTTGGTATTCAACGCTTTGGCCTTTTGGGCCTTGCTTAACTCACTTTGGTAAGCCTTGGCGGCCATTTGATCGATCTCTTGGGCAGAGACCAGCATCAGTTGCTTGCGCTTGACCCCCACTTGACCACTCTGCGTCGTTGAAGCGCAGGCAGCCAAAAGCAAACAACACACCGCAATACCGATGCGCGTGGGTCTAAAAAGTGTGCGTGAAATGTGCATTGCTGCATGTTACCGTGATCTCACTCACCGCAGCGAGATTCCCCGAGTTGCTTTAATCCTCACCCAAACCAAGGTCTTGGATTTTTCGCGTAATGGTATTGCGGCCTATGCCCAGCTTGTGGGCAGCCTCCACCCTCTTGCCACCGGTAAAAGCCAACGCAGCTGTGATCAATTGAGACTCTAGCGCAGCCGTCATATCTGCCCACACGTCGGGATCACCTCGGCGGAGACGCACGATCGCATCTTGCTGTGCGCCCCATGCCCAGCTGTCCTCCGCATGTTCGGGCATCGGTATTGGCGAGTCGCCCACGGATACCGCAGAAAGCCGGACCTCAGGCTCGCTCAACGCACCGTTGGAGATCGACGTTGCATACTGCGAGAATTCTGGTGGCAGATCTTTGACATCGATCACTTGAGCGGGCGCCATGACTGTCAGCCAATGGCAAATGTTTTCTAGTTGGCGCACGTTCCCTGGGTAATTGAATTGCTGCATCTTGTTGAGCGCCTGCTGTGAAATGCGCTTGGGCTCAACGCCAAGCTGCTTCGCACTTTGAGCCAAAAAATGCGTGACTAGCAACGGTAAGTCTTCTAAACGCTCCCGCAAACTGGGAAGCCTCAACCGAATCACGTTCAGGCGATGAAACAAGTCTTCGCGAAACTGCCCTGCTTTGACCCGCGCTTCTAAATCCTGGTGCGTAGCTGCGATCACTCGGACATCAGATTTGATCGCTTGCTGCCCGCCCACTCGGTAGTACTGGCCATCACTGAGAACTCGCAGCAAGCGGGTCTGCAGATCGAATGGCATGTCTCCAATTTCATCGAGGAACAGCGTGCCTCCCTCGGCCTGCTCAAATCGGCCGCGGCGCATCGCTTGAGCGCCAGTAAATGACCCTCGTTCATGGCCGAACAATTCAGACTCCAGCAGGTCCTTAGGGATCGCTGCCGTGTTGATCGCCACAAATTCGCCCTTTGCTCTTGGCGAGTGCTTGTGCAAAGCATGGGCTACCAACTCTTTGCCTGAACCCGATTCTCCCGTAATAAGAACAGTGACATGGCTCTGACTCAATCGCCCGATCGCCCTGAAGACCTCTTGCATCACAGGCGCGTGGCCCAAAATCTCAGGAACATCGCTGGAGACGCTCTGATGAATCGTCTCAGATTGGCTTTCCTGCATCGCGCGCTTGACCAGCTCAATCGCTTGATTCACATCGAAGGGCTTAGCGAGGTACTCGAAGGCCCCGCCTTGAAAAGCAGAAACAGCACTGTCCAAATCAGAGTACGCCGTCATGATGATGACGGGCAACTGAGGGCGACGCTCCTTGATCCGAGCCAACAGTTGAAGCCCTGATTCACCGGGCATCCGGATGTCGCTGATCAATACCTGCGGCAACTCCTCGGACAACGCGGAACTCAGCCCCGCCAATACCTCATTGGCATGCGTAAAACTGCGCGTGGGAATGCCCTCTCGTTGCAGTGCGCGCTCCAATACAAAGCGGATTGACTGGTCGTCATCGACGATCCAAATGGGCTTCATGCCGTCTCCCTGTTAAATCCACTCGGCTTGGGTTCAAGCCAGCGGTATCAAAATTCGAAAATCTGTTCGCCCTGGGACACTCTCACACTCGATCAGGCCATGGTGCTGCTGAACAAATGTTTGTGCCAACGTGAGTCCGAGTCCGGTTCCCCCATCACGCCCAGAGACCAATGGATAGAACAATCTGTCACGAATGGCGTCTGGCACACCAGGACCGTTATCAATAACATGCAATTCCAGTGCCAACTTGTATCGCGCCTGACCCAGCGTGACTTGGCGCGCCACCCGGGTGCGCAATCGGATCTCCGCCTGCGCTTTGGCACGCTCTTGAAACATGGCTTGTGCACCGTTTTGCACCACGTTGAGGACCGCTTGAATCAACTGCTCTTTGTCGCCTTTGAATTCAGGGATAGAGGTATCGTAGTCGCGAATGATGCGAAGTCCTGTTGGAAACTCAGCCAACACCAAGGTGCGCACGCGCTCCAGTACCTCGTGGATGTTGACGTCACTGACCACGTGGGGCTTTCGATGGGGGGCCAGTAAACGGTCCACCAAGGTTTGCAATCGATCAGCCTCATGAATGATCACTTGGGTGTAATCACGCAGTTCTCGTGACTCCAACTCCATCTGCAACAGTTGTGCTGCACCACGAATACCCCCCAAAGGATTTTTGATCTCGTGTGCCAAACTGCGAATCAGCTCTTTGTTCGCTTGCGCTTGATCAAACAAGCGGGTCTCACGCAACTGGCGCGCGCGCTGCTCGAGTGGCAGCAACTCCACTACAAACTCATCTGCGTGCTCGCCGGCTGACAGCACCACATGCACTGGCGCAGAGTCAGATTGTGCATCTGGCCGATGAATCACAGCGTCGTACCGCAGGGCAGAAAAATGATCTTTTTCAGCACCAGATAAGGCTTGTGAAAAGGCCGCTGCATCTTCGAAAAACGGCGCCAAATCAACATCAACCAACACCCTGGAAGAGGCACCCAGCAGATCTTGCGCCGAGGCGTTCATGTGCACAATTCGCCCACGTCCATCCACGACCACAACAGCAGTAACCAACAGCTCCAACGCAAGGTATCGATTCTTTGGCATATCAAAAACACTAAAAAAAAGGGCGGCCACTGGCCGCCCTCTGTCGACAACGACCAGAACCAGTTACAGGCTGTAGTACATGTCGAACTCGATGGGGTGCGTGGTCATGCGCATGCGCGTCACTTCCTGCATCTTCAAGTCGATGTATGCATCGATCAAACCATCCGTGAACACACCGCCCTTGGTCAAAAAGGCACGATCAGCATCCAACGCTTCCAGAGCTTGATCCAAGCTGTGGCAGACGGTGGGGACCAATGCATCCTCTTCAGGAGGCAAGTGATAGAGGTCCTTCGTAGCGGCTTCGCCAGGATGGATCTTGTTCTCAACGCCATCCAAACCTGCCATCAACAGCGCAGAGAAGCACAGGTAAGGGTTGGCCATGGGATCTGGGAAGCGTGCCTCTACCCTGCGAGCTTTGTCACTAGCCACGTGAGGAATGCGGATGGAAGCTGAGCGGTTACGGGCGCTATATGCCAGCTTCACAGGCGCTTCAAATCCAGGCACCAACCGCTTATAGCTGTTGGTGGATGGGTTGGTGATGGCGTTCAGCGCACGAGCGTGCTTGATGATGCCGCCGATGTAATGCAACGCAAAGTCACTCAAGCCCGCATAGCCGTTACCAGCAAACAGGTTCTTGCCGTCTTTCCAAACAGACTGGTGCACGTGCATGCCAGAACCGTTGTCACCGACCAGTGGCTTGGGCATGAAAGTCGCGGTCTTGCCGTAAGCATGTGCAACGTTCCAAACCACGTACTTCAGGACTTGTGTCCAGTCAGCACGCTCAACCAATGTGGAGAATTTGGTGCCAATTTCGTTTTGGCCTGCACCCGCCACTTCGTGGTGGAACACCTCAACAGGGATACCCAGCTGCTCGAGTACCAACACCATCTCGGCGCGCATGTCCTGCATGCTGTCCACGGGAGGCACTGGGAAATAACCTCCCTTGACCGTGGGACGGTGACCTTTGTTGCCACCATCAAACTGAGAGCCGCGGCTCCAAGAAGCTTCGTACTCGTCAACCTTCACAAAGCTGCCAGACATATCGGCGTCCCAGCGCACGTTGTCGAACACAAAAAACTCAGGTTCAGGACCAAAGTAGGCAGTGTCGCCCAAGCCCGAGGCTTTCAAGTAAGCTTCAGCACGCTTGGCCACGGAGCGAGGATCGCGCTCGTAAGCTTTGCCATCACCTGGCTCGACAACATCACATTGCAAAAACAGCGTGGTTTCGTCGAAAAAAGGATCGATGTTGGCGGTGCTGGGATCAGGCATCAGCAGCATGTCGGAGGCCTCGATGCCCTTCCAACCCGCAATAGAAGAACCGTCGAAGGCATGACCCTCGCTGAATTTGTCTTCGTCAAAATGGGACAGTGGCACGCTCACGTGCTGTTCTTTGCCCCGGGTGTCGGTGAAACGAAAATCAACGAACTTCACGTCGTTGTCTTTCACCATCTGCATCACGTCAGCGACGGTCTTGGCCATCAGAATCTCCTAGACAGGTTAAATGAATTGTGAACTCGCTGAATTTAGCAGTATTTGTGCCAAATTTTTCTGAGGTGTTGGAGAGATTTTGAGATGAGCAAACCCTGCCAAATGCCCCTGTGATCCCATCCCGCGACCATGCTCCCCTGTTTTAGCTCTAGCCCAAATGCACAGTATTGGTGCAATGATATCAAAATGCACCAATGTGGGTATTTATTGCACCAATTCAGGGCCAATGGGAATGTTCATTCGCGCCAATGCCATCTTCATATGTGCAAATGCCTCAGCCACGATTTCAGGGGCACCTTTCACGCCAAGTTCAACGTGCCGGCCGTGTACAGGATGATCCACGCTAGGCAGGCTGAAAATTTTCACTCCTTCAAACTTGGCCTCGAGTTCAATCATGAGAGGGGTAAGCTTGCCCTCAATGGCACCATAGACGATCAATGAACGCTCAAGCCACTGATCGCGATCAAAGTACTCAGAATAATGCTGATCAAGCACCCACTCGATCATGGGCCACGCCATCACTGGGAAACCTGGCACGAAATGCACCGTCCCCCCTCCCCCGCCGCGGCAGGTAAAACCTGGAATCTTGTTGTAAGGATTCGGGATGATTGAGGCACTCGCTGGGAAGGTGCCCATGTTTAATCGATGGACGTTGTCGGGTGCATTGGGGTCGAATGCAATGCCCTGCTCTTGGGCAATGTCCTTCATGCGCTCCACAATCAAGGCCTCAGCCTCGGGGTGCAGTCGCAGTGGCTCTTTCAATGCTTGCGCCGCGCACTGGCGGGTGTGGTCATCAGGGGTAGCGCCTATCCCGCCAAACGAAAACACCACATCGGTGCTATCCATTGCTTCTTGCAGTGCCCGAGTGAGACGGGCGGGATCGTCCCCGAGATAACGACTCCAACTGAGCCGCAAACCCCGCTGGCTCAGAAGTTCGATGAGCTTAGTCATGTGTTTGTCAGCGCGGCGTCCAGACAAAATTTCGTCGCCAATGATGATGGCTCCTATTTCTAAACCCATGATTTTTCCTTTAACCAGAGATGATTTTTGCGTCTTGCACGTCGGTTGAACTTTTCGGCTGAGCCGCTTCAACCACCGCAGTGAGATCGAGCGGATGGGCGCTTCGCATTTTTTGTAACGCACTCAATCCAAAGTGAACGAACCAAAGCGAAGAAAAAGCAAATACCAGCGTGTAAACCCAAACCGCCAAAGGTACAAGTACTGGTGCCAACGCCACAAACATGGCCCCCGAAGCCCAGAGCAGACTGGGAGCGGCACCGAGGTAGCCAGACACCACGCCCATGAGCCAGAAATGAGTTCGGTGGCGGATGAAGAGTGCCTCGCGTTCTTGCTTGGTCGCCGCGTCTGCAAGCGCTTCGTACGCAAACACGCGGTAAGTCAACCAGCCCCAAATCAGGGGTGGCAACAGCAAGGCCATAGGGGGAACCAGCCACAGCGGCATGGAAACCAGCATCGCAATCAGCGCTAAAAAGGTAGAGGAAACTGACCACCATGCACTTTTCCAAAATGATGCACCCTGTTCCATCGCCATGTTTGGGAAACGGCGCTGGATCACCAACCTCGCCATCACGGGCGTCATGAAAGCCGACACCAACAACAGTGTCCCAATCACCACCATCGGACTGGCCATCAATAAAACGACCAACGGTGCAAAGGCTGAACTCAGATCGCCCCAGCCCAATCCCTCGGCCCAAGCAATGACGGTTTGCACCACGGAAAAGGATTGCAAACCTTGTTCAACCGAAGTGACCGCGCGATCCCAAAAAAAATAGGCGAATGTAAATGCCGCAACGACCATCCCTGCCAAGGGCATCAGAGACAGGGCGATCACCCGTGGCAACCAAAGGTAGGCCAAGGCTCTCCAAAAAGAATCAAATATCAGCGCCATTTCGATCGCCTCCCCTTGAGTGGTCTACCACCTCAAAACTAAGCTTCAGAGGGCTTTGGCGCCAACATGAAGTGCTCACGGTAATGCTCCAACTCGTCGATGGACTCTAAAACATCCGCCAAGGCCGTGTGAGCCTGGCCTTTCTTGAAGCCTTGATATACCTCGGGCCTCCAGCGACGGGAGAGCTCCTTGAGGGTGCTGACATCAATGTTGCGGTAATGAAAATAGGCCTCCAATTTGGGCATGTACTTGACCAAAAATCGGCGGTCTTGGCTGATGGTGTTGCCACACATCGGCGATGCGCCATTGGGTACAAATTGCCGCAGGAACGCCAACAGCTGGTCTTGCGCCTCTTCCTCGCTCAGCGTGCTGGCTTTCACCTTGTCAATCAAGCCGCTGCGACCGTGGGTTCCTTTGTTCCAAGCGTCCATGCCAGCGAGCAACTCATCGCTTTGGTGAATCACCAAAACGGGACCCTCTATTCGCGGGGTGAGTTGAGGGCCGGTCACCACAATGGCGATTTCAAGCAGACGGTCTTTTTCGGGATCTAGTCCACTCATCTCACAGTCCAACCAGACCAAGTTTTGATCGCTCTTACTGAGCGTTGGGGGGGGATTTATCGTTGCGTCCATGTGTCAATTGTCGCCTATCGCTTGGCCTATGGATGACATCGTAGACAATGCCGCTATGGACACACTTATTTCGACTTGGACTCTTTTGTTCGTGGGACTGCTGGTCCTCAACGCAGGTTTGCGCTTTTGGTTGGATGGCAGACAAATGAAGCATGTGCAGTTGAATCGTGACAAAGTTCCAATGCCTTTTCAAAACACGATTGACCTTGCTTCACACCAAAAGGCGGCAGACTACACCTTGGCCAAACTCCGTCTTGGTCAAGTCGAAATGTTCTGGGGTTTGTTCTGCCTGCTTGGCTGGACACTTCTGGGTGGCTTACACCACCTCAATCAATGGTTGCAACATTGGATCGGGACAGGCTTCTGGCAAAGCATGGCTTTGGTTGCCGGCATGGGGTTGATCCAATCATTGTTGGACCTACCATTGTCTTGGCGGCGCACATTCAAGGTTGAAGCACAGTTTGGTTTCAACCGAACCACGCCCTCCTTGTGGTGGAGTGACTTGATCAAGGGGTGGTTGGTGAGCGGTCTGCTGATTGGGCCGTTGGCTGCGTTGATCATCGGCATCATGGACCACAGTCAAGGTCTCTGGTGGCTCTGGGCGTGGATCGTCTGGGTGGTATTCAGTCTGCTGATGATGGTTGTGTACCCCACATGGATTGCGCCCCGCTTCAATCGATTCGAACCGCTGCAGCAGCCAGATTTAGCTGAGGATGTGTCCGCCTTGATGTCCCGTTGTGGTTTCCAAGCCAAAGGTTTTTTCGTGATGGACGGTAGCAAGCGAAGCGCTCACGCCAATGCTTACTTCACAGGACTGGGGCGCAGCAAGCGTGTGGTGTTTTTTGATACCTTGTTGAGTAGCCTCTGTCGGGCAGAGGTGATGGCGGTGCTGGCACACGAATTAGGACATTTCAAATGCGGTCACATCCCGAAGCGCATGTTCAAGTTGTATGGTTTGACCTTGGTAGCTCTCGCTATTTTGGGCTACTTGGCTGAGCAGCCATGGTTCTACATGGGGCTGGGTGTGTCGCCCAACCTGGACAGCAGTAACAGTGCGCTCGCGTTGATTTTGTTTGCGCTGTCAGCACCCCTCGTGACATTGCCGCTGGCGCCGTGGATGAGCCAGCAATCGCGCTCAGATGAGTTTGAGGCCGATGCATACGCCAGCGGACAAACCAATGGAGAAGATTTGGCAAATGCACTGGTCAAACTTTACAAGGACAATGCGAGTACGCTGACACCCGACCCGCTGTATGTGCGCTTTTTCTATAGTCACCCGCCTGCCACAGAACGGCTCGCGCGACTCATGGCGCCAGGGCAATGAAACGCAGCTCTGCCCACACGGCACCAGGTACCTCTTCGGCGCTTGAGGGTCGGGTCATTGGCAGCTTTGGGCGCCATGTCTTGATCGAAGACGCGCAAGGCGACACACGCATTTGCCATCCCAAGGGAAAGCGCAACGAAGCGGTGGTTGGGGATCGCATTCTTTGGCAAGCGAGTGAAGATGAGGGACGCATCATTGAGATCGTCACGCGCAAAAATTTGTTGTTCCGCCAAGATGAGATGCGAACCAAGTCTTTCGCTGCCAACTTGGATCAAGCGTGTTTATTTTTAGGAGCAACCCCGGAATTTTCAGAACGTCAACTGGGGCGCGCCTTGATCGCTTGTGAAGCGGCAAACATCACGCCGACCATTGTGCTGAACAAGGCTGATTTGAACCCCGAGTTTTCTCGCAATTGGGCTCGACTAGACAGCTATCGCAAGATGGGTTACTCGACATTGGCGCTTTCGTTGGCACCTGGGCATGAACAAGGCCTTGCCGAGCTTGAGGCGTTGCTCAAAGACCGGGTCACATTGGTACTTGGACCTTCTGGGGCCGGAAAAAGCAGCTTAATTAATCGCTTACTTCCCGATGTGAGAGCGCACACGCAAGAAATTTCTCAAGCGCTGAACAGCGGCAAACACACGACAACCAGCACAACTTGGTATTGGCTCAACGCGCGCAAAGAGGGTGCAATCATCGACTCACCTGGGTTTCAAGAGTTCGGACTTCACCACATTGAAGCTGCACAGATCGCCAACTTGATGCCAGATATTGCATCACAGCTCGGGAACTGCAAGTACTACAACTGCACCCACCGCAGCGAGCCCGATTGCCAAGTGCGCGAGGCCGTGACCACCCAGCCCAGTGAGGCCTACGCGATCTCCCCAGCGCGCTACCAAATGTATTTGGACTGGTATGAAGAGCTCAGTCAACCGCCAAAGTATTAGCGCCCACGATCTGCGAATGGTACGTTGGGGTTAGCCTCGGTCGAGCCTGAAAGGCCACTCAAAGCCAGGCGAGCAGTGTATTGAGCCCGACGAGGACGACGACCGCACGAACCAACAGCTGAGAGTGTCGAATGCTGCGAAGTGAGACACCGTCATCTTGGTCGACTCCAACAGCTGCCTGCAAACCTTGCTGCCAAAGGTGTTGGTGACTGTCGTGCCAACGCGGCGCCAAATCGAGCCACACCTCAAACACCGCGTCAAATCTACCTACCAAGGCCAGCACCAGCAAGCCCATTCGGGTCGCAATAGCATCGATTCCTTTCCAGATCATGGTGGACCACTTGCCGATCGCTTGTACATTTTGTGCTGCAGCGTTCGTGATGGTGAGATGCCATTCTCGAGACAGCACGTAGACCACGAGCACCAACCAAGTCAAGCCCAACACCTGCCCTAACAACAAAAAGAGCAGCGGGCCCATGACTTGGTGCAGGACTTCCTCAGCAGGGTGCTCTAACGAAGTCTGCTCAGCCAACGATGCTCCAGAAGCGACAAGATCATCGCTTTGGATGTCGTCAGATTTGACATAGTCTCCCCAAGCCATGACCGAGTAGATCAGGGCCAATTGAATGAACCAGGTCAACCATCCATCCCAACCTGCCAAAACGATTTGCACCAGCACGGCAGGAACTGCGACGCCAACCGCCCAAGTCCATGCTGGATGATTCTCTCGATCAGCGAGTGAGCTGCTCAGTACACGCTGAAACCCAAGATGGGCATAGCGACGCCAATCATCAGAGCCAAGCCCGGGTTTGAAACGCTCCAGCAAAGTCCCAAGCCAAAGTGCCGTCCACTCCATCACCGCGCTCCTTGAGCCGACAAAAACCGATAAAGGTTGCGCAGCATTGCTGCAGTCGCACCCCAAATGTAATGGGTTTGATCTCCATCATGGTAGGACATAGACCACCAATGGATGGCTTCCCCCAAAATCTTTGCTTCATGCGTTCGATGGTGGGATGCATTCATCAAAAACCGCAGGGGGACCTCAAACACCGACTCCACCTCATCGGGATTGGGACGCCATGGTTGATGCGGAGCGATCAAGGCAACCACTGGCGTCACTACGTAGCCAGTTCCCGTGAAATAGTCCGGCAGAACGCCAATGATTTCAGCCCGATTCGGCTCGAGTCCCACCTCCTCTTGGGCCTCTCGCAATGCTGCCCTGACTGCATCGCCATCCAACTCGTCGATCTTGCCCCCAGGAAAGGCCACTTGAGCTGCGTGAGCCCGCAAGTGGGACGCCCGATGCGTAAGCAGAACGGTCAACTCCTCACGCATCAAAATCGGTACCAACACTGCTGCAGCCCTGACCTCTTGATCATTGCCCCAGCGCCGTTCGCGCAACATTTCTGGCTCCCAAGATACCGGCGCCGCAAAATACTGGCGCAATCCGACATGGTGCAAGCGCTCCTCCGGGACAGATTGATGGGGCAAAGGTGCGGGTTGAGACGGAACCTCGTAGGGCTCCATGCCTAACATTTCTTTGAGTGTGGCCATGGCTGCATTGTGCCGCCCTTCATCCTCAAACCGCGCATCCACGGGACAGGATTTGGACGTAAAAAAAGCCGCTCAAGAGCGGCTTTCTCGGGCTCCCTCAAATCAACGAGGGAACTTGTTGGCCTTGGTGCCCAACTTTTCAGTGATGCGTGCAGACTTGCCGCTGCGATCGCGCAAAAAGTACAACTTCGCGCGGCGAACGTCACCGCGACGCTTGACTTCAATCTTCGCAATACGGGGGCTGTACAGAGGGAACGTACGCTCAACACCCTCGCCATTTGAAATTTTGCGAACGATAAAGCTGCTGTTAGCTCCACGGTTTCGGCGAGCGATCACCACACCTTCGTAGGCCTGCAGACGTGAACGGGTACCTTCCACAACGCTCACGCTCACAATGACCGTGTCACCGGGTGCAAAGTCGGGGATGTCTTTGTTCAGACGAGCAATTTCTTCTTGCTCAAGTTCTTGGATCAAGTTCATATTTTCCTCTTCGAGATCATGCCTGCGCCTTTGAAGTTCTTGCCTCCCATCGCCAATCGATAGGGGTCATGGTGGCCAAACAGAGGATCAACTGCGCATTATAGCCTGAACCCAAGCTCACTTGAGCGAGTTCAGCCACGCCTCGTCAGACGCAGACAACACCCCATTGGCTCGTGCCACTTCAATCAGGTCAGGGCGGGAGGCCAGTGTCGAAGCCAAACTGCTGTGCCGCCGAAACTGCTGAATGTTCTGATGGTGGCCTGAGAGCAGGACATCAGGTACCTTGAGGTCTCCCTCGGCCGTGCGCCAAACCTCTGGACGCGTGTAGTGGGCGCAGTCCAACAGTCCGTCCAGGGCAGGATTAAAGCTGTCTTGAATGTGGCTTTCTTGATCAGAAAGCACGCCAGGCTGCAATCGGGCTAAAGCATCCAACAGGAGCATGGCAGGCAGCTCCCCTCCAGAAAGCACGAAATCACCGACACTGATTTGCACATCCACAAGTGCATCGATGAACCGCTGATCCACGCCCTCGTACCGACCACAAATCAAAATCGCACCTGACGATTGGCTCCACAGAGTCACTTGTGCATGTCGCAAGGTTTGACCTTGCGGCGAAAACAGTACCACTGGCACCTCATCACCGCGATCGCGCTTGATCGCCGACACCGCATCGCTCAAGGGCTGCGCGAGCATGACCATCCCTGGCCCGCCCCCGAAAGGTCGATCATCCACGCGTTGGTATGCGTCTTGGGTAAATTCACGCAACGACCACAGCCTCACATCCACCGACTTGCTCTCATAAGCACGCCGAGTCACCCCTGCCCGCAGGAAGGGCTCGAACATGTCGGGAAAAAGTGTGACGACATCAAATCGCATAACGGCTCAGCCCTCCCGCGCTCAGTAATCAGGTTGCCAATCCACCTGCACCCGCTTATTAGTCAAGTCGACATCGTCAACATACTGCGGAACAAATGGAATCAAACGCTCTAACTCCTCACCGCCCACCGAATCTTTGAGGACAAGAACAGAATGCGGGCCCGTCGACATCAAATCAACCACTCGCCCAAGTCTGATGCCTTGCCGATTGAAAGCCTCAAGACCCAGCAGATCGACCCAATAGTATTCGCCCTGCCCAGGCGGCGGAAATGCGCCACGAGGCACCCACACCGAAGCCCCTTTGATCGCAGCCACTTGATCACGATCGCCACTGCCTTGGATCAGCGCAACAAGCCCATCTCCGTGGGGTTTGCACTGTTCGACAAGGACAGATACCACACCGCTGAATGCCGTGAAGCCACGCCCAAATCGCCCTTCCGGAGTACGCAAGTACCACTGGGAAGCTCGCAGCAAGACGTCAGCGTCCTGGCTATAAGGCACGACTTTTGTCCAGCCTTTGACACCCCAAGGGCCCGCCAAACGGCCGAGCTCGATCAAATCGTCAGGCGCTTCAGTACTCTGCCAAAACAATGGGGTCTGAGGTTCCATTCACTTGCTCCAACACATAAAAAAAGCGCGCAAACCGCTGAAGCGGCATGCGCGCTTGGCCCAGCATCGCCAGCTTATGCAGCGGCTTTGGCGGCGTCTTTCATCAGGCGCTTCACAGTGTCTGATGGCTGTGCACCAACAGACAACCAGTGGCTCAAGCGATCCTGTGCAACGCGCAGAGATTCCGCCTGGCCAGACGCGACTGGGTTATAAAAACCCAAACGCTCAATGAAGCGACCATCGCGACGGTTGCGCTTGTCGGCAACCACGATGTTGTAAAACGGACGGGCTTTAGAACCGCCGCGTGAGAGTCGAATGACGACCATACTGATTCCTTGATGTGTTCACGGTTTTTCAGCGCCTGAGACACACGAGTGACCACCTGGCCATCGAAACGCTGCAAAGCCTGAGATTATAGACCTGTTATTCCACCCTTGTCCAAAATCGGCTGTGGCGGGATTTACACTAGCTAGACCATGATGATTCGCCCTGCCACCCAACACGACCTTGCGCAAGTCACTGCAATCTATGCACACCATGTCTTGCACGGTACTGGAACTTTCGAGACCGAGCCGCCCTCTGAGTTAGAGATGACGCAGCGCTGGCAAGATGTTCAAAACAAAGGGCTCGCTTATTTGGTAGCCGAGTCTGATGGGAAGGTTCTTGGCTTCGCCTACGCGAACTGGTTCAAACCCCGTCCAGCTTATCGCTTTTCGGCAGAAGACTCGATTTACATGCACCCTGACGCTGCAGGAAAAGGTTTGGGCACGCAACTGTTGCATGAGTTGTTGGCTCAGCTCGAGGCGCTAGGCGTGCGACAGGTTTTGGCTGTGATCGGAGACTCCAACAATATGGGGTCAGTGGGCGTCCATCAAAAACTGGGGTTCCAGCGCATCGGCGTCATGCATTCGGTCGGCTGGAAGTTCGGCCGTTGGCTAGACGTCGTGATGATGCAGAAAACTTTAGGAAAAGGGGCGACCATTGCCCCCACGGAAGAAAACACATGAAATCAAAAACAATTGCCACTTGGCTCGCTTTCCTTTTCGGCATTTTCGGCATCCATCGTTTTTATCTCAAAGGACTTGGAGATCGCTGGGGTTGGCTTCACGTGCCCTTTGCCCTGGCTGGTATTGTGGGTCTGATGCGCTTTCAAAATCTTGGGCAAAACGATGTCGCTGCTTGGATATTGATGCCCATATTCGGCGCAACGCTTGGCGTCGCCTGCCTCACAGCGATCATTTACGCCCTCACGCCCAAGGAAAAATGGAACGCCATTCACAACCCCGGGGCTGCTGCTGACGCCGCACCCGGGCAGACGCACTGGGGAACGTTCTTGGGTTTGGCGCTGGCTCTGCTGATTGGATCGACGTCGATCTTGTCAAGCTTTGCCTTGAGTTTCAAGGCCTACTTTGAGGCGCAAGTGGAAGCGGGGCGACGGATCAGCCAAGACTACTGATGCGTGTGGCACCAAGTCGTTCCCTAGACCAAACGCCCTAACCACCCCATCACAATCATCCAAAAGCTGACACTCACGACGGCCATGAGCGTCGTGAGGCTGCTCGCAGTGGAAACAGCCTCCTCCGAAGCCTTATAGCGCTGCGAAAACAGGAACACATTTGCCCCCATTGGCAATGAAGCAGCCACAACCAACACGGTCCATGGCATCCCTCGCAGCCCCACCAGCCAAGTCACGAGCAATACAAGCAAGGGCAAGACCCACATCTTGAACGCAACGACCCCCAATGCTCCGCGCCAGTGGTGCCCCACGGGCCGCAAATAGGTGCTTGCACCCAACATGACCAAGGCCAGAGGTCCTGCCGCTGAACCCAGCCACTGCAGTGACTTGTCAACAACTTCAGGCAGTGGCCACCCTAAAGCCGAGTAGGCCAAACCAGCAAGAATCGGAATCGGCACGGGGTGGATCACAGCACCTTTGAGCGCCGACAACAATTGGGCTGTAAGCCCCTTGGGCTTGGCCCCCTCCCCCTGTTGCTCTCTGGCACGCGCCCACTCGAGCGCGACCGTGCCGACTGTCAGCAGAATCATCGCGTGCACCGACACCAAGGTCAGCAGCGTCACGAGTCCTGACGCGCCATAAGCTACCGTGACCAAGGGTACGCCAATCATCACTAAATTCGAAAATACGCTTCCCAAAGCCAACGTTGAAGCATCGACACCTCGACCCCGCCAGAACCACAGGGCCACGAAGGCGCTCAGCACCACCGCGAAATACGCAACAAGAGGCGAAAAATCGAGTGCCGAAAAGTGCGCCGTAGACATGGTGCGGAACAACAGTCCAGGCATGAACACGTAAAACACGAGCACAGATAACTCGGAGACGGTGGTCTTGGTCAGCCACTTCATTCGGGCTGCAACGGCGCCGGCACCGATCAGTACAAAGACCGGTGCCAGAGCGTGCCAAACCTGAGATTGCGGGGAGATATTCATGGCGCAGCGTTGCGGGTGGAAGCGACCGCGATGATACGCGTCGAAACCGAGCCAATCGGCGTTCGAGTGGCTTTGGGCGACTCAGGCCACTGTTTGGTGTTGCGTCGCTCGCCTCAAGCTCGAGCGTCTGGCTTGAGCGAATCTGAGAAATCGCGCTGAAGTTTTTCGATTTTTGGCGCAATCACTACTCGACAGTAGCCTTGATTAGGATTGCGATCGAAATACATATCGTGCACCGTCTCTGCCGACCAAAACGCCTTGAGTAGTCCTACCTCAGTGACTGGTACTTGATTTTCCCAATGCGCAGCAGGCTCAAGCGTCTCAAAGTAGCGCCGTATGCTGACGAGATCCGCTTCAGATTCAGCGTAGATGGCGCTGCGGTACTGCGAACCAGCATCGTGCCCTTGTCGATTCAAGGTCGTTGGGTCGTGCATCGCAAAGAACACATCAAGCAGCTGCCCTAAATGGATTCGCTCGTCGTCGTAAGTGACTCGAACCACTTCAGCATGTCCGCTTCTGCCAGTGCAAACTTGCTCATAAGTGGGGTTGGGCCACTCGCCGTTGGCATAGCCTGACTGTGCCTTGACGACACCATCGAGCCGGATGAATGCCGCCTCAACGCACCAGAAACATCCCCCACCCAGCGTAATCATTTGCTGCATTTCTTCACCTCATCACTCGAGCCGTTTGTTCCCATGGATTACAACTGACTTCCAAGGTCCACCGCCAAAGCCCCCACGAAAGCCTGTAACGCGGCGTGGTCTTGACCACCACGCCAAACCGCATACGTGTCGTACCGTGGCAGCGATTGGCGAATGGGCCGCATGGTTACGTTTGGCAGTGCCGCCCGAGCCAAGGCTTGCGGGGCGAGCCCCGCGCCAGAGCCTTGAGCAACCATGGCCACCACACTGAGCCAATGCTGGAGTCCATGCACATTTTTAGGATGCCAGCCCGCACTGGCACAAGCGGAGATCAATGCATCGTGGTAGTCCGGTGAGACCTCGCGAGAGACGAGCACCAATGCTTGATCGGCCATATCGCTCAAATCAATTTGCGCGGTCTGAGCCAACGGGTGATCACTCGCCACACAGCCCCAGAGTGATTGGGTGTAGACCAGTTGCGACAGCATTTGCGCGGGCGGCTGGGTCGCATGAACCAGACCTATATCCAGTTCTCCAGCCTGCACAGCGGCCATTTGCGCGGCAGAACTCATCTCAGCCAAGGTGAGTCGCACCCCAGGGTGTCTGTCCTCAAACGACTTGACCATGGCCGGCAAACCGCAAAACAGCATGGTGCCCACCATCCCGACGCGCAACCGCCCTGCCCGCCCTTGCCCAACATCTTGTGCCCACTCGATGGCTGCATGAAACTCACTGAGCAGCACGCGCGCCTTGGGCAACAATGCCTCACCAGCAGCAGTCAGAGCCACCGAGCGGCTACTGCGAATGAACAAGCGCGTGCCAACAGACTCTTCAAGCTGCTGAATGGCCACGGTCAGCGGCGGTTGGCTCATCGCCAGTCTTTTGGCCGCCCGACCAAAATGCAACTCTTCCGCTAGGTGAACAAAGCACCGAAGATGACGAAGATCCATTGATAGTTAATTTGAATTGATAAATAATTAATCAATATTAGACACCTATTTATAGTGGCGCAACAATGCGAGGGTTTTAAATACCTGCCCCAAAACCGGAGACACAGATGGCCAGCTCGTTCCAATGGCAAGACCCTTTACTTTTCACCCAGCAACTCAGTGATGACGAGCGGGCAATTTCAGAAGCCGCGCACCAGTTCTGCCAAGAACGATTGCAAACCCGAGTGCTCAATGCGGCTCGCCACGAGCAATTTGATCGAGAAATCATGAATGAGTTCGGTGAAATGGGGCTCTTGGGCTGCACGATTGAAGGTTATGGCTGTGCAGGTTTGAATCACGTCAGTTACGGGCTGGTCGCGCGCGAGGTCGAGCGTGTTGACAGCGGCTACCGCAGTGCTATGAGTGTGCAAAGCTCACTCGTCATGCACCCCATCCACGCCTACGGATCAGAAGCCCAGCGTCAGAAATATTTGCCCAAGCTGGCAACTGGTGAATGGGTCGGGTGCTTTGGTCTGACTGAACCCAACCACGGTTCAGACCCTGGCAGCATGGTGACGCGCGCTACCCCTGTGGACGGTGGCTACGTGCTCAAAGGCGCCAAAATGTGGATTACCAACGCACCCATCGCCGACGTCTTTGTCGTGTGGGCTAAACTTGCTGGCGAAGGCGACGGCCAAAGCGCAATTCGCGGCTTCATCTTGGAAAAAGGCATGAAGGGACTCTCTGCCCCGAAGATTGAAGGAAAGATGAGCCTGCGCGCATCTATCACGGGAGAAATCGTCATGGACGACGTATTTGTTCCTGAATCACAGCTTCTTCCCAACATCGAAGGGCTGAAGGGACCCTTTGGCTGTCTAAATAAGGCCCGCTACGGCATCGCCTGGGGCGCTTTGGGTGCTGCAGAGGACTGCTGGACGCGCGCGCGCCAATACACCATGGACCGTGTCCAATTCGGTCGGCCTTTGGCCCAAACGCAGCTCATACAGAAGAAATTGGCAGATATGCAAACCGAAATCACCATTGGATTGCAAGCCTGCTTGCGCGTCGGCCGGTTGATGGATGAACACCAGGCAGCACCCGAAATGGTGAGCCTCATCAAGCGAAACAGTTGCGGCAAAGCACTTGACATCGCTCGCATGGCCAGAGATATGCACGGTGGCAATGGCATACACGATGAATACCACGTGATTCGCCATATGATCAACCTCGAAACCGTGAACACCTATGAAGGCACGCACGATGTGCACGCGTTGATTCTTGGGCGAGCTCAAACGGGCCTTCAAGCCTTCTTCTGAGCGTCCTGACATTCATGTTCAAGCCCCTCTTTTGAGGGGCTTTTCTACAGCATTTTGGGAAACCGATTACACCCCAAAGTGGCCGGACGAAGTTTTCCTATTACACTAATGACCGCAAAGTCATTATGAAAACAACAGAAGCCAATCCCTGCATAAAGCGCGCACGACGACCCGATGCGCGTCCAGGGGAGATCGTGTCTGCTGCGTTGATGGCCTTTTCAAAGTTGGGATTCAATGCCACACGAATGGAAGACGTCGCGCGCGAAGCGGGCGTCGCCAAAGGAACGGTGTTTAGGTACTTCCCCACCAAGATCGACCTGTTCAAGGCGGTGGTGCACACCCACCTCGGCGCACGTTTTGATCTCTGGCGCGATATGGTCACGCGCTCCACTGGCTCAACCGGCGAACTCGTCGAACAGCTCATGCTGCAGTGGTGGCGGGACACCGGAAGCACCCCAGCGGCGGCCATCAGTCGAATTTTTTTGCAAGAAGCCAAACAGTTTCCCGACTTGGCGGAGCACTACGAAGCAACAGTCATCAAACCAGGGCGCGACATTTTGCAGGCAGTCTTAGAGCGCGCAGTCTCCCGAAACGAGTTCAGAAATGTAGAGCTCGAAGCGGTCAAGGCACTTGCAATGGCTCCGTTGCTGATGTTGGCGATGACGCACCATGATCCAGTGATGCGCAACGTGATGCTTTCACCGAATCAAACCCCTGAACAACTCATTTCAAAAATTGCCGATGTCATCGTGCACGGCCTCCAAAACCCGACAGGAGAAGTCTCTTGAAATTCATCAAATGGATCACCATCGCCATCGTCATCGCTGGTTTAGGGCTTGGTATCACGCGAGCGTTGAAGCAGCGCGCCGTCAAACAAGAGGCTGCAGCCCGGGCCGCTGCTGCACAACTGGTCCCCCCGGTGTTTGATCTTTTGACGAGCGATGTTCTCACCGCGCAGGTCGAGACAGTGATCCAGACCATCGCAGTCAGTGGCAGCGTCGAGGCGCCGATGCGCGCCACCATCAAAGCGCCGGTCGCCGCTGCTGTCAAACAATGGCTCGTTCAAGAAGGTGAGACAGTCAATGCCGGGCAAGTCCTGGGCGCATTGGATGATGCAGACCTCCATCAGCGTGCAGAACAAGCAGAACAACAAGTGCGTGCCGCGCAAGCGCAAGAGCAAATCGCTTTGCGACAACTCGAGAGCAACCAGTCACTTGCCAAACAAGGGTTCATCTCCCCGATTGCACTAAAGACATCGCAAGACAATTGGGAGGCGACAAAGTCCGCCACGAAGGCAGCGCAAGCCAGCGCATCCATTGCTCGAAACGCGCTTGATGATGCATTGATCAAAGCGCCATTTGACGGTCAAGTGGCCAACGTCTGGGTGCGAGCAGGTGACCGAGTGGCTGTCAATGCCAATTTGGTTGAGCTGGTCAATATGGACAAATTGGAAGTCATAGCGACAGCGCCTGCCAAGCAGCGCCCACATATCAAAGTAGGCCAGATCGCACGACTCGATATTGAAGGCGTTCCGCACAGAGTCGAGGCTACCGTTGAGCGCATCAACCCATCTCTCAACGCCAGCAATCGCAGCGCAACCATTTATCTGCGCCTGAATAAGGTTCCCAATGTCGGGGCTGGAGCCTTCGCTCAAGGCTTTTTAGAGATCGGGAAAATCAGCGGTGTGGCTGTCGCCAGCACAGCGATTCAGACTGAGAAACCGGAGCCCTACCTACAGGTACTGAAGGCCGGACAGATCCAACACATCCCCGCACGCGCTTTGGGTGAGGGATTGGTCGATGACAAACCCTATACCTTGGTCGAAGGACTAGCGCCCGGTTCGACCGTCCTGGGCGCCACGGCTGGTGCGATGGCCAGCGGAACCCAAGTCCGCGTGATCAGCAACAGCCCTGCGGCGCAATAAAGGAAATCCCATGTGGTTTACCCGCGTCTCGTTACAGAATCCGGTCTTTGCGACCATGGTCATGCTGGCTTTTGTGGTGTTGGGCAGCTTTGGCTATCAACGATTGCAAGTCGACCAATTTCCCAACGTTGATTTTCCCGTTGTCGTCGTTCAAACCGGCTATCCAGGTGCTTCACCAGAAATTGTCGAGTCTGAGGTGACTCGGATTGTCGAAGAAGGTGTGAATTCAATTTCTGGGATCAACTCTGTCTCTTCACGCAGCTATGACGGCACTTCTGTTGTGATGGTTGAATTTAACTTGAATGTTGAAGGTCGCAAGGCTGCAGACGATGTGCGAGAAAAAATCTCGGCTATCAAGCCCCTTTTGCCCGAAGATGCAACAGAGCCGGCTGTGCTGCGTTTTGACCCTGCGAGTCAGCCGATTTGGTATCTCGCCGTGGTACCCGACGCCACACGAGGGAGTCCGCCCTCACCCGTTGCACTCACCGACTGGGCTAAACAATCGCTCAGCAAACGCTTGGAAAATGTCCGGGGAGTCGGTTCCGTCACGTTGGTCTCGGGCACAGAGCGAACCATCAACATCGAGCTCAATCCCCAGCAAATGAATGCGCTGGGCATCACTCCCACACAAGTCCTTTCAGCCATCAAAGCCGAATCCAAAGACTTGCCTGTCGGCACCCTGGAGTCAGCCACCCGCGAACGAGTGGTCCAAGTCAAGGCCAGCAAACTGGGGGCCAGTCAATTCGGTCGCATCGTCATCACGCAGCGCCAAGGTGCACCGATTCACTTGGACCAAGTAGCGAGCGTGCGCGATGGCGCAAATGAGCCAGAAAGCCTTGCGCTCTACAACGGCCAACGCACACTCCTGCTGGAGGTGCGCAAAGCCCAGGATGAGAACACGATCGCCGTGGTCGACGGTTTGAATGTTGCTCTCGAAGATATCGCGAAAAGCACCCCCAGCGGCGTGAGACTGCAACCCATTGGGGATACTTCAAGGCCCATCAGGGTCTCGGTCAAAAACGTGCAAAGTACGCTGATTGAAGGCGCGTTGCTGACCATCGGTATCGTATTTTTGTTTCTGAATTCTTGGCGATCCACCGTTATTACGGGGCTGACCCTGCCTATTGCGGTGATTGGCACATTCCTATTCATGTACATCTTCGGATTCACCATCAATATGGTGACTCTGATGGCACTCTCTCTTTGTATCGGCTTGCTGATTGACGATGCCATCGTCGTCCGTGAAAACATCGTTCGGCACGCTCAGATGGGTAAGAGTCCTTACCAAGCGGCCTTGGATGGCACACAAGAAATTGGTCTTGCCGTGTTTGCCACGACGATGTCCATCGTGGCTGTGTTCTTTCCGATCGGTTTCATGGGCGGGATCATCGGGAAATTCTTCCACCAATTTGGCATCACGATGGTGGCGGCAGTGCTGATTTCCATGTTCGTGAGCTTCACGCTCGACCCCATGCTCTCGAGCATCTGGCACGATCCGGCGATCGATGACCACAACAAACCCTTCAAGGCCGACACCCTCTACAACAAGACTATAGGCCGCATCACCCACGCCTTTGATCGCCTGCAGCAGTCCATCACGAATGGCTATCAAGACCTACTAGCATGGTCTCTTCGGCACAAGTTAATGACGCTCGCAGTCGCAGCATCTACCCTCGTGGGCGCTGTCATGCTGACGCCCTTGCTCGGCTCTGAATTCGTACCCAAAGCGGATTATTCTGAGACCCGGATAAGCTTTTACACGCCTGTAGGCAGCTCGATCGAGGTCACAGAACAGCGCGCCAGACAAGTTGAAAAGATCGTGCGCGAATTCCCGGAAGTTGAATACACCCTAACCACCATCAATACCGGTGTCGCTCAAGGGAAAATTTATGCCAGCGTTTATGTTCGATTGGTCGACCGAAACAAGCGCTCCGGCAACGTTGACGAGATGTCGGCCAAGCTCAGGGAGCGCCTGCGCTCGGTTGCCGGCATTACCGTGACGCACGTTGGACTGATGGACCCTGTCCAAGGCAAAAAGCAAATCGCTTTCTCGCTCCAAGGTCCTGACCTCGGAGAGTTGGAGCGTTTGAGTGCCAAGCTCATGCCCCAGCTGAGAGTAGTCCCCGGTCTTGTTGACCTCGATTCAAGCCTGAAGGCCAACAAACCGACGCTGGATGTGCACGTCAACGCCGAGCGAGCCGCTGAGCTGGGTCTCAATCCAAGTGCTGTCGCTGCGGCGCTTCGGACCTACGTGTCCGGGCAGTCTGCAGGGTCATGGCAAGCCTCGGATGGGGAGGCCTACAGTATTGAAGTGCGCCTGCCATCTGATGGGCGCCAGGACGTGACCCAGTTAGCTGAACTTCCTTTGATTGCAGGTGTCAAACCTGACGGCACACCTGTGAGCGTGAAGTTAAGCGAAATCGCACGGTTAGAACCCGGCCTTGGTGCAAATCAAATCAACCGCAAGCACCTCACAAGGCAAGTGTCTTTTGACGCCAACAGCTACGGACGCAGCATGGGTGAAATTTCTGCCGACATTCAAAAAATCATGGACGCGACCCCACTCCCGCCTGGATACTTTTTTGAGTTCGGCGGCTCAACGAAAAATATGAAAGAGTCGTTTGTCTACGCGGTGCAGGCCCTGGCTCTCGCCATCATCTTCATCTACATGATTTTGGCCAGCCAATTCAAGAGCTTTCTCCAGCCTCTCGCCCTCATGAGCTCTTTGCCTCTGACTTTCATTGGCGTCGTGATCACGCTGCTCATTTTCCAATCTTCGCTGTCGATCTTTAGCATCATCGGCATCGTCATGCTGATGGGATTGGTGACAAAGAACGCCATTTTGTTGGTGGACTTTGCCATTCGAGCGCGTTCTGGCATTGACGGGGGTCCAACAATGAATCGGGAAGAGGCATTGCTGTTGGCTGCGAAAGTCCGATTGCGTCCCATTTTCATGACCACCTTAGCCATGGTCTTCGGCATGGTGCCACTCGCTTTTGCTCTCAGCGAAGGCGCTGAGCAGCGCGCTCCGATGGGGCAGGCGGTCATCGGTGGAGTCATCACCTCCTCGCTCCTGACATTGGTGGTGGTGCCAGTGGTTTACTGCTACTTAGACGATTTGGCCAATTGGGCGCGCAGGATCATTGGCGCGTCCCCCGCCAAAGAAAGCAAAAACCCCTCCCACTAGTAGAATGTAGAAAGTTGAGTTAATATACACCCCGGAGTATCCAAATGTCTGCAGAAATCGCCCGCTTCAACATGATCGAACAGCAAGTCCGCCCCTGGAATGTGCTGCGCGCCGAGGTGCTCGAATCACTGTCAAGCGTGCCGCGAGAGGCCTTTGTTCCCAAACACATGTTGGGGTTGGCCTACAGCGACACCGACATTCCATTGAACAATGACGGCGCAGTCATGATGTCCCCAAAGGTGGAAGCCAAACTCGTGCACGACCTAGAACTCTCTGGCTCAGAGAACGTGCTTGAGATCGGTACCGGATCTGGTTATTCAAGCGCACTGCTGGCGCGCCACGCCAAGCAGGTGGTGACGGTGGAAATCGATCCTAAACTTGCAGACGCAGCCAAGCAGCGACTCGCCAGCATGGGCATCAACAACGTGGTAGTCGTGACTGGCGATGGCGCCAACCCGACCATTTCATCAGGCCATGGGCCTTATGACGCGATCGTGCTGAGCGGTTCTGTTGGTGAGTTTCCAGAAGACCTGCTCTCGCTGTTATCGCCTAAAGGGCGTTTGCTTTGCATTTGTGGCAGCGAACCAATCATGCAGGCCACGCTTGGCATCCCATCATCGACGTCACAACCCCGCCGAGTCCTTTGGGACATGAATGCGCCTCGCCTTTTGAATTTTGCGGACGCTCCCGCCTTCGTCTTTTAACTCTCATTGCCATGCAACAAATTCAAGCCAACCAAGTCGCCCAGTGGGCGCAAGCCATCAAAGCCGAAGATCCAAGTACACAGCCGACGATCCTCGATGTCCGAGAGGCTTGGGAGGTCCAGCAGGCGTCTATCAAGGCGCCTTCAAATTGCAGTTTCGTACACATTTCGATGGGGACTGTGCCAGTGCGCTTGAGCGAGTTGGCCAAAGATCAACCAATTGCATGCCTGTGTCACCATGGTGGACGGAGTATGCAGGTGGCGATGTTCCTCGAGCAAAATGGTTTTTCAAACATCGTCAACATCGTCGGTGGAATCGATGCATGGTCTCAACTGGTAGACCCGACTGTTCCCCGCTACTAATCACCGTCACTTTAAGGTTTCATACCATGACACTGTTCACAACGTCTTTGGGCCCGACAATGCGCCGCTCTGTGCTCGCCGCGTCGATTGTGATGTCATTCAGCGCTCAGGCAGCTACGCTGGCTGACCTAGTGACGCAGGCTCGCGCCTTTGATGCAAGCTTCGCTGCAGCGGAAAAGGAACTTTTGATCAGTGAAGCTCAAGCTGACACCGCCAAGGCGCCCTTGCGTCCAAGCGTGGGTCTAGCCACAACGGTCTCTAAGTCGCGTTTTGACTCTGCCACCCAACCCACCAGCAAATCTCTCGGCATTGAGGCGACGCAAAGTTTGTTCGATCGGTCATCGAGCACAGTGGCACAGCAAGCTCAATTCAAAATTGAACTGGCCAAAGTTCAGTATGCGCAGGCAGAGCAAGATTTGATCGTGCGCGTTGCCCAAGCCTACTTCGACCTGCTCGGTGCCAAGGCACAACTGAACACCGTGGCTGCGGCAAAGAAGGCCGTTCAAGTCCAACTCGAGCGCGCACAGCGTAATTTTGAAGTGGGCGTCTCAACCATCACGGACACGCGCGAGGCCCAAGCGCAATTTGACCGCATCGTTGCGAACGAAATTGCCGCCCAAAACGACGTCAAAGTGAAGCAGTTGGCACTCGATCAATTGGTCGGCAAGTCCGATGTCAAAGTGGACGACTTGAAAGCCGAGGCCGCGCTTCCTGCATTGACGCCCAGCGACATCACGGTATGGATTGGAGAGGCATTGACCAACAGTCCTGCAGTGAAAATGGCGCAAATCGGTCGCCAATCGGCCGATCTTGGAGTCACGAAGGCTGAGGCTGGACACCTGCCCACCGTCTCAGCCACCTACGCCTACAACAAACCATTTGATTCGACTTGCTCGCAACTAAGCGGTTCGGGCTGCACGATCAACAAGCTGAGCCTCACCATGAAGGTGCCTCTCTTTGCAGGCTACGCTGTTCAAAACCAAGTAAAAGAAGCAGTCGCCAATGCAGCGCAGGCACAAGACGAGCTAAACGCAGTCAAACGCACGGTCGCTCAAGGTGTGCGCGCCGCCTACTTTGGTGTACTCAGTGGGCACGCACAGGTCAAGGCACTCCAGGCCGCTGTAGCCTCAAGCGAGAGCGCGCTCGAGGCCAACCAAACGGGTTATACGGTCGGCGTCAGAATCAATGCAGACGTTTTGAATGCCCAGTCGCAGTTGTTTCAAACCCAGTCAGATTTGGCCAAGGCGCGGTACAACTTGGTCCTGGGGAAACTCAAACTGCGTCAGGCATCTGGCACTTTGAGCCAGACAGATTTGGAAGCGCTCAAAGGCTTGTACCGCTAAGCCGTCAGCCGCTCAGCAACACCCGGCCCAAGGCCGGGTTTTTTATTTTGGAACCTATGCTGAAGGCCAGCGGCGAGGCTTGTATGGCGCTGCTGTGAGACAAATGCGCCCAAGACTAGCCTAGCGCGATGGTTCAAGCGCCGGATGTCTTGTGCCTAAATAAGGCGCGATCAGTTTCAAAGTGCGTTGTGTCGCGCCGCTTTGCCGCCCCACCTCTGCTGCCCCTGCCACGCGCAACGCTTCCAAAACAGCGGGCTGCTGCAGCCAACGCAGCGCCACCGCCATCGCGTCTTCCATATGGTTAACCTGCGTGAAGCACCCGGCTTCCTGAAGCAGGCGTGCTGCATCCGCAAAGTTGTATGTACTGGGACCCACGACGACCGGACATTCGCAAGCCACTGCCTCGATGAAATTTTGACTGCCATATGGCCCAAAACTCCCTCCCATCAGCGCCGCATCCGAGAGCCCAAAATACAGATGCATCTCGCCAAGGCTGTCCCCAATCCAGACATCAGCGGACTGATCTTCGACACTGGGCCCCTGCTCACCCCAGCTGCTGCGCAGCGATACAGTGAGCCCCGATGCAGACAACAGGGCCTGAACCTCCTGAAATCGCTCAGGGTGGCGAGGCACCAGCAGCCAATGGGCTTGTGCGCTCAATCCACTGCTTTTGAGTTGGCGCCATTCATTCAGCCACATCGCCTCTTCACCCGCGCGCGAACTGGCGAAAATCACGACGGGCTTGTTCAACCTCCCCCTCCACTCGCGACCGCGATTGAGCAGTGCCTCATTGCGATTCATTTCAAACTTCAAGTTACCGGTGACTGAGACCGACGGTACGCCCAGCGCTTTGAAACGCTCACCATCTGCGATTGACTGCGACATCACACGGGTAAACGAAGCAAAAGTTTGCCGAGAAATCGCACTCAATCGCAGTGCTTTTTGCATCGATCGCTCAGACAAGCGACCGTTCACGAGAAGCACGGGCGTACCCAATCGCTTCATCTCGCGCATCCAAGTGGGCCAAACCTCAGTTTCCATCAACAGCGCCACCCTTGGCCGAAAGCGTCGCAAAAACCGCCGAACCACTCCGGGCGAATCCCATGGCGCCCAAATCTGCAAGTCCGTCTTGCGCAAATACTTGGCCCCCTCAGCCATTCCGGTTGCGGTGAAATGCGTGAGCAACAACTGCGATTCAGGGTACTGCTCTTGGAGGCGCCGAATCAATGTCGCAGCAGCGCGCGTCTCACCCAATGACACCGCGTGGAGCCAAATGATGCTTGATCCAATACTTTCCGTGGGGTAACTCCAACCCACGCGTTGCAGCAAGTTAGACCTGTACAGAGGGCTTTTGCGGCCATTCCACCAAGCCCGCATCAGGACGAAGGGAGTCAAACAACGGGTGACCCAGCCGTAAGCCGATAGGGTCCATCTGAATGACTGCACCACGCGGCCCTCAAGTGCGCACAAACGCCGTGATAACGGATGCGCGACCGCCAATAGCGCTTGCAAATGGCAAGCGCGAGCGCAGTGCTGCCCGCTCAATGAACATGCGGTGTGCGCATTGCCTCAGCCATGCAGCTGTCCAAGGCACACCTGCACCTCGACTCGTGGCGCTCGCCTTCAGCGTCCATTCCACGAGACTTGAGCAGGTATTTGAAACACGTGTGTTCATAAAAATCGATCAGACAAAGGCGTGTACCTGAGGGACAACGGTCGAAAAGACCGACAATAAAAGGATTGTACGCACCGCGTGCCTGACCAAACGATCCCATTCACCGACCGGAATCCATATGCCCAAACGGCTTCTCAATCGCACAGACGCCAACTGGCACTGGGACTTTGTGGCGCTCAGTGCCATTTGGGGCTCATCTTTTATGTTCACGCAAACCGTCTCTCAAGATTTAGGGCCGACGGTGGCGACGTTCGCCAGAGTTGGTATCGCGACGCTATTTCTACTCCCTTTGTTACTCGCCAAAGGCCATGCCCGTTTGCTGCTAGGCATCTGGCGCCACGCTTTGTTTCTGGGCGTTTTCACTGCCGTCCTGCCTTTTTTTGCTTACGGCTACGCGCTGCAGCTGGTTACCACGACGACGGCCTCCATCATCAACGCGACAACGCCATTGTTTGGCGCTGTCATCGCGTGGCTTTGGCTGTCCGATCAACTGGATAGAAACCGCGTAGCAGGTCTTTTTCTCGGCTTTGTTGGCGTGTGCGCCCTGATTCTGAGTCAGACCCACGGCAAGGAGCATGGTCAATCTGATTTGCTTGGCACTTTGATCTGCCTATTGGCACCTGCCAGCTATGGATTCGCCGCATCCTATTCAAAGAAATACTTGAAAAATGTGCCATCAATGGTGCAAGCGACAGCGTCGCAGCTCGGAGGTACCGTGGTGATTGCTCCAGTAATCCCTTGGGCATGGCCCGACCATGTACCCGCGCCGAGCACTTGGGGGGCGATGTTTATGCTGGGAATCGTATGCTCGGGGATCGCCTATTTGCTGTTCTATCGCATCATCGCCTTGGCAGGTCCTGCGCGCGCTTTGACAGTCACCTTCGCGATTCCGTTGTTCGCTGCAGTTTACGGTTTGATGCTATTGAACGAATCCCTAGGCCCTGCCACCATCGGTAGTGCAAGCGCCATCATTCTGGGCATTACCTTGGCGACTGGCCTGTGGCAGCCGATGCAAAAAAACTCACTTGAATGAGATGTACTGCACTTCCTCTAAAGGCTTGCTCAGTAGTCAAAATGCTCGAAACAATAGTTGATGGCTTTGACATACCCCGCTGGGCTCCCACAATCAAACCGCTGACCCGAAAACTTGTATCCTAAAACCCGGCCCTCCTTGGCTTGCTGCATCAACGCATCGGTGATCTGAACTTCACCGCCCGCCCCGGGGGCAGTGGACCGGAGGATATTGAAAATATCGGGTGTCAAAATGTATCGGCCAATGATCGCCAAATTAGAGGGTGCATCAGCCGGCAATGGCTTTTCGACCATCTGATTCAAGCGAATCAAGCCCGGGGAAATTTCATCCCCAGCAACGACCCCATATCGATGGGTCTGGTCGGCGGGCACCTCCTCTATGGCAACAATCGAACACTGGTGTTTTTCGAACAATTGGACCATTTGCGTCAAGACACCATCGCCAGTGATATTCAAGCAAAAATCATCCGCCAAGACGACAGCAAAGGGCTCATAACCAACCAGAACTTCACCGGTCAAAATGGCATGGCCTAAGCCCCGCATTTCGACTTGTCGCGTATAGGTGAAAGTACAGGCATCGATCAGGCTGCGCGTCGCATCTAAATACTGCTCTTTGCTGGTGCCCTTGATCTGGTGCTCCAGTTCATAACTGATATCAAAGTGATCTTCCAAGGCCCTTTTGCCTCGACCGGTCACAAACGCCATCTCTGTGATACCAGCTTGATAGGCCTCTTCTACACCGTGCTCGATCAGTGGCTTATTCACGATCGGCATCATCTCCTTGGGCATGGCCTTGGTCGCTGGGAGAAAGCGGGTGCCATATCCGGCCGCCGGAAACAAACATTTGGTCACTTTTTTCATAAATCAAGTCTACATCTATGGGCAACAAATCCGGCGCACTCACGTCCATTGAGTGCTCTTGGAGTGGCACCGTTAAAAGAAAATCAGTCTCCCTTCAAGCCCTTCGCTTCGGAGACGGTGGGCGATACGGATTGAAACCCTGACGCAAACACATCGTCCCTTTGCCGATAAAACTGAGCAGGCTTGACCTCCAAAAACCCAAGAATTGTCGACGGCATTTGTGTCATCTGGAAATACTGATCAAACTCAGATGGAGTGTCGCTCTTGAGGGGTCGGTGGCTCCACTTGAATACAGGAATTTTGTAGCCGCTTTGATATCGACTGGAGTGACTTGCCACATCATCGTTGTGACCGACTTCTTGTCCATGGTCTGAGAAATACAACAGATCGATGGGCCTGCGCGCAGACATCGCAGCCCGATCTGCCATTGCCAACAGATCAGCCAAAAAATGTGCGCCGCAGTAAACGGCTGAGTCGTAAGCATTGCGCTGCTCAATCACCCAATCTTTTCGGCCTTGGACCTGCAACGATTCGGTCACTGCATCTTTCACCTCAGCATATCTTTGCTGATTGGGCGGACAGCGCTGGTCATAATGAAAGTGCTGACCAAGCACATGAACCACGATCAAGGTCGCCTTGTCGCTGGGGGCATCGAGTGCCTGACTGATGGAAGTAAGCAGGCCCGTGTCTTGCGCTGAGCTATCTCGCCAATTGCCGTTATTCAAAAAAATACGCTGATCTGCGCCATTCGCCAGGGCTGCCATCCAACCGTCTCCCTTGGGCTGGTTGGATATCCATGTGACGGCATAACCCAAATGTTGCGCCACTTGAAACACATCAGGCCCTCCAATGCCATACCCCTTGGACTTGCCCGCAGAAGGCAACACGAAGGCATCTGTCAAAGACGGTGCGGTAAATGCGTGTGTGGAGAAAGCATTACGGACAATCGCAAAGCGCTTGGGATTCTGCACAACCAATTGATCCAATGGCCTCGTCGTGTCTCTGCTGTAGCCGTACAGCGACCAGTTATCGCGATTACTGCTCTCCCCTATCACCAGGATTTTGATCGGCGCTTGTTCCAAAGCTGTGTGACTGGCCGCCCTGTCAGCATCGCTCAACTGCTGCCTCAACGCCGAGCCAAATGATTGGCGCTCCTCAGACATTCTGGAGATGGCGTCTCTGGCCTCGACGTATCGCTCATAGAGCACCGGCAAACGAAGCAGCGGATGACCCCGCATCATGGTCGGATTGAAATGCAGCGCAATGAAGAATACGACCAACAGCACCCTGAGCGACAGACGCCACTTTGGGTGGCTCGCAAATACATGCGGCGTCCAACGCCCGACCCTCGCAAACTGGGGCTGCCTTCGCCCGTTCTGTAATTGGATTTCTACCCACCCAATGACCCAAAAAACCAAGCCTCCCACCAAGGCGAGTGTCAGCGAATGCGCTTGATTTTGAACGAAGTTAAGAGCCTCTGCAGCATTGGTGTTGGCCAGGGCCTCTGCGATGGCGTAGGGTTGGGGCAGTGAGCCAAAAAAGCCCCTCAACACCAGCTGAATGCCAAGATCAATGGCAAACATCAAACAAATCAGGCCAACGATCCATGAACGATGTGCCCAGCCACGCCACGTGATCACCAGATTCACCACGGGCATTCCGACCAACCACCACAAAGCTGTGACGGCCACGCCATTACCGGTCAGCGGAAGCGGCATGAACGCCGAAAAGACCAACAGGATGAGTCCTGTCGAAGCGAATCGCCAGATCATGACCAAGCTCGCAAATCACTCATGGGCGCCCTTTTGATTTCATCGAGAAAAAGCCACCTTCGCCAAAATTGACCTCGCACTGATTCATACCCACGAGGCAAAACCGACTAGGGGAGGCAAGTCACTCTCGCCTCTTCATACCGGAGGGATACGACTCTGTGAACGGCTTTCACTGCATGTTAGCGAACCACCATCACAAATTTATGAAAATTGACAAAAAAACCAGCCTTTCGACTGGTTTCGTTAATGGCGGAGTGGACGGGACTGTTCTTACTTTCTGTAAAAATTTTTTCAAATCAATAACTTATGCATAGTCGCCTCCAGAAAACAGTACACAAAACAGTACATGTTTCGGTACACGTCCACTGTACCGCGTTTGACAACAGACAGTCCGGTTGCAGAAGCCACTGATGTCTCTCAGTCACTTATCTGCTGGGTTGGCTGTCAACTCTACCGTGTTAGGTAGCGTGCGTGATGACTCCACACTGTCCGATTCGCCTCGCCAATCGGAAATCATCCGTGCGATGGTTTTCGGGGTTGGCAGCAGTTCGAAACAACGCCAGGGGCGAAGTAAGCGACTCAGCGCTTACTTTTTGTTATCACCGCCCAGTGATGACAGGCCATCATTGAAATTAACGCCAATTTCGTCCCCCAGCTTGCGAAGCGCGGGCAACTGAACCGCCATGCCCATGATTGCGTCTAGGGCTTGGTTCACTGGAGCTTTGTGCGAACTACCGTCGCTTGAAGGCCCAAACCCGCCCAGCTGATTGATTCGAATGGAGTCGATCTTCTCGGCTGGCTTGACCATTT